>JAXHNK010000008.1:0-33251 GCA_034520505.1 Anaerolineales bacterium | reverse complement strand
ATCGGTTTGCTTTTTCGGCACTTTTTTGTTTAACCCGGTTGGACGGGGAAATGATCAGCGGTATACTTAGAAGGCTATGACTGCAATATATCCCACTTCTCCGGCAAAAGCCCTCACCGATCAAGAAATTATCCAATTTTGCCAGCAAGAACTGGGGGGAAAATTGGATCGTCAACGCGTCCTGGTGCTGGTGCCAGATCAAACCAGGAGTCTCCCCCTTCACGAGTTATTCGCTGCTGTTGTGCAGGCGCTGGAGGGGGCTGCAGCGTTGGATGTCATGGTAGCCCTGGGTACCCATCCGCCTCTGTCCCGGAGTCAGATGGACCGATTGCTGGGGTTAACCGCCGTGAACCGCAGTTTTCCCCTTCTGGAAATCCGCTGCTTCAACCATGATTATCAACGCCACCCTGAGTTGATCAAGGTGGGCGAGATCCCCCCGGAGCTGATCAGGACCCTGGCTGGGGATTGCTGGCATCCTTCCCTGGATCAGGTTGTGCCCATTACCATTAACCGCAAAATTATGGAATACGATCAGCTGTTGATCCTCGGGCCGGTCTTTCCTCATGAGGTAGTGGGGTTTTCCGGGGGGGCAAAATATCTGTTTCCCGGGATATCCGGATCGGAGATGATTGATGTTACTCATTGGTTAGGGGCCCTTGTGGGGGTGCAAAAAACCATCGGCAGGAAATACACGGCGGCGCGCCGGATGATTACGGAAGCGGCGTCAGCTGTACCCGTGCCGGTGAAATACTTGGCCCCGGTGGTGGTAGAGGAGGGGTTGGCGGGGTTGTTTTATGGTGATCACCTTCCAACCTGGGAAGAGGCAGCAGAACTGTCAGCTGAAAAACATATCCTGGTTTGTGAACAAAAATACCGCCAGGTGTTATCTCAAGCTCCGGTGATGTATGATGAGTTATGGACTGCGGCGAAAGCGATGTATAAGGTGGAGAGCATAGTCGCCGATGGGGGTAAATTGATCCTCTATGCCCCGCATCTGGATCAGATCAGCGGGGCTCATGGAAAATATCTGGAAAAGATAGGTTATCATGTGATGCCTTATTTTCTTGAGCAGTGGGAGCAATTTGCCGGGGTGCCCCTGGCAATTTTGGCTCACAGCACTCATCTCAAAGGCGCCGGGACCTATCAGGACGGAAAAGAAGAACCCCGGATTGAGGTCGTGCTTTCCACCCGGATTCCGGAAGAGGTCTGCCGGAAATTGAATCTGGGATATTTGGATCCAGAAACAGTGAATCCTGCCAGCTGGGAAGGAAAAGAGAGCGAAGGGCGCCGCTATATCCCCCGGGCTGGAGAGACCCTCTACCTGGATAAGACCCTCAGGCAGAAAGATTGACCTCTGGGCGTCATAACCTGCAGCCACTCAAAGAACGGGGATAATTCAACCCGGTTGGCCGGGGCGGCGGATCCGGATTCCAGTCCCGGAGTTCGTGTACGGCGGAAAACAGGGGGTTTACTGCGGTGTACAGCTGTTTGGTCAGGGGGTAAATTTGATCATAAAGCTTAACCTGCTCTGGTTGGGGATGATAGTGGGTTTCCAGAGCTGCCCGGGAACCTAGTTCCTGAAGGGTAAGTTTTTCATCGACCCCCAGAAGGGCCCAGAGAGCCGCTCCAAAAGCCGAGGTGTCCCCGATCCGGGGAACGGAGAGCGGTCGGTTGAGTATGTCGCAGGTCAATTGGGTCCAGAAGCAGGATCGGGTGAAACCACCAGAAGCCCGGACCTCGTTGATATCCCCGGAGATCGCCCTTAAAGTTTCGTCCAGGATGCGCAGCCGATAGCCTATCCCTTCCAGGAGCGATCGGGAAAGGTGGCGCAGATCGTGTTCCATGCTGAGCCCAAAGAAAGTTCCCCTGGCTTGAAGATTCCACCCCGGGCTGCGCTCCCCGGAAAACAGCGGCAGACAGATCAATCCGAGGCTGCCGGCCGGGCTCTGTTCTGCGAGAGCGAGCAGCCCCGGGATTGTGATCTCCGGATTTGCCTCCGGCCAACTTTCCAGCATGTCTTTGAACCAGGCCAGGGATAAGCCGCCGTTGTTAATCGCCCCACCAACCAGCCAGTGCTGTTCGTCCAGACAGTAGCACCAGGTGCTGGCATCCGGGGAGAGGATGGGTTCCGGAGCCAGGATGCGGTAAGCGCCGCTGGTGCCGATCATGCATGTGGCCTGGGTTGGATGCACTGCCCCGGCGCCCAGATTGGAATTGACAGCATCCGATGATCCCAACACCAGGGGGAGATCAGGAGGGAGGCCGGTTTTCTCCAGGAAATCCGCCTGGTTTATTTTCAGCCTGGTACCCGGGCCGGCCAGGGGTGAGAGATGTCCCTCTCCAATCCCGGCGGCCCTCAGAGCCCCGGAGTGCCACTTCAGGCGGTGAATATCAAGCAGGCCGGTGCCGCTGGCCAGGGAGTAATCAACCAGGAACTCTCCAGTTAACCGGGCGATCAGATATTCCTTAACGGAAACCAGGCGGGCGGCCTGGTTAAAAAGAGCGCTCTGCTGGTCTTGCAGCCAGCGGATTTTATACAGCGGATACATCCCGTGGGGCGGACAGCCGGTTTGCCGGTAGAGGTCCCGGCCCTGGGGAGTTCCAGCCACCGCGGCGGCTTGAGCTGCTGCCCGGTCATCGGCCCAGGTCATGATCGGGGTTAGAGGATTTCCTTGGGCGTCCAATGCCAGCAGCCCATGCAGCGCGCAGCCGATGCTCACGGCCTGACACTGCCGGGGGGATACCCCTGCTTGGTCAACCCCGCGCTGAACTGCCTGAATCAGACCCCGGTAGATCGATTCAGGGTTCTGAGTTTTCCAATCTGTTTTGGAGGCGGTGCCCGGATAGGGCACATTCACCAGAGCCAGCAGGTTGGACTGATTGTCAATCAGGGCGCATTTACAACTGCTGGTTCCCAGGTCAATTCCCAGAAACCAGGCTTGGTTCGCGGTCATGGGCCACATCCCGGTTGAGGTAGGTAAGGGTTTCAAGTCTCATTTTACTCCGATTAAGAGTTTTGTCATATCCGGGACGCTTGACAGCCCCGGCCAGAGATCGCTATAATTGTACTATATGAAATACCGTTTCATACAATGAAACGGTAAAAAGGAGGGATGATGGGCAGTCAGCAAAAGCAGGGGATGACCAAGAAGAAAGAGTCCTATCAGGTTCAAGCTGTCGACCGGGCGCTGAGCATTTTGACCTGCTTCAGTCTGACCAACTCAGAGTTAACCCTGGCGGAAATCAGTGAGATGACGGAGCTGCCCAAACCCACGGTCTTCCGACTGCTGGCTTCCCTGGAAGCGGCAAAATTTGTGGAACCCACCGCCGATAACCAGCGCTACACTGTGGGGATTCGCCTTTTTGAACTCGGAGAAATTTACCAGTCCAATCTTTCCATTGAGCATGTGGTCACCCCCTTCATGCAGGAAATCACTCAAAAGTTTGACATCGTCTGCAACCTGGGTATTCTAGATGACGGGCAGGTGGTATATATCGCCTCGACGGATCAGGGTGGGCCTTTTCGCCATGTTCCCATCATTGGCTATCGCCACTATGTCCACTGCTCTGCGTTGGGAAAGTCACTTCTTGTGGATCATCCCGATCCGGAGGTCATGGGGATTTTAGAAGAAAGGGGCATGCCTGCATTATCTCCTTACACGATTATCGATAAAGAGCAGTTTCTAGAAAACCTGGACCAGGCTCGCAAGCAGGGTTATTCGGTGGATGATCAGGAAGGGGCAGTAGGTATTTTTTGTCTGGCGGTGCCCATCCGCAACCGCAGCGGCGAGATTGTAGCTGCCTTGAGTGCTTCCGGACCCAGCCCTAAATTTACTTCGGATATCAAAAAATCACTGCTTCAAGAGCTGCGGGATACTACCCGCGGTGTCCGCAGTATGTTGTAACCAAAATTTACCAGGAGCCAATCCGCTGAGGTAAGGAGGTGTTCGGAGATAAAAAACGTAGTCAATATGTCCCGCAGTTTTCGCTGAGTCCTGATCAGGAGAGCAAAAGCTGTCTGACAGCAATCCCGTTCCAAATTTAGATTGATAATGGAGGAGTACATGTCGAAGTTTTATATTAAAGCAGCAAAAGCCCTGATGTTGATGACAGTCCTGTCCCTGATGGCTGTAGCCTGCGCCCCAACGGCTGCCCCGGAACCAACAGATGAACCAGCAGCGGTAGAGGAAGTGACCACTGAAACTGAATCTTCGGAAGCTGGAGAAGAAACCGAAGCCGAGGAAATCAGCGAGGAAGAGGTCGAAGAAACCAAAACGCAGGTGTTTATCGGTACCAACGGGATGACGGGGAAACACTATAATCCTCTGTGGATGACCAGTAATCCCCAGTTTATGACTTTCCCTTTGATTCTGCCGGCATTAACCTGGTTTGACAGCGAAGTCCAACCTGTTCCGGACCTCGCGGAAGAGATTGAAATCAACGAAGATGCCACAGTTTACACTTTCCATCTTCCGGAAGATGCGGTCTGGAGTGATGGCGAACCGCTGACCGCGGATGATGTTTATTTCACTTACAAGCTGGCGGTTAATCCCGAGTTAGGCCAGTCGGTGTGGGAGAATAACTTCTCAGATATTGTCGGCCTGGAAGCTTACAAATCCGGAGAAGCCGAGGAAATTGAAGGGATCACGGTTGTCGATGATCATACCGTGAAGATGGAATTGAGTGTACCCAACGCGACTTTCCTTTCCAATACCTATTTGAGCATCCTTCCCGAGCACATTCTGGGCGGCATGTCTGTTGAGGAATTGGAGCAGAGTGAATATGTCGATGCCCCCACCATAACCTCTGGTCCTTACGATTTCGTGGAATTCAGCCCTGGCCAGTACATTCACCTGGCCAAGAAAGACGGCTACTGGGGTGAAGAAGCTCAGATTGACGAAGTGTTTGTGAAGATGTTTGAAGAACAGGCCACCATCCTGGCCCAGCTGGAAGCGGGTGAGCTGGACATCGCTACCATCCCGGCTGATGAGGTTGAACGGTTTGAGGGTATGGGTCAGATTGAGATCACCCCGGTGAAAGGGATTGGTTATCTTGTGGCTCATGTGGATGCCCGATCGCAAGAACAAATCGACCAGATGAATAAACCGGCGGATGAAGGCGGCAAGGGCGGCAACGTAATGAACGGAAAGCCGATCGAATCCGAAATCAAACCATACCTGCAGGATCAGAGCTTCCGGCAGGCTATGATGTACGCGATCGACAATCAGGCTGTGATCGATGTCCTGGTTGATGGTTACGGCACCCCCATTTACAGCCCGATGTTTGGTCCTGAATGGGCGGTAAATCCCGATTTGAACACATATGACCGCGATGTCGACAAAGCAAAGGCTCTCATGGAAGAGGCGGGAGTTACCTTTGCTGAAAACGGCACAGCCATGTGGGATGATGAATCCATCACCCTGGTTTTCCTGGCGTCCACCGGGGAACAGGCCCGCCAGCTGGGAGAAATGCTCCAGCAGATGCTGGGCGAAGTTGGGATCCGGGTGGATATCAAGCTGGTTACCAGTTCATCCTTCCTGGTTGCGGCTATTGGCGGCGAAGGCGATCTGATCCTGAACGCGGGTGGACGCTTTGGCACTGATCCCAGCGTCAGCTCTCTGTACTACACCTGCTCGGCAGGGTGGGCGGAGCTAGTCATGGGTTACTGTAATGAAGAATTTGATCAGCTGATGAAAGATGGCGTAGCCACCAGCGTGATCGAAGAACGTCAGGCAATCTCCTATGAAGCCAGCGCGATGCTCAATGAGGATCTGCCCAGCTTGTTCTTCATGACCCCTGATGTTTTCTACGGCGTCAACCCCAACCTGGCCGGTGTTGAACCCAGCCCCGATCAAGGGTATGTCACCTGGAACATCGAAGAATGGACCATCACAGAATAATCAAATAACATTGGATCAACGTGAGGTGCGGAGTTGATTCTCCGCACCTCACAGCTTGTACATCACTGGAATGACAGCAAACAAACCTGTACTCAGGATATTGAGATGAACATTCAACCGGCAGTGAGTTTATGGAATTATAATCATTATCATCCTGTTTCATCCCTGGAAGAAATTCTGGTTGAACTGCAAAAGTATCACCTTGGGGTTGAGCTGTGGAACAGCTGGCATCGGGACGAGGGACTTTACCTCCCTGAACAGCAAAAAAGGTTGCAGCAGGCGCTCAACGGCATGCCGGTCAGCTTGCATGCAGCGATTGGAAACAATGAAATGGACTTCCTCGACCGTCAGATTGATGCCGCTGCAGCCTTGGGAGCGAAGGTCCTGGTTATCCACGCGGACAATATCAGCACAGAAGACCGCAGCCTGGACTTCGAGCTCGCGGATAAAATAGTCTCCCGGGGGAAAAACCGGGGGGTGCAGATCGCTTTAGAGAATGGACAGCTGCCCGTGCTGAAGAAAGCCCTGGAAGCGATCGATGACCTGCGGATTTGTTTGGATATCGGTCATGTTTACCTCACTGATGACCCCCTGAAATCGTTCCTGGAAACCTTCCAGGACCGGATCGTTCATCTGCACTTACAGGATATTCTTTCTGAAGCAGAAGAAACCCTGGTCGGTGAAGGGGGGATCATCCGTGACCACTACACCCCCGGCAGCGGGGGAATCCCGGACGCTGATTGGGCCTTATTATTCAGAGCTCTCGAGAAGGTAGATTACCGGGGAATGGCTGTCTTTGAGGTTCAGCCGCGTCGTCCCCTGCAAACTACTCTTTCAGGAACCCGGTTTCTCAGACGGTTTGGAGAAATAGGTCCGGGGTTGGAGAAAGATGGCAAGGATGTTTTTGCTGAGTCCCCCCTAAACTAAATATTCTGGATTCAACATGATTAACTACATTTTCAGGAGATTACTCATTTCTATCCCGGTGCTGATCGGCATCACGGTCATCGTCTTCGGGATGCTCCAGATCGCCCCTGGTGACCCGGTGGCTGGGATGATCGATCCCACGATCGGGAATTTTGATGCTGAGCGCATCGATAAAGAACGCGAGAAATTGGGATTAAACCAGCCGCTGCCTGTGCAGTATGTCTTCTGGGTCGGACGAGTGGTCCGTGGTGATCTGGGTTATTCCTTGATCACCCAACAGCCGGTCAGGGAGATGATCAGCGAACGCTTATGGCCGACCCTCAAGCTGACCATTTCTGCCTTGATTGTCAGTACGATCGTGGGGATCAGCATTGGTATCCTTTCTGCGGTAAAACAGTATTCCCTGATTGACTATACGGCTACTTTTTTGTCCTTTGTAGCCGTGAGTTTGCCCGGTTTCTTCCTTGCGCTGGCGATGATTTATCTCTTTGCCTTAAAGTTAAACTGGCTGCCTACTTCCGGGATGGGAACATTAGGTGGGCAGTCCAGCTTCTGGGATTCCTTTCAGTACATGGTGATGCCGGTGGCTATCCTGGGTGTTGGAAGTGCTGCTCCCTTATTAAGGTACGCACGATCCTCTATGCTGGAGATTCTCAACCAGGATTTCATGGTCCTGGCGCGGGCCAAAGGGGTCCGGGAATGGGCTTCCATCATCCTGCATGCTTTTCCCAACGCTTTGATCCCCTTGATTACCGTGATAGGTTTGCGGCTTCCGATCCTGTTCGCCGGTTCTGTCATCGTGGAGCAAATTTTTCACTGGCAGGGATTGGGCACGTTGAATATCTGGGCGGTGCTCAATCAGGATTATACGGTGTTGATGGGATTGGAGTTGATCTATGCCATTCTGGTCTTGGGGGCCAATCTCCTGACCGATATTGCCTACGCGGTGGTTGATCCCCGCATCAAATTGGATTAGGTATGAAATTATGAAGCAGAAGACAGAAGAGCAAAGTATAGAAAACAAACTTAACTCCCTGGCAGGGCAATCAGCCCGCAGTAATCGCTGGAAGCGGATACTCGAGCGTTTTGTTCAGTATCGCCCGGCGGTCTTCGGGTTGGTTTTTATCATCCTTTTGATCCTGGTAGCAGTGTTCGCCCCCTGGGTCGCCCGGAAAGATCCTTTTTATCAGGACTATACCTCGCTGAAACAACCTCCCAGCGCGGAACACTGGCTGGGGACTGACGCCCTCGGCCGTGATGTCTGGGCCAGGTTAGTTTTTGCCACCCGGGTATCCCTCTCCGTCGGGCTGGTGGCTGTGGCTATTTACACGGTCATCGGCACCACGCTAGGGGCAATTTCTGGTTATTACGGTGGGTTGGTGGATTCAATAATCATGCGGTTAACGGATATCGTGATGACCTTTCCCGCCCTGATTATCATCATCACGGTGGTCGCCCTGGTGGGGCCCAGCCTGTATAACATTATGGTTGTAATCGGTTTGCTCAGCTGGCCGGGAATAAGCCGCCTGGTGCGGGGGCAGATCCTCAGTTTGAGAGAGAAAGAGTTTGTCATTTCCGCCCGGGCAAAAGGAGGATCCGATGTGTATATCATCTTCAATCATCTGCTGCCCAACGTCCTGGGTCCCATTACCGTGGCAGCCACTTTCGGGATCGCCAGCGCGATCCTCACGGAAGCCTCTTTGAGCTTCCTGGGGCTCGGCGTTCCCCCTCCCCAGCCCAGCTGGGGTCAGATGCTGACGGATGCTCAGAAGCTTACCATTCTGTCCTCAATGCCCTGGCTTTGGGTTCCCCCGGGGATCATGGTTTCACTGACGGTGCTCTGTGTCAACTTTGTCGGGGACGGCCTGCGCGATGCGCTGGATCCCCGGACACTGCTTTCCGGCGATCGCTGAAAGAAAGCAGGAAAATAATAATAAATCTTAGGTACAGGTGAATAACGGAATGAAACACATTATTTTATATAAAGATCCTGGAGCGTACAGCTGCTTCCCCGCGGTAGCCAAAGGGCGAGATGGTAATTTATGGGTGAGCTTCCGCCGGGCAGGGGGGTTTAGTTTACAGGCGGTCAAAGAAGGGAAATACGATCATGTGGATAAAGGAGCCCGTATAGCCTTGCTGCAGTCGGAGGATCACGGCCAATCTTGGAAAGACGTCCGGATCCTCCCTCCCTTTGATCCTGAAAGGGGAGAACAGGATCCCTCGGTTCAGGTATTGTCGGATGGAACCCTGGCGGTCAATTATTTCCAGTGGTTTGTGGTCCCGGACGCGGAAAAAAGCCGGTTGAACTATCCCGCCCGACAGCAGATTGACGGGTCCTGGGCGGATGTTGAAGGACCTTTTATCATTCGTTCCAGAGACCAGGGGATCAGCTGGGATGACCCGGTACCCGTTCCCTCCCATCCCCTGCCCCGGGCAGGAACTTCGGACGCAGTCCTCGAGATGCCTGACGGCAGTTTGCTGATGGGCATCTACGGCGCGAATTACGGAGAGAATGTCTGCCGATCGTTTTCTGTGATCTCCCGGGACGGAGGAGACAGCTGGGGTGAACCAGCCCTGATAGCTGCAGATCCGGACCACAAAATCAGTTTTGAGGAACCCGGGATCTCGTTCACCGCGGAAGGTCAGATGATCGCTCTCATCAGAGCCGGAGAACCGGGAGATTATCAGCACCTGTATCAAGCGGTTTCTTATGATCAGGGTCAATCCTGGACTGAACTTCGCCAGACCTCGATGTGGGGTCATCCCGCCAGTGTGCTTTTGTTAGCAGACGGACGGCTGCTGGCCAGCTATGGGCACCGAAGAAAACCTTTCGGCATCCGGGCCTGCCTTAGTTCCGACAGCGGTCAGACCTGGGAAATGGACAGGGAAATCATCCTGAGGGACGACGGGGTGAGCAGAGATTTGGGGTATCCCTGCACAACCCAATTAGAGGATGGTAGTTTGTTGACTGTTTATTATATTCACGGAGAAGATGGTATCCGGCATATTGCCGGTACCTTCTGGGATCTTTAAATATGGCCAAGATTGATCTCCTCATCCAGGGCGGTAAAATTGTTGACGGCACAGGAAGCCCGTGGCGCCAGCAGGATCTTGCTGTCCATGAAGGAAAAATAATCGATATAGGAAGGGGGATCCCCTCATCTGCAGCTGACGAGGTGATCCACGCAACTGATTTGATCGTCGCTCCGGGATTTGTGGATGCCCACAGCCACGCCGATATCACCTTGTTAGCCGACCAGGAGATGGAATATCGGATTATGCAGGGAATCACCACGGAGGTAGTGGGCCAGGACGGACTTTCCTACGCGCCGGTGAGTAAAGAAAACCTTCAGGCATGGCGGCGGTATCTTAAAGGGTTAAACGGGGAGTTCTCGGATGACGTTGCCTGGAATTGGCGGTCGACAGGGGAGCTTCTTCAGCGTTATGAGGGGAAAGCCAGCAACGCTGTCCATCTGGTGCCGCACGGTGCGGTCCGGGTGGAGGTGATGGGGTGGGCGGACCGACCGGCCCGGGCGGATGAGTTATCCCGGATGCAGGATCTGGTCACCCGATCCCTGGAAGAAGGGGCTGCTGGTTTATCGACCGGTCTGACTTATATCCCCTGCAGTCATGCGTCCACAAAAGAGATGATCGCCCTTTGCACCCCGGTGGGAAAGGCCGGGGGGATCTTATCCATCCATTTACGTTCTTACGGAGCTCAGCTGCTGACTGCTGTGGAAGAAGCCATTACCATCGGCCGCAGAACAGGAGCGGGAATCCATATCTCCCACCTGCGGATGGCCGATCCTTCCACCTGGGGTTTGGCCGGACGGGTTCTGGACCTGATTGATCAGGCCAGGAAGGAAGGTGTGGATGTCACCTTTGATATTTATCCCTACACCGTGGGCTGCGCACCGTTGTTTTGTTTGCTTCCCCCCTGGGCTCAGCACGGCGGTCCTGATGCGGTTTTAAATCGCCTGCGGGATGCCGGGACGCGAGCCAGGATCAGCGAGGATATGGATGCCTGGTCGCTGGACTGGTCGAATTACTCGCTGAGCAACGCACCTCATCCAGATTTCCAGGAGTGGGAAGGCCGTCCGGTTACCGAGGCCGCCGCCGCAGGGGAGATGAACACTTTCCAGCTGCTGATGGATGTGCTCCTGAAAACCGAACTTGACAGCACGATTATCGCTGAGGGGGGAAGTGAGGAGGATAATCTGGTCATGCTCAAACATCCGGCCGGGATGATCGGCAGCGACGGCGTGCTGGTGGGTGGTCATCCGCACCCCCGCGGCTTTGGCACCTATCCCAGACTGCTCACAGCGTATGTCCGGGATAACCCGGTGCTCCGTTTGGAGGAAGCAGTCCGGAAAATGACCGCTGCCCCTGCCGGACGCCACCAACTGCTCCACAGGGGGACCCTGACGGTTGGTTCTGCGGCGGATGTGGTTGTTTTCTCCCTTGAGGAGCTTGAGGATCATTCCACCTATCAGGATCCCCGTCAGTTACCCGAAGGTATGCACAGCGTTTTGATCAACGGGAGGGTGGTGGTCCGGGAAGGAAAATATCTGGGCAGCACCAGCGGCAGAGCTTTGCGGCCGCTTTCTCCGAAAAGAAGGATGGTTTAAATGAATTTCAGGATTAAAAAAGGTATGCCCATCGAACAAATCGACACGCCGGCGCTGATCCTTGATCTGGATGTACTTCAGGACAATATTTCCCGGATGGCCGCTTTCTTTGCGGATTCATTGGTTCGATTAAGACCGCATATCAAAACCCATAAATGCCCGGAGATTGCCCGGCTGCAGTTGGATGCGGGGGCTGTAGGGATTACCTGCGCGAAGGTGAGCGAGGCTGAGGTTTTTGCCCGGGCAGGAATAGAGGATATTTTGATCGCCAACCAGGTGACCGGGAAGGTCAAGATTGACCGGTTGACTGAGCTGGCGAAGAATTGTAATTTGACGGTAGCGGTTGACGATTTAACTAACGTCGCCCACCTGAACCGACGCTGTCGGGAAAAAGGGATTAATCTGGGTGTTCTGATTGAAGTCGATATCGGCATGAACCGCTGTGGGGTTCAGCCCGGTCAACCAACTGTGGACCTTGCCCGCGAAGTGGATAGCAGGGCGCATCTTTCCTTCCGGGGCTTGCAGGCCTATGAGGGCCATCTGGTGTTGATGGAAGATCCTGCAGAACGGAGTGCAGCGGTGAGAAAAGCCTTTGAACCGCTTGAAAAGACCCGTCGTCTGTTGGAAAAAGAAGGACTTAACCCAGACATAGTCAGCGGGGGAGGAACAGGTACCTATGACATTTCCGGAACCGAAACTCCCCTCACGGAAATTCAGGCTGGTTCTTATGTTTTTATGGATGATACTTATCTGAAAGTACGCAGTGAGTTCAAACCAGCTTTAAACGTTTTATCCTCCGTGGTCAGCCGTCCAGTTCCGGAGCGTTTGGTCACAGATGCGGGATTGAAATCGATGACCAGTGAATTTGGATGGCCCCGGATGTTGGGGGGTATGGCTGTGGAGATGAATTATTTATCTGAGGAGCATGGAGTGCTCACTTTGCTGCAGCCCGGCGATGTAGAGCTCCAGGGTGGGGATCGAGTCCGTTTTTTGCCCTCTCATGTTTGCACCACGGTAAATTTACACGACCAATTCTTTGTCTACCGGGAAGGCCTTCTGGTTGATATCTGGAAGATCGCAGCCCGGGGCTGCGCCCAATAGTCTCTGCTGCAGGACAGCAGAAAGGAAAACTAATTTGTATACAGGACTGATGCCAGCGTTATTGACCCCGTTCACACCAGAGGGGGAAGTTAACCAGGAAATGCTTGTTGATCTGGTGGAATATTTCATTGGACTTGGTATGCACGGTCTATACCTGTGCGGAAGCACCGGAGAAGGGCTGTTGCTGACCGAAGAAGAGCGGGAAATTGTGGTGGAAACTGTGATTTCCACGGTAAAAGGGCGAATTCCTGTGATCGTTCACGTCGCAGATTCTTCCAGTCGGGCCGCGCAGAGATTGGCCCGTCAAGCCTGGGAGAGTGGAGCGGACGCGATCGCTTCCATCCCTCCCTTTTACTATCATTTCAACGCCAAAGAAATTGCCGCTTACTATCGGGGGCTCAAGGAAGCCGCTGGCGGCCTACCCCTTTATTTCTATAATATCCCGGGTCTGGTCAATACCAGCCTGGATGTGGGTCTGGCCCGGATGTTGTTTGCTGATCAGATCATTCAGGGTATGAAATACACCCACCATGATATTTTGAACCTGCAGGGAATCATGGAAGCCTGCGGGGGAGAGTTAAATGTTTTCTCCGGCCCTGATGAAAAGCTGCTTTCCTTCCTGGTGATGGGGGTCGATGGCGGAATTGGTACCACTTATAACTGCATGCCCCGCCTGTTTCTGGCCCTTTATCGAGCCTGGAATGAAAGTGATTTGAAAAGAGCCCAGCAGCTGCAGCATCAGGCCAATCGGGTGATCTCCATTATGGCCAAATTCAGCATGATCCCTGCTCTAAAAAGTGTGATGCAATTCCAGGGCTGGGAGGTTGGTGATCCCCGGGGGCCTTTTCTCCCCCTGACTGAGAGCGAGGGGGAAAATCTCCAGGAGATGCTGGTTCAAGCCGGATTTTTTACTATGCAAAGAGATTACGACTTATGAATTCACAAGAACGCGTTTTAACAGCCCTCAACCATCAGCGGCCGGATCGTCCTCCCCGGGACCTGGGAAGTACCACGGCAACAGGAATTCATCCTCTGGCCTATCAGGCTTTGAAGAAGCATCTGGGTTTAGACGATGGCTTTGAATATCTCAGCTCCCGGGCGCTCTTAGCCCGCGTAGAACAACCGGTGATTGATCACCTGGGGATCGATTTGCTTCCCATCATTTCTTCAGCTTCAGCAGAGGTTCCCGAGCTGGATGAAAACCGGACTTATGTTGACCGCTGGGGGGTCGAGCGGCGTTTGCCGGAAGGGAACGGCCATTATCTGGTCAGTTCCCCGCCGTTGGCAGGAATGAGCACAACAACCGAGCTGGCTGAACACAGCTGGCCGGAGCCGCGGGAAGACTTTTCTGAATTAACCCAGCAGGCCCGCCAGTTAAGAGAAACGACCGATAAGGCGCTGGTGTTGAACTTAGAGGTCGGGTTCCTTCATCAGGCTCAATTTATGCGGGGTTTTGATCATTGGTTGATGGATCTGGCCGGTGATCCAACATTTGCTGAAAATTATATGGACCGCATCCTGGAGATCTGGCTCGCGGAAGCGGAAGCTATGGTGGAAGCGGTGAACGGGCTGGCTGATGTGGTGATCTATGCAGATGACATTGCCTTTCAAAACGGGACCATGGTATCCGCGGATATGTATCAAAGATATTTCAAACCCCGTCAAAAGAAGGTTTTTGACCTGATGACTGGCAGCAGGATGAAGTCGCTCTACCACAGCTGCGGTAGCCTGGGATCCCTGCTCGGTGAGCTGGTGGATATGGGCATTGATGCGCTCAATCCTGTTCAGGTATCGGCCAAAGGAATGGATGATACCCGGGCGCTCAAGGAACAGTGGGGAGAGGAGATCACCTTTTGGGGAGGTGTGGATACCCATTACGTTCTCCCCAGGGGAACTGTGGAAGAGGTGGAGGCGGAGGTCCGGCGCCGTTTGAATGATTTAGCCGTTGACGGTGGTTATGTCCTGGCCAGCGTTCATGACATTCAACCGGAGGTCCCTCCCCAGAACATCCTGGCGATGTTCCGCGCGGCGGATAATTGGTCTGATGAACAGCAAAAAGAGGAGCTGGAACGATGACCGCTAATTCGTTAAGCTGGAAAAAGAAAGCCTGGGAGGTCATCAAGCAGCGGGAGGATGACTTCCGGGATCTTGCTCTGGATATCCTGAATCATCCCGAGCCCGGGTATCAGGAAACCCGGGCCAGCAAGTCGCTGGTGAAGGTCCTGGCGGAGGAAGGTTTCGCCACCCGCCAACCTTACGGCGGGTTGGATACTGCCTTCCGGGCTGTCCGGGGAAAGGGAGAATTTCCCGGGATCTATTTTCTGGCAGAATATGATGCGCTGCCGGGGGTCGGGCACGGCTGTGGGCACAACCTGATCGGTCCAGCTGCTGCTGCCGCGGCTGTGGGAGCAGCGGCCGTGGTCGAGGAGACAGGTGGAAGCGTGGGGGTGATCGGCACTCCGGCTGAGGAATATCTGGGAGTTGAGGAAGGCAAAATTAAACTGCTGAGAGCCGGGGCTTTTCAGGATGTCACCGCGGCGCTGATGCTCCATCCTTTTACTCAGGCCCGGGTGCTGGGTAGTGATCTGGGGTTTATAGCCTGTGAATTCAATTTTCACGGCCAGGCTGCACACGCTGCTGCCGATCCCTGGGAAGGTCGCAATGCCCTGGAAGGATTGATCGCTGCCTTCAATCAGATCAACGCTCTTCGGCAGCACCTCACTCCCGATGTACGGGTTCACGGGATTATCAAGGAAGGAGGCGAAGCCCCCAACATTGTGCCTGATTTTGCCTCCGGGCAGTTTATGGTGCGGGCAGCAGATACTGACACCTTGGAAGATGCTTATCAGCGGGTGTGCGACTGCGCCCGGGCTGGAGCTCTGGCTACCGGGACCACCCTTACCGTTAATCAGATAACTACGGTGTATAACACCCGGATAAATCCCGTGCTCAATCGGCTGATCATTGAAAATTATGAGCAGTTAGGGATCGCGATCGATCCTGATCCCTATCCGATGGCAGCTTCCACGGATTTTGGGAATGTCAGCCAGGAGCTGCCGGCAGCTATGTTCTTTATCGACAGCCACCCCGGAGGAATTCCCTGGCACTCCCCGGCTGTTGCCGAAGCGTCGGGAGAGGAGAAAGCCCTGCAAGCGATGGTTCAGGGAGCCTGCGTCCTGGCGGGGGTCGCTGTCGATTTGTTATCAGACCCCGGTGCGGTAGCGGATATGCAAAAGGAATTTCACACCCATGACTAAGAATCAAGCGAGTTTTGTGCCTCTGGATCCTGATTTTGACCGGCTGCGGAAGGTGCTCCTGCTGGAAGGGGAGCCCGACCGAGTTCCCAACGCGGAACTTCATATCGATTGGCAAATCAAAGAAGCCTTTCTGGGCCGACCGATTACCAGCGTGCAGGACGATGTCGATTTCTGGTACCAGGCCGGGTACGATTACATCTACCTGCGGGCGAACTACGAATACCGGATGGTGGGAGATGGAAAAGCAGACGAGGACCATATTTACGCCGGAGATATGCAGGTCACCGAATGGGCAGGAGATCAGTCCAGTCTGATCAGCTCTTGGGAAGAATATGAGAATTATCCCTGGCCGGATCCGGAAACGATCGATTATTCCAATCTGCAGGAATGCGCTCACTGTTTATACCCCGGCATGAAGATTATTTCTGGGGTGGGAGGGATCTTTACCCGGGTATGGCGCATTATGGGCTTTGATACCTTTTCCTATGCGACGGTTGATCAACCTGACCTGGTGGCGGAATTATTCCGCCGGATAGGTGATACGCAGTTGGAGGTGTTCCAAAAGATTGTCGAGATGGATGAAATCGGCGCTATGTGGTACGGAGATGACCTGGCTTATAAATCCGGCACCATGGTCCAACCGGGTTTATTGAGGAAGTATCTTTTCCCTTATTTAGAGCGGATGGGCGAGATCTGCGCCAAACATGATCTACCGTTTATTATGCATTCAGATGGGGATCTGAGGGAAATCCTGCCAGATTTACTGGATGCAGGTTTGAATGGACTGCATCCGATTGAACCATTAGCCATGGACAGCAAATCGCTGAAAGACAGTTACGGTGACCGGCTTTGTTTGCTGGGAAATATTGAGATCGGCGAGATTTTGACCCTGGGCAGCCCAGAGGATGTGGAGGCTGAGGTGAAAAAGAAGATTCACAACCTGGCCAAAGGCGGCGGATATGTCGTGGGCTCCAGCAACACGGTCGCCCATTACGTAAAATTGGAAAATTTCCGGGCGATGATCAAAGCAACTCGCCAGCATGGGAAATATCCTTTGAAGATTTAAGCTGAGGAAAGGAAAAAAGCAGCATGAATTCTCGAGAAAGAGTGATGTGTGCCCTCGCAGGCGAGCAGCCGGATCGGGTTCCTTTTTGTGAAGGGTCCGTGGATGCCGCGGTGGCCAGAAAGATTGCCGGGCAGGAATCCAATCTGAGCGAACGGGAGATCTCCGATCTGCTGGGACGGGATGTGGTTGTGGCGGTGGTTTTTCCTCCCTATTTTGCCGATCAGGAAGTGGGAGAAGATGGTCAATCTTATGTCACCTCGGGTTGGATTAAAGCTCGGGAAGATCTGGATAAAATGGTTTTTCCTGATCCCGCCGAACCAGCTTTGTATGAGGAGGCAAAAAAGATTCTGGCTGAGAAAGGAGATCACGCCGCTGCGGCAGCCATCAAACTGGGGGTGGCGCCAGCCCTGATCAGCATGGGTTTAGAAGCCTTCTCTTATGCCCTGGTGGATGACCCTGATCTGGTCCATGAGGTCCTGAAGCGGTATACAGCATGGCAACTGGTGGTCACAGAGAATCTGATTGATCTGGGATTTGATTTCTTATGGAGTTTCGATGATATCGCTTACAAATCGGGACCTTTTTGCTCTCTCCCTACCTTCCGAAAGTTTCTCCTACCTGCTATGCAGGTGGCAGCTGAGAGCATTACCATTCCCTGGATTTTTCACAGTGATGGGAATATTATGCCGGTGCTGGAAGATTTACTTACCCTGGGGATGGATGGCCTCCATCCGTTGGAGCCAGGACCGATGAACCTGGCAGAAGTGAAACAGAAGTTCGGCGATCAACTATGTTTGATCGGAAATGTTTCCGTCGATGCCCTGAGTTCGGCCGGGCCAGAAGAGATTGAACAAATTGTCCGGGAATGCATCGCGGCGGCCGGCCCCGGGGGAGGTTATATGATTTCTTCATCCAACAGCATCCCTTCGTATGCCAGGCCAGAGAACGTTCGAGCTCTGGCAGAAGCTGTCCAGACCTATGGGCGTTATCCGCTGGAGGGTTAACCGGAAAGTTGGTTCATTGATTGTCTAGAGAGAGTGAGGAGACGAGTATGTTAGGTGGTTATGCAGGCAAATTTTTATGGGTCAATCTGTCTAGCGGGGAAATCCGCGAGGAAATCCCCTCTGAAGCTTTGCTGAGAGACTTTATCGGTGGATACGGGATTGGGGCCCGGGTACTGTACGATGAAATTCCCGCGGGGGCCGATCCCCTGGGACCGGAGAATATCCTGGCCTTCCTCACGGGTCCGCTGACAGGGACAACGGCTCCCACTGCGACCCGCTGGACGGTTGCCGCCAAATCTCCCCTCACCGGAGGGTGGGGAGATGCCAGCGGCAGTGGTTATTTCGGGGTTGCCTTGAAAAAAGCCGGGTTTGATGGGGTCTTTTTCCAGGGGACAGCGGAGTCCCCGGTTTATCTTTACCTGGAAGACGGCACGGCAGAAATCCGGGATGCGGGAGAGTTGTGGGGGCAGGATACCTATCAGATTGAGGATTGGATCAAAGAATTCCTGGGTGAAGATGTGGAAGGCGTCTGTATCGGTTTAGCTGGTGAAAAGCAGGCTTTGATCTCGGCCATCATTCATGCCAAAGGAAGGGCGGCTGCCCGTTCCGGGGTGGGGGCTGTGATGGGATCTAAAAAGTTGAAGTTAATCGCCGCCCGGGGCAGCCAAGAAATCCCGGTGGCTGATCCGACCTGGGAAAAAGAAGTCCGGCAGAAGTATCTAAAAGAGATCAATGACGGGGTCGGCGCCTCGAATTTCTATCGGCGAACCGGAACCCCGGGGATTCTCACCTGGACGATTCATGCCGGTGATGTCCCGGTAAAAAACTGGGGATCCAGTGTGGAAGAATTTCCTGATCCTGATCCTCTGGAATTCAGTGAGCTCAAGAAGCACCGGAAAAAGCGCAAATCTTGCTACCGCTGTCCTATTGCCTGTTGGGGGTTGAGTGAACTAACCTACGGGACCCGGGAGATAGTCGCCCACCAACCCGAGTTTCAAACCAGCGGAGCGTTCGGTCCCCTGACATTGAACAACGATTATCCTTCGTTAATCGCTGCCAATGATATCTGTAATCGCCTGGGTTTGGATACGATTTCTGCAGGAACCTGTGTGGCTTTTGCGGTGGAATGTTTTCAGGAGGGATTGATCGACCTGGAAGATACTGGGGGGGTGCGCTTAGACTGGGGCGATCATCAGGCGATGAACAGTTTCCTGGAGAAAGTAGGCCGGCGGGAAGATTTTGGTGATGTCCTGGCAGATGGGGTGAGAAAGGCGGCGGAAACTTTAGGCCCCTCAGCGGAGCCCTTCGCAGTTCATATCGGCGGACAGGAGCTGCCCATGCACGATCCTCGTTTTGAACCCGGGCTGGGTTTGATCTATAAAATGGACCCCACCCCTGGTCGGCATACCCAGGCTTCGCAGTTTACCGTCCCCCCAGGATTTGAGACCGATCGCCCTGCTTATGGAGATCAGCGGGAAGACCAAAAAGGAAGAGGCCATTATTTCAAAGAAGCCAGCGTGTTGACCCATTCCATGAATGCTTCCGGGATGTGTTTGTTCGGGTTTGCCTCCACTCATGTTACTTTTATCCCCGATTGCTTAAGTGCTGTCCGGGGGGAAAATTTTTCGGTGGAGGATATGCTGCTCACCGGAGAACGGATTGCCAATATGCGCCGGGCTTTTAACATTCGAGAGGGGATCAACCCGGTGGACCATGCTGTCCCCGGAAGGGCTTTTGGTCAACCGCCGCTCAGCGAGGGACCCACGGCGGGAATCGAGGTAAATATTGATCAGATGACGAAGGAGTATCTGAAAGATATGATGTGGACGGAAGATGAAGCCCTGCCTACCCCGGAAACATTGAAAAAGTTGAACCTGGATGATCTGATTGAGGATATCTGGGGGGAGAAATCATGAGGAAGCGGCAGGAGGATGAAATGCGAAGGGGTTTCTTTACCTATGCCTGGGACCTGGTTGACCCAGACGCCCGGCGTACTATGAACAGGATGAGGGAAGATTATCACTGTAATGCCGTCCTGGTCAGCGCCAACTATCATCATGCCCGGGTACTCCGACCCCGAGCGGAGGGCCGGAAAACAGTAAGATACACTGAGGCGTTGGCAGCTTTTCAACCGCAAGCAGAGAAATATCCGCTGCCCAGCATGGTTCCAGCTGTGGAACCCAAAATGGCCGGGATCAATGTGCTTGACCGGGCCAGAGCGGCCAGCCAGGAAATGAACTTAGATTTTGGGCTTTGGGTTGTGGGTTTACATAATTCAACCTTGGGTGAAAAGAAACCTGACCTCTGTGTGCAGAACGCGTTCGGTGATATCTATTCTTATTCCCTCTGCCCCAGCCAACCGGTCAACCGGGATTATATCCTTGCTCTAGCAGGTGATCTTTGCAGCCAGTTTTCCCCGGACCGTCTGGTGTTGGAAGCGGTGGGGTCCCTGGGACTGCGGCACGGCAATCATCACGAATTGTTCCTCACCAGCTGGGATAGCGTTCTGGAACTGCTGTTCTCCCTTTGTTTTTGCCCGGCCTGCATGAAAAAGGCTGCTGATCGCGGTGTGGATGCGGAAAGGCTTCAGCAGGAAATTCAGCGCCTGGCGGACGTCTTCCTGGAAGAAGAGCGGGGTTCTCTACCGGTGAGTTTTCGAGAGCAAGAAGTTGTTTCCCTGCTGATGGAAACTGAAGGCTTATGGGATTTTGTGCAGTCCGGGAAGAGCGCAGTCACCGAGTTAGTGGGTGAGGTGGGT
Organism: Anaerolineales bacterium; assembly: GCA_034520505.1. GTDB lineage: Bacteria > Chloroflexota > Anaerolineae > Anaerolineales > UBA11858 > B10-G9. The sequence goes on along the minus strand of JAXHNK010000008.1, from coordinate 12,610 downwards.
CAAATTCTCCGGAAAGAGGGCGTTCAGTTCGAAGTTATCCCCGCTAGCTTTCACCGTCCGGCGTCCACCGCCTGGTTGGAAAGAGCATCGTTGACTGACTTATCCGGGCGCTGTGATGGTCTGCTGATCCCGGCCTATTTTGAGGATGCTGCCCGGTTGAAGGCAGACCTGAGCTGGGTGAAGAATCTGGTGCCCGGGGCGAACCTCGTCGCGGGAATCAACGCGCTGCATCCCACCCCCGGGGCTGGAGAACTTCAAGCACAGGTGAAAGCCTGTCAGGAAGTCGGCTGCGGCGGGCTGTATTATTACAACTATGGATTGCTGACAGAAAAGCGGTTGACCTGGGTGAGAGAAGCCAATCAGATGTTGATCGCTGCTGAAAGGAGTGAAGCTGCTGATGACTGCCAATAGATTCGAGGGCAAAACGGCCCTGATCACAGGTTCTTCACAGGGGATCGGACGGGGTATTGCCCTTGCATTAGCTGCTGAAGGGGCCGATATTATCCTCAACTACCGCTCCGGGGCCGGAGCCGCCCGGCGCACAGCGGAAGAGATCAAGGATCTGGGAAGAAAAACACTTATTTGCCAGGCGGATGTCTCCCAACGCGACCAGGTGTGGGAGATGTTCAGGGAAGCGGAGAAAATTTTTCAGCGGATAGATATCGTGGTGGCCAACGCGGCCTATTCCAAACGAGCACGGGTCGTGGAAGCGGAGTGGTCGGATGTGCTTCAGACGATCGAAGTCAGTCAGTTTGGCGTTTTTCATACCTGCCAGTTCGCGGCCCAGCATATGATCAAGCAAGAACTTACCGAGGAGAGCAGGGGAAAAATTATCCTCATCAGCTCGATCCTGGCTGAACATCCCCCACCTGAAAACGCCGCTTACAACATGTCCAAAGCAGCCGTCAATGCCCTCGGTGAAACGCTGGCTGCCGAGCTCACTGAACATCGGGTGAATGTTAACATCATCAATCCCGGATTGATTGACACTCCGGGTGAACGGAAATATGCCACAGAGGATCAGCTGCGGGCAACCGCGGCCCGGATTCCCTGGCAGCGTCTGGGAACGATCGCCGATGTGGGAAAGGCTGTGGTGTACCTGGCCAGCAGCGATGCCAATTATGTCACCGGTTCCACCCTGCGGGTGGACGGCGGATTCTTACTGGGTTTACAGCTGCCGCCTGTCCAGAAATAAATAAGGTAACAAGGAGACTTTAGTGATGACTGATTCAATAGTTAAGGCTTTCGAGGGGATTTTGAAAGGAGATCAAGAGCAAGTTGCGGAGCATGTGCAGCTGGCCCTGGACGAAGGAACTGCCCCCCGGGAGATCTTGAATGAAGGATTAATTTCTGCCATGGATCGAGTGGGGGTTTTGTTTGAGACCAATGAATACTATGTGCCGGAAATGCTGATTGCTGCCCGGGCGATGAAAGCGGGACTGGAAATCCTCCGTCCGGAGCTGATGAACGCAGAGGTCGAGGCGGTAGGGAAAGTCCTCATTGGGACAGTTCAGGGCGATCTTCATGATATTGGCAAAAAATTAGTGGCTATTATGCTGGAGGGAGCCGGGTTCCAGGTTGTTGATCTGGGAGTTGATACCCCCCCGGAAAAAATCGTTGAAGCTCTCAAGGCGGAAACAGCGGACATCGTGGCGCTGTCTGCCCTGCTGACGACTACGATGATGAATATGAAAGGGGCCATCACTTCTGTTGAAGAAGCTGGATTGCGCGACCAGGTGAAAATTATCGTGGGGGGCGCGCCGGTCACTGAAGAGTTTGCCAGAGAAATTGGCGCGGATGGATTCGCTGCCGATGCCAGCGCCGCAGTGAAATTGGCCAAGACATTGATGAGTTGAGCGGGTCGTTCCCGGGAAGGCTGATCGTTGGATTTGAGAAATCTAACCGGGGATGAAGGAAAATTTTTATGGAAAAAGAGCAAGACAGCTTGTTAGAGGTAAAAGACTTACACACCTACTTCTACACCCGGGAGGGGGTGGTGAAGGCGGTTGATGGGGTGGATTTGTCCGTCAAACCGGGAGAGGTACTGGGCCTGGTGGGGGAATCCGGCTGCGGAAAGAGCGTGACCTCCCGTTCGATTATGAGTTTGATCAAGAAACCGGGCAGGATTCTGGAAGGCAAGGTCATCTTTGAGGGCAAAGACTTGCTTAAGCTGAGTGAAAATGAGCTGGTTGATATCCGCGGGAAAGATATCTCCATGATCTTTCAGCAGCCGCAGAGCAGCCTCAACCCTGTGTTCAAAGTTGGTAAACAGGTGGCTGAAGTGTTCCGTCTGCACAGTGATCTGGTCAAAGAGGAAATAAAAAGACGAACGGTTGACCTCTTTCGCAGGGTGGACATACCCGATGCTAAAGAGAAGTCGCAAGCTTATCCTCATGAGATGTCAGGTGGACAGGCACAGCGGGTGATGATAGCCATGGCGTTAGCCCTGGAGCCGAAACTGGTGATTGCGGACGAGCCCACGACTGCTCTGGATGTCACTATTCAAGCCCAGATTCTTGATCTGATGCGGGGTTTGAAAGCGAGGTTTAACACCGCTCTGATTTTGATCACTCATGATCTGGGCGTGATCGCTGAGATGGCGGATCGAGTAGCCGTGATGTATGCTGGTGTTATCTTGGAGAAGGCCAAAGTAAAAGATTTGTTCCACAATCCACTGCATCCTTATTCGCAGGGTCTTCTGGCGTCGATCCCTTCTCTGGGGACAGCCCAGGAGAGATTGGCTGTAATTCCCGGGGCGGTCCCGAATTTGATCGATTTGCCCTCAGGCTGCCGATTTGCTCCTCGGTGTCAGGAACGGGTACGTTATGGACTGGATATTTGCCAGGAGGTTGAACCGGACCTGGTCACCATGGAATCAGACCGGGAGGTTCGCTGCTGGTTGTACCAGGATTATGAAGGACATCAAGCGCCGGTCAAAACTATCGAGCCATTGAGTCAGGACAACAATCAATGAAATCAACGAATGAAAAAGAAGTGCTGGTCAGGGTGGAGCATCTGAAAAAATATTATCCAGTGCGCGGTGGAGTGCTCCGCCGGGTGGTCGATTGGGTGAAGGCAGTGGATGATATCAGTTTTGAAATCTACCGGGGGGAGACGTTGGGGTTGGTAGGGGAGTCCGGCTGCGGAAAAACAACAGTAGGCCGCACTATCTTGAATCTGATTGAACCCACCGGCGGGCAGGTGTGGTTTGATGACCGACCGGTGTTCGACCTGGGGAAAAAGGAGTTGAAAGAGCTCCGGAAAGATATGCAGATCATATTCCAGGATCCCTATGCATCGCTGGATCCCCGGATGTCAATTGCCGCTTCCCTGGGTGAAGGTTTGAAGATCCACCGGACTGGAGACCCCAAAAAAAGGTTTAAAGAAGTGGTTGGCTTGCTCAAGAAAGTAGGACTGGAGTCTTATCATGCGCACCGCTTTCCCCATGAATTTTCTGGTGGGCAGCGGCAGCGGATCGGAATTGCGGGGGCGCTGGCTTTGAATCCGAAATTTATCGTCTGTGATGAACCGGTATCGGCCCTGGACGTATCCATCCAATCTCAGGTTTTGAACCTGCTAAAGGATTTGCAGGATGAATACGGCCTTGCTTACCTCTTTATCGCGCATAACCTTTCCGTGGTGGAGCATGTTTCTGATCGTGTTGCTGTCATGTATCTGGGAAAGATCGTCGAATTAGCGGAGAGAGAAACTTTGTTTAATGATCCGCTGCATCCCTATACCCAGGCGTTGATGTCTGCGGTCCCGGTGCCGGATCCAGAATTTAAGCGGGAGCGGATTATCCTGGAGGGAGATGTTCCCAGTCCGCTGAATCCTCCTTCTGGATGCCGTTTTCACCCCCGGTGTCCGGTGGCTATGGAGATTTGTGAACAGGAAGAACCCCAATTAAAACAGTTTACTCCGGAGGTAAAGGCGGCCTGCTGGAAAGTTGAAAATGAACTGGGGTGACAAAAAGCGGTCAAGAGATCAATTGGCCGCCCATTAATCGCAGACAGCAAGGATAATCAGGTGTCTATGAAAACAGAAAATTATAGAGTACTGGTCACTCCCACGTCATTTGGCAGGGATGATCCCGACCTCAAAAGAACCTTGGAAAACCAGGTCGGGGAAGTGATCTATAATGAGAAAGGCAGGCCGCTTACCGCGGCTGAATTGGTCGAACGGATGGGAAATGTCGATGGCTTCATCGCAGGCCTGGATGATATATCCCGGGAAGTCATTCTGTCAGGGGACCGTCTTCAGGTCATCGCCCGTTACGGCGTGGGGGTGGATAACGTGGACCTGGATGCGGCGGCTGAGAGGGGAATCAGGGTTACCAACACCCCCGGGGCGAACTCGGGTTCTGTCGCGGAACTGGCGGTGGCTTTCATGCTCTCGCTGGCCCGGCCCTTGATCCCGGCCGCCCGGGCCACCCGGGAAGGGCGATGGCCTCGGTTAAAAGGAATTTCCCTGGAGGATAAAACCGTGGGTTTGTTTGGTTTTGGAGATATTGGCCAGGAAACTGCCAGACGTTTGGCCGGGTTTGGATGCAGGGTTACAGCTTACGATATTGCTCCGGATCGGGCTTTGGCTGATGAGCTGGGGGTGGAGCTGCTTACCCGGGAAGAGGTCATTTCCAGCGCAGATTTCTTATCTTTGCACTGCAGTCTCGTCCCGGCGACTGAGGGTTTGGTAGATGATAATTTTATCGCCAAAATGAAGCCCGGAGCGTTTTTGATTAACACGGCCCGCGGGGAGATGGTTGACGAGGAAGCTTTGTTGGGAGCGCTGACCGCAGGGAAGCTGGCAGGGGCGGGGCTGGATGTCTTTATCGATCAGCCCCCGGACCCAGATCATCCCCTGCTCCGCCAGGACAACGTGCTGGCAACCCCTCATCTGGGAGCGCACACGGATAAAGCAACCCGCAATATGGGTTGGGGGGCGGTGGAAAATTGTCTAGCGGTTTTAAAGGGGGAGGAACCCCAAAACCCCGTGAATTGATCCCGGGAAGGGAAATCAAATGAAGGATAAAACTTTACAGAAAATTAAAAGCCTGGGTTTGCTGTCCGTGATCCGGGCGCCAGATTCAGCAGCGGCGGTGAAAATCGCAGACGCCCTGACAGCCGGAGGTATCACCGGAATTGAAATCACCTACACCACGCCGGGAGCTCTGGAAGCGGTCACCGAACTGGCGGACAAGTACGGTAGTGACATTGTCCTGGGGATGGGCACATTGACCCGACCGGACCAGGCCGGGGCTGCCCGGGAAGCCGGCGCCCAGTTTTTGGTCAGTCCGCACACAGAGGAAAATTTGGCCGGAGCCATGCGAGAGACCGGGCTGCCGGTGATGATGGGAGCGTTGACGCCTTCCGAGATCATGCGGGCCCAACAGCTTGGTTCTGATGTGGTCAAGGTGTTTCCCGGCTCCCTGTTTGGACCGGCTTACTTTCGTGCCCTCCGGGGCCCGTATCCGACGGTAAAATTAATGCCAACCGGCGGGGTGGATTTACATAACCTGGACGAATGGTTTGCTGCCGGCGCCTTTGCGGTGGGCGTGGGTTCAGCTTTGCTGCAGAAGGATTGGATCCTTAAAGGCCGTTACCAGCGGATAACGGAGGCGGCCAATCGTTTTCATCAGCAGCTGCAGCTGGTCCGCTAGGCAGCAAATTTCGAAGCCCCTTCGTCTGGTGAAAACCGGCGACCGAGCATTTAGATCTCCTTTCAATATTCAACTTGCCAGCCACCAGAATTGCCCACTATTTGGATAGCTTTATCCCCCTAACGGCGTCCTGAACCCATTCTGCAATCTCGTACATTTTCGCACGATTCTGCAAGATACCTACTGTTAAACGAAAAAAGGAATGATTATTGACGGATAGGAACCCCTGAACAGCTAGGGGCTCCTATCCTGACCGACATGACATCTCTATTGAGTGGGCACTACCTCCTTTTCCTTTAAAGCCAGCTTTTTCTCCACAGGGCTTTCCGTCACATCACCACCCTCGTCTGTTGTCAGATCCTCCTCTGCAAGAATCTCGGCCGCTAACCCCAACAGCGCTGAAGTGTCTTCCTCAGGGATAAAGTTTGCCTGGCAGTACCTTTCTAAGAGCTCCGCCGGCGTCAACTCCCCTACTGTTTGATCTTGGGGCAGGCGAATCCGCTCCTTCATCCGCGGCCTCTTCACCAGATGAAACTCAAAAGCACCAGCAGTGTATTCCTGGATGGCCTTATCGTCAATCAACGACCCCCATGCCCGGGGATATTCCAGCACCAGGCGCACGATGGCATCTTCCATGGCTCCACGGGCAGGGAGTGCGCCGATCATCTGCCCGGTGATATCGTCCTTAGCAGAGAGGGATAGACGGCAATCATGAAATGGCCGGATATTGGCAAGATTACGCCAGGTGATATCCGTTTGTCCTTTGCCCACTTCCGCAATCACAAAGTATTTCCCGTCCCGTACCTCTCCAAAATCTACCCGTTCAATGGATCCCGAGTAAATCACTGGGGGATGGTTGTTTTCATTTAGATCCTGCGCTTTATGAATGTGACCCAGAGCGACATAATCCAGGCGCGGATCAGCCACCATCGACTTTGGCAGGACAAAATCCTTCCCAAGCAGCACGGTACGCTCGCCCCCATAAACTGCCCCTTCCACTGAGGCATGAGCTGTCAGGATGGTCGGCAGGGACGAATCGGCTTCATCCAGCCATTTCCGCAGTACATTGGAGAGGCGTTTTTCCATTTCTGAGTGCAGCTCGTTCAGGTTCCGGGTCTGCAGATCCAGGTAGGCCATCAGCCCAGAACGGGACACCCAGGGAACAGCCAGCAGCTGCAGATCAAGCTGCTTCCCCTGTGAACAAAGCCCTGTAAGTTCTTTGGGTCCCAGGAAAACCGGTCTGTCCACAACCAGCACATGCGGGACATTCAACGTGCTGAATTCTTCCAGGGCATGCGCCCTGGCGATAGAGGGCGATACATCATGATTGCCCACCACCAGGACAGTGGGAATCTCCGCCCTGGACAGACGCATGATTCGCTTCCCCCATTCCCGCTGGAACGTGGGAGCTGGATCCCTATTCTTGTAGGCATCACCTGCAAAAAGTACCAGGTCTACTTTTTTAGAAATTGCGCTATCCACAATCTTATCGAGTGATTTCAGAAAATCCATCACCCGAAGCGGGAGCCCCGTTACCGGGTCCTGCCGTCCGTAGTTGGCCATATCAATGTGGGCATCAGCAAAATGAAGAATTTTTACCATCAGATCCTCCTGACATTTTTATTCAGCTGTATTTGTTTTTTCAAGACAGAAAAGCGGATGTGATCAGAAGGGAGGTTCGTCATCTTCCGGGTTTTCATCTCCCCTTTTACTCCCACCCAGCATGATCATTTCTTGGACGACCACCTTGGTGAAGTATTTGGTTTCCCCATCTTTTTCGTATTCCTTCGTTCTCAAGCGCCCTTCGATATAGACCCGATCTCCAGATTGCAGATACTCCTCGACCACTTTGGCCAGGCCGGACCAGGCCTCAACATTGAACCACTGCGTATCTTCAATGCTTTCCCCCTTATTGTTCTTGAAGACCCTGTTGACAGCCATCCGGAATCTGGTGACCTGCTTCCCTTCCGGTGTGTATCGGGTCTCTGGATCCGTGCCCAGGTTTCCAATCAGCTGAACCTTATTGAGCCCTTTCATATGCTTTTCTCCTTTTCTGAAGCCTCCACATGAAAAACAAAACGCCTCTTCCACAAAAAGGCGTGCCGGGAAAACCCGGTTTGATTTGTTCAATTCACTTTGTTCAAGTCAGGTTATTTACTTCACCGTGACAGCGGATCCCTTCGGTGTTTTTTCAACCGCAAGCTGCGTGGTAAAGGTGTCTTTGAGCTGATCAATATGCGTGATCACAAGGATCTTTTGATAGTCATCCTTGACCAGCGTGATTGCCTCCACCAGCCGCTGCCGCCCCATTGTGTCTTGCGACCCAAATCCTTCATCGATCACAAGGGTTTGCAGGCGGGCTCCGGCCCGCTGCGCCAACACGTGAGACAGCGCCAGGCGGACTGCAAAATTGATCCGGAAGGACTCCCCGCCTGAAAACATTTCGTAGTCGCGAACCCCGGCCCGGTCCTGAATCTGGATATCCAGGGTTTCTTTGAGATCGGTTCTCTTTTTATCCTTGTATTCCCGCTGGGTGATGAACTGGATCGACATGGCCCCGTTGCTGAGACGGCCCAGGATCTCGTTAGCCTTGAGCTCAATCTGGGGCAAGGCCTGCTCGATCAGTAAAGCCGGCACTCCGTTCTTGCCAAACGTTTCTTCCAGCTGCTTGAGCAACCGCACCTTTTCACGAAATCCGGCCAGATCCTGGTCCAGGTTGTCCAGTCGTTTTTTCTGAGTTTTGAGGACATTCACCTTCTGCTGTGCAGCGCCGACATTACGCTGGAGAATGTTCTCCTCTTCCTTGAGTGAGAGCAGTTCTTTTTCACATCAGTCCAGGTCAGGAGCCTGGGCAACAAGTTCCTCCAGCATCGCAGCGCTGCTCTTTTGGGCCTTGAGAAGCTCATCCAGCTCCTTTCGCTCTGCTTCGATGGCGTCCGTGATATCAGCGATGTCCCTATCCAGAGGACCCAGAGCTGCTCTGGCTTTTTCCAGATCCTGCATCTTGGCCTGAATGGTTCTCCCCTCTTCCACCCTCTTGCGGATCCGGTCGTGTTCGGCAGGGTCATAGCCGATGCTTTTGAGCGCCTGGTCAATCCCGACCAGCTCTTTCTGTGCCTCAGGAGCAAAAGTGTCGTTCTCCAGCTGCTGGCGGATGGCTTGCAGTCGCTTGCTGCCCTTCTTCTCCCAGGATTCCTTGTGGGTTTTCAGCTGGGTGAGTTCCAGGCGTAGCCTGTCATGCTCCTGGGTCAGGGTCCGCAGCTTCTTGTTCTCAGCTTCGAACACTGAGATCTCGTTTTGAAGAGACCGGACCTGGTCTTCTGCTTCCGCTAGAATCCTTTTGTTCTCCCGGTAGCGATCGCCCAGCTCTTTCCCCCGGGCTGTGAGGTCCGTGATCAGGATATTACGCTCCTGTTCAGGGAGAGGTTGGCCGCAGAGCGGACAATCCGATCCCCCTGCATCATCCAGGGCGTGGATCCGTTTTTCCAGCTTCTTCATTTCCCCAAGCAAGATGGGGTTTTCTGCCCGGGCATCGGCCAGGTTCTGCTGGGCACGCTCCAACTGGGCCTGCTTTTCTTCCCGGTCCTTGAGATTTTCTTCGATCTGGGCGATTTCTACTGATTTTTCCTCGAGGAGTCCCTTCAGGTGTGGTAATTTTTCTGAAGACACCTCAAAATCGGCTTGCTCTGCCTGCAGGGTCTCCATTTCCTGCTCCAGGCGCGCCTTCGCGGCAGTAATCTCAGCCAAGGGCTTCTGGCGCTCCCTTTCTTCGGCCAGGAACTTCTGGCCCGTTTGATCGAGGGCAGTAAGCGCCTTTTGATCCTTTTGCCAGGCAGCAAAACTTTTTCGGATCTGTTCTTCCGCATCCAAAACCGCATAGCAGGCTTGCTGCTCTTCAGCTCTGGGGATCAGCTTTTCCCGCAGGTCTCCCAGCTTCTGCTGCTTCTGATCCACTTGCCGGGACAGATCCTCGAGGTTCTGAGACTGCTCCGCGATCGTCTGGTGAACCTCCTCCATCTCTGAAAGCTCCTGCTCCTTGCGGGTCCTTTCTTTCACAGATTCTGCCAGTTTCTTTTCCAGCTCAGCCAACTGCTGCCGCCGACTGTCCTCTTCTGCGATCTCCGAACGGATTTCGGCGGCGCGTCCCTCCCGGCGCGTGATCCCGGATTCAATCTCCCGCCGCTTCTGGAAGGTTCTTTTGCGGTATTCCTCCCACACGCTGAGATTGAGGATCTGGGACAAAATTCGTTTGCGGTCACTGGGGCTCTGCTGCGTGAATTGATCCGCTTCGCCCTGCAGAAAAAAGGCGGCGTTGATAAAGGTTTCATAATCGAGCCGCAGAGTATCGGCGATTTTCTGGTCTGTTTCCCGCAGGGAGCTTTCGGTCAGCGGCCGCCAGCTGTCATTCCCCCCGTCGTGAAGGTGAAACTCCACGGAGCTGGTCTTCCCCCGCGGATTGGTGCGGACCGCGCGGTATAGATTGCCTTCATATTCAAAAGTGAAGGTCACCTGGGCGGCGTCGGATGCCAGGTTGATGACCGATTCGTCATGCTTGCGGGCCCGTCCAAACAGCGCCCAGGTCACGGCGTCCAGAATAGACGATTTACCGGCCCCGTTCTGACCAGAGATGCAGGCCAGGTCGAACCCAGTGAAATCGATCGCCACAGGCTCCTGGTAGGACAGGAAACCCGTGATCTCAAGGGATACAGGGATCATATGTTCCTCCTATGTAACGTATATTGTGTTGGGATGGGTTAATAGAAAACCCCCCGGCCAGGGTTCAGCCAGGGGTTTGATACGAATTGAGTTTGTAGAAGATGATCCGGATCAGATCACACTCACGTAAACAGGATCCTTTATTCCTCAGCCAGGGAATACTTCCTCCCTCTTCTGGATGGATCAGCAACAACCAACCAGCCATCCTTGACCCAGCCGGTCAGCAGGTCTCTTGTCTGCCTTGCAGAAATGCCCAGTAAAATCACAGTACCTTCCCAAATAAATACTTGGCCGATGCTTAAAAATCTCAAAATGTATGAGAGTCTTGTTCCGACAAAAACCGCTTTATAAAAAGCTGGATTTGTGAAAACAAAAAATCTTTGCAGGTGAAAGATAATTCGTGGAGACCCTTGTGCCTGTATCACATTATAAACTTGCAGTGTCCCCCGTTCCGCCCCTGCTAATCTCATAGGCGCTTATGGAAAGTACTTATAAATATCTTTTCGATGAAGAAACCTGACAAAAGTCACAGTGTCAGATTCAATGATGACACCTACCCGATAATTACCTAGACGGATCCTGTAATATTTCTCACCCCTACGCAATTTCTTCAACCCAGTAAGGTCTGAAACATTTTCAACTTGTTCTACCCGATCGATCATACCCCGGACCCGATCTTTCAAACTCTGTTTTCGTATCTTCTCAAGATCTTTCACAAAGCTTTTTCTGAAAAGGGTTTTCAAGGATCACCCCCCTAAAGCCTCGAAAACTTCCGATTTTGAGGCCAGCTCAGTCTGTTCACCTTCTTGAATCGCCTTTGTCATTGAAATGTCTTCCAATACCTCCAGAAATACGTCATAGAACTCATCACGCCGCTCTTGAAGCAATTCCAGAATGGCTTGTTTAAACAACTCTTTTACTTGAGCTTCCTCATCTTTTGGAATATCCATATCTCACTCCTCACCTAACCTAGCCGAACATACATGAACAACTGTCACCATGATAATGAAATTTTACCATCTACGTAGGGTTTAGATAGCTAATGTTGATTCCTGTTTCTCCCGTAATTAATATCATTTTTCACCCAAGAAATTTCCCACCAGCCCTCCCAGCCATGCAAACAGCACCCAAGGTATTTGCGGAAAAACCAACATGCCAATTGGGCCGAGCAAACCGCCGCTGATCATCAGAATCAAAGCAATTGGCGAGGCCATCAGAAAAGCGAGCAAAGTTACCAACCATGCTGTTTTTGAATTTTGGCGGTTCAGAAAATAGATTAAAATCAATCCACCCAACATACCTGCTACAAAGAACAGGATGTAATCTACCACAGTGGAAGACGCGTTCCATTTTCCAAAGCGCAAATAAAACACAGCAATTTGTGCAACAACAGACAGCAAACCGACTAACAGTGCTCCAAAAATTTTTGTTTTTTTCAAAAGAACATTTCCTTCAATTAACAACCTAGGAAACTTCTCGGCCAAGTTTTTCATCCATGAGAAGGAGATCGGCTTGACTTTCCACAGCCAGAGCAATAGCTTCTGATTCACCTATGTCTACTTGTTGAGTTAATGACCGCACCAATTCCCTATTTCTCACCTCCTCAACCTTAACCCAGTCTGTCGCCCCAATTGTCTCCTCACCTGGACGACCTTTGCCTTCAACGACAACTTCCCGCCATACAGCCTCCAGCACGACAATGTCTCCATATAAATCATGAAGCAGACCTAATTTTCCAATTCGCCCTAAATTGACTAAAGGAGAAGCATCGCTCACGACAATCACAGTCACCCCCTCTCCTCCAGTGTCTCCAGGTCCTCTTCGTAGCTTTCAACGTCATAGTTAACAGGGATATCCCTGCTGCCCAGTAATTGTTGGAAAGCACCCACTTTCATCTCTACAATTTCTCGCGCTTTCCCAAAAGACAGCTTGCCTTTTTCGTACAGCGATATTGCCAGTTCTTGTTTCAGCTCCTTGGTCGACATTTTCGCAGCATGGAGTACTTCGCGAGGAATATCAATGGAAATCTTTTTGGTTGTCACTTATTACTTCCTTGTTATTTCTAACTTTAATTTTATCACTCACCCCTTTCAAAATGATAAGGGTTGGATGCAAGATCAAAGAAGGCCGCTTTTTTTAGCCGTCTAATTATACTGAATATTCCGTTTTTGATTTTTCTTGGCACCTGTTTGCAGTATCACGAGGCACCTACGGCGTGGAAATTCGAATACCAACACG
>JAXHNK010000007.1:0-298803 GCA_034520505.1 Anaerolineales bacterium | reverse complement strand
AAGAATGAAATGAATAACAATCATGACTAGTAATCACTTTATTACACCTTATGATTATCGAGCAGGTCGATTTTTCAGAAGGCTTGAGGCCTTCTTGGGAAGTGATGAGGTTGATAAGAGAATCAATAAGGTTAAAAGAGAAATACAAATTGAATCCGGTGCATATCTACAATATTGGGTATACCCCCGGTTATCATGGTGGATTGGATTTGATGAAGCAAGAAACATAATAAAAAGTCATGGAACTTTCCGCAGATCTCTTACCAAGATAATGGAGTATCCACTACAAACAGCAATTAAAATAGACGCATTATATAGTTCAATGTCAGAAAACAAGCGGAGTGTGTCATTTAAACTTGAAAAGTGGACAGTTTAAACCTGAAAACTGGACAGTTTAAACTTGAAAAGCGGACACCTGTTTTGACAAGCAATCCGGGATAATTTACGATTTCTCCTCCGATAATATAGACTGGAGGAGCCCATGGCACAGATCCATAAACGGTTCACAGATGAACAAATCAAACTTCTATTCCAGAGTTACTGTCAGGGAAAGGTTAGCAGAGCTGATCTGCAAGAAATGATAGGGATTGGTAAGTCGCGCTTCTTTGTCTTGTTGAAAGAATATCGAAGGGCTCCAGAACGTTTTTCAATAGCCTATCAACGCAAAACGCACTCCCGGATCTCACCAGAAGCAGAAAAAGAGATCGAGAAAGCATTGCTGCAGGAGAAGGCTGTTGTTGAAAACCCTGACCTACCAATCTCGGGGTATAACTACTCAGCAATGAAGGATCGATTGAAAGAGAAAGGAATTCAGGTATCAGTGACAACTATCATCAATCGGGCCAAAAAACTTGACTGTCATAAACCGCGAAAAAAGAGAAAAACACATGATCGGGAAGTGATCACATCATCCACTGGCGCGCTGATCCAGCATGATGCTTCTACGCATAAATGGTCCCCCTTTGCGAAAGAGAAGTGGACTTTGATCACTTCCATCGATGACTTCAGCCGCAAGCTGCTGTACGCTGATTTCGTTCCCAGAGAGACGACCTGGGCCCATATTCAGTCGACCCAGGCCTTGATCCAGCGCTATGGGCTTCCTCTGCGGTACTATGTGGATTCCTTGCGGGTCTTTCGTTTTGTTCAGGGCAGAGACAGTTTCTGGCGCAAACATGTGCTGGAAACGGATGATGTGGATACGCAGTGGCGCAGGATGATGCGCCTGCTGGGAGTTGATGTCAGCTATGCTCTTTCTCCACAGGCAAAGGGCAAAGTTGAAAGACCTTATCGCTGGCTGCAGGACCGCATCGTCCGCACTTGTGTTTACGAAAAACTATCCCAGAGGGATGAAGTCCGCAGTGTCTTGAAAGCTGAGCTGGACCGCTACAACAACCATCAGGTGCATTCCACCACCGGTGAGATTCCTCAAATTCGTTTTGAAAAAGCCAGAAAGTCTGGAAACAGCCTCTTCCGCAAGCTCACTTTACCTCCACCCTATACTTCACCGAAAGATGTGTTCTGTCTTAGAGAACGACGACGGGTCAATAGTTACCGTCGGATTTCGCTGTTCAAACATAGTATTGAGGTACCTAATGTCCCGTTACTCAAATATGTTGATATCCACCTGGTTCCAGATGAAGAGAGGGATCTCATGGACATCCGCATCTGGTGGAACATGAAAATGGTTCATTCTGTTTCTCTTCCATTGCAGGGATTCAGTGTCCACTTTTGAACTTTATAGGTGTCCAGTTTTCATCTTTGCCTAACAAAAACAAGCGGAGTGAATATCGATCCAGAATTTTATCAGATGATATTCTTGAGCCAACATTATTTGAAATCGATTGTGCTGCTCATTTTTTCCAACTTGGCTATGAAATCGATTGGTTTGAGAGTAAATCAGATGAACATATCAGGACTCCCGAATTTATTGCTAAGAAAGATGACATGGAAATAGAAGTAGAATGCAAAACAAAGAAAGCTGATGCTGGAAGGAGAATTGAAAGAAGGTATTTTTACCGCATTGTAGATTGCTTATTCCCAATCATTGATAAAAAAAAGTTGTCAGGATTTTTGACAATAACGGTCCCATCCAGAGTCCCATCAAATTCCAGTTGGTATAAAGAAACAAAACGAATAACAAACGATGAAATCAATGTTGGCGAAGGCTCGATTGGGCTTCCAGAATCAATAATACTTCAATTTAACTTAAAGGAAGCAAATGGTAAAAAAGTTGGAATTAATGAACTTGGAAAATTTCATGATTACAATGACCATCCTTATGCACATTATGCTCTAAAAGGGGAAAATGAAAATGGCTTCATAGTTGATCCAATAGCCCTAAAGATGACAAGTAAAAAAACCGATTTGTTTCTTGATAACGTCCTGGATAGTCTGAGAGATGCTGAGGGTCAGTTCACAATAAAAAGAGCGTCGATTATTAGTTGTATGTTGCCTGAAGTTGATGATTTTTATGGTCTTCAAAATAATTCTGCAATCCAAAAAATGACGTATTATTTCTTTGAAAAATATGCTGGTGAATACATTAATGCTGTTAGTTATGCTTCAGATCCTTTAAGAGAGGTCAATGGTCTAGTGGTGACTGCAGATAGACCATCACTTAGTTTTAGAAATCATAAATACAATGAAGAATTCGGCCCAGAAGATATTCCCTTATATTAATTCTTCCTACCGATGAATTGCAGTGTCAATAGTAAAAGACAAAATTCATAAAAATTCCTTCTGAGATCAAAAAACAAGGGTCCTTTCCACTTTTCAAGACACGTGGGAGGACTCTTTTTTATGGGGTAGTTAAAATCCCCAACGCCTGCCAGTACCTTCGGCCAGCAAGCAGATCAAAACAATATTTCAGAAAGACGGAGATCTATCTGGGCGGGGCCAGCTCCGGTTTCATCGCCAGGACTTCCTCTGCAGGAGCCAGGCGTCGGACCGCACCGTGCTTTTTGATCCGCTCCAGGTCCTGCCCCACACCCAGGCGAAGCAAACCGTATTTGGCAAACTGCTGGCGGGTCATTCCCTTCCGCGCTTTCTCGTCCATCGCCCAACCCCAGGTCAGCATCTTGTAAGCCACTGTTTCTTCATCAAAGTGATGGTAGGGCTCCCGCTTGGTGAGGATGTGCCAGATAGCGACCAGCAACCGACGGGCAATGGCCACATAGACCTGGTTGCGGTGCATGCGTTTTTCAAGACGTTTGAGCTGGGCTGCCCAGTAGGGATCACTGTTCGCTGCCGCTCGAGCTGCCTGCACCATGGCCCAGCGCAGTTCTCTCCGGCCTTCTTTGGTGATCGGTTTGGAGCGGTTGGTTTCTCCGCTGCTATGAACGCCAGGGGAGAGACCCGCATAACTGGCCAGCTTCTTGGCATGGGAAAAACGGGTGATATCTCCAATGGCAGAGAGCACCGCCATGGAGAGGATCAGGCCCATCCCGGGAATCTGCATCAGGAAGACCATGTCCGAGGCCCAGGGTTCCGTGTTGCTCAGCTCGGCCAGCTTCTGATCCAGGGCTGTTTTCTGACCTTCAAGGGTCTTCAGGATTTCCAGATCCTGTTCCACCTCAAAGCCGGTCAGGTCGGAGAATTCCTGTTCTTCCCACCAGCGGCGGTTCTTGTCGGCCAGCAGTCCGCCCTCCGGCAGATCCAGATTGAAACGCTGCACCACACTCTGCAGCCGGTTCTTGGACATCGTGATCTGCTTGTTCAAGCGCCAGCGGAAAGAGATCAGCGAACGCAGTTCCCGCACATGGACCGGGGGCACCCAGACTTCAGGAACCGTGCCGCTGATCAGCTGGGTGAGCATCCGCTCAATGTCTTTTTTGTCGGTCTTCACTTTGGCTTCAGCGATCTGCCGGATTTTCCGTGCGTTAGCCACCTGGGTTTCGCCCACCAGGGGAGCGACGATGTCATAGATATCCCAGACACTGCCGGTGGTCTCGATCACCACCGCGTCGCTCTGCTTGAGGTTCTTCGCTGCCCAGTCGCGGAAGCGGCTCATCTGCACCCTGCGGGGGCGCAGGGTCCATTCCTGGTGGCGGTTTTGACCACCGACCATCACATAGTATTTATGGATGTCGATGCCAATGTAGCGAACAATGGGTATAGATTTTGGGGGTGAGTTCATGATAAACTCCTTATAGGGTTGTTGATGGGGCACGGATTTTTGGGTCAAGAGGTACACCTACCGATACGGGTTCTCCCGCTTGCAAGCGGGTCCCAGACTTGAAGTTCGCTGGGCGGCCAAGTAACCCCGCGGGTTCACTCAGGTGAAAGCTGTGAGTGTCCCATAGGCATGCGATCGGCTGACCCAGACGCTCGAGCCCTCAGGTATGCGTCCCCAGCTCATTCGTCAAATGAAGGGTATCACATGCCTGCCGTGCCCCATCGCAATTCTATTCTAGTAACCCCCGCTGCATGGGACCGCCTGCGGCGTCGGGAACGCGGCAATTTTGTGCCATTTAGGTACTGGTGTAACTATCATAGAAGCCAGCCCGGCGGCCCATGAGCTTTTACGTTAGCCTGAACAAATATAAATTGAAGTTTGCTGGTATAATCCTATCGTAATACATTTTCTCTATCGATAGGAGTATCGTATGGAAGAGGCAACTATATCCACTAAATACCAGGTAGTTATCCCTAAAAAGGTAAGGGAGAAATTAGGGATTGAACCTGGCCAAAAGGTACAGGTCATCCCCTATATGGGGCGGATCGAAATGATCCCAATTCGCGATATCAAAGAAAGCAAAGGGTTTCTAGAGGGAATCGATACCAATCTTGAAAGGGAAGCAGACCGCTTATGAATGTCGTGGATTCCTCAGGCTGGCTGGAATACTTCGCCAATGGGAAAAATGCTGACTTTTTCAGTACACCCATCGAACACCCAGGACAACTCCTTGTACCCACAATCAGTCTATACGAAGTTTTTAAGAGGATCCTTCAGCAGCGTGGTGAAACCGAAGCTCTTAGAGCTATTGCTTTTATGCAATCTGGAGAAACAATTGATTTATCCAGCCCCATTGCTCTCCACGCAGCAAGAATATCCCATGAGTTAAAGATACCCATGGCAGACAGTATAATGCTGGCTTCCGCTCGTGAATTTACTGCCACTCTTTGGACACAAGACTCTGATTTTATAGGTCTTGATGATGTGAATTATATCGAAACCAAATAAGGGTTCAGGCTAACCCTCGCTCCACCTGACCGGCTGCGGCGGGGGGAACGCGGCAGTTTTGGGTCAATTAAGCATTGGTTTAACCACCACCAGGAGCCAACCCGGCGGCCCATGAGCTTTTACGTTAGCCCTCGATGAAATACTTTGCACCCCCACACAAAGTATGATAATATATCATACTGGAGGTGGAAAAGATGCCTAAAGAAAAAGTAGCTGTCACAATCGAGAAAAACATCTTAACCAAATTGGATCGGATGGTTGCTGAGGGCAAATATCCCAGCCGCAGCAGCGCTGTTGAAGATGCTGTCAAAGAGCAAATTGAAAAAGTGAAAAAGTCAAGACTTGCTCGAGAAGCAGCAAAGCTTGATCCAGCTTATGAACAGGCTTTAGCGGACGAAGGTTTAGCAGGAGATCTTTCTGAATGGCCAGAATACTAAGGGGTGACGTTTACTGGGCAGATCTAAATCCTGTCAAAGGCCATGAACAAGCGGGGGTCCGCCCTGTTGTCGTGATCAGCCATCATATCTTCAACGAGCGATCCGGTACTGTTATCGCGATGGCATTAACCAGCCAGCATCAAAGGGCAGGCTTCCCTCTTACTTATGAACTACAAAGCGGGGATTTACCTAAAAAGTCCTGGGTAAAAATCAGCCAGATACGCACTTTATCTAGAAAACGATTAGACAATAAGATCGGTCATGTCGATCCCGAAGAACTTAGCATCATAATTGATGGTTTGAATGAGATTATCTCAGGTTAACCCCCGCTGCATGGGACCGCCTACGGCGGAGGACAGCGGCGATTTTTTGGGAATAGTTGTTTACAATCAAATTATCGGTGATTGCCAACCCGGCGGCAGGTGAGCTTTTACGTTAGCAGGCAAAATATGATCGAGAAAAAATCATGGACTGGCGGAGCGCGACTCGATCTTTTCAATGCAACTTGGCCCTTTGCTACGTTGTCCGTAACAGAAGAAATACTCGAATTATCAACATTCAAAACAAAATTGATTTTTCGACCTGACCAAATTGAAAAAATCGAATCAATTGGCCTCATCCCTTTTGTTGGGAAAGGTATTCAAATTCACCACAAATTAGATCCATTAACAAATCCAACAAAAGTCATTTTTTGGCACTTGTCGAAAGACACGAAATGGCTTGTTGAAACGTTGCAGCAGTGGGGGTTCGGAACCGCCTGCTAACCATGCTATCAAGCGAATGGAAATAGGCTGGGTGCTTCCCGAAGAACAAAACCTAAAATGTCGGTAGGTCACGCAAGTTCGCGTCGCCACCGCTTATCATGACCGTTAGCACCAAAAAGTTGAGATATGGCAAAGGTTAAGAAAAAGCTCACTCCGGCTCAAAAGCGTTCGAAGAAAGCCGCGAAGGCCGAGCGACAAAAAAAGTATCAGTGGGTCTTTATGAGCGGCAAGCAAGTCAGAATAAAGTGGCCACCGACTGTGGATGGTATACCGGTGGATCAGTTTATCGAGGAGAATGCTGATCTGATCTGGCTTCACCAGAATGAAATGTGGGAGCTTATGCCGGAGGAAGACTCTATTTTCGAGCCGGATTCAGCCACTGAATTAGAGACAGCGGAAGATGAAAAAGGGATACCGTTTTGATTTCAACCAATGGCGTTCGGTCGAACAGTGCTAACCAGGCCATCCACCGGATGCCAAAACCTCTGCTTTGCTCCGGTTTTGCCACCGGTGATGGCAAGCGTTAGGTGGCAGAAGGTGATGAATGAGACTTTGGTCAATACATCCAAGCTATTTGGATTCAAAAGGTTTAGTAGCGTTGTGGAGAGAGGGACTTTTGGCCCAAAAAGTATTGCTGGGCAAGACAAAGGGATACAAGAATCATCCACAGCTAAATAGGTTCAAAAGTGTTGATAATTCTGTAGTGGCTATTGGCAGTTATCTTCGGTGCGTGGCAGATGAGGCGGACAAAAGAGATTATGAGTTCAACAGGGAGAAGATAACCGAGAGTGCTGAATGCAGACAGATACAAGTGACCGAAGGTCAGGTAGAATACGAGTTCAATCATTTATTGAGTAAATTGAAGGTTCGTGATCATAGTCGGTACGATGGATTGAAATCTCTTAAAAAAATAGAAACTCATCCTCTATTGACCAAAGTGAGTGGAGGGGTAGAGGACTGGGAAGTCATTCACCGAGCAGCAACATAACAAATCACTGCACAGGACGCCAAACCGCTTCGCGTTTTCGGCGCCTGTGAGTCCAATCGTTAGGTGGCAAAACATATAGTTGAAGAGGATGGATGAAGCGAATTCATGATTTACTTCTCGATTGCCTATCTATTGCTTGCGTTTACAGCCTGTTTAAGTATTAGCCAAGTTGTTACCTCACCAACACAGATTAATTTCGATCAAACAAGCACTCTTGCATCGCCCACAATATCATCGCCAGAACCATCTAGCACAATCGAACCTAAGCCATCCGAGCTTATAACTGTGGACTCCGAATGGAACCGATATACCAATTACAGATTGGGGTTTACTATGTTGGTCCCCAAGTCGATGTTTCATGGTTCTGCCAGCTGCTACTGGAATGAAGCGGATGGAGATTTCTCTTACCGCACTCAAGCAGGGAAGGCACCTGTTGTAGTTCTTGAGGGAAATGACCGTGTCTATATCACCAGTAAATACAAGGTTTCTCTTGCTGAACCTACTGCAATACCTAGTGGTCAGGGATATAAGCCTACATTTGGTGGATGTGAATGGATTAAAAATAATTTAGGAGCTGTAGCAAACAGAGATTACTCTAGTTATATCTGGGAAATTGCCGTTCGTCCTATAAGCTCAAAAAAAGACCTTGAACATCTGGTAGACAATTACTATGGAGAATGTTTTTCAGTAGGTGAGATCAAACCTGTGAAATATAAGGAGTATTCCTTGGTTCACATTGTTGGTGATCAAAAACCAGTTGAAGAGTCCACATGTCTTCTCCGAGGAATGTATATATTTATATATTCACAGGAATATCAAGTTGCAGCAACCTGGAAAACTGGTCAGATGGTTCATTTTAGTGCATCTGGTCCTAACGAGGACCCTCTCGATAAAGTTATGTACGATAGTTTCCAGTTCATTCCAAATGATCATAACCAGTGATTGCCACCCAACCGCCGCTGCACCTGACCGCCTTCAGCGGAGGAAGGCAGCGTCAAAATGCAAATAAAAGGCTTGGGCTTAACAACCGAAAATTGCCAACCTTCCGGCAGGGGGGCTTTTATGTTAGGTCGTTCTCAAATATTTCAATCTCTTGTATTGTGCTTGACGCTTAGTGCGATGCGCTATATAATACCATCATGATCCGATCATTCAATAATAAGGAAACTAAAAAGGTATTTGCTCGCGAATATTCTCGCAAGCTCCCTGAATCCATTCAACAAAAGGCTTACCGGAAATTACGAATGATCAACAACTCAATTGATCTCAATGACCTGCGCCTTCCGCCAGGAAACCGTTTGGAAAAATTGCGGGGAGATAGAGCGGGACAACACAGTATTCGGATCGACCAACAATGGCGGATTTGTTTCGAATGGTCTGACGGTGATGCTTACAAGGTTGAAATTACTGATTACCACTAGAGGAAAATATGATGACTGAAAAAAAGCTCAAACCAGTTCACCCAGGTGAAGTCCTATTAGAGGAATTTCTAAACCCTATGGATCTCAGCCAAAATAGATTGGCTATCCATATTGGTGTCGATGCTCGCCGGATAAATGAAATTGTCTTGGGTAAAAGACGAGTCACGGCCGATACCGCTCTTAGACTCTCTCGTTTCTTCGGAAACTCTGCTCAGTTCTGGATGGGTCTCCAGAGTGATTACGACCTTGATGTTGCTGAAGACGAATTAGGAAACCGACTAGATGAGGAAGTCAGAGAATACACTCCGGCCTAATACCCAACCTACCGATGAATTGCAGTGTCAATAGTAAAAGACAAAATTCATAAAAATTCCTTCTGAGATCAAAAAACAAGGGTCCTTTCCACTTTTCAAGACACGTGGGAGGACTCTTTTTTATGGGGTAGTTAAAATCCCCAACGCCTGCCAGTACCTTCGGCCAGCAAGCAGATCAAAACAATATTTCAGAAAGACGGAGATCTATCTAGGCGGGGCCAGCTCCGGTTTCATCGCCAGGACTTCCTCTGCAGGAGCCAGGCGTCGGACCGCACCGTGCTTTTTGATCCGCTCCAGGTCCTGCCCCACACCCAGGCGAAGCAAACCGTATTTGGCAAACTGCTGGCGGGTCATTCCCTTCCGCGCTTTCTCGTCCATCGCCCAACCCCAGGTCAGCATCTTGTAAGCCACTGTTTCTTCATCAAAGTGATGGTAGGGCTCCCGCTTGGTGAGGATGTGCCAGATAGCGACCAGCAACCGACGGGCAATGGCCACATAGACCTGGTTGCGGTGCATGCGTTTTTCAAGACGTTTGAGCTGGGCTGCCCAGTAGGGATCACTGTTCGCTGCCGCTCGAGCGGCCTGCACCATGGCCCAGCGCAGTTCTCTCCGGCCTTCTTTGGTGATCGGTTTGGAGCGGTTGGTTTCTCCGCTGCTGTGAACGCCAGGGGAGAGGCCCGCATAACTGGCCAGCTTCTTGGCATGGGAAAAACGGGTGATATCTCCAATGGCAGAGAGCACCGCCATGGAGAGGATCAGGCCCATCCCGGGAATCTGCATCAGGAAGACCATGTCCGAGGCCCAGGGTTCCGTGTTGCTCAGCTCGGCCAGCTTCTGATCCAGGGCTGTTTTCTGACCTTCAAGGGTCTTCAGGATTTCCAGATCTTGTTCCACCTCAAAGCCGGTCAGATCGGAGAATTCCTGTTCTTCCCACCAGCGGCGGTTCTTGTCGGCCAGCAGTCCGCCCTCCGGCAGATCCAGATTGAAACGCTGCACCACACTCTGCAGCCGGTTCTTGGACATGGTGATCTGCTTGTTCAAGCGCCAGCGGAAAGAGATCAGCGAACGCAGTTCCCGCACATGGACCGGGGGCACCCAGACTTCAGGAACCGTGCCGCTGATCAGCTGGGTGAGCATCCGCTCAATGTCTTTTTTGTCGGTCTTCACTTTGGCTTCAGCGATCTGCCGGATTTTCCGTGCGTTAGCCACCTGGGTTTCGCCCACCAGGGGAGCGACGATGTCATAGATATCCCAGACACTGCCGGTGGTCTCGATCACCACCGCGTCGCTCTGCTTGAGGTTCTTCGCTGCCCAGTCGCGGAATCGGCTCATCTGCACCCTCCGGGGGCGCAGGGTCCATTCCTGGTGGCGGTTTTGACCACCGACCATCACATAGTATTTATGGATGTCGATGCCAATGTAGCGAACAATGGGTATAGATTTTGGGGGTGAGTTCATGATAAACTCCTTATAGGGTTGTTGATGGGGCACGGATTTTTGGGTCAAGAGGTACACCTACCGATACGGGTTCTCCCGCTTGCAAGCGGGTCCCAGACTTGAAGTTCGCTGGGCGGCCAAGTAACCCCGCGGGTTCACTCAGGTGAAAGCTGTGAGTGTCCCATAGGATGCGACGGCTGACCCAGACGCTCGAGCCCTCAGGTATGCGTCCCCAGCTCATTCGTCAAATGAAGGGTATCACATGCCTGCCGCGCCCCATCGCAATTCTATTCTAGTAACCCCCGCTGCACCTGACCGCCTGCAGCGGCGGGAACGCGGCATTTTTGAGCCAATTAGGTATTGGTGAAACTACCACCAAGGAGCCAGCCCGGCGGCCCATGAGCTTTTTCGTTAGGTAAACAGAATAATAGTTTGACACAGCATGGTGTCCGTGCTATTATGCTACCATGATCATTAATTTTGCTGATCAAGGGACTGAAGATATCTTCAACGGCAACACTTCTTCCCGCGCAAGGAAGAAGTGCCCTCAGCAAGTTTGGTCTGTTGCCCAGCGAAAACTGGATCAGTTAGATTCCTCTACGGAGCTTCGAGACCTCGCCATTCCCCCAGGAAATCGATTAGAAGCTCTGTCAGGTGATCGCCAAGGTCAACACAGCATCAGAATTAATGATCAATACAGGATCTGTTTTATCTGGACAAAATCAGGTCCTTTAGATGTGGAAATCACAGATTACCATTAATATTGGAGGTTTCTAATGGTTAGGATACCCAGCAATCGCCCCCCCACTCACCCAGGTGTGATGTTGAGGGAAGAATTCTTAGATCCCCTTGGAATTACTCAGCGTGAGCTCGCTGATGCTATTCGCGTGCCTTATCAGCGGGTAAATGAAATTGTCAATGAAAAAAGAGGTATTACCCCCAGCACAGCCCTTAGGTTTGCTAAATACTTTGGTAACTCTCCAGGTTTTTGGATGAATCTTCAGCTCCGTTATGAGCTCTATGAAGCAAAACAAGATGAAGGGGACGAAATCAAACATATTCCTACTCTCAAATCCAAACACGCCACCGCATAAGCTTCTGTATAAGCTTCTGTTACCTACGTACCCGCTGCATATGACCGCCTGCGGCGGCAGTAACACGTCAATTTCAAGCCATTTTCAAGTAATCCTATGCATTCTAACCCCACTGCATGGGACTGGGCAGAAAACACCCATGCGGCGGCCAGCGGTGATTTTTTGCAAATTATTGGTTACAATCAAATTACCACCAAAAGCCTACCCGGCGACCACCGAGCAATAAAGTTAGCGTATCAACCGCATCAAAAACCGTGATTGTCCACAGGAACAAAGAAAGGAGGTTTTACTATGAAACACAATTCCAAAAAGCCCAGGACCAACGATTCCGGCATCCCCGTTCCCAGCGACGAGCACTCACTCACCGTGGGACCCGATGGCCCCGTCTTGCTTCACGACCACCATCTTTTAGAGATTCTGGCCGACTTCAACCGGGAGATGATTCCTGACCGTCAACCTCACGCCAAGGGGTCGGGCGCCTTCGGTCACTTCAAAGTGACCAAGGATGTCAGCGCCTACACCAAGGCGTCCGTGTTCCAACCAGGCACGAAGACCGACGTACTGGCCCGGTTCTCCACAGTGGCTGGTGAGAGCGGAAGCCCCGACACCTGGCGGGATGTACGAGGCTTTGCGCTCAAGTTTTACACCACCGAGGGCAACTACGACATGGTGGGAAACAACACGCCGGTATTTTTCGTACGTGACCCCATGAAGTTTCCGCACTTCATCCACTCGCAAAAACGTCGTGCGGAAAACGGTCTGCGGGACCATGATATGCAATGGGACTTCTGGACCCTGTCACCTGAGACCGCCCATCAGGTCACTATTCTGTTTAGTGATCGAGGCATACCTAGAAGCTATCGACATATGAACGGCTACTCAAGTCATACCTTCATGTGGATCAACGCTAAAGGCGAGCGCTTTTGGGTCAAGTATCACTTCAAGACGGATCAAGACATTGAAAATCTCACCCAGGAGGAGGCAGACCGGATCACCGGCGAGGATGCCGACTACCACCGCCGTGACCTGTTCAAAGCCATCAAAGAGGAGGACTACCCCAGTTGGACGCTGAAAGTGCAGATCATGCCCTTCGACGAGGCCGAATCCTACCGGTTCAACCCGTTTGATCTGACGAAGGTATGGCCGCATTCTGACTATCCTCTGCATGAGGTCGGTAAGCTGGTGTTGAATCGCAATCCAGAGGACTTCCACGCCGAAATTGACCAAGCTGCATTCAACCCGGCTAATATGGTGCCGGGCATTGGCCCAAGCCCAGACAAAATGCTGCTGGCCCGCTTGTTTGCGTACGCTGACGCACATCGCGCCCGACTGGGGGTCAACTACCAACAGATCCCGGTCAACCGCCCAAAGACACCGGTGCACAGTTACAGCAAGGGGGGGGCTATGAGAATGGATAACGCTTCTGATCCGGTGTACGCACCGAACTCCAAGGGAGGCCCGGAGCCGGACACCGAGCGTTATCCTGAAATCGCGACATGGGAAGCCAACGGCGAGTTCGTCCGAGCCGCCTACACTTTGCGCGAGGATGACGACGATTGGAGCCAGGCAGGCGCCCTGGTGCGCGAGGTCATGAATGACGAACAGCGTGACCTGCTGGTGTCTAATGCAGCAGGCCACTTGAAAAACGGCGTATCCGAGCCTGTGTTGAAACGCGCGCTCGAATACTGGCGCAACATCGACAAAGCGACCGGAGATCGCATAGCCAAGGCCGTACTGGGGAACTAAACTCAATACACTTGCGGGATAGGGCAAGAAATAGAAGCCGTAGGCTAAAACCCGGTTCCAGCAGATGGAGTACCGCTGCCGCTGAACCGCAGCGTTAGCTGTTTTCAAAAACCATTTCAAAAAATTAGCTCAATTCAACAAAATCAAAGGAGTGAACATGAGATTCTTCTACTTTTTTTTGTTAGTATTATTCTTTACAGTAATCCTGATTTTTAGCGTTCAAAACGCCAGTTCAATGACTATATCTTTTCTTGGTTGGAGTGCAAATCTACCTCAATTCGTCATCGTTATCGGAGCATATTTGCTCGGTATGGCGAGCGGTGGAAGTGTAGCCGCTTTCTTGCGCTATTCAGTTAAGGCAGCCAATAGACCAACCAAACCCTCTTCATCCGAATTTTAATCGGGTTATTACGCAGCAAAAAAGAAGAGGCGCAACATAAGCTCAACGAAATCAAGGAGCTGTGGGGATTCCCGGAAAGAATCAGGTGGAGATTCCAAAAAAGCCGGGAAATCCTGGGGGGACTCAGTTAATAATGCTATTGGAAAATTAAAGGGCTGAATTACGGATGAAATTATTTAATAAGGCAAAGAATAAAAAGATTGGACTGGCCCTTGGCGGCGGCGCCGTATTAGGCGCCGCTCATATCGGAGTTTTAAAAGCCATAGATGAACTAAACATTCCTGTTCACTTTATTTCCGGAACCAGCATCGGTGCGTTTATTTCAGCCTTTTACGCTTTTGGTAAAAGCTGGGAAGAGATTGAAGCCTCTACCAAAGACCTGAATTGGCTTGATTTAACTGGTCTATCGATCTCAAAACTTGGATTGTTGTCAAATCAAAAACTCGGTGACGTCATTACGAAAAATATTGGTAATGTCAACCTGGAAGATGCCGAAATTCCAATTAGCATGGTAGCGACAGACATTACAAACGGAGAAAAAGTAATTATTTCAAAAGGTGATGTTGAAATTGCAGTGATGGCCAGTACGTGTATACCCGGGATTTTTATTCCAGTGGAAATCGATAACAGACTTCTGGTTGATGGTGGTATTGTCGAAAATGTTCCGGTCACTCCATTGAAAAATATGGGGGCTGATTTTATTATCAGCGTTGATCTGAGAGCTGAACACCACAATAAAAAGCCGGAAAACATTGTTGAAGTACTGCTGAGAACTTATGATTTCACATTGAAAGCAGCTACAAAATTACAGACAGAAAAAGCGGATATTCAAATCAAGCTCGATCTGTCCCGGTTTAATATGGTAGATATAAATCAGGCAGATGAATTGATACACACCGGCTATGTAGAAGCAAAGAAAGCACTAGCAAATATTTCGTAGATAACATAGAACTAGCGCCTGAACACGGACAAAACCGCCTGGCAAACCCTTTGAAACGAAACCCGCGTCAAGCGGTATAGCCGGATATGCGCACGTGAGGCAATCAATTATTGACTTTTATGAATCCTCTGCTGTAGTACCAATATTGTTGGTTATATAACCAATGTTTTTGGTTTAACGACCAGGGAAGTTGGTGACTATGGTAGAAACGATTTTAGGATCCAAAAGCAGCGAACACGAGGCTTTTGTCGAGCGCTTCACAAACGGCAAATTGGCGCGGTTAATAATATGGGCCAATTTATCTGTGGTCTAAAAGGCCGTTCTTATCTTTCTCTTGAATAAGTCCGCACAGTCGGGGCCATTACCCCGACGATCATCCGCGGATTCTCTTTACAGGTCTGCGTACAACCGAACAGTACCGATGACAACTGGCACCATTGCGGACTTGGTCGTCATTCCGTGAGCTGCCTACGTAAATCGCTCGAGTGGACCCGGGATGCTGGCGGGTTTGTAAATGAGGGGGTATGGTAAGTCGAAGCAATGGTAATATAGGTTGGATGGTTGGATAGGAAGGTGGAAGTTCAAAGTCTTATCAAGCACGGTTGAGGGATGGTAATGAAAGTGAATTCAGAGTATGAATCCCAGACTTAAGACAGCGCGCGCGTGGTTGGTGCACGTCTACACAGCAACGGGGTTGATAGCCGCGTGGGCTGCTCTCCAGGCTTTGTTAGATGGGGATGCCCATACCGTTTTTCTATGGCAAGGCGTGGCGCTTTTCATCGATGCTACAGATGGGCCGTTTGCACGAAAGTGGCAGGTCACCCGGTGGACTCCCGCATTTAACGGACGCAAACTCGATGATATTGTTGATTACATTAACTATACGCTGATCCCGATATTGTTTTCCTACCATTTTGGGCTGGTGGAGGGGCCGGGGACAGTGGTGCTCCCTGTGGTGCTGATGGCTTCAGCTTACGGGTTTTGTAAGGCGGAGTCCAAAACGGATGATGGATACTTTACGGGCTTCCCGTCGTATTGGAACGTGGTGATCTTTTATCTTTATCTCTTGGGTGCCGGGTCCTGGGTTACAGCATTCGTGTTGGGAGTGTTTGCGGTGCTAGTGTTTGTTCCAGTG
This sequence comes from Anaerolineales bacterium, assembly GCA_034520505.1. Taxonomy (GTDB): domain Bacteria; phylum Chloroflexota; class Anaerolineae; order Anaerolineales; family UBA11858; genus B10-G9. The sequence continues at coordinate 282,945 of JAXHNK010000007.1, read as the reverse complement.
AAGTACTTGACCTGGAAATCGCCGGTGCTGCCCAGATTGACGTTGGTGTTGAGTATAATCTGGAGTGTGACTCTGGCAGGTTTGCTGGTATGGTTCAAGACAGTGCCGGATTGGTTAGTGTGGCTTTCCTTATTGTATCCTTTATACCATTTGGGCACATCGTTTTACTTGTTCCTAAGCGACAAAAACTAATCATAGAAAGCAAGCTGTTCTGGGTGTTGGAGGCCGGAGGGGAAAATAGCAGGGTTTCGAAAGGAGCAGTGTTGTTGGGTAGTGTAGTGAGTCGTAAGCGCGGCTAAATTACGCTAGCGGGAAATAATCTTATGGATAAATCTCCAAACTTAAAAGACAGCCAAATCCGCCGGGTGTCCGGAAGACTCCATCGCGTTCAACCAATCCTGGATGCTGCGGGAAAAGTCATCCATTATGCGGTATCTCCTTTACGAGTCGAGCTAAGATACAGAGACATAATGCAAATCATTGCTGGCTCCTCTATTCTTGCTGTTCCTGTTGCATTTACTGAAGAAACCTGGAATCTCGGTAATACTCTTCCCCTTCAAAATGTTCTTCTTTTAGGTTTGACCTCAATCGTATTTATCTCAACCTATGTCTATTTCAATTTCTATAGAGATCTTTTCCAGAAATACATCGCCCAGTTTATCAAGAGAGTTTTTGCCATTTACTTTATTTCCCTCCTCCTTGTCAGTGTTTTGTTAACCATTATCCAGGTTGCTCCCTGGACAACTGACTTCATGCTTGCTCTAAAGCGAACAATTATTGTCGGTTTCCCGGCTTCAATGAGCGCTACTATCAGTGACGCAATTGATTAATCTACCGGCTCATGATCTAAAAAAACCAGCTAAACTCCGCTGCATCTGACCCCGGCTGACTGCCAAAAGCCGGTCAGCCGGGGAATACGGCTCCGACCTGGTAAGTGCTCGTCAATCTCAGCCATCTGCTTGCCTGGCTTACTGGAAATGCCCGGGACCAGGCTGCTAAGAGACGATAAATGGAAAGGGGACTTATTTCCTAGTTTCAGGGTGTGAGGTTAAGAATCCTGCAGATATCACCCTGGATGATGATTTGAGTGATTGGGAGGGTCAGCCGCTGTTCCCCATCGGTTTCGGTAATTGATATCCGGCAGCCAACCACATCCAGGGAATTGCGCTGATCTTAATCACTTGAACCAGAAGCACCACGGAAAAAGAAAAAGCCTGCTTCACAGCAGGCTTTTTTGCTGGTTCCCGTGGACCCAACAAACCGCCAAAATTTACGGATTTTCTTTTCTAGACCCCTTTTTCCGGTCTAGATTCAATTACCAGGCATAGGCTTCGGGAGCTTCTCCACCTGGTCCGGGGAATAATTCATCAAGTTTTGTGAGAGTTTCATCGTCCAGGGAAATCGCCGTTGCGTTAACCGCACTCTCAAGCTGCTCAATATTTCTTGGCCCAATGATTGGAGCTGTCACAACCGGATTATGCAGCAGCCAAGCTAAGGCAACTTCCGCGGGTGGATGCCCAATCTCACGGCAAAGGCTTTCGTAGGCTTCCAGTTTTTCGCGATTCTCTTCAACCCGTTTTTCAAAATCAGGATTGCCTCTGCGTCCAGATTCAAATTTCTCCAGGGCTCCAGCCAGCAAACCGCCATCCAGGGGGCTCCAAGGGATCAGGCCTAAACCGTAATGGCGGCAGGCCGGGATGACCTCTAACTCAATCTGCCGATTGTTGAGATGATAAGTGCTTTGTTCACTCACCAACCCCAACATACCGCGCTTGGAAGCTTCCTGGTTGGCGGTGGCGATATCCCAGCCCGCGAAATTGCTGGACCCCACATAAACTATTTTTCCCTGAGTTACCAGACTGCCAAAGGCTTGCCAGGTTTCAGCCCAGGATAGATTACGATCAATATGATGCATCTGATAAATATCGATCCAATCCGTTTGCAGGCGCCTGAGACTGCCTTCCACATGTTTCTTTATTTTGTAAGCGGACAAACTGCGCCCATCACTATTGACTTCTGGCAGATTGGCTTCCCGGGTTACCGGGTTGTAAACTTTGGTTGCAAGTACGGTAGCTTCTCGGCGCCCGCCGCCTTGTGCGAACCACTTTCCGATGATCTCTTCGGTATATCCGTGCTCTTTTTCCCAACCATAGACATCCGCTGTGTCAAAAAAATTGATCCCTAATTCTAAGGCCCTATCCATGATCGCGAAGCTGTCTTCTTCCGAAGTATGCCAACCAAAATTCATTGTGCCTAAACATAAATTACTTACCAGAACCCCATTTTTTCCCAATCGTACATGTTTTACATCTGCCATATTTTCCTCCCCGAATAAAGTTAACCTTATTTTATCATCTGTATTGGCAGTCGTGGTGCCTATTCAAGGAGGGATAATCCTAATGCCTGTCCTTTCAAACCCTCAGTTCAGCCTGGAATATTTAATGGAGTGCGCTTTGCCTGTCAAAGAAATACAACAGATCGGTTGGATATACAGAAACAAGTTCGATAATTTCAAACGGCAGATGAGATTGATTTATCGAAAACATTAATACCCAAAATCAATTAGATGAAGATTCCTAATTCATAAAACAAGGCATAACCCCCGCTGCAGCCCACCCAATGGGTCCGCCTGGCAGCGGGGCAGAGCGGCCGACTTTTTACAAAGAATTGTTTATAATCAAATTACCGGTGATCCCCAACACGGCGGAAGAAACCCGGGTGACCAGAATAGGTCGCCTAGAAAGATGCTGCGCAAAGTTTTTTCGTCAGGGTGCCATTGAGCAAAAGGAGAGTTAATTCATGAAAGGCGCTAAGTTTGCAAAGACAGTAATGATTTGGGCAGCAATCTTAATGCTTATAAGTGCGTGTCAACCAGTAACTCCCCAACCCGGTGCAACACCAGCTCCGCCAGATAAGCTTCTCTTTTTTGGCAACGGCCTAACCTCCTATAATCTTGGCTTATCTGAACATTTAAAATTGCTGGCTGCTTCTGCTGATCCCCCATTGACGGTTGAAGTTCAAAAGCTTACTGCAGGAACTGTTCGCTTGAAAGATCACGTGGAAAGTTCTCGCACTGCGGTAATTCAGGAAGGAGCCTGGGATGTTGTCATACTGCAGGAAGATCCTCATTGGGCAACCAGGGATGAGTTCTTTGAGGCTGTGCGCAAGTTTGACAAAGAAATAAAGGCTGCGGGGGCCCAAACTGTTTTGTTTATGCCCTGGGAACGTGACACCCTAAAAAAGTTCATCACCACAGATGAAATCGCCGAAAACCACAGGCAGATCGCGGCAGAATTAGGAATCAAAGTGGCACCTGTGGGATTGGCCTGGCAGCGTTCAATTAAAGAGCGTCCTGATCTGGAACTATATGCTCCAGACAGGTACCATCCGAGCGCACGTGGTACCTATCTTACCGCTTGTGTACTGTATGCTACCATTTTTGAGATGGACCCTATTGGTCTCGAGTATCAACCTGCAGACATGATTGCCGATTTTGAATCACTGGAATATAAATGGAAAAAATGGTTGATGACCGATGAGGAAGTTTCATTCCTCCAGCGGATTGCATGGGAAACTGTAGTGGATTATCAAGCGCAATATAAATAATAATGATTCGAAAATAACAATTATGATCACAATGCTTATTAATGACCACCTGTAAGAAAGTCTAATATGGGAAAAAAGTCAGCCTATTTTAAAAATACAAAACATCTCCGCCGTTCTCCACCTAATTAACCCGGACGCTCTGAAACGGAAAACAGCAGCCAGCGGCGAATATTTCCCATTATTGTTTACAATCATATTACCGGGGGATTGCCAATCCGGCGGGCACTGAGCTTTTACGTTAATGCCTGCCAAACTTTTCCGTTCTCTAACTTTTTACATTTGACCTGGCGATAGAAGTGATGTCCTTGACAATTTTCGTCCAGTCAGCCCCCACCTCTTTGGCATATTTAAGTTCCTGATTTTGAATATGATCTCGCATGGCCTTAATCCTGTGTTTTTCTTCTTCTCCAAGATACGGGATCACGGCACCTTCCCATTGATCCACGCGAGATAGCAGTTCCGCTCAAAGTTCAGCCCGTTCATAACTGTTCAGGGGGAGTTGAGATTCAACCTTAACAAAAGTTTCCAGGAGCACCTTCTGAGTTTCTTCCACCTGTTCATCCCGGATTCGACCGGCATACTTCCTTCGTTCTCTTATATATACCATGATGCGCTCTATCCCCGCTGCAAGCCCAACACAAGAAAAAAAACAAGAAGAAGTAAAAGTCCAATGTTCGCCTTAATACCACTCCTTAAAAACTCTGCCATCCGGCCGCCAAAAAGAAGCACCAGAAAGGCAGTAAAAAATCCACTCAAAGCGTATGCAAGGAGTCTTGATAATGTGCTCTTAAAAAGACCTGAAAGCCAATCCTGCGCCTTTTCCTCTCCTTTTTCGGTCCGATTTAACCTTTTTGTACCAAACAACCCTCAAAAGAGCTATTCATTAGGCCGCTGTCAGTTCAATCAACTCATAAGGCGACGCAATTTACAAATCTCCCTCTTTCTCAGAAAGGCCAACAGGGTTGCATGTGCTTGACCCATTTATACCAGTGGAAATCGATAACAAACTTTTGGTTGTTGGAGGTATTGTCGAAAATGTTCCAGTCGTTCCATTAAAAATAGGGGGGCTGATTTTATTATCAGCGTTGATCTGAGAGCTGAGCACCACGATAAAAAGCCGGAAAACGTTGTTGAAGTACTGACCAGGTTGCCCGAAAGGCAAACGAAATTCTCATCCCTCAAGCCCGAGCGGTCAGCGACCATCACCCCTTTCATCGCCTGAAGGGATCATAATCAGGATCACGGACCCCACCAAGGCAGCGACGGACGAAGCTAACAAGATGGCCAGGACGCTCTGCTTATAAGCGGAGCCTCCCCCAAAAGCCAGACCCGCCAAAAAAATGGAGGTCGTGAAACCGATTCCAGAAAGAAATCCCCCACCCGCTACATGGGACCAACGAATTCCCCGAGGTAGATGGGCTGCACCCAGCAGGACAGCCAGGCTCGAAAATAAGAGGATCCCAGCCGGTTTACCTGCCACAAGACCCCAAAAGGAACCTGAAAACACCGATGATTGGAGCGATTGGATCAGAGATATTTCCCGCAGATATATCCCTGCATTGCAAAAAGCGAACAACGGTAGGATAAGATATTTTATCCATGGTGAAAGAGAACGCTCCACATCAACCAGCAGAGAGCCCTTGCCCTCTCCTTTTTTCTCTGCAGGGATCATCATTGCTAACAAAACACCACCCACGCTGGTATGGATCCCTGAATCTAAAAACACTACCCAGAGCACACCCCCCACAAGGAAATAGAAGAGCAGTCGTTGTACGCCTGCGCGGTTCATCAACAGGAGCAAACTGCTGATTGCCAGAATAATCATCAGCGGTGAAAGCTTTAAACCATGGTGGTAGACAAGGGCAATGACAATCGTAGCTCCAATATCATCCACCACAGCCAAGGCGAGGATCAGAGCCCGCAGCCCCTGGGGAACTTGCTTCCGGAGGGTAGAAAGGATGGCTATCGTGAAGGCAGGGTCCGTGGCCATGGGAATAGCCCAGCCGGTGATGGTTTCTTGCCCTCTGTTGAGGAAGATGAAGATTAAACCGGGAATGACCATGCCCCCCAGCGCTCCAGCAGCAGGCATGAGGGCACTCCGTCGAGAGCTTAAACTGCCCGCGACCAACTCTTGCTTGATCTCCAGACCAACGCTGAAAAAGAAGATCGCCATCAGCAGTGCGTTAGCCCACTCCCGGACTGTCTGTTTGACATCCCAGGGGCCAAAATTCAATCGCAAGCTGGTATCGAACACAGCATCGTAACCCCCTGAAGTTGGCCCGTTAGCTGCGATGAGAGCAGCCAGGGTTGCCAGAACCAGAACCGCAGCGCTGACAAGGTCGCTGTTCAAGAAATCTGGTGAGTTTTTGAGAATTACCTTTGGCTGCAGCGTATTGTTTGAGTACTTGAGTTTATCATCGCGCATATGTTGTGAAATGTCCTTTTTCTCTGCCGGAAAACGAAAGAATTATCTTCTGGGCCGGTTGATTCAAATAGATGGTCCATCCCCATAGACCTGGCAGGCCCTGACCCGCCTCAAATCACCGACGGAAATCACGCCCTGCTGCACGGCCCCCATGCAACTGAACAGAGTTATCATATCATCTTTCTTTTAGCTTTAGAGATTATACTGGTCAGGAGCTTGGTCTTTACCACGGCTTCAGCGATCTGGCGCATGCTGCGCGCGTCGTCGTCGAGAACACTTCCGCTATGAGGCGCTGCGGCATCGCAAATATCCCCCACGCTTCCGGTGGTCTCTATCACCTCCGCGCCGGTCGACCAGAAAATCTTCTCTGCCAGTCCCGGAAGCGGCTGATCTTGATCCGCCGAGGCCGCAGGGACCAATCCCGGCGGAGGTTTTGAACACCGACCATCACATACCTACTGTGCCCTTTCTCAATCCCTTTCTAGTAACCCCCGCTGCACCTGACCTAGGCTGACTGGCAGCTGTCAGACAGCTTGGCAGAAAGGTTCCGCCGTTCTGCACCTAATTTACCCGGTCGCTCTGAAAGGGAAAGCAGCAGCCAGCGGCGATTTCGAGCGAATTAAGGCTTTAAGAAGTAACCTGCTGCACAATTGCCAATCAGGCAGCCACTGAGCTTTTACGTTAGGCAGAAAGCTGCGTGGTGACACTTTTTTATTTGTCCTTGAGCTGATCTCCCGGCGCGGCCCCGGCTTTGAGGTTTTTGCGGTTTATCCCACTGTGATGACAAGTGCCGCATTAACCCAGGTAGAACTATCACGCCGGATTTCTAACAAAAATTATGCAATCTTTGTTACAATCCAATCGATGACATTTGATAATACCCGCCCAGCAGGTAGTGTAAGCATATAAGGCAATGATTGATCCGCTTTGACGCCTGACCGGACACGTCATAGAAAAACATTCAAACACGGTCCGATCAGCAAAAGAGCACACCCTGGTAAAGGGCATCCGAGAACTTTCGGGAACACTTCAATTAATCAATCAGGAGATAAATATGAAACCCAAAAAAATTGTTAATGGCGTGCACTGGATGGGCGCCGTGGATTGGGATCGGAGATTGTTTGATGCCTTGATTCCCCTCCCGGACGGCACCAGCTACAACGCCTACCTTGTGCAGGGATCAGAAAAAACCGCTCTGATTGATACGGTGGACCCGGACAAATCGGACATCTTATTAAAGCAGTTGGAAGATGTGAAAACCATCGATTACATCATTTCTCAGCACTCTGAGCAGGACCATTCAGGGTCTATTCCCCTTCTTCTGGAAAGACATCCGCAAGCCGTTGTCGTCTCGTCAACAAAAGCAGAAGATTTGCTCGTCAACCTCCTCAACATTCCTCTCCAGCGAATCAAGACCGTGGAGGACGGGGAGGAGCTTTCTCTGGGTGACAAAACGCTTCGATTCCTGTATACTCCCTGGGTTCATTGGCCGGAAACAATGGTGACCTTCCTTCCCGAAGACCGGATTCTGTTCACCTGTGACTTCTTTGGCTCGCACATCGCCATGTCCGATCTTTACGCAGGGGAAGACGCTTATGTTCTGGAAGCTGCGAAACGGTATTACGCAGAAATCATGATGCCCTACCGTAAAATCATTCAAAAAAATCTCAAGAAATTAGATGGCTTAAACTTCGATCTCATCGCCCCCAGCCATGGTCCAGTTTATGATCATCCGGAGAACATTCTCTCGGCCTACAAAGACTGGACTTCGGACCAAGTATCAAACTTAGTCGTCATCCCGTACATTTCCATGCACGGGAGCACAGCATCCATGGTGGACTACCTGGTCACCGAGCTGGTTGAGCGGGGCATCACGGTGCAGAAGTTTGAACTAACGACCACGGACATCGGTAAGTTGGCCATGGCTCTCGTGGATGCGGCAACGATCATCATTGGTACACCCGCGTTTTTGGTCGGAGCGCATCCCCATGTCATTTCAGCTGCAGCGCTGGTCAACGCCCTGCGTCCTAAATTGAAGTACGCGGCGATCATCGGCTCCTACGGCTGGGGCAACCGGGCTGTGGAGCAAGTTTCCGAATTGATGTCCAATCTAAAAGTGGAAATGCTGGCTGAGGAACTCTATAAAGGCCTCCCGGATGATGAAACCTTTAAGGCTTTGGATGACCTTGTGGAGGTAATCGCGGAGAAACACGCCGATTTCTGAGAGGTACAGGATCCAGGATGGTGGTCAAAAAAGATAACGAAGACCCTCTCCCGTTCCCATGCGGGCTGCACCTGACCGCGGCTGACTTGCTGCAGCAAGTCAGCCCGGGAGAATGGTTTCGCCGTTCACCTCTCAATTTACCTGTATAATCTGAAAGAGAAAACGGCGGGATCCAGAGGCCTTCGCTGAAGGCGCTGCTAGAGGAATCTGTCCGCAGGTAAGATCTCATGCGCGGCAGAAGTACTCCCAGGAGGCGGGCACCATCTTAACGAGAGATCGCCTGACACAAAGGTCGGGCGCTGTCTGGAGAAACAGAGCTTCCCTGACAGTCTAGCAACCAATAGCGAACCGATCACCTTTACCTGGACCGCCCAATTCGCGCTAGAGGACCTGATGAAAGCCCTCTGGAGATCATTCTGCAAAAGAATGACTTGATCGACCTAATTTGATAGTGAGTTGATGGAAACAGCCAGTGAACAATTGGCCCCTGGTACCTTATAAACCAATCTATACATATTAAGGAGGATACAAAGATGGGACTATTAACCTGGATCATTGTCGGTGCAATTGCTGGTTGGTTGGCAGGTCAGATTATGAAAGGATCGGGTTTTGGCCTGATTGGCAACATCCTGATCGGCATTGTTGGCGCGCTGGTGGGTGGTTGGGTAGCTGGCACGCTCTTCAATACGCCTAATGCTATCAGCGGATTTAACCTCACCACAATCGTCGTTGCCTTCCTTGGCGCAGTTATCGTGTTGTTCATTGCCCGCATGCTTAAGCGCTAGCCCGGGCAAGAGTGGCGAGTGGAGAAAGGAGGAACATCTATAAGCCAAAAATCCTGCCTTGTTTTCACATTGCTCACTGACGAGCATAAGTATGACGCAGACCGCGCTGCGGGATTCCGCGGAAAGCGGTGCCTTTAGTATTAGAAATTGCCCTTCTCACAAAAGGAGGTGAACAACATGAAACTGCCCAAAAATCTGGGAATGCTCTTGCTGGGCATCTGGCTCATCCTGACCGGTCTTCTGCAAGTGGTTAGCATTCGAGTTCCAGTCATTAGTGCTTTACTGGCTTTGCTCGCTATCGCTGCGGGTGTATTCATCTTGCTTGGTCGGTAACGCTGTTCGGTTCCAGCTTTTGTCGTTTCAGTGAGTGACTGGAACAGGCCCCTTACAATCTGTGTGGTTCCCCAAGGATCTTGCGGCTGACATCGAATAGGGTGCCAATAAACTTGAGGATCATAATCGAACCATCGCTATCCGGAAAAACGGTTTCGATACACTGCTTCCCCTCCTGCACCTGCAGCATCTGATCCGGCTCGATTTTGATGCACACGCGCACCCGCACCCGCTGCATCTGACCCCAGCTGCTTGGCTTTTGCCAGTCAGCTGGGAAAAATGCTGTGTCCCGGTGAAGGTACCCCATAAAACAGGCTCAGCAAACGGCAGGAAAAAAGGACCCGGTCAGAAGCAAGCGGAAAACCTCCGGGATCCAGTTTTGCGATAGGGTGCTGGTTGAGTGTTCTGAGTGGAGCAAAGAATATCACGAAACCTGCGGATGTCTTCTCCGGTAACTCTGTCCTTGGTTGTTTTTCGCCTTCACTCAGAACAGCACCCTGTGGTTCCACACAACCTAAACACGATATCCCCTATCGGTATGCGCCAACAGCGGTACAATGGATTTGATTAAATCCAACCGAAAACTTTACCCACAGGATGCTGCGCGCTTCCGTGGTCCACCTGCCCTGTGGACCAAATAATATTCTGAGACAAACTTACTATGACCATTGAAATCGCTCTGATGATCGGAATTATCGCCCTGGCAATCGTTCTTTTTTCCCTGGAGCGCGTTCCCCCTGATGTTACTGCCATGGGTCTCATGCTGCTGGTCACGGTGAGCGGCTTGGTGTCCCCGGAGCAGGCTTTTGCCGGATTCGGCAGCGAGGTAGTGTTGATGATCCTCGGCCTGCTGATTCTGACCGCCGGTCTGATCCAGACCGGCGCAGTGGATTATCTGGGCCGCGAGATCCTCTCCCGGGTCGGGGAGGACGTCGGCCGTTTCACTCTACTACTGATGATTGCCGCCGCTGCCCTGAGCGCCTTTATGAGCAACACCGGTGCCACCGCCTTTTTCCTCCCCATCATCCTCTCAATCAGCCGCCAGATGAAGATCAGCCCCTCGCGGCTGTTGATGCCGCTGGCTTTTGCCAGCATCCTGGCCAGCTCTGTGACCCTGATCGGCACCTCGACCAACCTGGTGATCAGCGGACTGATGGTCAACGCCGGGTTGGAGGCCCTGGGCATGTTCGAGCTGAGCGTAGTCGGCCTTCCGATACTGATCGCGGGCCTGATCTACATGATGACGATCGGCAAGAGATTGATCCCAGACCGAGGGTTCAACCAGGATTACACCGAAGATTTTCAGATTCAGCCTTACCTGACCGAGATCGAAATCCTCCCGGAATCTACCTTTGCCGGAAAAACACTCGCGGAAAGCGGTTTGGGGGAGGATCTGGATATTACAGTGATCCGCATCGTACGTGACGGGGAAGAATATCTGCTTCCCGATGCCGACCTCTGCTTGCAGAGCGGCGACGTGCTGCTGGTAGAGGGACTGATGGATGAACTGATGAATATCACGGACAAATACGGCCTCAAACTCAAACCGCGCCGGAAAATCGAAGACGAAGATTTTCAATCCGAGAAAATTGGCCTTTTTGAAGTTGTCCTGCTTCCCAATTCTCCCATGATCGGCCGTTCGCTCCAGACCCTTAAATTCCGGGAACGGTACAAACTTCAGATCCTGGGCATTAACCGGAGCGGGGAAATTATCCATCAGAAATTAAGCCGGATCCGCTTGGCTGCCGGAGATGAACTGCTGATCCAGGGGGACCGCAACAATTTGAGGATCCTCGACAGGGAAAATACCCTCCGGCTTATCCGCCCGGTCCGCTGGCGCCGCCTGCGCAGCCGCCAGGCCCTGACCGCCACTCTGCTTTTTGGCGGATCGATCACCCTGGCTGCCCTGGAAATCCTTCCCCTGGCAGTGGCTGTATTAACTGCTGCTTTTCTGGCATTTGTGACCCGGATCATCACTCCGGAAGAGGCTTACCGGTCGGTCGAATGGAGGGTGCTGATCCTGATCGGCAGTATGCTGGCCCTGGGCCAGGCCATGCAGGTCACCGGAACCGCTGCCTTTCTGGCCGGCCAGATCGTCCAGCTCACCCACCAGCTGAATCCACTCTGGCTGCTGACCGGGTTCTTTCTGCTTTCCATGGCCCTCACCCAGCCGATGTCCAATCAGGCCGCAGCGGTGGTGGCAGTGCCGATCGCCATCCAGGTGGCCCAACAGCTGGGCCTGAATCCCCGCTCCTTTGCGGTGATGATCGCCCTGGGGGCCAGTGCTTCATTCATGACCCCCCTGGAACCGGCCGCCTTGCTGGTCTACGGACCCGGTAATTACAAGTTCAGCGATTTTCCCCGAGTTGGATTCTTGTTAACCCTGCTGATCATGATAATCTCGATCCTATTGGTTCCAGTGTTCTGGCCACTCTGAGCTCCATTTGCCAGATCGGCTCCAGCTTGTGGTTGATCCGCTCCCCAATATCATCAGTCCGGGGTTTACCACCTCAAAACGACTACAAGGCCTGAGTTATCTATATGCCTATACGAAGTATCTGATGGAGCAATTAATGGAATCTGGATTTCAAAATGTGAACTCTTTTGATAAATTACCAAAGCATTTTATGTTAGTAGGCAAAAAAATCCGGCAGAAGGCATAACCGGAGGTGGACCGCCTGTCTGCGGGGTGAAGCGGCCGTTTTTTGACTATTTTGCTAATGACTAAACGGCTATAAAAAAACCAGCCCGGCGGCCACCGAGCCCATCCGTTATGCGGCTAAAATAAAACCAGGTGACAATGGAGACTTTTTATCATGACAAAACCTAAAGTGATTGTTTATTCTCAACCTGGTTGACACTTCTGTGGAATTGAAAAAGCGTGGCTTTGTGAACAAGGTATTGAATTTGAAGATCGAAATATTACTGAAGATCCTGAAGCAATGGCTGAATTTACAGGAGTTAGGTTATTTCACTACCCCCGTCACCATTATCGATGACCATGAGGTAGTTGGTTTCGATAGAGACAAATTAGCCAATCTGCTAGAGATCGATTAACTTTTTTGATATTCTTACTGGTTGGCTCAGGTATGCTCAATCAGTAATTTCTGGAATGTTCCCCCGGTATAATTTCTTGTTGATCTACAGTTTTGTCTGCTTAGATGAATTTTGTTCGATCATATTCATTAGAGAAAGAGGCTTTGTACCTGCGGGATCATTTCCCATTCCCAGCGCTTGAGGGCCATCTGGGCCGGGTAGGCGGTTAAATCCAGCTGCAGCGGGGTGATGGATACATAACCATTTTCCAGGGCGCCGATATCGGTCCCATCTTTGGGTATACCGGTTGGAGGGTCACCGCTGATCCAGTAATAGGGTTTTCCACGGGGATCATTGCGCTGATCGAGCCGGCTGTGATATACCCGCTGACCCTGTTTGGTAATCCGGATTCCCTTGATTTGTTCTTGTGGCACGTAAGGTACGTTGACATTTAATAAAATCCCATCAGGCAATCCGTGCTGAAGGGTGTTTTTAGTAACCTGGTAGGCTATTTTGGATGCGGGCTGATAATCCAAAATATCTAGGTGATTCTTTTGAGAACCCAAGGATACTGCAATGCCGGGAACGCCGTTGATAATCGCTTCCATGGCGGCAGTTACCGTTCCGCTGTAGGTGACGTCATGTCCAAAGTTCGGGAGGGGATTGATTCCCGAGACTACCAAATCAAATTCAGTGCCAAAATAACCCAGCAACCCCAGTGCAACACAATCGGACGGAGCTCCATCACTGGCGTAAGCGGTGGAACCATCTTCTAGAATCACTTCTCGGACGCGAAGGGGTCTGTTGATCGTTTTAACGTGGCCCATACCAGACCAGTTTCGATCCGGGGCCAGAATGGTGACCTGCCCCAGTTTTTTAATTTCCTTTACCAGAGCCAGCAGCCCCGGGGCGGTTACACCATCATCGTTGGTGACAAGAATTTTGGGTCTCATTTAGATTACCTCTTACCTGAGTATAAACTTTATTTATTAAAGATATTTGATGATTTATTTAACTCAATGTTAAATCTTTGTTATGATTTGTTTAAGGGAAATATTCCACGAAAGGGAGAGAAAGGAGAACCTGGCACATAGAAGGTTTTTATATCTGCCCAAAGGTGAGTTTAAATAGGGGAAATATCAGTCTGGTTAAAAAAGTTCCCTGTAAACCGAATCCTTTTTTAGAAGCCAGGCTGATCCTGGGTTCCTCCGCTTTTTTAGAAGCCAGGACAAAGAACAACAATCGGCTGTTCTTTCTTCCTATTCTCCCTCTGATTGGAAGAATAGAACCCGATTATCTTCCCCCCGATCCCTGCCATTCAGCTTTCATTTTTCTGGTGCCGGGTTCACGAATGCCGATGATGTAATTAATCATAACTACTTAATGGAGGAAAATATGGCAGAAGTAAACCATGTGAGACTGGGGAAAAACGGCGTTCTGGTAAGCAACCTGTGTTTAGGCACAATGAACTTTGGTTGGCACACTTCGGAAAAAGAAAGCTTCGCGATCATGGACAGGGCCTTAGAATTAGGGATCATTTTTTTTGACACGGCTGATATCTATGGTTGGGGAAAAGAGCACGGATATACCGAAGAGATTATCGGGAAATGGTTAGCCCAGGGTGGTAAACGCCGTGAAGCTACCGTACTTGCAACCAAAGTTTACAACCCGGTAACCTGGGAAGCCAATCTGCCAGAAGTAAATAGTGACAGCCGCAGTTTGTCCGCTTACAAAATCAAGAAGCATGTGGAAGGCAGTCTCAGGCGCCTGCAAACGGATTGGATCGATATTTATCAGATGCATCATATTGATCGTAATCTATACTGGGCTGAAACCTGGCAAGCCTTTGGCAGTCTGCTAACTCAGGGAAAAATAGTTTATGTGGGGTCCAGCAATTTAGCGGGCTGGGATATCGCCACTGCCAACCAGGAAGCTTCCAAACGCGGCATGTTGGGTTTGGTGAGTGAACAAAGCACCTCTCATCTCAACAATCGCCAGATTGAGTTAGAGGTCATTCCAGCCTGCCACCATTACGGTTTAGGCCTCATACCCTGGAGCCCCCTGGATGGCGGTTTGCTGGCTGGAGCCTTGAAGAAACATGAATCTGGACGGAGAGGCAACCCTGATTTTGAAAACCGGGTTGAAGAGAACCGTGAAACTCTGGAAGCCTATGAAAGCTTGTGCCGTGAGCTGGGACATCCACCCGCAGAAGTTGCCCTAGCGTGGCTGCTTCATAACCCCGTTGTGACAACTCCGATCATCGGGCCAAGGAATATTGAACAGCTTGAGAGTGCCGTAAACGCTACAGCGATCTCCCTGGACGATGAAACCCTAACCAAATCATTTCAACCTCATATATCCCCGGCGTTCCCGAAGCCTATGCCTGGTAAATGAACGCATATTGAGGATGTGGAAAGCAAAGGAGCCAGAAACCGGGTGGTGCCGGTCCACGTTCGTCTGGCAGACGCGATCTTCGACTGGGGGCCCGAACGGCCTGGTACTGCGCAGCCTGGGGCGGTCCAAGGTGCCTGGAGACAGCACCAGCAGCATCGTGGCGTTCGTCCTTTTCACCTGCTGAGTGTTTGAGAGGCTTCTCAGCCCCGCATTTCGGGGAACGCTTTCAGCCTATCAGAAAAAATCTTGCCTATCTTCCCTATCTAGCTTTTATTGATCTCATATCTAAAAACATCTGGCCGGGCGTAATGCCCGGTAACATCGAACATGCGTTTAGATTTTGCGATTAAGCTCAGGTCAAGATCTGCGTAAAGCATTTCTTGTTTTTTTGAGGATGGTCCAGCAATAATATCACCCCGCGGGTTGATGATGCAGCTGTTGCCGTTATTGATCCATTCTGAATTATCAGGATAGAGCTTCTTGAACTCATAGCGGTCAGGAATATCGTCAATCCGGACAGCCTGACAAACATTGATCACAAACATACCGCCCTCTCTGGCGATATGGCGCATACTTAACAACCAATTCTCACTGGAGTCCCAGGTTGGGGCAACATAAACTTCAGTACCCTCTGAATACATAGCTTGACGTGCAAGGGGCATATAATTTTCCCAACAAAGCAACCCTCCCAATTTGCCGAAGTGTGTATCAAAAGCAAAAAGCGTATCCCCGTTACCCTGCCCCCAGACCAACCTTTCACCTCCGGTAGGGATCAATTTTCGGTGTTTTCCGATAATTACACCCTGATCGTTAATATAAAGAAGAGTATTGTAGAGCGTGAAGCCGCTTGCTTCTGAATTTCTCTCATGGATACCTACAGCAACATAAACCCCAGCATCTTTTGCAGCCTGGCAGAGCTTATGTGTTGTTTTATCTGGAATAGTCACTGCGCTCGCAATCAATTCCTGATATAAATCATCCAGCGCAGTTGAATTCCCATTGGGAATGACCCAGACCCAATCGGGGTAACCTGAGATGAAGGCTTCTGGAAACACAATTAGTGCTGCTCCATTTTTTCCTGCTTCAGAAATCAAGCTGCAGGCTTTTTCCACTGTCTTGCCCAAATTCAAAAAATGTGGAGCAAATTGGGCTGCCGCGACCTTTACTGCATTGGTATTCATTTATATATTTTCTCCAGTCTGGAATTAAAAAGTGTTCGAGATAACGGCTCGAATGCTGGCAAGGTGAGCGTAGCTATGACTGATGGGGTGTTCCTCAATAAAATACTGCGTTGTCAGCGGTGCATCCCAGTTCAGAGAGATCGGGGCAGCGTTATCTAACTGCTCGTCACTTAATGAGCGGACGGCATCGGCAGCAAGGGAGCTGTTCTCTTTGAGAAGGGTAATTGTCTCTGTTTTCGAACGTTTGGCTTGTGCATTGGCATGTTCGAAGTTCATCTGATCTACCATATCCCGGGTAACTCCCTTAATGGGATCGCCCGATGCTAATGCTTGAATTAAATCCACTTCAACCGGATAAGAACTAGCAACATGATGAATCAGCACCCCTACGGGGCGTTTCTCAGAAGGGCAAATAGTTTGCCATTCTTTTTGCGAAAGTTTTTCAGCAAAGGCTGCCAATTGATTAGCTCCATTCTCAATGCGATCTGCCAGTTGATTTGCGCGCATACTCATACGATCTCTCCCTTGATAAGCTTTATTATAATTTTTATGGCATTATTCATATATTTATAAAGTTTACCCTAATAAAAGAATAAATGATAGGACCCAATTTTTCAGCGAGTCTGGATTCTTATAGTGGAGTGATTTCCCGTGTGTCCGTGTCCGTGTCCGTGTCCGTGTCTTTTTCAGGAGATGAGTTCATGATACACTTCCAACAGGCAGGTTGACGGGGGGTGGATTTCAGGGTCAGGAGGTACTTCTACCGATAGGCGGCCGAGAGGCACCCAGAGGCCCGGCTGCCCTCGCCCAGGAGGTGATGGATGAAGAAAACCGATCTGCTGTGGATCCTTGCTTATCCGCTGTACCAATTGGTAGGCACCCTGAGGCACGAAGCCAGCCACGCGGCGGCAGCCTTGCTGGAGGGTGCAAGGGTCACTGAATTCGTGTTCTGGCCCACTCGCGGCTACTGGGGCTACGTGCGCTGGGAGGGATCTGTATCGGCGGCAACCATCGGGGGACCGTACTTGTGCGACCTGCTCACTTTCGGGGTGTTTTTTATCCTATGTATGACGGTACGGTTCAAGAGGCGCTGGGTCTGGCTGAACGCCGCTGCGGTGGGGATAATTTCCCCGCTGGTGAACTCATTCTATAACTACTGGGGCGGCTTACGGGGACCAAACGATGTGGGGAAGCTGCTGGAGAGGCTGCCGCCGATGTTTGTCCACCTCTACTTCTGGCTGACGATGGGTATGTACCTGGCCGGGCTGGTACTGGTGTTCACCTGGTCCCGAACAGCGAGGGCCCGGATGGAGCAGGAGCGGAACGTGGTTTGATGACCGCCCTCTTTGTGTGCCTCTGTTCTTCGTCGGGTGATCAAATTGTTGCGCAGGTTCTTCAATCGGACAAATCGAACGCAGTGAAGTTTATATCGAGATCAGCGGATGCGGTTTTGGATATTCCCACGTCCAGTTTTCGAGGCGAAAACGGCAAACTGGGTGCAAACGCCTCTGGAGATCAGAAAACGCGGCGGCGTCACCTCTATTCCCCCCGCGGAGGGGACAGCCAGATCCCGGGAAAATTGACCCCAAAAAGTAGGATTTTCTGGATATAATCCATTAAGAAGTCTCTGCGGGAGGTTTGACAGTTCCCCAAATTTACTGACTTTTTGGTCAAGAGGAGAAATCCATGCACCAGCGCGTGTTCAAAGATATTCTGATCCTGCTTTTCCTGATTCCCCTGCTAACAGCCTGTTCCACCCTCTTACCCTCGGACGCCGGGGAAGAAATTCCGGGGCCCGGTTCGGGCCAGGGCGCAGACTCCAGCGAGAGCGCTGAATCAGACGCGGAAGATCCAGGTGACAACTGGGAAGCCGTAAGCTGTTTTCACGCCCGGCATTATGTGCTGGCAGCGGACCATACCCTGACCGTGAATGAGGCCGAAACCAGCCTGACCCACATCCTTTCTCACGGCGGCATCGCCCTGCAGAGTGAATTCAACCAGGGAGGCCATGACGCAGTGATCCGGACCATCTCGCCCCAGCAGCTGACGTTCGAGTATCTGGGTACGATCGGTCCCTGTTCGGTGGATGCAGGCGGGACGATGACCCTCACCGCCGAGGGCTATTGTGATCAGGGGATCGTTTATCTCACCATCAAGGAAAATTGGTCAAATACCGAGGGAACCATGAAATGCGATGATGAAACCGTACCGTTCTCGGTGCCTGGGCGGTCTTTCACCCACAGCGGGGAAACCGGCCAGGGGGAAGAGTTCCTCGTCACCGATGATCCAGGAGGGCATACAGTTCTCCGTCCCTTTGGCGGAGGTGAGGGTTACCACTCCTGGACCCTGACCATGGATATCTCCCCGGAGCCGCTTGTTCCTCTGGACTGAGACCCCTGCTCTGCTGAGGGGCACCGCAGCCAGGGTGCAGATCAAAACTCCCCCGATTCAGCCCTCCAATCGGATCAAATTCAGCCGTCCCCCGCTCCGGTCCACCAGCCGGCAAGTGAAACGAGTGTTGAGTGATCCGCCGGGATTTATGGGTATCATGAGGGAGGAAGCGATATCTCACAAGCAAGCCGCACAGCCAGGTAGGCTTCTCAATCAACCGCCAGCCGTTCATTTTTCAGGAGGGAAAAAACAACATGAGCATTCAAAAATCCGTTCTTGGAGCCCTAAGTGCTCTTGTCCTCACGTTTGGTACGGCCTATATCGGGTCCCGCTTCCCGGTTGATAATTGGTACACCGGGCTCGTCAAACCATCCTGGAATCCGCCCAACTGGCTTTTTGGTCCGGTTTGGTCCGTTCTTTATCTCCTGATGGCCATCTCTGTCTGGCTGGTATGGATGAAAGAAGGTCTGGCAGGCGCAGTTGTTCCGCTGGTTATTTTCCTGCTGCAGCTCGTGCTAAACGCCGGCTGGTCCTGGCTTTTTTTCGGAAAGCACGAAATGGGTATCGCCTTCCTGGAAATCCTAATTTTGTGGGCGGCAATCCTTGCCTGCATCATCGTCTTCTGGAACCTAAATCCAATCAGTGGAATGCTCTTAGTACCCTACATCCTGTGGGTGACATTCGCCGCGGTCCTGAACTACACGCTGTGGCAGCTAAACACCTGAGCGCCCTTGATGCGGTCACCCCGCTCGAACTTGATCCCCTTCACTGGAACCTGTCTCTGGAACCCGTCTCTGGAACCCGTCTAGAGAATCAACAACTGCCGCCCCGCAGAGAAGGCACGCTTATCCAAAACACGGGTTAAGGGATCCGAACCAATTTGAGGGAAAAAGAGAAGCAGGGATTTAGGTTAAACAGTCCATCTCCTACGCGTTATTGTCGGCACCGCGGGGAGGTGCGCTCACTCTGCTCCTCTTCGGGAAAATGGGACGGGGATCCGCTCCAGAATTTGACTCCGTAACGCTCAACCACCTGCGCTTTGCCGCTTTCAATCAAATCCACCAGCTCCCGGTTCACAGCGTCAGGAGACCAATCTTCCAGGATGTCAAGGATCTGACTTTCTTTCAGGGGATGGCGGGTGATGATACCCATCAGGGCATCCGTCAGAGACTCATACTCCCCCAGGTTGAAGGTGCCCACCGCCGGATGGAGGACGTGAGCCGCCTCGCCCAATATGGCCTGGACCCGCATCAACCCCTCTTCTGTCGGCGGCTGAACCCAGGTTTCCACCGGCGGGCGGGTGGGCTGGGCAAGATGAACTTCGTCCAGATCCACAGATTTGAGTTTTCTGGCAATCTCCTGTAAAGCTTTCTCTGTGTCGTTCAACCCCTGAACCAGCATCACCTCCACCCCTAATTTACCGCGGTATTCCTGGCTGAACCTGACCAAACCTTCAAATAAGCGGTTGAAGGAAATTTCCGGATGGGGTCGGTTGATCTCGCGATAGAGACCGGGTGTCCCGGCGTCGAAAGAAGGCAAGACAGCGTCCGCGACTTGAAGCGCTTCCCGCACTTCCGGCAGATAAAACAGAGACCCGTTGGTGATCACCGCCACCGGGATCCCGGTACGCTTTTTTACTTCCCGGATCATCCAGCCGAGACTGCTGTGCAGAGTCGGCTCACCGGAACCGACAAACGTGATCCAATCGATGGAACCCTCTGCTGCCTCCCGGAGTGCCTTTTCCACCTCCGCGATGATCTGCTGCCGGGGTGCATATTCCTTCCGCTGATTGGTCAGGGGAATGGTCCGGCCCAGCTGGCAGTACACACAATTCCAGTTGCACGTTTTCAAGGGAATGGGATCAACACCAAGCGATTGACCTAACCGTCGGGAGGGAACGGGACCGTAAACGTATTCCATGCTTGCCTTCCCTTTATCTAAACTATCTTCCAGGAGCAAGACGAGGACCAGGGTTCATGATCCGACCTTTGTGCCCTGCTCCCTGCCCCTGTTTGCAATATTATAGTTTACGATTGTCATTATTATGTTACAATCATCACAGAAAATCAGCAAAAAGGAGGAAACAAAGCGATGAATCAGGAAGATGCCGATGTTGGTCAGCGGATCAAGGACCTCCGTACTCAGCGGGGATGGACCTTGAGAGAGCTGGCAAAAAACAGCGGCCTGTCCGCCAACGCCATCAGCCTTATAGAGCGGGATGAAAATTCACCCACCGTTTCGTCCCTCAGCAGGTTAGCCCAGGCATTCAACGTCCCTATTTCCACCTTTTTCCAAAAAGATCACGATAAGACATGCGTCTATGTACAAAAGGGGCAAGGGATCCGGATTCAGAACCAGGATGCAGAACTGGAGAGCCTGGGATTTGGTATGCAAACCCAACAGATCGAACCTTTCCGGATGACCATAGATCCCCAAACTGAGGTTTTTGGCGATTCCATCAGCCATCCCGGTCAAGAATTTGTCTACTGCCTGTCCGGGCGGGCGGAATACAGCGTAGAAGGAGAAACCTACCAGCTGGATCCCGGGGACAGCCTATTGTTTGACGCTGCTTCTCCCCACTGCTGGCGCAATCAGCGTTCGGAGCCGGCAACCATTTTGTTGATCTTTCAAGCTTACCGGGACCGCCATCTGGCCCAGCAGCTCCACCTTGAGGTATAAACACTCCGGGAAGGAAAGGGAGGAAACGTACGCTGTCTGGGTGGGACCAACTGCCGGTAAGGCAGCGCAGCCTTGTTCCTGGACACGGGACCTGTCAGAACTGGGCCTGGCTAGAAGTTCTCTCATCAACCTCAGATCCAGATCAACCCTGAACAACCTCGCATTATAATACCTGTTCAACCCCGCACTTTCACCACCCGTTTCCTTTTGTAGCCGATGACAACCCGCAGGTAACCGGATAAGGTTTCGTCAAGCCGGGGATCGCCCGTGTCGACTCGCAGGGAATCCAGGGACCTGATTTTGTCGCCCGAGGCCACAACAAGGATATTCTCTCGGCCGACCTCTCTGATCACCTCCGAAGTGAACTGTTTGCTCCCCCGGCCGAAGATAAATCCGTTTCCCCCGATGGGGGTGACAACAATGGATCTCTTCTGGTACCGTTCAAAGAGAGCGAATATTTTTCGTTCGTTGATATCTTCTCCGACGAGCTTCCGGTCCACAACCGCGTCGACCCCCAGCAGGGTTTTAGGCAGCCCCAATTCCTCCGTGATGGCCCTGACCGTGGTGCCCGGGCCGAGCAGGTACAGCCTCCCCGGGTCCATTTCCTCGACAAGATAGGCCGCAATTTCTTTTTTAACCTGCCGGGCGGAGGGGTTGATATTTGACGCCGCTTTTCCGGGTTGAATGAACCTTTGTGCAGCGGGGACTTTAAGATAGCCGTATAACCGGGAGGATAACCTATCCTGGCGGTAGGCTTCCTCATCAATATCCAAAACTTCTTCTTCATTGCTCCCGGCACCTTCCACAAAGGCATCCACCAGCCGCGCAGCATCCCGGGGGTTGTTGGCAAACACAGAGCTGTACATCTTGACCCCGGAAGGAACAGCCACCACGGGTACTTCTGTGCCCACGGCATCATACACATCCCTGGCCGTGCCGTCTCCCCCAACAAAGATCAAACATTCTGCGCCTTGCTGGATCATCCTGCGGGCGATCCTCCGGGTGTCTTCCGGAGCTGTTTCCTCCGTGATTTCACCCACCCTTTCATAAGAGACAGTTTGATTCTCCAGATAGGTTTCTCCCATCCGCCCCGGAGCCACCAGGAAGTGAATTTTGTCCAGGTGTTTGATATGGGCCAGAAGCTCTTGAGTACGATCCGGGGTGACCGGTTCTGCGCCCAGCTCCAGGGCTTTCTCATACAGCCCTCTGCCGTCCGTGCCTTTCAAACCCACACTTCCCCCCATACCTGCCCGTGGATTGATGATCAATCCTAGCTTACTTTTCATAATCTTGTGGTCCTTAAGGGTCAGGCTGCGCGGTCTGGGAAATAACCTCAGGCTTCCAGTCTAGATAATTTATCCCTGACAGCTAACCAGATCTTTTCGATGGCCTTACTGGCAGGTGCCTGCGGCTGATAATTGATGACAGGTTGACCGCGGGTCATGGCGGCGGTGATGGTCTCATCAAAGGGGATATTTCCCAGCAGTTCGACATCATGCTGCTGACAATATCGTCTAATTTTTTCCCACCCTTCTGGATAGAGATCATATTTATTGACACAAACAGCAGTTGGGATCTGGAAATGGCGGGCCATTTCCACAGCTCTGCGCATATCTTGCAGACCAGAAAGGCTTGGCTCCGCGATGACCAGGGCCAGATCAGCGCCGGAAACGGACGAAATGACTGGACAACCAATACCGGGAGGGCCGTCGATCAGGATCATTTCATATCCCTCGCTCTCGGCGAGATCGCGGGCGCGTTGTTTGACGAGGGAAACCAACTTCCCGGAATTTTCCCGAGCGGGCTCGAGATGGGCATGAACCAGAGGGCCATAAGGCGTATCCGAAAGAAACCAACGGCCCGCAACTTGTTCCTGCATGGCAATCGCCTCTTCGGGGCATTGATAACGGCAGGCCGCGCATCCTTCGCAGGCGAGGGGATCAACCACTGGAAAACCACTGACAAGTCGAACAGCATCAAAGCGGCAGACAGTCTCGCAGAGACCACATCCCTGGCAGTTCGCCTGATTCACAACCGCAATTTGACCGCCCCGGAATTCTCTGCTTTCCACTTCCACAGGGCTCAGCACCAATTCCAGGTTGGAAGCATCCACATCGGTATCTGCCAGGACCGTTGAATTCTTTCCAGAACCCATGCTGGACAAGACGGCAAAGGCAGCCACCAGGCTGGTCTTGCCGGCTCCGCCTTTTCCGCTGAGCACGACCACCTGCTTCATGTTTTTTCTCTCCTTCCAGCATTCCCGGGTCCAGCTGCCGGGAAAGAGTTTCGCTGCTGACCCAGAATTTTATCATATACGCCCCCCAGCAACTGCTGGTATTGGGGATGGATTTCGATCAAGTTCCGGCCCCGGGCCGTTCCTTCCGCGATGCTCCTCTCCAGCGGGATGCGGAGCAAGACCGGTAAACCCTGATCCCGACAATATCTTTCTACACCGGTCACCCCCCGGGGGCTGTCCCGGTTGATAATCACCCCAGCAGGGAGGGATAATTCGCGCACCAACTGTCCGGCCAGTTTGAGATCGTGCAGCCCAAACCGGGTAG
Source organism: Anaerolineales bacterium (assembly GCA_034520505.1). Classification (GTDB taxonomy): domain Bacteria; phylum Chloroflexota; class Anaerolineae; order Anaerolineales; family UBA11858; genus B10-G9. The sequence continues at coordinate 259,330 of JAXHNK010000007.1, read as the reverse complement.
GCTCGGTCACCAACAGGGCATAATCCGCGCCCTGCAGGGAAGCGACCACGGGGCATGATGTCCCCGGAGGCGCATCCCGGATTTCTACCTGACCATCGCCCGCTGATTTCCAGCTTATCAACTGATCGATCACCGGGACCGCCAGGGGCTCTCCCACGTTTAATAAACCCCGGGCGAACTGGATGCCCTCCGGCGTGGGACCGCTTTCCACCAACCCCAGAATACGGGGGACTTCGTTGATAGCGCCTTCAGGACAGTTCAAGGCGCAGCTGCCGCATCCGTGGCACAAGGCGGGAAAGACCAGGGGGATTTCTCCCATCAAGGCTATGGCATGAAATTGGCATACCTCACCGCAGATCCCACATCCCGCACATCTGGCCTTATCCACCTCGGGAATCAACAAGCAGACATCTTTTCTTTCCTGAATTTCCGGCTTTAAATAGATGTCAGCATCCGGCGCTTCCACATCGCAGTCCAAAAACAAATCAGCCTGGATGGCTGCTGCCAGGCTGACAGCGACGGTTGTTTTACCGGTTCCTCCTTTCCCGCTGGCAACGGTGATGATCATCGCCCCCGCCCCCTTCCTCCGCGGCGGCGGGAAGCCTTCTGGCCACCGGTCTGAACCGGTTTCAGTTCATCTGCCAGATAGCTGTCCAGAACGGATTCCACAGTACCGCCTTCCGCCTGGTACATCCGTATATCGGCGGCATCAAGGGCGGCAAAAGCATTAGGCCCGAAATGTCCACTGACCACCGTTCCGACATTTCGCTGCGCGAGGAATTGGGCAGCTTGCGTGCCGGCACCGGTGCTTGCCCGGCAGCCCGGGTTTTTTTCCGCACGCCAATCCCGGGAGTCGGCATCAATCAGGATAAGATAGGGGCAGCGTCCAAAACGCTGGTCAAACTGTCCTTCAAAACTGGGGGTGGAGGCAGAAATGACTAGATTCATCAGAAGTTCCTTCTTTTTTTGGATGAGTGTTTTCCTGGACCTCAGCAGAGGTCGCCGCCACCCATTGTAATACTTTAATTTATATCTGTCAAAAATTTGTTACACAATAAGAGAGGGTTAATTCCCCGATGAAAACCAGAAAAATCTGCCGCTGGATGCGGGAGACCGCCCGGCACCCGCTCAGCATCCTAATCCGAGTTGAGGGACTCCCCCGCTCACCACTTCCGCAGATCAACATTTCCTTAAGTGCTCAATGAGTCATCCCTGAACAACTTTTTATCTAAGATACAATATTTATATGCCCGGTCTTTAAGGGGGACTTGGTGAGGAAAAGATTGACACCTGACCATCGGTCCCGAGCTGAACAGAGATACGCTGGCAGCTGCCTTCACGTGCCCTGTACACCAGAAGACAGGAGCAAACCCGGGGGAGGCTCGCACCCCGAACGTTTGCGCCGAGGCGGCTTTACCCGCGACCAACAACCAAAGGAGGCACCTCTGATGAACAAACCTGATGTAATTGTCTTTTCTCAGCCCGGTTGACACTTTTGTGGGCTGGAGAAAGCGTGGCTTTCTCAAAATAAAATTGAGTTTGAAGACCGTGATGTGACGGAAGATCCCGAGGCGATGGCTGAACTGCAAGAAAGGGGTCTTTTCACCACCCCTGTCACCGTCATCAACGACCAGACAGTGGTAGGTTTTGACAGGGATAAATTGGCTGAACTTCTGGAAATTGATTCATCCGGCTGAGACTGCCGCTGCAGGATGATCAAATGACGGCCATCAGGGGAGATTCACTCGGGGCAAAACGGGGCTCCATCCCATTTTCCCACCCTGTTCACCCCGCCCAGTGTCCTCTCGAGAGCTTGATGCAGGGATGGTACTGATCCCCCCAAGAGGATGTGACCAGGCCACCCGGCAGAGAAACCTGACCGCTTCGAAGCGGCGAGCAGTGATACCATCGATTGGAACGCAGCCCAAGGCGCTGCTGTCCAGCTGCAGTTTCCAAACCAACCCGCTGAGCAGCTGCTGTACTCAGATATGAGTTCTTTTTTTCTCCCCCTGCCCTGATCACCAGGAGCACAAGAAGATATCATGGTGTCTTTCTTCCCTGAAATCTGGTCTTCCCCGGAGTTTTTTACTCACCAGAAATAAATTATAATAAGGATTAAGGTGGTATCCCGGAAGGCTGCCAGTACACCCGGGAAACCTTTCCCAAGACTTATTGGATCTTTACTCGCTGCTGCCTTTCTTATGGAACCGGAAAAGAACATCCAGTTACCGAACATAAACAGTATTCAGGGGCGAATGACCCTGTTGTTTCTGGCTTTTGTCGGGTTGATTTTTATCTCGACGGGCGTCACCTACTGGGGAATTGAGAGCCAGGAAAAAGATGGTTCAATCATCAACCTTGCCGGACGGCAGCGGATGCTGATTCAAGAGATGACCCGCCTGGCGCAGAGAAGTGATCATGAAGGTGGCGGAACGAACCTGGAAGCTATAACCAGAGCGGAGGATACTTTTGACCAGACGCTGACCGCTCTGCTTCAGGGAGGGAAAGCTCCCTATTTGCCCGGGGAGAGCGTGACTCTCCCCCCGGCCCGTTCCCCCCGGATCAAACAGCAGTTAGCGGTGGTAAAAGAGAACTGGGAATTATTTCAATTTCAATTGAATCTGCTCAAAACAGGCGGGCCGGACAGTGAACAGGTTTCAGCCGCCGCGGAGGCCCTCCAGGACTTATCCGCTCCTCTGACTGAGGAAATGGACCTGGCTGTCCGGCTTTTCGAGCAGGATGCCGCCGGAAAAGTGCAGCGCCAGCGTTCGCTGCAAATCGCCTTCTTGATCAGCGCGGTGGGTCTGCTGGCAGCAGGAGCCTGGATGACCAGGGATATATTAATCAATCCCCTCAACCAACTTACCCGTAGCGCTCAAAGGATCGGGGAGGGAGACCTGCTTAATCCGGTTGAGGTGTTCGGGTTGGAAGAAGTTCATCTCCTTTCAGGATCTCTGGAAGAGATGAGATCCGATTTGAAAACCTCCCGGGAAGAGTTAATTTCCTGGAGCAAAAAGCTCGAATCCCGGGTCGAACAGAGGACGGGGGAGCTGGAAGCACTTCATGAGATCAGCCGGGATATTTCTTCCCGGCTGGAAGTCGCTGAGGTACTGCAGGCCATTACCGAAAAATCACTCCACCTGCTGGGGGGAGATGTCGCTGTGCTCTGTCGGTTAGACCAGGAAGGAAAAAGGCTGCTCTTTGAAGCGAAAAGCGGAACCGACGAGGCTATCCGCAATGATTCCACGGAAATTGCAGGCAAGCTCACCTCCCGGGTCTTATCAGGCAAACAAGCTTTCGCCTGTGGGGAAGAGTACTGTCAGGAAGGATGCGGCATTTTAGAGGAGCAATACCGCAAGAGTCATATCGCCTCCCCGCTCTGGGTGGAGGATCGCTTGATCGGCGCCCTTTGTGTAGGTCTTGCCGCTGAAGCTGGTTTTTCCCCGGAAGCCGAATCCCTGCTTTCTAAACTGGCTAATTCAGCCGCCATCGCTCTGGAAAATGCCCGGCTCTACAAAGAGGCAGAAAAGGTGGCCGCCCTAGAAGAGAGACAGAGGATCGCTGCGGAGATGCACGACGGCCTGACCCAGACCCTGAGCACCTTGAGCATGAAAATTGATCGGGCAAACGAAAAGATCACGGCCGGCAAAGAAGGGGAAGCAGGCGTCCTGCTGGAGGAAAGTTACACCATCATCGATCAAGCCGTAGCAGATCTCCGACGAGCTATAACCAGTTTGATGGAAGAACCTGGTCCTCACCGGGGTTTGCAAGATCGGTTGGAAGAACTGATGCGGAACCACAGGGGGCAGGATGGACCAGACGTATCTTGGGAACAGAAATTAAATGAATCCATTGACATACCCGCAGAAGAGATGGAACAGATCATGAGGGTAGCCAGTGAAGCGATGATCAACGCCAAAAAGCATGCCCGGGCCGCAAACATCCAGCTTTCCCTGCAAAAGCTGGATGAGCATTACCGATTAGGTGTGGCTGATGACGGCAGGGGGTTCAACCCTGAAGATCCGGACGGTAAAGATAGGCAGGTTTTTGGCCTCAGGGTGATGCAGGCCCGGGCTCATAAATTAGACGGCAAGTTAACCATCCAATCTGTCCTAGACCAGGGCACCGAGGTGAGGCTGGAATGGCCGATCAACAAGGCAAAGGATACAGCCAATGGATAATATCCGGGTACTTCTGGTAGATGATCATATTTTATTCCGGGAGGGTTTGGCCAGTTTGATTTCCTCTCAGCCGGACATGGAAATTGTCGGTGAGGCCGGGGACGGTCTGGAGGCTGTGGTCAAAGCGCTGGAATTAAAGCCGGATTTAATCCTGATGGATGTCCAGATGCCGGGGCTCGACGGCGGGGAAGCGACCCGAAAAATCACCGCGCAGCTGCCAGACACCACAGTGGTGATGCTGACCGTGCAAGATGATGAAGAGGTTTTCTTCCAGGCCATTCAACAGGGTGCCCAGGGATACTTACTCAAGAACATCCGATCGCGGGATATGATCGCCATGCTGCGCCGCACATTAGAGGGTGAAGCGGCCATCGATCCCGCAATGAGCGGGGAATTGATTGAGGAGTTTCGCCGTTTGCAGGAGCGTGTTCCCCTGCAGAGGAATCATGCAGAACCACCCACCCGGCGTGAAAAAGAAATCTTGTCCTGCATCGCCAGGGGTGACACCAATCAGGAGATCGCGGATAGTCTGTCGATCAGCATCCATACCGTCAAATCTCACGTCAGAAACATCCTTTCCAAACTGAACGCAGAAAACCGCTGGGAAGCAGCTGAGATTGCTGAACGGAATAAGTGGCTGATCGAGTAAACCAACTGTCTGACGCCTTCCATCCAGGAAGCAGCGGAGGGGAATTAGTCCTCCGCCCGGGGGACTTACTCCTTTTTATGAGCATCAGCGAAAAATCGCTCTTTTTTCATTCCACCCGTAAAAAATGAGCGATGGGAAAAAAACCGCCCAGGCTTTAAGATAAAACTTATAAACACCGTGACGAATTCTCCTTACTAAAGCCGGAGTACCAGGTATTGTAAAGCGGTTATAAGGATAGAGTTCAATGTCCCCAAAAATCTAGAACAGCGGCACGTTTTACTCATCTGCGGGAAGGATATCTTCGGCGAAAGCCTGGAAACTTTGCTCCGGGGACTTGACGATGTCCAGCTGATCGGGCCCCTGAGGCTAGATGAAGTCATTACCACCCACATAGAACAGGAACAGCCGGATATTGTCCTGGTCGCCAGACAGGAAGGTGAGTTCGCTGACATTTCCTCCCTGACCTCCCAGTTATTGGACGGCCACCCCGGCTTACCGGTCATTCACTGCACGCTGTCTGCCAACTCTGTGCGCATTTACACCTCCCGCGATCTGCCGGCCCGGACATCGGAGCTGGTTCAGGCCATTCGCGAGCTGCCGATCCACCGGGATTTAACTACCAGCGGGTTGATTTATCTGCCAGGAAGGATAAGTGAGATGGATACTACAAAGACCAAATTTGTTTTCAAATCGGGACTGGCGATTTTGAGCGTGATCCTGGGATCATTTCTGCTGCTCATCTCTGTGTACCTGGTGCAGGCCAGTCCCCCGCCCCAGTCCGACTCTGAAGGCCAGACCATCTTCACCGAGAAGTGCCAATCCTGCCACACGCTGGGCGGGGGCGACACGGTGGGGCCGGATCTGGCGGGTGTCACAAGCCGCCGCGACCGGGAATGGTTGATCTCGTTCATCGTCTCCCCTGAGGAGATGATCCAGGAGGGTGATCCAACGGCCAACCAACTGTTAGAAATTTTCAATAATCTCATTATGCCCGATATGGGGCTCTCTGAGCTGGAGGCAGAAGCGGTATTAGCCTACATTGAGAACCAGTCCGGAGAAGTGAGCAGTGCGGAAGTAGGCCAATCCACCTCCCAGCAGGGCTCCGTGGATCGGGGGAGGCTGCTTTATAACGGCGGAATTCCCTTGAAAAATGGGGGGACGCCCTGTCTGGCATGCCACAGCATGGGAGATTTTGGCGCCCTGGGAGGGGGAAACTTCGGACCTGATCTCACCCGGGTTTACAGCAGGTACGGCGAAGAAAGTCTGAACTCGGTTTTGGGGACCCTCCCCTTTCCCACCATGAAACCCCTCTTTGCGGACAGGGAGCTGACAGATCAGGAGCGGTCCGATCTGGCTGCCTACTTCCAATGGGCCGATACCAACACCAAGCCTACCAAAGCCACCCGGGGCACTTTAGGGATGTGGATTGGAGGAAGCCTGGGGGTTGTGGTCTTATTTGGAATCATGCTGATCTTCTGGCCGCGGCAGCGCACCAGCATCTCGGAAAGATTAAGGAGAAAGCAATGAAATGGATCAAAGACAAAGAATCTTCCGCTGAGCGAAAATGGGAAGAATTTTACCGCAACCGGTTTCAACATGATAAGCGGGTCAGGACCACCCACGGAGTCAACTGCACCGGCAGCTGTTCCTGGGAAGTTTTTGTAAAAGACGGCATCGTCACCTGGGAACTCCAGGCCACGGATTACCCCGAATTAGAAGAGGGGCTTCCTCCCTACGAACCCCGGGGATGTCAGCGGGGGATCAGTTTTTCCTGGTATTTATACAGCCCGCTGCGGGTGAAATATCCCTATGTACGGGGAGCGCTGATCGACCAGTGGCGCCGGGCCCGGAAAACTCATGACGACCCGGTCGCCGCCTGGGAGGCGCTGGTTTCCGACCCCGCGGGGCGAAAAAAATATCAACAGGCCCGGGGAAAGGGAGGCTTCAGACGCCTGTCCTGGGAAGAGGCACTGGACATTATCGCCGCCTCCGTGATCCATACCGCGAAAAAATACGGTCCGGACCGGGTGGCCGGGTTTTCGCCTATCCCGGCTATGTCCCAGATCAGCTACGCTTCTGGGTCCCGGTTCCTGTCCCTGCTGGGGGGCGTGATCCTGAGTTTTTATGACTGGTACTGCGACTTACCGCCCGCCAGTCCCGAGATCTGGGGAGAGCAAACTGATGTCCATGAATCAGCAGACTGGTACAACTCCCGCTTCATCGCCGTCATGGGATCAAATCTGAACATGACCCGCACCCCGGACACTCATTTCGCCACCGAAGTGCGCCACGCCGGGGCTAAATTAACTGTTTTTTCCCCTGATTTTTCCCAGATTGCCAAGCATGCCGATTACTGGATTCCCACGCACGCCGGGCAGGATTCCGCCTTCTGGATGGCAGTCAACCATGTCATCCTCCAGGAATTTTACGTGCAGCGCCAGGTGCCCTATTTTACCCAGTACCTCAAAACCTACTCCGATATGCCGTTCCTAATCCAGCTCAAAGACGACCGCCCGGGCAGATATCTCAGGGCAGGATCCCTGGAGCCCTACCAGGATGTGGAAAACAAAGAATGGAAACTATTGGTCTGGGACGAAAAGAGCGGCCGTCCGCGCATGCCGAGGGGAACGATTGGCTTCCGCTGGGAAGAAAAAGATAACGGGAACTGGAACCTGGAAATGAAAGACGGCGCCACGGGAGAAAACCTGGACCCCGTGCTTAGCTTCCTGGACATAGAGGATGAAACCCGGATGCTGGAATTTGACGACTTCACCAGCGGAGGGAAAATCCGCCGCGAGGTTCCCGTCCGGTATGTGGAAACCGGGGATGGCCGGGTGCCTGTGACCACGGTCTACGACCTGATGATGGCCCAGTTTGGCATCAGCAGGGGTCTGGAAGGAGATTATCCCGCGGATTATGCTGATGAGCTCCCCTACACGCCGGCCTGGCAGGAAAAATACACCGGCATCCACCGGGACACCTGCGTTCGTTTCGCCCGCGAATGGGCCGTGAACGCTGAAAAAACTAAAGGCAAAAACATGGTCATTATCGGGGCCGGGGTAAATCACTGGTACCACAACAACCTGGTCTACCGATCGGCGATCGTTTCGCTGATGCTCACCGGGAGCGTGGGAGTGAACGGGGGCGGTCTGGCTCATTATGTCGGCCAGGAAAAGGTGGTCAACGGCGCTTCCTGGGGCGCGGTCGCTTTTGCCAAAGACTGGGGCATGGTGCCCAGGCAGCAGAACACACCTTCCTTCCATTATGTGCACACCGACCAGTGGCGTTACGAGCGGGGTTACTCCGCTTATGATCCCACAGCCTCGGAAGATCAAACAGACCACACCATCGACCACCAGGTGCGCGCGGTGCGGAAAGGATGGCTGCCGTTCTTCCCCCAGTTTAACGAAAATCCGCTCGAGACCGTGCAAAAAGCTAAACAGGCAGGCGGCAAGGACGAAGCCAGCATCCTCAGTAACATTGTGGACCGCCTGCAGGAGGGTGATCTGGAATTTGCGGTGGAGGATCCCGATGCCCCGGAAAACTGGCCCAGGACCTGGTTCATCTGGCGAGGTAACGCCATCGGCACCAGCGCCAAAGGACATGAATACTTCCTGAAACACTACCTGGGGACACACAGTGGGTCGATCGCCGAAGAAATGGTCCAGGGAAAAACCAGGGAAATCAAACTCCATGAGCTGGCGCCCGAAGGAAAGATGGACCTGGTGGTGGACTTGAATTTCCGCATGGACACCTCGGCTCTGTATTCTGACATCATCCTCCCGGCGGCATCCTGGTATGAAAAAGACGACCTCAACACCACGGACCTGCACTCTTTTATTAACCCCATGCAGGCCGCGGTCCCGACCGCCTGGGAATCCAAAAGCGATTGGGATATTTTCAAGGCCGTAGCCCGCAGAGTTAGCGACCTGGCCGCTGACCACTTCCCGGAGCCTTTCCAGGATGTGATCATGTCTCCCCTCACCCATGATTCCCCGGATGAACTCGCTCAACCCCATCATCTAGACTGGAAAACGGGCGAGATCGATCCCCTCCCCGGAAAGAGCATGCCCCACTTCAAGATTATCGAGCGGGATTACCACAGCCTGGGAGAAAGATTTGTCAGTCTGGGCCGGGGGATCGAAGAGAACGGGATTGGCGTCCACGGACTGAATTTTGAAGTAAAGCAGGAATATCGCGATCTGCTCCAACGCCAGCCCCGGAGTTGGAAGGGAGAAGGAAAAGCGAAATCCCCTGAAAACGGCAAAGTATATCCCTCCCTAGAATTTGGCCGGCAGGTGTGCGACGCCCTGCTGCACCTTGATCCTGCCGCCAACGGCGAGGTGGCTTACCGGGCGTTCAAGGTCAAGGAAAAAAAGACCGGACTAAAACTGGCGGATCTAGCGGAAGGTTCCCGGAACGTGACCACCACCTTCAAAGATATCGTTGCCCAGCCCCGCCGATTTTTGACCACACCAACCTGGTCCGGAATCATCAACAAAGGACGCGCCTATTCCCCCTTCACCTTGAACGTCGAGCGCCTGATTCCCTGGCGGACGCTTTCCGGCAGGCAACATTTTTATCTCGACCATCAAGGCTATCTGGATTGGGGGAACACCTCCCTGTGTATAAACCGCGGCCTGACCACACCATGCTCGATGAGACTGCGAAAAGCCGCCTGGAAGGAGAGGGGAAACTGATGGGCTATGTCACCCCCCACGGTAAGTGGAGCATCCATTCTACCTATTCCGATAACGAACACATGATGACTCTTTCCCGGGGAGATTATCCGGTCTGGATCAACAAAGATGATGCCCGAGAACTGGGCATCAAGGATAATGATTGGGTAGAACTCTACAATGACAACGGAGTATTTGTCCAGCGGGCGATCGTTTCCTCGCGCATTCCTAAAGAAACTGTCTTTGTCTATCACGCTACAGAACGGACGATCAACACCCCTAAATCCCCGCTGCGGGGAAATAAGCGCGCCGGGATGAACAACTCCCTGACCCGGGTGCGCCTGAAACCCGTCCTGATGTCGGGCGGCTACGCGCAGTTCACCTACGCGTTCAACTACTGGGGACCTACCGGCGTCAACCGGGACACCTTTGTATTTGTGAGGAAAATTGAAAAACCGGATTACTGAACCAGTCAGGCTCGGGTTCATTAACCTGGTCAGAAAGAGGGATCAATTGTCAGAAAGCTGGAGGACGAAATGAATGTACGCTCACAGATGAGCATGCTTTTCCACCTGGATAAATGCATCGGCTGTCATACCTGTTCCGTATCCTGTAAGAATTTATGGACAGATCGCAGGGGCGCGGAGTACATGTGGTGGAACAATGTGGAAACCCGGCCGGGGACAGGGTTCCCCACGCAATGGGAAGACCAGGAACATTTTCAAGGCGGCTGGAAGCTGGAAAAGGGGAAGCTCAAATTAAACTTGAACTCAAGAACCATGGGACTGTTGAAACTTTTTTATAATCCTTCCCTTCCCGACCTTAAGGATTATTACGAACCTTTCACTTTCCGTTATGAAGATCTCTTTAACGCACCCGAAGGTGACGATCAGCCCACGGCTGTTCCGGTTTCCAAGATCACGGGGGAAGAGATGGATATCGAGACCGGCCCCAACTGGGACGATGACCTCAGCGGTTCGAATATCTACGCCAATAATGATTTAAACCTGGAAGGCCTCTCCCCGGAAACGAAAGCGCAGTTACACGAACTGGAACGCCTGGTTTATCTCTACCTTCCCCGGATATGCAATCACTGTTTGAACCCTTCCTGCGTGGCCGCCTGTCCTTCCGGGGCCATCTACAAACGGGGAGAAGACGGCGTGGTGCTGGTCAACGAGAACACCTGCCGGGCCTGGCGCATGTGCGTGGCCTCCTGTCCTTATAAAAAGATCTACTATAACTGGGACAGCGGCAAATCCGAGAAATGCATCCTGTGCTTCCCCCGGATGGAAACCGGTCAGGCTCCGGCCTGCGCCCATTCCTGTGTAGGTCGAATCCGCTATATGGGGGTTCTGCTCTATGATGCAGATCAAATCCCCGCTGCTGTCGAGGTCCCGGACGATGAACTCGTGGAGGCTCATCTGGAAACCATTCTGGATCCTCATGATCCGGATGTCATCCAGGCCGCCCGGGAGAACGGAATCGATGACGGATGGATTGAAGCAGCGCAGAAATCACCCGTTTACTCCTTCCTGAAAGAGTGGAAGATCGCCCTGCCGCTGCACCCGGAATACCGGACGATGGCCATGATGTACTATATCCCCCCGCTTTCTCCGGTAATCAGCACGATTGAGGAAGGTCTTTTCCGGCTGGATCTCACCGAGGAGGAGCATACTTTTGAGACCTTTGACCGCCTGGATACAGCCCGCGTGCCCATTAAATACCTGGCTAATTTATTTACCGCTGGAGAGGAGGAGCCGATCCGAAAAATCCTCACCAAGCTCCAGGCTGTCCGGGTTTACAACCGGAGAAAGAGCCTGGAGGGGAGCGTGGATGAAGTGGCCAGGAAAGCTTTACAAACGGCGGGGCTGTCTCCGGAAGAAGCGGAAGGCATCTACCAGCTGACCACCAAACCCACCATAGAGGATCGGTTTATCTTCCCACCCTATCACCGCGAAATGAGCATTGAAGCCGAAAACGACCCGCTCAAGCACAGCGGAACCACCGGGTTGGGTTATATTCAGCCCCCCAAGCGCGGCGGATGAAATTCGCAGACTGAGGAGGTCATCATGCAAGCCTATCGGCAACTGGCAAAAGCTCTCCAATACCCCCACCCCGGCCAGCTGGAATTCCTGCAGACAGGCGCCGGTGAAATTCAGGATCCCGCCGTTCAGCGTCTTTTTCAGACATTTCTTGAGAAGGTCAGTGAACTCTCCCGGGGAGAATGGGAGGAGCTGTACACTTCCACGCTGGATCTGAATCCCCGGGCAGCACCTTATCTCGGCTTTCAGATCTGGGGTGAGAATTATAAACGTGGAGAATTTATGTCCCTGCTCAACAAAGAACTGCGGGAGCAGGGGATTGAAAGAGGAGGTGAACTGCCAGACCATCTAGTCCCTGTTCTTCACTATCTGAGCGTTTCCCAGAGCCCTCTGCCGGAGCTGGAGGAAATCTTTCCCAGAGCCCTCAAGAAGATGCAGAAAGAACTGGAATCCTCGGACCCCGATAACCCTTACCTGCATTTGCTGCAGGCGATCCACAAACTGGCCCCTTCGCACCAGGCAGATGAAAACAATAAACAGCAAAGAAATTAGAACACCAGGAAATAATCTATGACTTGGAACACTCTCTTCTTTCTCATCCTTCCCTATATCGCCCTGACGTTATTTTTCACCATCACGATCTATCGATCTGTCGTGAATCCTTTTCAGTCTCGAGCTTATCCTCCCAGCTGTTGGAAAGAAAGAAGCTGTACTGGGGGTCAATTTCCTTCCATTACGGCATTCTGGTCGTTTTGCTCATCCACCTACTGGCTTTGCTGTTTCCCAGAGGGATGAGGTTATGGAATTCGGTCCCGGTCCGCCTTTACCTGCTGGAATTGACCGGGTTTATCATGGCCCTGTGGAGCCTGGCGGGACTGGCCATCCTTCTCTGGAGGCGAATCAGGGAATCAAAAGTGAGGGCGGTGACCACACCGCTGGACATGGTCGTCCTGGGCTTGCTGCTGATTTCCGTCATCACCGGGATTTATATTGCAGTGGCTTATCGATTTGGGTCCACCTGGTTCACCGGCGTCTTTACCCCCTATGTGTGGTCGATCCTCAGCTTCAACCCCCGGCCCGGGCTGGTGAAACCCTTTCCCTGGATGGTCCAACTCCATGTGATCAACTTTTTCATTATGCTGGCTGTTTTTCCCTTTTCCCGCCTGATCCATATCATCACCTATCCCCTGGGGTATTTGTTCCGACCCTGGCAAATTGTGATCTGGGTTCGCGAAATGAAAAGCCCCACAAAGTAAACCGAGGAGTAAACAGGTGGAGAATTCGTTTTTGAAAACCATAGACCGATCCAGTGCTTCACTTCATCCCGGTTATTTTGCCCTGGTGATGGCCACGGGGATCGTCTCGATCGCCTCCCATTTTTTGGGTTTTGATTCTGTTGCCTGGGCGCTGTTCCTGATCAACATCACCGCTTATATCATCCTCTGGTTGTTAACCCTGCGGCGGATCTTCTGGCACAGCCTCAGCCTGTGGAGTGACCTCACCGATCACAGCCTGGGTGCGGGATTCTTTACCATCGTCGCTGGTACGGCTGTCCTGGGCAGCCAGGTTGAAATTTTAACGGGAAAAACAGCTACCGCAGCGCTTTTGTGGGGCCTGGGGTTGATCTTATGGATAATCTTGATCTATATATTTTTCACCATGGTGACGATTAAAGAAATCAAACCGGATATCAGTAAAGGGATCAACGGGGCCTGGTTAGTCGCAGTCGTTGCTACCCAGGGGATCTCCATCCTGGCCGCACTGGTAGTTTCCGAATTTCCAGACTGGCTGGACCCGGTGCTGTTTTTCGCCCTGTCCATGTATTTATTGGGCTGCATGTTATACATCCTGATCATCTCCTTCATCGTTTACCGCTTCTCGTCTCTTAAGCTGGAACCAGAAGAATTGAGCCCACCTTACTGGATCAATATGGGCGCAGTGGCCATCACTACCCTCGCCGGTTCGACCCTGATCCTGAACAGCGCCAGGTGGGGTTTTCTGACCTCCATCTTACCGTTTTTGAAGGGATTTACCCTCTTCTTCTGGGCGACCTGCACCTGGTGGATTCCGCTCCTGCTCATCCTGGGCGGCTGGCGCCATGTCATTAAAAAGTTCCCCTGGAGTACCATCCCCTGTACTGGAGCATGGTCTTCCCCCTAGGGATGTACACCGCGAGCACGTTTCAATTAGCAAAAGCCCTTGACCTGTCGTTTTTAGTCTACATTCCCCGCTACTTTTATTATGCCGCCCTGCTGGCCTGGATCCTGACATTTTACGGATTACTGCGCAGGCTGTTCACCCATCTGCTCAGGAAGGACCCCGACTTCGTTAGAACTGGAGACCAGATATGAAAATTAATCATCTGGAACAATATTTAGAACTGTCAGCTGCGGAACACGACCACCTCTGTCCCCGGCAGGTGCTGGGGGTCCGGACCGCCCTGGCAGGAGCCGCGGTTCTGGGCATGGATGTCCCCCGGAATGATAAAAAACTGCTGGTTATCGTGGAGACCGACGGCTGTTTTGTGGACGGGATCCAGGCGGTCACCGGCTGCTCCGCCGGGCACCGCACCCTCCGGGTGAAGGACTATGGGAAAGTTGCCGGGACTTTCATCGAAGTTGACACAGGAAACGCCGTCAGGGTGTTCCCTCAACTAGACGTCCGGGGCAAAGCCGCTGATTATGCTCCGGAAGAGGATCGAAGATATTTTGCTCAACTAATTGGTTATCAGCGCATGCCGGATTCAGAATTGTTGTCCCTGCAGCGGGTGCGGTTGTTCCCTCCCGTAGAGGATATCATCAGCCGGCCGGGTGTTCGAGTGAACTGCACCCGGTGTGGGGAGGAGATCATCAACCAGCGGGAGGTTTACCAGGGCGGCCTCACCCTCTGTCAGCCGTGTGCTAGCCCGGCCTATTATCAACCGCTGGATCAGCCGCTGAGCAGGGCTGATCCTTACCGAGCGCCAGCGCGGCTCCCGGAGCACGAGACCCGGTTCTGAAAAAAACGCCCGCAGGGGCGATCCGGAGCTTTTCCACTCTGGGCCCATCCCCAGCCGCTGGATCAACGCAGTTTCCCGCAACTTGCTGTCCTTTTTACTGTTCAGCCTATCTGTTCATCCCCCTACATGTCTAAAGGCACCGCTGCTGTCCGGCAGCCGCCAAGCTTGGCGGCCAGCCGTAAAGAGGCATGAACCCATGATTAGCCCATAGCCTCTGATCGATTAATCCAGTATACTTTTCAAGAATTATCCCCTGGAAGAATTAAAGACAGGGATCAGAAAACATGATCACGGCAGAAATGGATTATCCCCTTCATCATATGCTTGGCGTATCTGAGAAGGACAAGATCAGGATTTTAGATCTTGCCGAGACCGCTACCGCAATCACGGTCCGGGCGGCGGTGGAAAGACATCAAGAACAAATTTACTTTATCAAAACTTCCCGCCGGCCAGGGACCGCCCAACCGGATCAACCTGGGGATTAGAGAAGTAAAATTTTATCAGTTGATCAGCTCGCTGAATCTGACCCCTTATCCCAACATCCCCAGGTGTCTGAACAGCCAGGTGGCTGATGACAGCAGCCGTTATTTCCTCTTGCTGGAAGGGGTATCCTGCAGTCATTCTGATCACCAACAAATGAATTTTACTGACCTTGAAACCAGGAAATGCGCAGTGGGTTCCCTGGCTCACTTCCCCAGGTTTTTGTCGGGAAGCTTTCCGGGGATCAAATTCTGTCGATGACGGATACAGAATTGGAAACTAGGCGGTATGTCAAAAAGCTGAGGGAATCGTACCTGCAGTTCAAGGACTGCTGCGGCAGTCGTGTGGAGAGGAGCATCCTCCAACTGCTGGAGAACTCATTGACAGCCATCCACAAAATTGAAAGAGATAAAAACCTGAGGAAAATGGAAAACATCCTAACAACCATAACTCACGGTGACTCCCATAGAAGGAATTTTCTATATCCACGAACCGACGGTCTGGCCTTGATCGCAGATTGGCAGTTCTGGAATGTGGGCATCGGCACCTATGACCTCAGGCACCTGCTGGGATCCCTCCGCAAAGTTGCTCTACGGCAGCATCAGCAGGAGCTAGTCCACCATTATTATCAGCTTTTTGCGGTCGACCCGGGGAATGATTATTCCTGGGAAGACTGCTGGCTTGATTACCATTACCCCCAGCAAGGCATCATCGACAACCTCTTCATGGCGGTGTGGCAGGACGCCGGATTCAACTGGAAATATGACCGCTGGATACCTACACTTCATACCGCCGTGGAAAATTATTATGATTTTAAATTCGACCTCCTGAAATTTTAGAAACCAGGAACAAGCCGGAAAAACAAAAGCCTGCCCAGAACATCAGCCTGGTTACCCGGTAAATCGCCGCACTCCAGAAATTCCAATCCCGGTGCCAGATTTGATACTAACCCAAACCAGCAGTATAATGTTTCTATCCAAAAAAATAAAGAGGCTGATCCAATTATGCCGTCCAGGGTTATTTCCATGCTAAAAAAGTATCGCAGCGTGCTCAGAGATTGGGTTCTATCCGTACCGGTGGGCTGGAAAATCATCGGAATTGGTTTGCTTCCGGTTTTGATCCTGGGGTTTACCCTCAATTATTGGGTTACCACCAGCCTCGCTGATTGGCTTTCTTATATTCTGACCGACGTCCGCGTGGAAGCGGCCATGGCTGCCGGCACCCGCTCTGTTACTTTTGTGACCATTCTGGCCGCTGTAGGGTCCATCTTCCTGGCTCTCTTTTTCACTCATTTACTCACCCGTCCTATTTTAGAACTCCGGAAGACAGCTGAAAAAGTTGCCGGAGGAGAATATCAAATTCGAGCCAATGTCTGGGCAGATGATGAAATTGGTTCGCTGGCTGCTTCGGTAAACCAGATGATCGACAACTTTGTTCATTATCAGGAAGACCTGGCTGATACCAATCGTCAGTTGAAGGCAATCAACCGCATTGGTCTGGCGGCTGACCGAGAAATTGACATACATGATTTTCTTTACATAGTACTTGACACTCTGCTGGATCTGGTTGAGCTCGATATGGGTTGGGTGTACCTCTTTGAGCCAGAGGTCAAACAATTCCATCTTGCCAGCTGGCACAGCGTGCCAGCGGATCTTGAAGACACCCTCATCCACGGGAAGATGGATGATTTATGTGAATGTCAGCAGCACACCCTGGACGGCACGATTGGGGAGAAAGTACAGCTGGTATCCTGCGCCCGGTTGGAAGGATGTATATGTCCGGAGATCGCCAAGTCCCATATCACCATTCCTATCGCCGCCCGGGATGAATTATTTGGGGTGATCAATCTTCTCTTTCCTGCTCAAAAACAACTGCCTGAAGATAAAATTGAACTTTTAAATTCAGTAGGATCTCAGGTCTCTGAAATCGTTTCCAACGCCTGGCTTCAGATGAAACTAAACGAAAAAGAAGCCAACCGTCAGCTGCTGCTGGAATCTTTAGTGACCGCCCAGGAGGATGAAAGACAGCGGCTTTCCCGGGAGCTGCATGACCGCTCCGGACAAACCCTGACCAATCTGCTGGTCCGTTTGAAAACCATGGAAGAAAGATACCAGCAGCCAGAATTGGATGAGGAACTTGCTGATTTACAGGAAATAGTATCCTACAGCATTGACCAGCTCCGGGAAATATCCTACCGCCTGCGCCCACCATCCCTCGAGGAATTTGGGCTGGGGACGGCTCTATCATCCCTGCTCCAGCAGTTGATTGAGCCTGCAGGAATAGGGACAAATTTTACCAACAAACTCTCAGGTGAAATCAACCCTGAGGCAGAAGTGATCCTATTTCGGATTGCCCAGGAGGGTTTGACCAACATCCTTCACCACGCCGATGCCCAGACAGTGTCTGTGGAATTGTCCTCCAGGAGAAATTCTATCTTTCTGCGAATAGAGGATGACGGCAAAGGTTTTGACAGCACGGCTGTTTCCCAGAATTCCTCAACCCAACATCTCGGGTTGATAAGCATGGCGGAAAGAGCAGAAATTATCGGGGGAAATTTTGAAGTTACATCTTCTCCCGGTAACGGAACCCGGTTGGAAATATTCATTCCGATCCTGCAGGAGGTCACAAATGACTGACCAACCCATCCAGGTTTTACTGGTAGATGATCACAGTATGCTGCGTGATGGGCTGCGATCCCTGCTGGAAGCCAGGGATGAGATCCAGGTGATCGGTGAAGCAGGAACAGGTCGTGAGGCTGTCCAGATTACCCAGGAAAAGAAACCGGACATCGTGATCCTGGATCTGGGATTGCCCGATATTAACGGGTTGGACGTGATTGAGCTGCTGATCGAAAAACATCCTAAAGTTAAAATTGTCGTTCTTTCCATGCATATTTCCCGGGAACATGTCTCCAAAGCCATAGAGGCCGGTGCTGTGGGCTATATTCCCAAATCTTCTACCCACTCCAGTTTGCTGGAAGCTATCCAGGTTGTTGCCCAGGGGGAAAGTTTTTTGCACCCCAAGGCAACTTCAGCATTACTGAATTCAATCACAGATCCCACCTCCCAGGAAGTTCGCCTGAAGAAGCTTTCAGAGCGGGAGATTGAGGTAATCCGATTGACAGCCATGGGTTTAACCAGCCGGGAAAGCGGGCTGCGATTAGAGATCAGCCCCAAAACGGTAGACACTTATCGGGCCCGGGCCATGGAAAAACTGGAAATCCAGCAGAGGTCCGAGCTGATCCGCTTTGTCCTCCAGGCTGGTTTGCTTGACGACATCATAGAACAATAAATCTTAATTCCCCGCCCTCAGGGTACCCATGTGCCTGTAGGGAATTTCCTGACAAACCTTCATCTTTTTCCTGATACTCAACCTGCAATACCTTTGTTATATTGAGGTTAATCAAGTTGGAGGAACCTTTACTCAGCAGGAAAATGGAGGAATCTATGAGTGATAAAGGAAAGAAAAACCTGGGTCGGCGTGATTTCTTAAAGCTGGCAGGATTGGGAATGGGCGCTGTAGCTGCCACCAATTCCAGTTCCGGAGACGGATCACCGGTGGCAAAAAAGACCGCCATGGAGAAATTTCAGGACCCAGCCGGCCGGCCCAAACGCCCCTGGTGGGTCAAAACAGTAGATGAACCCACCGTGGAAATTAACTGGGATGAAGTCAACCGCATCAACGAACAAACCACCACCGTGCGGGGTCCTGGATTGGGTATTCACGCTGGAGCCGATTTACCCGGCGAACTATCTGAAAAAGGAGCTGCGTTAAAGAAGGAGCGCCTGGAAAAAGGAACCCCCGGATGGGCGCTCAAAGACCAGGCAATTTATAACGCCCAGATGTGGGATTTACGCGGCGAATCTTATTACCTCGGTCCTCAAACCGCAGAAACTCCTGAAGATATGGGAGTGCCCAAATGGGAAGGCAGCCCCGAAGAAGCTTCCAAGATTATTCGGGCTGCAATGCGCCATTTCGGGGCCGCTCAAGTCACTTTTATGGAACTGGATGACCGCACCCGAAAACTGATGTACTCCCATGATCCAGATGGAAAAGAATTGGTTTTTGAGGATGTCGAAGAAGCCTATGAAACTGAAGAAAAAAGGGTCATTCCTAACAAATGTAAATATGTGATCGTCTGGAGCGTCCAGATGTCCCTGGAAACCTTAAGACGCTCCCCTACCCATACCGCTTGCCAGACCACGTTAGGTGCTTACGGCCGCAGCCGACGGATCCAGGGTTTAACCCAGGAATTCCTCCGCGGTTTAGGGTATCAAGGTTTAGGAGAAGGCTCGATTAACGCCCTGGGGATTGCTCCAGCGATGGCCGTGATGTCCGGGATGGGAGAACTTTCCCGCCTTAACAGAGTAATCACACCTGAATATGGCCCCATGGTTCGCGTTTTCAAAATCCTCACTGACCTTCCGGTTGCAACCGATAAACCAATCGACGCCGGGATTATGGATTTTTGCCGCAAGTGTAAAAAATGTGCTGAAGCCTGCCCTTCAGAAGCGCTGAGCTTTGAGGACGAACCTACCTGGGAAACCCGCGGCGGGTGGAATAACCCCGGGCATAAGGCCTGGTTTGAAGATTCCGTGAAATGCATCAGCTATTGGCGAACAGGATCGGGCAACAACTGCACCATTTGTTTTGCAGTTTGCCCTTTCTCCAAAGAAGACAAGGCCTGGATTCATGATTGGGTGAATTTCGGAATCGCCACTGTTCCGGCGATGGACGGATTCTTCCGCTCCATGGATGACGCGTTCGGATATGGAACCCAATCAGATCCTGAAGAATGGTGGAATCTTGATCTTCCGGAATATGGTATCAGCACAGATCGCTCGGTTACGGAGGCATAAAAATGGATAAAGTTGGAATTGAAGTCAAACCTCGTCCCTGGTTAGAATGGATATTGTGGGCGGTGTGGTTTCTGGCGGAGATCTTTTTCCTGCAGAACGCGATCGCCAGCGGCAAAGAGCTCCAGAGCACTGCAGCGACAATTTTCTGGGTTATTTTCGCCGTCCTGCTGATTGCCGGAATTGTGGTCTGGATTATCCGCAGCCCAGAAAAACAGGACTGATCAACCCGGAAAAAACCAACACCGCTTATAATCAAAGGGAGGGGAATTAATCCCCTCCTTTTTTATGTCCAGGAAATTATTTTCAGAAACTGGAATTTGGAGAAATAACACATGAACAAGGTTCTGGCCCGCCGCCAGAAACAAATTCGACGCCGACGACGGGTGCTGATCACCTCGTTTATCCTGGCGGCTGCGGCCTGGTTCTATGGCTACCTGACCAGCGGAACGGAAATACTTCCCCGGGTGCCGGAAGTGATCCCGGGGGCGGTCAGAATTGAACCCCAGGGAGATATTTATCTGGGTTTTGATCAACAAGATGAACTTCTGGGATATGCGGCCGTTGGCGAATCACCCGGGTACTGTGGTCCTATCCAAACCCTGGTGGGATTAACCACCCGGGGAGAAATCATCCAGGTCAAAGTCATTGACCACTGTGAGACGCCAGGATTTTTCAGACTCATCAACAGTCAGGGTTTTACCGAACAATTTGTTGGTAAAGAATATAAACAACCGCTGGCGCTTGGGCAGGGGCTGGATGCTGTAAGCGGTGCAACTTTGAGCTCAGAAGGGATTGCCGCTTCAACCCGGGAAGCAGTCCGAATCGTGGCCCGTGATGCTCTGGAAAATCCCCTTCCTCCAGAAAAAAAGCAGGTGAAATTTGGCTGGCCAGAGATTGCGGTTTTATCCCTTTATCTGGCGGGTTATATAGGTCATAAACTGCGCGGTCCCTGGAAAAAAAGAATCCGCTGGGGAACCCTGTTAACAGGAATGATTGTCATTGGTTTTATCTATACCATACCCATCACCATTGGACAGTTAATTGCCTTCCTGAGCGGTTATTGGCCTGACTGGCACCACAATCTCTATTGGTATTTCCTGCTGGGTGGAATCTTATTTGTCACCACGGTGGATGCCAAGAACCCTTACTGCAGCTGGTTCTGCCCTTTTGGCGCTTATCAAGAAACCCTGGCCCAGATTACAAACGCTCCGATTTACAAACCGCGAAAATGGCGGGAAGCGTTCACCTGGCTGCAGCGCGGTCTGGCCTGGATTGCCCTGGTTCTGGGTTTAGCGTTAAGAAATCCCGGGGTGGCAAGTTTTGAGCCGTTTGCTACCTTATTCGATATCAGAGGATCGATCATCCAGTGGATTTTCCTCGGTGTCATTACCATCACCAGCCTGATCATGTATCGACCGTTTTGCAATTACCTTTGTCCGATAGACCCGGCCGTTGACTTCATCGCTGAAATCCGGGGTTGGGTAATGGAGAGCTTAAAGAAATGGCGCAGCAAAAGTCAAGGATAAAACCCAAGGAATGGCTGCTGCTGTTCTTTGTGATCACCTGCGTGATCCTGGTTTTTTTGATCTGGGGTGAAGCGATATTCCTGGAAGAGAAGGATGCGCCCGCCTTTGTCCGCCCAACCGCGGATTTTGAGATCAATGACGATGCCTATGAAAATTGGAATGCAACTCCCCCGACCCCTACCCCTACTAGCATACAGGAAATCACAGGAGACTTAACCCCAGAGCCTTAGATAGGGGATGAAGGAACTATGAAAGAAAATCACAATTCCGGAAGTTTACCGGGTAGAAAAACCTTCCTGAAAGTTTCGGGGCTTACTGCGCTGGCAGCCGGATTGAGCCTCAGCTTAAAGAAACAGTATCTAAAAGAAGGTTTATTGAACGAATATATCGAAACCAGGATGTTGATGGGCACAACGGTGACCCTGCAGCTGACGGCAGCGGAATATTTTAAAGCCAAACACATGGTGAAAGACGCTTTTTTAGCAATGGAAAGTTTGGTGAATATCCTAGATCACAGGCAGGATAGTTCTGCTCTGGCCGTCCTCAACCGTCAAGGAAAGCTTGATCATCCTCCCGGTGAATTACTTCAGGTCATCCGGGAAGCCCAAAACCTGGGAGAGCTGACCGGCGGCGCCCTCGATATAACCATCCAGCCAGCCCTGGAACATTTTCGCAGGGAAAAAACACGCTATCCCCACTTAAGAGAACAGGTGGATTATCGGTCCGTCGACTGCCGCCGGGAATCAATTTCTTTCCGTAAAAAAGGAATGGCGATCACCCTGGATGCGGTCGGCAAAGGTTGGATCATTGATCAAATTACGGATTTTCTGAGAAACAGGGGATTTACCAACACCTTAGTTGAGGCAGGAGGAGATCTCTATCTGGCCGGCTCAAAAAGGGATGGATCCGCCTGGCGGGTCGGACTACAGCACCCCAGGGAAGGAATCGCAGCCGTCGTGGAAGGTATGGATCAAGCAATAGCCACATCGGGTGATTATCATCACGCGTACGACAGCCAGTATATCAACCACCATATTGTTGATCCCCGGACAGGCTTGTCACCGCGCTCGCTGGCAGGTGTTTCTGTGTTTGCCCCCACTGCCTGTCAGGCCGATGGATTAAGCACCGCCCTGATGGTCATGGGGCTGAAAGAAGGCCTGGCTTTCGTAGAAAAGCTGCCCCGGACAGAGGCTCTGATGATTTCCAAAACCCTGGATCTTTATCCATCATCGGGGTTATCTAAATTACTCGTCAATTGATAAGGGAAAAATCATGAACCAGCCTACCCATCAGGAAAAAGAAAGCCCCGAAATCCAGCGGTTAATCACCGAGATCGAAATTGCCAGGACAGCAGGAGAGTACGAAAAGCTGCCCGGACTTTATCCGGCAGTCATCAATCAGTACCTCCAACACGGAAATGCGCCCCGGGCGTTAACCTTGATCAACGAGGGGGTTTCACTGGCAGAAGAACATGATGACCTCTTATTTACTGCCCGTTTAAAAGGATTAGAAGGATTAGCGCTGCGGCAAATTGGCAACCCCAAACAAGCCCTGAAAGCCTTCAAAAAATCAGAACAGCTGGGCAGGAAGCTGGATCATGTGCCAATCCTGATGGACGCTATGGCCCAAATTGGAAAGATCCACGCCGAACGCGGGGATTATGAACAAGCTGTGAAACCCCTGGAAAAGGCCTACAGGACGGCCTTTGAGAACCAGGATTCCCAGCGCGAAATGTATCTATCCGGACTTCAGGGAGATACCTATCTGGCTATGGGGCAGCACGGTAAGGCGATGGAATTTTATGCCATCGGGCTGGAGAAAGCGCAATCCCTGGAAAAGTTAGAACCTCAATGTTCTTATCAAATTGCGATCGGGAAAATTTATCTAGAAAAAGAGGATTACGGCCCTGCAGAGGAACATTTTAAGAACGCCCTTGATCTGGGCAGCCGTCTGGGGCATGCGGGTTATGAATTTCAAGCCTTTGAACACTTGCTCCAGCTGAGCATTCAAAAAGATGATCTCCCCTCGGCCCTCTTCCACGGACAGAAAGCCGTTCAGCTGGCCCGCGAAATTAAGGACCTGGGGGCAGAAGCTGCAAATATCAGCAAACTGGTGGATTATCTGCTGATCAAGGGAAAATATCAACAAGCATTGAAATACCTCGATCGCGGTCTACACCTGGCAGAAGAAGCCCATGACCAGGAATGGCAGCTGAAAATGATCAGCGATCTCGCTGTCGCTCATTACTACTCAGAGAACCTGGAAACCGCAGAGAAGTTCATGGTCCGGGGGCTGGAAATTGCCGTTCACCTGCAGAAAAAGGCGGAGGAAATTATCCTGCGCAGTCAATTGAGCGCCCTCAAGGCAGATCAGGGTAAGATAGAAGAGTCTTTGATCGTGGCTGAGGAAGCGCTGGAATTGGCCCGGAAGCACAGTCTGCCCTTGCTCGAAGGTGACCAAAATGTGCTCATGGGGCTTGCTCATTATGAACTTGGGAACCGGGAAAAAGCCCGACAGTTTATCCAGCAGGGTGTTGAAATTTATCAAGAATTAAACAGATTGGACTTAATGAAGAAAGCCGAAAATTATTTAGAAGAAATATCCCAGGGTTGAGTTATCCACCCTTCCATCCTGAGGGTAATAACCCCGAGATTTGACATTCCCTTTCCCTCAAGCAAAATAATCCATTCTTTGTTACAATTTTAACCAGGGTTGAAACCCCTGCCTGATCGGCGACATAAGGCCTGCCAGGTGAAATTTTCTTGAGTAAATCAGCCACCAAAAGGAGAATTCTCTATGGAGAAAAAGTTTAAAGCACTCAGAATTATTGGCACGCTTTACAAAATACTGGGGGCTATCGTGGGGGTCCTGACCATTCTGATCGCCCTGGGCCTGTGCGCGACCAGCACCTTCGGGGGAACAGCCGTGGACAGCCTGAGCCGGGAGTTTGGTGCGCATCCAGGTTTTCTGGGCTTTTTCGGCGGCGTCCTGGGAGGGCTGATGCTCGGCCTGCTGTCCATCCTCTACGGCGGCGGAATAGCGGTGACACTTTTTGCTTTTGGCGAGGGCGTTTACCTGCTGCTGGCGCTGGAAGAGAACACGCGGGAATCAGTCACCCTGCTGCGTGAAAAAACCGAGCAGTAAAAGCAGGATTCAACTGACCTGCTGAGTAATCTTACATTCAGAACCAGGGAGTATTCTCCACCTGAAAGATATACAATCCGCAGCCTGGACGCAGTCAGGGAATCTTCAGGAGGTAAATCGATGACCAGATATACAATTCAGGAAAAGACAATTGAATGTATCCAGGGCGATATCGCCCAGCAGCCGGATATGGAAGCCATCGTGAACGCAGCCAACGCAGAGCTGCGGATCGGCGGCGGCGTGGCCGGCGCGATTCACCGGGCCGCGGGTCCGGAACTGGAAAGAGAATGCCGTCCGTTGGCGCCTATACGGCCCGGACAGGCGGTGATCACCGGCGCCCACAAATTACCCAACCGCCATGTTATTCACTGCCTGGGCCCGGTTTATGGGATGGATGAACCGTCCGCTGAGCTGCTGGCTTTGTGTTATGAAAACGCCCTCCAGCTGGCTGACCAGAATGAAATCGACTCAATCGCTTTCCCAGCGATTTCGACAGGCGCCTTCGGTTACCCCATGGAACCGGCAGCACGAGTGGCTTTCCGCACAGTGATCAAGACGCTGCCCCGGCTGTCTGCGGTCAATCTCGTTCGGTTCGTGCTGTACCATGAGGATGATCTGCAAATCCACCAGCGCGTCCTGGAAGGGCTGCTGGATACGGATCCACAGGATTAACAATCTGCAAAAGAAAAGCGTAATCAACTAGGAAGTTGATTTCCTTGAGCCATCTCGGCACCCGGGTTTTTCCACTGAGCGGGTGCAATTCCCGTGATATGCTTTTTTGAAATCGCGTTTTTCTCATAACAGGTAGGTGGAATCATGCCAGAACCTCGTCCGACAAAACCTTCTTCCGCGGAACGTCTGCTGTATCCCTTTCAGGAATTTTTACACCAGGAAGCCTCTGGGGGTATCCTGCTGCTGATCTGCACCGGGATAGCCCTGCTCTGGGCAAATTCGCCCTTCAGCGGCAGCTATCACCAGCTCTGGCAGACTAAAATGACCCTTGGAGTCAATGGTTTTATCTTAAATAAGCCGCTGCTGTTATGGATCAACGACGGCTTGATGGCCGTTTTCTTTTTTGTGGTTGGTCTGGAAATTAAGCGCGAATTGCTGGTGGGAGAGTTAGCTTCCGCTAGGAAAGCCGCCTTACCCCTTGCCAGCGCTCTAGGTGGAATCCTGGTCCCGGCCTTGATTTACCTCCTGTTCAACCCCAGCGGTCCAGGCAGAGCGGGATGGGGTATACCGATGGCAACTGATATTGCTTTTGCCCTCGGAGTACTGGTCCTGCTCGGCAAACGTATTCCCCTATCCCTGAAAGTTTTTCTCACCGCGCTGGCTATTGTGGACGACATCGCCGCGGTGCTGGTTATCGCCCTGTTCTACACGGCTGAAATCGCCTGGATCAATCTGGCCGCGGCGGCTGGATTGATGATCCTGCTGCTGATCATCAACCGCCTGGGAGTCCATCATCCGCTGGTCTACGCCTTACTGGGGATCGGACTTTGGTTGGCGTTCCTCACATCAGGCGTTCATGCCACGGTTGCCGGGGTCTTGCTGGCCCTGACCATCCCCGCCAGAGCGCGCAGCGCTCCCCGGGAGTTTGCAATCCACAGCCGGGCAATCCTGAACGAATTTGAAAATGCCTGTGAAGATGGAGAGAATATCACTAAAGAACAACATGGGGCGCTGCAGGCGCTGGAAAAGACAGCAAAGAACGCGGAAGCTCCCCTCCAGAGGCTTGAGCACACGCTCCATCCCTGGGTGGCTTTTTTCATTATGCCTGTTTTCGCCCTGGCCAACGCGGGGGTCACCATTGGTGCTGATTTTTCTTCTGCGGCGGCTCATCCCATCAGCCTGGGTATCGTAGCTGGCCTCATCTTAGGCAAACAAATCGGGATCACGTCATTCGCCTGGATGGCTGTAAAAACCAGGCTGGCCGAATTACCCCGGGGAATATCCTGGAGGTTGATCTACGGCGCCAGCTGGCTGGCAGGTATCGGGTTTACCATGTCGCTGTTCATCGCCAGCTTAGCCTTTGATGATCCAGCCTATCTGTATATTTCTAAGGTGGGCATCTTGATGGCTTCGCTGTTTTCCGGGATCACGGGCTGGGCAATATTACGGGGGACCAGGTCCAGGTAAAAAATTCCTAAAAATCAAGCCCGGGGCAGCGGATGACTTCCGGATAACCGATTTATTATCAATAGCCAGCAGTTTTCTCCTGACATTTTGAAAAATTAATCCAGATGTCAACCTCCTTTCCAACCAGAGTTATTTCTTATGGATGGGCTCAAAACCCTTACCCAACACATCCTTGGCAGGACTGACGATGACAAAGGATTCAGGATCAATTTCTTTGATGATCATCTTCAATTCTGCAATCTCCGTCACCGTCAAAGCAGACATCAACACCGTTCTCTCCTCACCGCTGTACATCCCTTTCCCTTCTAATTTGGTTACCCCCCGGTTCATCCGACTCAAGATTTCCTCCGCAAGGAGATCAGGGCTTCCGGTGACGATATGGACCAGGACCTGATCTCGCTTCCTGCGGGGGCGGAACCAGGCCCGGAACACTGTCTTGGCAGCTTTTTTACCCGTGATATTTTCTAAATTGCCCATCTCTTCATACTTGGGCAGGATCTCGCCCGAGGCTTCCTGCAGAGGCGCGGTGAGCAACCCGATCAGCATCAAACCGACCAATATCAAGCCCAAGAAATAAAAAAGATATTCTCCTGGAATCCCCAGGAATGACGCCCGCCGGACCATTTCTAACCAGGAGCTGGCTTTAACTGGATGCAGCCAGAGTTTAGCGATCCAGGCCCAGCTTAAAATGAGGTAGATCCAGAGGTAATTGCGCCGGAAACGCCTGCCGAAAGCCTCCCACATCGAGATATGATGGCTGGGTTGAAGGAGGTTTTCTGCCAGATTTTCTGCCCAATCCCAGGCCGGCTTGAAAGGAGGGACCAGCATGGCCGCGAAATAATCCGTCTCCATCAACCGGATCCGGGAACTCCACAATTCATAGTACCGGTAGCGGCGGGCTTCAATAAACAGAAAAAGGGTGATCAAGATAATATTTAATAAAATGACGCTGTGATGCCCTGCGGTTTGACTGAAAGCGATCGAAATGGTTGCCCCGGTGGTAACTACGGCCCAGTTGGTAGTTGCGTCCAGACGGTTCCGCCAGGTGTTCGCCCGGGTGATTTCCCCCCGGTAAAGGTGAGTCATTGCCGTATTGAATTCAGCGGGCTCAATGCGGTATCCCCGGTAAGTCCAGACAGCGTCCCTCTCCTCCTCTTCTGCTGGGCCTTGTTCCTCGCCGTTTATTCCGTTTTGATTTTCCTTTGTCATGATCCTTTCCTTTATGTTTTAAGCAAACAATGAGGTAAGTATCCAAACTATACCTTATTCTGGAACCTAACGCAAATACCCTTCCCCCTGGCGTAACCGCCCCACCCGGAAAACCGAAAAGATGATTCAATCTCCCGGCGGCTGCCAAACCTCACCACCATCGCCCGGGTCCAGTGAAAAGATAATTGACTGCTACCTGCTGCCAGCGTACCGGAATCCTGCTGGCGGGACGTATCTGGTCAACAGGTTGCTGTTATTGACCATCAACCTGAAAAAAACCCAGCAGGAAGAAATAGCAAGCGGTATAATTCCTTAAGTGCGCAAGTAATTACTGTCCGAGTTTTCAGCGTTTGGAGAACATACAATGAAAGACAGAATCAGATTTTTCCTCAATCGAATCGGTGAACGTCTGTGGGTGAAGCCCCTGCTGATATGCCTGCTATCCATCCTGGCAGCTTTCACGGCCAGGATGGCCGATCGGATAAGTGTGCTGCACGCGGTCCCCGGGATCACCTCCGAATCCTTAGAAACCTTACTGGGAATTATCACAGCCAGCATGCTGGGAGTTGCAGTATTCGCTGTAGGATCAATGGTCGCCGCCTACAGCTCAGCGAGCAGCACGGCTACACCTCGATCTTTCAATCTGGTGATCGCTGATGATGTCTCCCAGAACGCGTTATCCACGTTTATTGGCGCCTTTATTTTCAGCACTGTGGGATTAATCGCAGTGATGAACGGTTATTACGGAAAAGCTGGCCGCTTGATTCTGTTCCTGATCACCATCGCGGTTTTTGCCCTGGTCATCCTCAACTTTATCCGCTGGATAGACAGAATTGCCCGGTTGGGCCGGTTAAGGCACACGATCGAAAAAGTTGAGACAGTCACCCAGGATGCCCTGCAGAGGAGAAAATCTAAACCACGTTGGGGCGCAAAGCAAGCATCCGGCCAACCTGATGGGCGGCCTATCTATTCAGACGCCATTGGCTACGTGCAGCGGATCGATACCGCCAGGCTGCAATCTGCAGCAGAGAGATTTGACCTCGACCAGATCACCGCAGCTGTCCTGCCCGGTACCTTCGTGGGACCGGATCAACCCCTGGTCTATGTGAGCAGCCAGAAAACCCTGCCGGACAAAGAGATAGATCCCAAAACCTTTACCGGTGCTTTCCTGATCCGGAAAAACAGGACTTTTGATGAAGATCCCCGGTTTGGACTCCTGGTCCTTTCCGAAATAGCCAGTCGGGCGCTCTCCCAGGCCGTCAACGACCCGGGAACAGCCGTGGATATCATCAACACCCTGGTCCGCCTGTTCACCTTATGGAGCAAAACCGAAGTGGACCAGGACCAGCAGGAAATCAAATATGACCGCGTCGCCCTCCCGGAAATAAACTTGAATGAGATGTTTGCTGACGCCTTCAGCGCCATCTCCCGGGACGGGGCGGGACTTATTGAGGTTGCTGCCAGGCTGCAAAAGGCTTTTAATTCCCTGGGTTCCCTTGACGATGAGCAGATGAAATCAGCCTCCCGGAAACAGGCGGGGATAGCCCTGCGCTACGCCGAGAAAGCCCTCCAGCTCGAGGAAGAAATCAACACAGTGCGAAGTATTTCTCAAATGAAGGATGCACCCGGGAGGGAGAGCCCCTGACCTGGCGACGTCCATAACCCTAAACGCGCTCTACCCCGGAGCTCAAAAACCCGAATTTGCGCTGGAGAGAAAGCCTTTTACCCCGCGGAATTCATGGCGATGATGAGCGACCATCATCCAAACGACGATCTCCCCGGTCAACCAGGAAAGGAAAATCAATCAGCTGATGATCAAGAAACCAGTAAACCTCACTTTTACAAGGTTAACTGAACCCGACCCTGAAATTGCCCGGACCCTCAACGCCTGGGCCAACGACCCTGGGCTGGCCCCATTGATTCGGCCTCACCGGAACCAGGCTGAGGTGGAAAAGGGGATATCCATAACCACCGATTCGCTCGCTGAACTCCTGGAGCAGCACCCCATTTTTTTGATTTACGCCGACGGCAAGCTGGTGGGAGAGATGAATTATCAGGTGGACCCGGAGCACTTATTCAAAAAGGAAACCGGCACGGCCTGGATCGGAATCGTAATCGGGGAACCGGCTGCGCGGGGAAAAGGGATTGGCACCAGGGCCATGCAGTACCTGGAAGCTCAAATCCGGCAGCAGGGGTACAAACGGATCGAATTGGGTGTGTTTGAATTCAACACCAGGGCTTATAATTTATACATCAAATTAGGCTTCCGGGAAATCGGACGCATCGCTGATTTTACCTACTGGCAGGGTAAAATGTGGCAGGATATCCGCCTGGAAAAATATCTCACTAAACCGAAGGAATAAGTCTCAACTGAACCGGAAAAAGCAGGAGGTAGCCATGGGGTATAAAACCGACCCCAATGCACCAACCACCAAAATCGGCGAGCTGATCGCCAACAGCATTACCCACGGGGCAGGGATCGGGCTGAGCATCGCCGGATTAGTCGTGCTGATCGTGCGGGCTGCCCGCCAGGGGACGAACTGGTACCTGATCGGGGTGATTATATTTGGGACCTCCCTGATCTTGCAGTATCTGGCATCAACCCTCTATCACAGCATGGCCAATAAACCGTGGAAAGCTGCGCTGCAGCGGCTGGATCACAGCGCGATCTTCATCCTGATCGCGGGCACCTACACTCCTTTTCTGCTGACAGTCATCCGGGGATGGCTGGGCTGGATCCTTTTCGGCGTGATCTGGGGACTGGCCCTGGTGATGCTCATCCTTAAACTGGCGCTCAGGAAGCGGTTTGAGAAACCGCCGGTGTGGCTGTATCTGCTGATGGGCTGGTTAGGAGTGCTGGTATTCTGGGGCAGCTGGGGAAAAATAAACCCCGCCTCTCTGACCTTTTTAATCCTGGGCGGTGGTGTTTACAGCCTGGGGATCCTCTTTTATAAGTGGCGGGCGCTTCCTTACAGCCATTCAATCTGGCATTTGTTCGTCCTGGGAGGAAGTATCTTTCACTATTTTTCCATCTTATTCATGGTCTGAGGGCTGATCATGTGCTTATAACAGGCACCGTCATTGTCCCCCAAGCAGAAAACCGCCACCAGGGTTGATTCCATTGACATCAGCCAGGGAGAATCAACAACAGATGAAAATTACCTATCAACCTATTGGGATCCTCCGCAGTCCCTTCACTCAGCTCGAACAGATGCCCATTCAGCCTTCAGGGGACTCCAGTTCCCCCGGATTTGCCCGGATCTATCCGGAATATCTTGCCGGACTTCAGGACCTGGACGGTTTCTCTCACCTGATCCTGCTCTATCATTTTCACCAGGTAACCTCAGTAAAAATGCTGGTAACCCCTTACCTCGATTCCGAACCCCACGGCGTTTTTGCGACCCGGGCCCCGGTGCGACCTAATTCAATCGGGATATCTGTCGTCCGGCTGATTGGCCTGGAGCAGGATAAGCTCCAGTTTGCCGATCTGGATGTCCTGGATAAAACCCCGCTGCTGGATATAAAACCCTATATCCCTGATTTTGACACCCCGGAGGATTCCCGGATCGGCTGGCTTGAGCAGGACAGCAAAGATGTTAAAACAATAAAATCTGATGACCGCTTTGCTTGAGTGTGACCCCCAACCTCACAGAGAACACTTCCCGCTCTGGGAAACAGCAGCAGAAGGCTAAACAGATGAAAAATTCAACTACTGAAAAAGGACAGCTTCACTTTTCCCTGGATGCCCGGCCTGTTTTATTTCTCTCGCTTACCCTGGGCACCACCTATTTTTTCGAGTTCCTGGCGGCATTCGCTCATCCTGTTCTTCCCGGCTGGGGCGTCACTCTCCTCCATTATCTGGGCGGCCTTGTCCCCCTGGCTGCGGCCCTGAGCCTGACTGTGTTCCACCATCAATCTGCCTTCCAGCGCGACTTCTGGAGACGGTTAATCGATTTCCAGCGGATTTCCCCTGGTTGGTATGCGGTGATTTTTCTTTACGCCCCGATCAAATCAGGGCTGGCCGGGCTGGTTGACTTCCTGCTCGGCGGGCAGGGAATAGCCCTCGAGACCGCGGCCCAATGGATCGAGCAGCCTCTCCTGGCTGTACCCACCCTGTTTTTCTGGCTGTTGTTTGGACCGGTTCCAGAAGAACCCGGCTGGCGGGGATATGCCCTGGATGGGCTGCAGGCCAGACGAAGCGCCCTATCCGCCAGTTTCCTGGTGGGCGTGGTCTGGTCGCTGTGGCACCTCCCCCTCTTTTTCATCCCCGGTACCTGGCAGGCTGGTGAAGTAGGATTAGGTACTCAGCGGTTCTGGTTCTATATGCTGACCATCGTGATGGAAGCTGTCCTCTATACCTGGATTTACAACAACACCAACCGCAGCACGCTGGCGGCTGTCCTTTTCCACTTTACCGGAAACGCTGTCGGGGAGCTCTTTGCCCTCTCACCCCGCGCTGAATGGTTTAACTTCCTCTTTGCAATGGCAGCCGTCATCCTGGTGATCAGTCTCTTTGGGACCCAGACTCTGACCCGGGGAAAAAAGGTCTCTGCTCCCCTCCGGCGGGATTAGCTTTTCACTTAAACAGGAAAGAAAAGCCCGTCCACCTGGACGAGGAAATGCCTATGCGCAACTAACGACCGATCACCTTTTGGCTGAGCTCGATCCCGCCAGCAGTCCTTTAGGGAAGCCTCTTCCTCCTTCCAATCAGATATTTCCCAGGAAAATCGTGCTACAATTTCAAATAAGCCTCTAATAAACACCAACCCCAGGAGAAATCCCCATGAATCCCCAAAAAATAACCCGCTACCTGCTGATTTTCATCCTGCTGTTAGGACTGAGCCTGTTCATCAGTGGATGCCTGAACACCGGCTCAAGGTTTTTGGAAGATGTCTCCAGTACCCTTTGTTGTTTTTCTCCAGCAATGGTCCTTCCTGGCGGAGCCCTGCTTCTCTACATTTCCAGAGGATGATGAAACCCCCTCAGCGGCGGTTCGCCGGGGCAAGGAAAAAAACCGGGGCGATCCTGATTGCCCTGATCTTCCTGCTCTCCGCCTGCCGTTCATCTCTCCCTCACCGCCCATCCGAAGCAGAAACTGCTGCCGAACTGCTCAGGCAAACCCTGGCAGCCCTACCCCATCCTTCCACCCCTGGGCCGGGTTCCGCAACCCTGGTGCCGTCCCCCGCTGGAGAGCAATACCGTCCGGATTACAACCCTCCCACTCCCCTCCTGCAGTCAGCCGATGGAAGCTACCGGTATCTGACCCGCCCCGGAGACACCATCCCGGCCCTGGCTGCCCGTTTTGAAGTTAGCTCCGGGGAAATTTCCCGCCAGGTTAACGCTGCCCCAAATGCCTACCTACCGCCCGGAACCAGCCTGGAAATTCCCGCTCTGTTAGAGGAAGTTTCTTCATCCCAGCTGCTGCTTCCTGACTCTGAATTAGTCTATTCACCCGCCGCCGGGGACTTTGATCTCCAGGGAACCATCCGGGAATACGGAGGGTTCCTTTCCACTTATCAGGAAGAAATCAGGGGGATGGACCATCCGATTTCCGGATCTGAAATCGTGGAAAAGGTCGCCCGGGAGTTATCCGTTAACCCCCGTTTACTGCTGATGATCATTGAGCACCGCAGCGGCTGGTTATCCGGCAGCCGTCCTGGGGCATCCGAGGAAAAATATCCTCTGGGATTTTTTATTACCGGACGCGAAGGATTGTATGAAGAACTGCGGATTGCGGCTACCCAGCTGAACGTGGCCTACTACGGTTGGCGCTCAGGAGAATTCACCGCGGTTAAATTCCAGGGAGGGGGTAAACTGCGCCTGAACCCCACGCTCAACGCGGGAACAGCCGCGATCATCCACCTGTTTTCGCTGTTTTATTCCCGGGATCAAATCCCCGAAGTCCTGGACCCAGCACAGGGGTTTCCTCTCCTCTATCACAACCTGTTCGGGGATGCCTGGACCCGGGCAGCCAATGACCCCCTGCTTCTTCCCCCAGATCTTCAGCAGCCGGCACTTTCCCTTCCCTTCTCCCGGGGTGAAAAATGGAGTTTCACCGGGGGTCCTCACCTAGCCTGGAACGCCGGTACTCCCCGGGGCGCGGTTGATTTTGCGCCCGTAACCGGGGAAAAGGAATGTGCCGTTTCCACCCGCTGGATTACCGCTCCCGCTGCTGGCCGGGCAGTCCGATCGGCTGATAACACACTGGCTCTGGACCTGGACGGAGATGGGAATGAAGGCACTGGCTGGGTGCTGATCTTTTTCCACCTTGCGGATCAAGACCTCATCCCCAAGGGCTCCTGGGTCCAGGCCGATCAACCAATCGGCCATCCTTCCTGCCAGGGTGGCGTGACCACCGGAACTCATGTGCACCTGGCCCGGAAATATAATGGGGAATGGCTGCCAGCTGACGGTCCGGCGCCCCTGATCCTGAGCGGTTGGTCCATCCAGGCCGGGGAACGGATGTACCAGGGGAGAATGATCAAGGGCGATCAGGTGGTGAATTCCCACCCGGGCGGAGGGGAAAGTTCAATCATCATCCGCTGAATTTAGCTTCCAATCACTGAACCAGGCCGCAAATCATCCAATCGAAAAACATAAAATCTTTATATATTCCCCCAGTTGACCCTGAACGGATGTTCCACCCGATGCTATACTCAAAAGCACAAAATCAACTAAACCCATAACAAATCCTGGGGAATGTGTAACAGGAATGTGTGGATATAGATCAATCACCCTAATTAGGAGGAACCATGGACAAAAAGACTTTAATCGATCACTTGAACGAGGATCTTGCCGAAGAATTAAGCGCGATCATCCAATACATCACCTATGCAGCCAAAGCTACCGGACCCTACCGCCCCCAGCTGAAGGATTTCTTTTTAACCGAAGTAGCTGATGAGCAAATTCACGCGCAGTTCCTGGCGAACAAAATTATCGCCCTGGGCGGTGAGCCGACCACTGAACCCAATCCAGTCCCCGAAGCAAACACCAATAAGGAAATGCTGGAAGCGGTGCTAGCCGCGGAAAAGAGAGCGGTCAAGAGTTATTCCCAGCGGGCGGAAGAAGCCGAGCAGTTCGGCGACAAAGGGTTAGCCATCCAGCTGGACGACATGATCAGCGACGAAACCGAACACTCCGAAGAAACCGAGCGAATTTTGCAAGATTGGCCGCTGTAAGAACTTACTTACCCCGGAGAGGACCCATGTTAAATCCTCCGGGGTAAACCCTTGATAACCTTTTATCAATCAAGACCGCCCCCAACGGATTTTCTTCCCCCAGAAAATGAGGGATGAAGGTAATATCCAACAGAGGGCGGTCTTTTGGTTTAACCCCCGGCAGCCCTTTACAGCCGCTGCGGCACTCCAGCCCTGGATCACATCCCGGAAGACCCCTTCCAGGAAATATCAGGGTTGAAAAACAGAACTTCCTTCAGATTTGATGTTAGAATTTATAGCAGAGGGGTCCCCAGGATAAAATGGATCCCGATCACTTCCCCGAGAAACGCGAGAACAAGCCCGGGAGGGAAAAAGGCTTCTCTTCCCCAGGTTCACTTCGTGAAGGGTAAACTATGCAAACAACAATCACCGAAAACCTCACCCCCCAGCAGGAACTCGAACACCTGAAAAATATTTATGGAGAAAACCATCACGACCGTCTCTATGGGATCTTGACCGATTCCTTCAACGTGCTCCAGAACAGGGCCCAGATGCTGCTCAGCTTGATCACCATCACCCTGACCATCACCGGATTTTCCGGCCCCAGCATTGCCGCCTCCGGACTTCTGGCCCGGATTTCGATCGCGTTCGGACTGGTGCTGGTCCTGCTCTCTGCCCTGATTTTAATCTCGGGTCCGCTGCGTTTAAACTGGTGCACTAATTGGAAATCTGAGACCATTGACCTCTCGCTGATCCACTTGATCGAACAGAGAAACTTCCGCACTCGACGTTATCACCTTGCTTCAATCGCCCTGGTAATTGGCCTGATCGGCTATGTATCCAGCGTGGTCACCTTCCTGCTGACTGGTTGAACGAAGCTGGATAATAAGCCAGGGGGAATTTTTACCAAACAACACCTCAAGATCCCCCTCTCGCGAAGCCTGGGTCTAATCCACAATACCATCTTTCCCTCCTTATTGGTTCCTTAAAGTTTTCGTTACTTATCACGAAGACCGGGTAGCCCTTTCCAAATTATTAAAAGGAGGAATCCATGTCTAAAATACCCTCACCTCAATGGTTATTCCTGTTCCTGGCAGTGATCTGTTCAGCCTGCGGCAGCGGATCTGAATCCACACCCTCACAGGTTCGTATCCAACCGCCCACGCCTTCCCCCCCATTTTCCGGTACAATGACTCTCGAATTGACCGATACACCCTTGCCAACGGCCACAGAGAGTGCCACACCGCTCTCCCCCACCGTAGACTCCACCAATTCTAAAACAGAGACGACAAAGACATTCACTCCAGCTCCCACACAGACGGAGACACTGGAGGACAGTTCCCCTTCCTTCGCCCCGAACAACACCAGCCTACCTCCACTGACCAACCAACCCTTTAACCAGAAGGAATGGTCCGGCATAAAGGCTCTGGAACCGGGAAACCTGGAACAGCTCACTTTCCTCGGCATCCAGTATCTGGACCCCCGGCGTCGTGCAGTAAACTTCAAGCTTCATGACTGGTCCGTGGGGGGCAGATGGATCCTGACCTGTACAGAAAAAAGGTCCTCCGGTACCTACCAGGTATTTGATCTGGAGGCAGGACTAATTCTCAGTGAAATATCATTCCAGGGAAACCCCTGTAAGGTTTTCGTAGCTGGAGAAAGTTATCTACAGTTTTCCCGGGACGGCAACCTGTTCAGCGGACGTTACAATGAAAGAAATATTATTGACTTGGAACAACCGCGGTATGGGGTATATGACAGCAAAACGGGAGGTTTGGTAGCCCCCCTGGAGAAAATCTCCGCCGGAATGATACAACGATTTGCTTTCTCCTCTCAAGGGACCCGGCTTGCCCTTAACACCTATTATCCCCCCCACCCAGCTTCCACGGCGGATGCCAACGTCGAAGGTGGACTCTGGAACCCGGAGGCCAGCGACATCCAGCTTTTCGACGTCGAATCCGGGGAGCATTGGGGCGTGTTTCTA
This sequence comes from Anaerolineales bacterium, assembly GCA_034520505.1. Lineage (GTDB taxonomy): Bacteria > Chloroflexota > Anaerolineae > Anaerolineales > UBA11858 > B10-G9. The sequence continues at coordinate 222,283 of JAXHNK010000007.1, read as the reverse complement.
TTCCGGGAACGCTGGAATATTTCCGACCTGGAATTCTCTACCCGAGGAAATTATCTGGTGGCGGGCGGCTTAGATGAGGTTACAGCCTGGCATATGGAAGGCGAACAGGTTACTCCTGTGAACTGCCCTTGGGCTCGGATTACCTTTTCCCCCACCGCAGAAGTAGCTGCGCTGGCTTGCCGCCCTCACCAGGATTCCTGGTACCAGCTGCTGTGGGACCCATCCAGCGGAGCGCTCAACCGCGTGACCGGTGCACCAGAAACCCAATACCAGGAGCTGACCTTCTCACCCGACGGGAGGCTGGTGGCAGCTTTATCAGAAACCGGGAAGGTCTCGATCTGGCACGGTGTGAGTGGAAAGCACATCCACACCCTGCCTTACACCTTTCGAAGTCTGAAAGACCTGCATTTTATCTCCCAGGGTAAACTGCTGGCTCTCCTTAAATCGGATGGTACACTGCTGATCTTCGGCCTGGAATAAGGTCAGCCCCTTTGTGATAGAATTCAACAGACAAGGTCCTTGAAAAACAAGCGCGTGAGGAGATTTAAAACGTGATCAAACACCTTTTCTGGAACAGCGAGGAAAAACGTGTCCGCATGCTGTGGCGGTTGGTCGGCCAGCTGCTGATCCTGATTCCGGTCTTTCTGATCATGCAGATTGCCCTGGGGATCGCCAGCTTTGCTCTTTCTTCTGTTCCGGGAGGACTGGACCCCGGCGCTTTTTCCGACCCTGGTTCAGTTCAGGCCCTGATCAACCAGAACCCGGTCCTGAACACCATTGCTATGATCAGCACCGGATTGGCTCTGACCATCAGCATCTGGATCGCGGGCCGCTGGTTGGATCGGCGGCGTTTTATGGATTTCGGGCTGAAAATCAACCGCCGGTGGTGGCTTGACTTTATCTTCGGGCTCGGCCTGGGCGCGGGACTGATGGCTGGAATCTTCCTGATGGAACTTTCTCTGGGCTGGATCACCATTCAGGGCTTTTTCATCACCGAAAACCCGGAATCCGCTTTTCTGCCCTCCCTGCTCCCCCCCCTGCTCCTTTTCCTGGCTGTGGGGTTTTACGAAGAACTTTTCAGCCGCGGATACCAGCTGACCAACCTGGCAGAGGGGCTGTCTGGAAGACTTCTCGGACAGCAAGGGGGGATCTTGCTGGCAGCTTTGCTTTCCTCCGCGGTTTTCGGAGTGCTTCACGCTTCTAACCCCAACTCCAGCCTCTTCAGCACCCTGAATATCTCTTTTGCAGGGATCTTCCTGGCAGCCGGTTATCTGTTTACCGGGCAGCTGGCCATACCTGTTGGACTGCACATCACCTGGAATTTTTTCCAGGGGAACGTGTTCGGATTTCCCGTCAGCGGAGCTCATTTTTCGTCCACCAGCTTTATCGCCATCCAGCAGGGTGGACCCCGGCTGTGGACCGGAGGCGCTTTCGGACCGGAAGCGGGTCTGCTCGGCCTGGGCGCTATGTTCCTGGGAATTTTCCTGACCCTCTTCTATGTAAAAAAGAGCCGCGGTAAACTGGGGCTTCACCTGCCGATTGGCTCTCCCCCGGCTCGAGCGGTTTCTGAGAGCGAAGAACCTGTCTGAAATAGGACCTCCCCGGGGAAATTTAACCGGCAGATTTACCGGAGATCAAACAGCAAAACAGGATCAATTCATGGATCTTACAGGTTACAAACATATTCTCTGGGATTGGAATGGGACCCTGCTGGACGATCTCGATCTCTGTTTAAAGACCATTAACCAGCTGCTTGCAGACCGACAGCTGCCGGTGGTTTCCCGGGAAAGATACCGGGAAATCTTTGGTTTTCCGGTGATTGACTATTACCTGAAGCTGGGGTTTGATTTCACCCGCGAGCCCTGGGAAGAGGTCAGCACCGAATTTATCACCGCCTATGAATCTGGTCGACCTACCTGCAAACTGATGTCCGGCGCCAGCTCCACACTCCAGCATCTCGCGGAAAGCGGAATCTCTCAATCGATTTTATCGGCCAGCAAAATCAACTACCTGGACCGGGCGATCAGGGAGTACGAACTGCAAGATTACTTCATCGGGCTTGCCGGTTTGGAGGATCATCATGCTGGAGGTAAAACCGAATCCGGAATTCGACATTTAGAGAAATTCCGGCTTGACCCAGCAACCACGTTAATGATTGGCGACACTCTGCATGACGCGGAAACAGCCCGGGTACTGGGTGTGGATTGCGTCCTGATCCCCCGCGGCCACCAGAATTCAGGCCGATTGAAAAAAGCCGGTGTTCCCCTGGTGAGTTCTCTTTTTGATCTAAATTCGGGGCGGTAAGCACATGTACCGGACTGTCAGTGAATCCACTGAGGCTGACCACATCCTGCTGGTGAAGGTCCTGGACGGTGATCGTCCGGTAAGTTTCCAAGGGGCGATAAAACGCTGGCAGAATGATCAGGCTTTCCGCAGCATCTTCCTCACTTCCCTCCGGGAAGCCCCCTTTGAAGCTGCTGGCTGGGAAACACCGGCGCTCACCAGCGACAACCAGGACCAGCCTTTTCAGTATGCCCTGGTGAACCGTCCTTATCTATCATCCACTGCAGATCCAAAACCTTTCCAGGCTTATTTTCAAAGTGCAGGGGAAGGACAGGATATCATTGAATTTCCCAACCTGGGCCGGGACGCCCATCTTATCGCACCTGTTCCTCAATCCACCCTGGACACCTATGCTCACCTGCTGTCTTTCGTCAGAGAAGGGCCGCGCAGCCAGCAGCATAATCTATGGAAAGCGGTCGGACACTGGCTGGAAATGAACATTTCCCGGAAGCCGCTGTGGCTGAACACAGCAGGCGGTGGGGTTGATTGGCTGCATGTGCGAGTTGACACCCGTCCCAAATATTACCAGCACTCTCCATATACACAGATCACCCCCTCTGAAAATTAAAAAGTGTTCCCCTTTCTCCTCCATCCTCTACCTACAAATAAAGGTGCCCATGAAAAAGAAACCCACCCGGAAACAGCTGGAACTGGCTTTAGGTCAAGCTGCGGAAGCCCATCATCAGTACCAAATCGACTACCTGGACGGAGTCCATGACCAGGCCTGGGCGGGATGGTATGCGGCCTACCTGCTCGGCCAGCTGGGAGGTTTTACTGACCCCGCCCAATTGACCCGCTGGCTGGAAGCGGTGGAAGCAGATGAAAATTGGATTGTGCAGGCAGCGAAGTTTATCCTCCAGCAGATAAATCAAGCCTGAATCTTGGGGTTATCCCGCACAATTTCCAACCTTGCTGACGTTTTCCTAAAACGTCAGCAAGGTTGGGGGCTGGCTTTTAGTCTAAAATCCTGATCAGCGCAGGATGATATCTGCGATCTACTGAGCTTTCAGCACCGTGAATAAGCCAGATAAAAGGATCAGGAAAATGAAATCCCTTCTTCAAAGTAAAAGAACCCGTTACCGCAAATTATACGTAATAGGATTCTTAATCCTCGGGATATTGACCGGCTGCAGCTATCCTTCTTCAGACTAATCGCTGGAAGAAACTACCATGGCGCTGGCGATCGAAGTAACCCTGAACGCCATGGAACAAAATGCTCCGACCGGAGAGCAGACTGCCCAGAAAGACAACCCCGATGCCCGGCTCACCGAAGTAGCCGCTGCCGTGCAGGCGTCCATGGATGCCGCTCAACCCACGGCAGCTCCACCCACCCCGGAAGTCCAGGACCAGCCAACATTTACCCCGCAGTCCACGGTGCCGCCTCTGCCCCAGCCAACGGCCGAACCGCAGCAGGAAGAAGATTCCCGGGGACCGCAATCAACCGCACCCACCAGCTGCGGTTCCCTCCCCGCGTCCAGCGCCGGGGTCAGGTCTGAAGCCAGGTTCGGCACAGCCGGGAGGCTGAGGTGGATCGGTGGAGGTTGGCCGGGGACTTCAGAGGGGGTGATTTCCCCCTGCTGCCCCTCCGGTCCGGAGGGGTAGGTGTTGACACCCCTGATCAGGGGCGGGGTCAGGCGCTGGGAGGTGGGCACTGACGGCGGGGGGTCCCTGCCTGCCCGGGCTCCGGCGGGCACCGCAATCAGGGCCGCGGTGAGAACCACCAGGAGGAGGTATTTGTTTTGCATTCCCATAGAAAATTCCTCATCGGATTCTGTGCTGAAAGGACGATGAGGGGCGGGGTTGGCGGCAGCTTTCTGCTGTCACCGTGTTCCGTGGCTCCGCTTGAGTGGATGCCCCCATGATGGGCGGAGCGCGGTATTTTCAGTGTACACAACCGCGGGCACCCTTGTCAAGACCTTGCAGGATGATTGCGATCGCATTGCTGATATTTTTAAGGTGGGGGGAACCGGCGGAGGCAAAGTAAGATTTCCACTCGCCAATCCCTCTTAAACACTGAACCAGAAAGTTCCCATTCAAACAGCTAACCAAGGAAAATCAACTATGAAAGCCATCTGGAACGATCAAGTTATCGCCGAATCCGACGACACCATTATTATCGAAGGCAACCATTATTTCCCGCCGGAAGACGTCAAAGATGAATATCTCACTCCCAGCGAAAAAACCAGCGTTTGTCCCTGGAAAGGGGACGCTCAGTATCACTCGCTGGAGGTGGATGGAAAGAAAAACCCCCATGCCGCCTGGTATTACCCCCAGCCTAAAGAGGCAGCCAAAGAAATAGCCGGTTATATTGCCTTCTGGAACGGGGTCAAAATAAGTAAATAACCCCCTCAAATGAGGCCCTTGCCTTTTATGCCGGGATCAATCCACAAACAGCCAGGGGCAGAGGACGCGCTCCAGCCATTCCACCGAATAATACAGCCCGAAGCCCAGCAAGCTCATGGCCAGGATCCCGGCATACATAGCAGGGTAATCAAAGAGCGTGCTTCCCTTGAGATAAATATAGTAGCCCAAGCCCTTCCGGGTAGCAAAAAGTTCAGCCACATAGAGGACGGCAACCGCGGTGCCCACCGATTGTCTGAGAGCCGTAAGGATGGCGGGTAAGCTCGCCGGTAAATACACGAAGCGGAAAAGCGCCCGGCGGCCGGCGCCCAGGCTGCGAACGCTCTGCAGTAGCTCAGGTTTAAGCCCCGCCGCCTGATCCCGCACCAGGACTAAAATCTGGAAAAAGAGGATGATAAAAATAATCAGGATTTTGGGCAGGTCGCCCACCCCGAAGACGATGATCAGCACCGGCACCAGGACCACCTTGGGAAAGGGATACAGCAGATAGATTAGGGGTGAAAATAGGCGGTTCAACCGGGGTGATTGACCGAGCACCAAACCGGCCGGAGAGGCGAGCAGGATGGCCAAAAAAGTGCTGGCGGCCACCCGCCACAAACTGGCCAGGAAGTGGCCGATCAGGCCCTCCCCCATCTCCCGGAAAAACACCGGGATCACAACCAGCGGAGGGGGCAGTATCGGTTGATTGATCAGCATGGAGATCAGCTGCCAGAAACCCATCAGGACGATTAAAGCCAGAAGTACATCCCGCCGCTTCATCAGATGTTCTCCCCCTCCATCCGTTCCCGCAAAGTGGTGCATATCCGCAGATAATCTTTACTTCCCCGGTAAGCGGCCGAACCAGCCCCCGGGTTTGCCAACACCTGCGGGTGCCGATTGGGAGGGTTGGAAAGCAGCAAGATCTTCTCACCCATAAAAGCGGCCTCTTCGATATTATGGGTGACCACCACCAGGGTTAGATCCCTTTCTGCACGCAGCTCCAGGGTGAGTTCCTGCAGACTTTCCCGGGTGGGAGCGTCCAGCGAGGAGAAGGGCTCGTCCATCAGCAGCAGGTCCGGGCGCAGGACCAGGGTGCGGCTGATCGCCGTCCGCTGCCTTTGTCCGCCCGAAAGCTGGGCGGGGTATTTATCCGCCTGTTCCTCCAGACCCAGCCGCTCCAGCCAGGGATCGACATCACCGGCGGTAAGGGCCTCCCGGGGGGCGTGGGTACCGTCCGGGCCGTAAAAGCCCCGGATCTTCAATCCCAGCCGGGCATTTTCACGCACAGTTGCCCAGGGAAGCAAACCATATTCCTGGATAATCAATCCGGTTTGAGGCCGGGGCCTGGACAACGGCTGCCCGGCGATCACCACCTGCCCCCGGGGGGGATGAACCAATCCGGCCAAAAGATAGAGCAGGGTCGTTTTTCCGCATCCAGAAGGTCCCAGTACGGACCAACTGGCCCCCTTTTCCACCTCCCAGGAAAAATCAGCGAAGACATCGCCTTCCCCCTGGAAGCCGTAGGTAATCCCCTGGACCTGGATCATGCTCTGACGCTCCCGACTTTCATTTTTTTCATGTTCTTCATTCCCCATCGAATTCCAGCGGATCAGGGTAAAAACGAAGAGTTCACCGAGCCGCTGTAGGGGACATCACCAGATAACAACCCTTTCTCCTGGGCCCAGCTGAGGGCGTCCTGCCACTGTTCCCGGGAAGGCACCGAGGCCGGCGGAAAAGGGTGAAGCCGGTATTCGCCCAGCACGGGTGGAGGAACCAGTTCTTTTTCGCTCAACAACCCGGAATAACGGGTGGGTTCCTCGTTGATCCGCTCCACCGCTTCCTCCACCGCCGCCAGGAACCCCCGGACTGCCTCGGGATGGGCTTCCAAAACTTCCACCCGGAAGGAGAGAACACTCAGGCTGTACTGCGGATAACTGGAATCATCAATCACCACCGAAGCTCCGTTGGCGACCGCCAGGGAGGAGAGCGGATCCGGGAGAACAGCAGCGTCGATCTCGCTGGAGCCCAATAAAGCCAAGCGATCCGGTATTTTAGGCACCGGGATTTTGGCAATCTCATCGGCATTAAATCCTTCTCCCTGCAGGATCCGATCGGTGACGTATTCAATCACCGTTCCTTCCGAAATCCCTATTTCTACTCCCTTCAATTCTTCCGGGGATTTAATTCCGCTTTCGGGAGAAACCAGGATCCTGAAGAGCGGGGCGTCCTCGCCCGCTGCCCGGGCGACCCGGACGATCTGCACCCGCACTTCTTCCTGATTATAAAAGAGGGTGGAGACGATTTCGTTCAAGCATCCCATCGGCCTTCCCTGCCGCGATCAATTGATCGCGCTCCGGCGCGGAAGAAACAGGGATGACCTCCACGGCAATCCCCTGCTCGTCAAAAAGACCTTCCTCGAGGGCGACGTGAATGGGCAAGGTGTCCAGCACCGGGAGCAAAGCCAAACGCAGCTGGACGGGTTCTTCCCCACCGGAGCTGCAGGCCGTCAGCAGAAGCATACTGCTGATCATAAAGATCAAAACTTTTCCTGTAAAGGTTTTTTCCGTCCTCAAATCATAACTCCTGATTCACATTTTTAAAACGTACCGCTAAGACCAATCCGGCAAATCCTCGGTGATCCCCAGACTTCGGAGCAGGATTTTCCGCAGCGCAGGAAGGGCCTCCTCTGGCCGAGGGTGTCCATCATGAATCCAGCTGATGACCACTTCATTGATCGCACCCATCCAGACATAGGCCGTGATTTCGGGATCCACATCCTGGATGCTGCCCTCCCGGCAGGCTTCTTCCAGCTGTTCCCTGATCAAGGCTATGAACCGGCGGTGGATCTGCAGTCGTTTAGCTTCAAAGTTCTGGCCGAGACCTGCCGCCTGGACCAGGAAAATCTTGGACAGCCGGCGGTAGCGGGTGAAAGTTTCCATGACCAGGTTCAGCGCAGCGTTGACCCGCTGGATCCCGCTGTCATCTTCCGCAAACACCGTCTGCACCCGGTCCTCTAACAGCCGGGCAAACTCATCCACCAGCCCCAGAAAATATATCCTCCTTGGAGGGAAAATGAAAATAAACCGCTCCCTTGGAAGTTCGGGAGCCCTCCACGATGTCCGAGACCCGGGTATCGTGATACCCCCGGGTGGCAAAGGCTTCCAGGGCTGCATCCAGGATTTGCTGTCGGGTTTTTGATTCGTTTTTCGGGGTTCCGCTTGCGGCCATAATTCTTCCTTTTCCCTTGGGCCCGGTTTTTAGACCGACTGGTCGGTCTAAAAACCAAGGATATCATCCCCTCATATTTTGTCAAAGAAATTGAGCGCAGGAAACGCGTTTGCCCCGAACGAAATTGAGCGCAGGAAACGCGTTTGCCCATCTCATCCGCATGATCCTGGCTCAGGAAACCGACCAGCTAACACGCTTGACCCCGTCAAGAAAATCCGCGTAAGATCCACCGCGCCGACCAGCCGGCACGCCTGCCCCAAACGATTAATGCTGACCCCGGACTCAGGGAAAATCCGCGGGGCAGGTAATTTTTACACTCCGCTGATCTTCAGCAGTCCCGATCCAAGCTAGGGAAGCCATCCGGAAGCTCCGCAACACGTTTCCTGACAGACATCGACTGCATTGAGCTAAACGGTCTGACGCTATCATTACAGGGTTTGCAGTACATTGGTTCTTGAGCGCCGCATTCCGGTTGGCAGATATCGTCACAATATTCGAAAGATTCCGAGCCAACAATAATCTGATAACAAACCTTATAACCTTCCCCAGAACCTTCTTTTTCCACAACCTGGCACAACCCCGGTTCTTCTCCCGTGGGTTCATAACCGTACCAGGAGCGGCAGGTGCTGTCCAGCAGAGCGACCTCCTTGAGCGGGTAAAACTGGTTGGCCTGGATCGGACTTCCGGCCACCGAGAGCGTCCAGCGGTCGTTGTAATCCCGGGCAGCTGGATCCCGCACTCCCTCATCCGCCCAGATGCTCCACAGGTAGCCGGTCCCGCCGATCACGGAGTTCTTGACCGCCAGCTGCACCCGGTCCGGTTCTGCCGGATCGCGCCTGACCCAGGCCAGATCAGGATCATCACCCTGCCCGCTGTTGAAAATTTCGACCTCGTAACCAGTGAGGCTCTCCAGGGGCGCTTCGCTGAAGACCGGGCTTTCGCCCCCGACATCGCCGTCAATATCCTTGAGCACCCGGACTCCGGCGGTGGTCCATTCCGTATCCGGGGGCAGATCCGCTTCCACCAGCAGGTCGCCCCGGCCGTTGATATCCAGATCAAACTCCACCGCATAGGAAATATCACCGTCCGCCGGGAGATCCTCCTGGAGAAAAATGATGAAATAGATCCAGGGAGGGTTGTTTTTCAAGTTGGTCAGGGTGATATCCAGATATCCGGCATAGACCATCTCCTGGGAAGAAAAGGGGCGTTCGTAGCGGTTGATCAAATATTGATCCCCGTAGGTATGACCCTCGGCCGCGAAGCCCAGGGAAGAGACATCGGTGACGTGGCTGTTGATGGTTTCTGAAGGCTCCCCGGGCCGCATCACATGCGTGATTGTTGGGGTCAGGGATGGTTCCGGGGTTTCTGCAGCGGGTGTTTGAGTTGGGCTGGGGACTTCTTCCTCCTCTGCTGCCTGCTCGGAGGCAATCGCCGTCTGACGGGCACTTTCTACACCCTCCTCCCAGGCCTCTTTAGTCAGGGTAGCTGCTACACCGGCTTCAATTTGTTCGGCTACATTGCCCTCGCTGTTCCCGGTTAAAATCGAACATCCAGAAAAGGCCAGACCCAGGATCAATAACACCAGAACAACTTTTCCTTTAGATAACATACGCTCCTCCTTTAAGAGTTCCCCATAGTGGGCGATCAAATATTTCTGAAAAATATGCTGATTATGGAAGCTGACAGGGAAGGCAGGTTTCACCCTGCGGACATTCCAGCAGGCAGGCGCTCTGACACCCTGCGGCACTGAGTTTGGCCACACAGTAACCCTGGTCCGGATCATCATCCCGGGCTGTCTCCCCGGTGGTGCACAGCCCGGGCTCTTCCCCGGTGGGAATGAACCCGTACCAGACGCGGCAGGTGCTGTCCACCTGAGCAACCGCTTTAACCGGATAGCGGTAGTTGCCCTTATTCGGGCTGCCGGCTTCTTCAAAAGTAAAGTGATCGTTGAAATCGAACAGGCCGGGGTCCTTGATCCCCCCATCGGTCCAGGGATTCCACAATAAACCGGACAGGCCAATCAGCTCGCGCTTGAAAGCCAGCTGCAGCTGGTTGGTGTGATCAGGGTCGCGGCGCACCCAGGCCAGATCAGGGTCCTCCCCCTTTCCGGCATGGAAAATCTCCCTTTCATAGCCGTTTTGCTCCGGATCCAGGGTGTCTTCATACAGGGGGAAAAAGCCACCGACATCTCCATCCGCATCTTCCAGCACCCAGACGTCATCCGTGGTCCACGCATCGTCCGGGGGCAAAGAGGCCATCACCAGATATTCTCCCCGGCCTTCATGGTCGATATCCAGCTCCACAGCGTAGCGGTAATCCCCGTCCTGGGGAAGATCCCCCACGAGCACAAAAGTGACATAAACCCAGGGATCTTTCACCTGCATATCCGCCCGCCAGATATCCAGAAAATCCAGATATTCCATGGTTTCTGCCGTATAGGGCCTTTCCATCCTGCTCCAGGCGTAATTGTCTCCCACGGCCGTTTGATCCTTGGCCAGATCCACGGTGATCAGATCCAGGACAAAAGTGTTCCGGCCGGTAGGACTGCCGGGAAGCAGCACATGTTGTGGTGGAGAGGTTGGGGTCAGGCTGGGTTCAACCGTCTGAGTAAAAGTGGGTGCGGGAGTCAAAGAGGGTGGGGGCTCGGGCGTATCCGAAGGCAGCGCCTGCGCTTCCCCCGTTTGCTGGGCAGCCTGGATACTGTCCTGAAAAGCCTGTTTGGTCAGGGTGGCCGCAACACCCTCGGGCAATCTGATCCTCAGGGGCAGGATCCTGACTCAATTCAACAGGAAGGATGGAGCAGGCCGTTACCCCCATTAACATGATCCCCAGCAGGGAGAACACCAGACCGTGGGCTGCCTTCATAATTTCCTCCTCCAATCTCGTCAGGGGAGCCTCTACGCTTTTAGTTTATCTGACTTTACCCGATTGTCAATAACGGGTTAGAGCTTGCATCCCCATGGGAAACCGGGTTCCTGTGGTACACTGGGGAAAATTCGCCCGCTTTTCTGATTGTTATCCTAATGCCAAATTTTGACACCGAAGCCCTGCTCACTTGGTTCAGGAATAACGCCCGGAGCCTGCCCTGGCGGCATACTCAGGATCCCTACGCGATCTGGGTATCAGAGGTTATGCTCCAGCAAACCAGGGTGGACACGGTCATCCCTTATTACCACCGCTGGCTGGACCTCTTTCCCACCGTTGAGGCCCTGGCAGAAGCGGACGAGGATGAAGTGCTTCAAGCCTGGGAAGGGCTGGGTTATTACCGCCGGGCCCGGTATCTGCACCAGGCCGCTCAGACGATCAGCGACCAGCACCAGGGTCAGCTTCCTCAAGACAGAAAATCCCTGCAAGCTCTTCCCGGGATCGGCAGTTATACCGCCGCAGCCCTGGCTTCCATCGCCTTTAACCAGGACGAAGCCGCGGTGGACGGTAATATCCGCCGGGTGTTGACCCGGTTTTACGACATTGACACCCCGGTGCACACTGCCCAAACAGAAAACAAGTTGAAACATATTGCAGCCCAAAACCTGCCCCGGGGAAACGCTGGCACATACAACCAGGCGATGATGGAACTGGGGGCGTTAATCTGCACCCCCAAAAACCCGGCCTGCGGCTCCTGCCCCCTGGAGAGAGGATGTCTGGCCAGGAAGATGGGTATTCAGAAACTGCGCCCGGTGCGGAAGAAAAAGAAACCCACGCCCCACGTCCAGGTCACGGCAGCCGTTTTCCGGGACCGCGGCCGGGTGCTGCTGGCCAAACGACCCCCGGAAGGCATGCTGGGAGGGATGTGGGAGTTTCCCGGGGGAAAACAGGAAGAAATGGAAAGCCTGGAAGAGGCCCTGATCAGGGAAATCAGGGAGGAACTGGGGGTGAAAATCAAGGTCACAGATAAACTGGGAAGTTACGCCCACGCGTACAGCCACTTTTCCCTCACCCTGCACGCCTTCTTTTGCAAACTGCTCTCCCGGGAGATTTCCCTGACCTCACACACAGACTGGGCCTGGGTCTCCCTGCCTGATCTCAACAGCTACCCGTTGGGCAAAGTTGACCGCCAGATTGCGGATCAGCTGCAGGCAGAGTATAAAACCTGATCCCGTCTTTTCTGTTATCATAAACACAGAAGATGTACCCTTTGAACTCTCCATCCGGGATCGGGAGTTGGCCATGAAAATCCTCCGCTGGTTTGTAATCCTTGCTCTGCTCTGGTTTGCCGGGGGCTGCAGTTTAATCCCCCAGCCGGATATTCCCCCTGAGGAATCCGGGGTCGAAGAGCTGAACCCTGCAGAACCGGCTGACCGTGCTGATCCTTCCCCGGGGCCTGACCAGGCAGTTCCGACACCCCTCGCCCCTGAAACCCAATCGATCACCTTCTCAACGAGGGATGGAAAAGAGCTTACCGGAAAATACTATCCGGGTGCAGAAAACCCTTCACCCCTGGTCATCCTGATGCACTGGTACCCGGGCGACCACCGGGATTGGGCTGCCATCGCCCCCTGGCTGCAGAACAGAGGATCCGTGGAAAGCCCGGCGGACCTCCCCTGGCGGGATGCCGCCTGGTTTCCCCCACTCCCCCCCGATCGGTCTTACGCAGTCTTCACCTTTACCTTCCGGGGCTGCGGCGGAGGATGTCAGGAAACACAAAAGCGAACTCTGGCTGATCGACGCCAGCACCGCCGCCGAATTTGCCGCAACCCTGCCGGGAGCTGACCCGGAGAGGATAGCGATCATCGGGGCCAGCATCGGGGCCGATGGAGCCGTCAGCGCCTGCCAACACCTGCTGGAAAGCGAGGATGCATCCTGCCGGGGAGCCTTTACCCTCTCCCCGGGAAATTATCTAAACAACGATTACCAGGCCAGTGTTAACGCGCTCGGAGGTGCAAATCCTCCCCGCCCCGTTCACTGTTTATATGACATCAATGATCATACGGCTGACTTATGTAAAGAGGTGACAGGGGACAATTTTTCATCCCAAAGCTACTCAGGCGGCTATTTTCACGGCATGCACCTGATCAACCCCGACCTGGCACCCAACCCGCTGAATGAGCTCCTGGAATTCCTGGAGGATGCCTTACCCCCGGCTCCCTGAGCAAAAGGCAACCGGGGGATTTCACCTTTAATCTCCCAGAGAAATAAGCAGCTCCAGGGTGGCTTTCACCACCAACCGGGTTTGTTCTTCCTGGCTGATTTTTGCCCCTTGATCCCCCCGTTGAGGACCATAATAACCGAACCCAGCATGATTTCCCCCGGTAATTTCCACAAACTCAGCGTCCGAAGGCAGCCGTGACCGGGAGGAAAGGACTTCCTCCGGGGAAGCCAGCCCATCCCGGGAGGCATAAATCGAAACCACCGCTAAATCAGCTTCCGAGAGGTCGCTGCTCTCGGCTGGATAAGATGCCCAGAGGACCAACCCCTCCACCTGATCCAGGTTCCTGGCTGCATATTGTGCGGCCATCGCCCCTCCCAGGGAATGTCCACCCACCACCCAGAATTCCACTTCCGGGAAACGGTCAATAACCTTTCCGGCAGCCCCGGGGTTTAAGACCGCCAGGTTCAAAGGCATCTCGGGGATAGCCACGAGAAATCCTTCCCGGGCGATCGCCCGGGCCAGGGGAGCATAGCTCGCCGGAGCCACCCTCCCCCCCGGATAGAGGATCAACCCCCGGACGGCTGCACCGCCCCGGGGTTGAAAAACCCATCCTTCCCACTCCTCAACCAGGACGAACTGTCCGCTCTCCAGGGCTTCCGCCGCCGCTGGATCTGGTCCCGCTGCAGCCCCGGCCCAGATCACAAATCCCAACCCGGCAGCCAAGATAATGCCCGCCAGTCCGGCCAGAATCCATTTCAGCAATGATCTTTTGTCCATCCCCACCCTCCAGGATTGATTAAGCGTCATTTTATCTTACCTTCCCGCTGGAAAACGGGCAACCCGGATCTCACACCCCGCCGAGTCCCGCCGTGTTTCATATCTATACGCATTCTTTGTCCTTGTTTAGTTAATTTTTGATTAAAAACCGTAACACAAACCGGGAATTCGTGTTGTAGAAAGCGATAGATCAAAAGAACTGATCCCATTTTTGTTTTGAGGGAATGATGAAAGACTGGTCCAAAAACCTAGATCAGATGCGCAAAACTGCTGCCCAGGGGGGCGGCGAATCCCGCATTAAGCGCCAGCACCAGAAAGGAAAACGCACCGCCAGGGAACGGATCCAGGCGCTGGTTGACCCGGAGACATTCCTGGAAATCGGGATGTTCACCTCCCGGCGGGAAGCTGAATCAGACAACGGTAAAGTCAAAACTCCCGGCGACGGGGTCATTACCGGCCGGGGAGAAATAGACGGTCAGCAAGTTTTCCTTTTTGCCCAGGATTTCACAGTCATGGGAGGCTCGGTGGGAAAAGTCCACGGAGAAAAGATCGCCCGGATCATGGACTTAGCCATCCAAAATGGGTCGCCCCTGATCGGCTTGAACGATTCTGGAGGCGCCCGCATCCAGGAAGGCGTAAACTCCCTGGCTGCTTACGGAGAGATCTTCTCCCGCAACGTAGCCGCTTCCGGCGTTATCCCACAGATCTCCCTGATCCTCGGGCCCTGTGCCGGAGGCGCCGTTTACTCACCGGCGATCACCGATTTCATCTTCATGGTTCAGAACACGTCACAAATGTTTATCACCGGGCCGGAAGTGATCAAGGAAGTCACCCAGGAAGACATCGACTTCGAAGGGTTGGGAGGGTCCGAAATTCACAGCAGCCGAAGCGGGGTCGCCCATTTTCAGACGGCAGATGAGGCTGCTGCCTTCCACCAGGTGAGACAGCTGCTCTCCTATTTACCCCCCAATAACCTCACCCCACCTCCCGTACTTGAGACCGGGGACGATCCCCAAAGAGAAACCCCGGAGTTAGCAGGCATAGTCCCCCGCTCCCCCAAAGAACCTTACGATGTCCGGGAAGTCATCCGGGCCCTGGTCGATGACGGCGAAGTTCTGGAAGTGCAAGAAGACTACGCCAAAAACATCGTGATCTGTTTCGCCCGCCTGGACGGCCAGACGGTCGGAGTGATCGCCAATCAGCCGGAATATTTCGCCGGAGTGCTCGATATTGATGCTTCTGATAAAGCTGCCCGGTTTATCCGCTTTTGCGATTCCTTTCATATCCCCCTGATCACCCTGGTAGACACCCCCGGGTTCCTGCCCGGCGTTGATCAGGAACATGAAGGAATCATCCGTCACGGGGCCAAAATGATCTTCGCTTATGCCGAAGCCTCTGTCCCCAAAATCACCCTCATCCTGCGCAAAGCGTATGGAGGAGCCTATATTGTGATGGGTTCCAAACACTTAGGCGGAGATCTCAACCTGGCCTGGCCGAACACCGAAATAGCCGTAATGGGTCCCAAGGGAGCGGTCAAAATACTCAACAGTGAAGAGATCAACCAGGCTGCAAATCCCACTGAGGTCCGCAAAAAACTGACCGATAAATACCGGGAAACCGCCGCCAACCCTTTTCTTGCCGCCCAGGAAGGTTATCTGGACGATGTCATCAATCCAGGGGAAAGCAGGCGGCGCCTGATCCAGGGGTTGGGCATGCTGGTCAACAAAAGGGAATCCACCCCCCAGCGCAAACACGGGAACATCCCCCTGTAAGGTTTCAACCATGAAATTACTGATTGCCAACAGAGGCGAAATCGCAGTGCGTATTATCCGGGCCTGTCAGGAACTCGATATCCCCACGGTTGCCGTGTATTCGGAGGCTGACCGCAGTGCCCTGCACACTAGATATGCTGATGAAGCCCTGCCCATCGGTCCCACTCCCGCCGCGGAAAGCTACCTGAATATGGAGCGTTTGCTGGAAGCAGCCAGTAAAACCAGCGCCACGGCAGTCCATCCCGGCTACGGCTTCTTATCTGAAAACCCTGATTTCGGGAGGGCTGTGGAAGAAGCAGGGCTGACGTTTATTGGCCCTCGCCCGGAAACCATGGCTGAGCTGGGAGATAAATTATCCGCCCGCAAAGCGGCCCGCAGGGCCAATTTACCGGTCCTGCCCGGATCAGACATTCCTCTAAGTCAAGATCTCGTCCTGGAACGGATAGAACCTGACCTGGAATACCCGGTGCTGGTCAAAGCAGCCTCCGGCGGAGGCGGCCGGGGGATCCGCCTGGCCAGATCCGCCGAGGAGCTCATTGATGTCGTGGATTCCGCCCGGGAGGAAGCGAAAGCGGCTTTTGGCGATGCCACGATCTACCTGGAACCCCTGGTTCAAAAAGCCCGGCACATTGAGGTCCAGATCCTGGGGGATGGGCGAGGAAAAGTCCTCACCTTTGGAGAGAGAGAGTGCTCCATCCAGAGGCGCCACCAAAAGCTGATCGAAGAGGCTCCAGCCCCGGATATCAGTCCGGCTGAACGGGAGTGCATTCACCAGGATGCGAAAAGGCTGGGCGAGTCCCTTCATTACCGCAGCCTGGGGACTGTAGAATTTCTGCGCGGGGAAGACGGCAGGTTTCATTTCATTGAGGTCAATCCCCGCATCCAGGTCGAGCACCCGGTCACTGAGATGATCACGGGACTTGATCTGGTCAAAGAACAGATCAAGCTGGCAGTTTCCGGGGAATTAAATCTGGCTCAGCAGGATATCCGCTTTCAGGGAGCAGCCATTGAGGCCCGGGTGCTGGCTGAAGACCCGGAAGACCATTTCCTGCCCACCTCGGGTAATATTTCCTACCTGAAAGAACCGGGAGGACCCGGTATCCGGGTGGACAGCAGCCTGTATCAGGGGATCACCATCACGGCTGATTATGATTCCCTGCTGGCTAAAGTCATCGCCTGGGGAGAGAACCGGCAGGCTGCCATCAAGCGGCTGCACCGGGCCCTGCAGGAAGTGCAGATCGGGGGATTGAAAACCGATGTGGCTTTTTTGCGGCAGGTGATTGATTCCCACCCCTATCAGACGGGTAATATCGACACCTCTTTCCTGGATCAAATCCAGCTTTCCGATCGGGAACCCGAGGAGTCAGTGACCCGCGATGCGGCCCTGGCCGCAGCCCTGCACATCCACCGCAAACGCCGAAACGGGAACCGGATAGACAGATCCCGGAGGGACCCCTGGCAGCAGCAAGCGTGGCGGGAGCAGCTCGCCACCAGATAGAGCAGCGATTAACAAAATTCGAGGTTACCATGTCTAATTACCGAGTATTTGTAGGCAACAGAAAATACGACATCACCGTGATGAAAGACCACCTGCTGGTCAATGGGGACCCTTTCAGCATTGATATGGAGTCCCTGAACGGCAACGGCCTCCACGTCCTCCGCCACCCCAATCGGAATATAGAAGCCTATCTGGAATCCAGTTCCAGCGGCTGTTATCAGGTCCAGATCGGTGGGGAACACATCAACGCCGAGGTCAACATCGGTCTGGATAAAGAGCAGAATGTTGAAGCCGCGGGAGATGATCATCTGCAGGCTCCCATGCCGGGACTGATCATTGACGTTCTGGTCGAACCCGGGGATGAGGTGCAGGAAGGCGACACATTGGTGGTGCAGGAAGCGATGAAAATGCAAATGAAGCTGCGGGCTCCGCGGACCGGAACTGTGCAGGCGGTTCACACCCAACCGGGCTCCCAGGTGGAGAAAAACGAGCGTCTGATTTCACTTGATTCAAACGACCAGTGAACCAGCGATTATTCATACAAGGACAATTCTTATGAGCTACGCAGAAATTATTCAATCCCGAGAATGGATTCCCACAAAAATATACAACCTGCTGATCGTGATTTCAGCCTCCCTGCTGCTCTCCGTCAGCGCCCAGTTTACTTTTCAGCTTCCCTTTACCCCGGTGCCGATCACGGCTCAAACCCTGGCCGTTTTTCTGATCGCAGCCCTGTTAGGTAAAAAACGGGGAACCGCTGCGGTAGGCCTGTACCTCGCCCAGGGTGCGGCCGGCCTGCCGGTGTTTGCCGGAGGGAGGGCCGGGGTTCCGGTCTTATTAGGACCCACCGGGGGTTATCTGCTGGGATTTCTCGCCGCGGCCTATCTGATCGGCGGTCTGGTTGAACGGGGTTGGGATCAAACCTTTGTTTCCTCGGCCCTCAGCCTGACCCTGGGCAACAGCCTGATTTACCTGTTTGGTTTAACCTGGCTTGGATTGAGTCTGAACCTGCGGGATGCTTTATTCGCAGGTCTTTACCCCTTCCTCATCGGTGATCTGCTGAAAATCCTGATCGCCTCCGGCCTCCTGGCAGCCTCCGGGTTTTTCAAACCACGGCTGCTGAACTAAGCAGGTCACCAACGCTGGAAAACGATCCACGCATCAGGAGTAGTTTAGATTATGTCAACCTCATCTCTGCAAAAAAATCCCATCGCCATCATCGGTCAGGCTGCAGTCTTTGCCAAAGCCGCCTCCCTTGACGAGTACTGGGATAATATCCTCCACAAAATAGACGGGATCACCGAGGTCCCTCCCTCCCGCTGGGATCCCGAGGAGTATTACGACCCGGATCCGGGAGCACCGGATAAAACTTACTGCAAGCGGGGAGGTTTCATCCCCCCAATCGATTTTGACCCCCTGGAATTCGGGCTTCCGCCCAACCTGCTGGAAGTAACTGACTCCTCCCAGCTGCTGGGGTTAGTCGTCGCCCGGGATGCTATGGAGGATGCCGGCTACGGGCTGGACCGGGAGTTCAACCGCCAGGAAACCGGCGTGGTGCTGGGGGTAGCTGGAGGACAGAAGTTAATTACCGACCTCAGCGCCCGACTGCAGTACCCCATCTGGGAAAAAGTACTGAGGAACAGCGGGATATCCGCAGAAGATACAGAAATCATCATCGATAAGATCAAAATGGCCTACGCACCCTGGAATGAGAATTCCTTCCCCGGCCTACTGGGTAATGTGATCGCCGGTCGGATCGCAAACCGGCTGGACCTGGGAGGGATGAACACGGTCGTGGATGCCGCCTGTGCTTCCAGCCTGGCAGCGGTGAAAGCAGCTGTCAGCGAACTTCTGGAAGGGCGGGCAGAGATGATGATCAGCGGCGGGGTGGATACGGATAACTCCCCCTTCACTTTCCTCTGCTTCAGCAAAACTCCAGCCTTCTCCCCCTCCCAACAGACCCGGCCCTTTGACGCCCAATCGGATGGCATGCTGATCGGAGAAGGCCTGGGGATGATGGTTCTAAAACGGCTGGAAGATGCCGAGCGGGACGGAGACCGGATCTATGCCGTAATCCGGGGGATTGGCAGCTCCAGCGACGGCAAATTCAAAAGCATCTATGCCCCTCGTCCTTCGGGTCAGAGCCTGGCCATCCGCCGCGCGTATCAGGATGCAGGATTTGACCCCCCGGACATCGGCCTGGTGGAAGCCCATGGGACCGGCACCAAAGCTGGAGACCCCGCGGAGTTTGAAGGGCTGAACACCATCTTCGGAAGCCCCAACGGGAAAGGACAATCGATAGCCATTGGCTCGGTTAAATCCCAGATAGGCCACACCAAAGCCGCCGCGGGAGCGGCCGGGATGATCAAAACTGCCCTGGCGCTGCATTATAAGGTGCTCCCCCCCACCCTCAACGTCAGCCAGCCCAACCCGGCCTTAGAAATCGAAAACACCCATTTCTATCTCAACACCGAGACCCGGCCCTGGTTTTCTCCCAACGGGAAAGGGAGCCGCAAAGCCGCGGTCAGCGCTTTTGGTTTCGGGGGGACCAATTTTCATCTGGTGCTGGAAGAATACCCATCGGATGCCGCCCCGGTGTTTCCCTCATCCCGGACCACGCTGCCCATTTTGCTCAGCGCCGGGACCGGGGATCAATTGATCCGCAAAATCTCAGGCTGGCTGGAAAGATTCTCCGCTGATGATTCCCGGGAAACTTTCCTGGCCTTGTTCAGGGAAAACAGCTCGCTCCCGGAGGCGGACGATCATCCCCGCCTGGGGTTCGCTGCCCAGAATTCGTCTGAAGCAGTCCAATTCCTGGAGACAGCTCATAAGCTGCTCAGTGGGGACCCGGACAGCGGCGGCTGGGACCATCCCCACGGGATCATTTACCGGCGGAAAGGGTTAGATCCAGACGTCAAAACAGCTGCCCTCTTCCCGGGCCAGGGTTCTCAATACCTGAACATGGGGCTGGATACCGTTTTATCCTTCCCCCGGATGAGGACATCCTACGAAGCCATGGATGCATTATTCTTCAGGGAGGGGCTGTCCCCGCTGACTGAAAAAGTTTTCCCCAACCCGGCCCTCGACGAAGCAACCCGGACTGCGCAGTCGGCGGCTCTGCGGGAGACCGATTATGCCCAGGCCGGCATCGGAGTTTTCAGCTACGGGCTGTACAACATCCTCTCCCGGTCGGGATTCGAGCCCGATTTCACTGCCGGACACAGCTTCGGGGAACTGACCGCCCTCTGGGCCGGCGGGATGATGGATGATCAGACCTTTTTGAGGTTAGTCAAAGCCCGGGGTCAGGCCATGCGCCCTCCGACCGATGGAAATGCAGCCGATACAGGAACCATGGCCGCAGTCCAGGCCCATCCGGATGAAGTCAAGGAAGAAATAAAAACTTTCTCCGATGTCACAGTGGCCAATGAAAACTCGCCCACCCAAACCGTGCTGGCCGGACCCACAGCAGCTGTAGAGAAGGCCGCCGCGGAATTGACCCGGAAAGGGTACAAAGTAACCCAGCTTCCGGTATCGGCCGCATTTCATACGCCCCTGGTAAAGCATGCCTCCCGGCCCTTTGCCGAGGCTGTCCAGGCAGAGACCTTCCACAAGGCCAAAGTCCCAGTGTATTCCAACACCACCGGTGAAAGGTACCCCCGGAAACTGGACCAGGCCAAAAAGATTCTCGCCAACCATATCCTGCACCCGGTTGTGTTCAAAACCCAGATTGAAGAACTTTATCGGGCAGGAGCCCGCCTGTTTGTAGAAATTGGCCCCAGACAAATCATGACCGGCCTGGTCGCGGATATCCTGCAGGATCAAGAGCATACAACCGTAGCCTTGAACCCCAGCCGGGATAAATCCAGCGAACGTCAGTTGATCGAAGCTGTGATCAAACTCCAGGTGTTAGGGATCCCCCTGGCTAACGACCGGCTGTTAGCGAAAAACGGTTTAATCACTGAAAAAGATTAAGGATTTGAATATGGACGCATTTAAAATACCCTTAGACGGCAGCAATTACGTCAGCAAAGAGCGGAAAGAAAATTTTGAAAAGGCTCTTCAGGACGATCATCAGGTGACCATAAACCGGCAGCCTTCCTCCGCACAGGACCCAGAGAGGAACCCCGAAATTTCCTCGGAGGATCTAGGTAAAGTTTCCCGGGAGTCAGAATCCCCAGCCCAGGGTGGAAATCACCTGCTGGAAAGCATTAACCTGGGATTGTCCAATTCCTTTGCCCATCAAACCCGGACCATGGAAGTTCACGAACAATATCTGGAGCAGCAGGGAGAATTCGCCCAGGTTTTTATTCACATCCTCGAACAGGGTGAAAAGTTGTTAGAAAACAGCCAGAACGGAGGCGGTGAACGCCTGCTGGAAAGTTTACACCAGCGGCTTGATCAGTTTCAGCACCTACAGGAAAAAGGCCTGGAAGTTCACCAGCAGTTCCTCGGCCAGCAGGCTGATTACTCCCAGTCCTTTGTCCAGCTTCTGGAACAGCAGCACCAGGTCCTCCACCAGGGGGGAAACGGATCGGCCAGCGTCCAAAAACGCATAGACACCCTGGATTTAACTTCCCGACCGGCGCCGCAGCGGACAGCAGCACCGGAAACGCCAGCCGCCCGGCAAGCAGGGGGTCCACCCGCCGCTGAACAACCAGAACGCAGCGGGGCAGGACATCCGGCAGAATTCCCCCCGGAGAAATCTGAGCTGACACCGGTTCCCCTGGAAGAACTCACCGCCGTCCTCCTGGAGGTCGTGGGAGAGAAAACGGGGTATCCCCCGGAAATGCTGGAGATGGAGATGGACATGGAGGCCGATCTGGGCATCGACTCCATCAAGCGGGTGGAAATTCTGGGGACGATGGAAGAAAAATATCCAGACCTGCCCCAGCCAGAGCCTGATGCCCTCGCTGAACTGCGCACCCTGCAGGAAATTGTCTCCTACCTGAGCAGAGAAGTGGAGGGAGGACCAGACCCAGAACCCGCTCCCAGTGCAGCTCCGGGGACGGCAGCTCCCGTTGGAGGAGATCCTGATCCCATTGAAAAACCATCAGCTGCGGATCAAAGCCCCGATGTGGACGAATTAACCACCCTGCTGTTAGACGTGGTGGCCGAAAAAACGGGCTATCCAGCGGAAATGCTCGAGTTAGAGATGGATATGGAAGCCGATCTGGGTATCGACTCCATCAAACGGGTAGAAATTCTGGGTTCTATGGAAGAACAGGTCCCGGAATTACCTGCTTTCGAAACCGACAAACTGGCGGATTTGAGGACCCTGGGGCAAATTGTGGATTACATGAAACAAGGATCTCCCGGCCAGGAACCCGCCGGATCAAAGGAGAAAAAAAAAGTTGACACCTCTTCCCTGAACACAGAAGTGGTCAGACTGCAGCCCCTGCCGGAACCCGATTTTTATTCATTCTCCCCACCCACTGACCGCCCTCTGATCATCACCGATGATGGGACCACAATGTCCGCAGATCTAGCCTCCAGGCTGGCCCTTTCCGGGTGGCACGTGGTCCTCTGGCGTTATCCTACAAATTTGATCAATACCGGGGAGGGGGCACTCCCGGACGAGTTACCTGTGGTCGAATCAGCGGGCAGCGATCTTCAGCAGCTATCGGAGCAGCTGGCCCGGGTTGTCCAGCAGTACGGAGAACCGGCTGGTTTCATCCATCTCCATCCCGATTCCGGGGAAGATGAAACCTTTTCCAATACCGATCGGGAACTGGTCAAGCAGGTTTTCTTCCTGGCCAAACACCTGGATCCCTACCTCAACCGGGAACAGGCTGAGGGGAGGAATCTGTTTATCACCATCACTCAGAACGGCGGAAAATTGGGTCTGAACGGACAGGAATCCTTTTCGCAAAGCAGCGGTTTACCGGGGTTAATCAAAACCCTGCGCTGGGAATGGTCACAGGTCTTTTGCCGGTCGCTCGATCTGGCGGTGGACCTACCAAAAGAAGAAAAACTCTCGGCCGTGATCCAGGAAATCCACGACCCCGACCGGAGTTTGACCGAAATTGGGATCAGCCAAGACGGGCGAGTGACGATCAGCAAGGAGCCCCTTCATGCCTGAGATCCAGAATATAAATCACATCCCGGATGAAAACACCCTGTTCCTGGTCACGGGTGGGGGGAAAGGGATCACAGCAGAGAATGCCATCGCCCTGGCCAGGACCTTTCACTCCCGATTTTTGCTGCTCGGCCGCTCTCCGCTGTTGTCCGCAGAACCCCCCTGGGCGGTCGGTGTCGAAACCGATCAAGATCTGAAAAAAAACGCCCTGGAAGCTCTCAGCGAGGGTGAAAACAAACCCACGCCCCGGGAGATCAACCGGGAAACCCGCCGGGTTCAGTCCAGCCGGGAAATCAGAAACACCCTGCAGCGAATTGCAAAAGCAGGGGGGCAAGGGACTTACCTGAGCGCGGACATCACCGACCCGGAAAGCCTGCGAGGGCACCTTGCCCCCTATCTCGATCAAATCAACGGCATGCTGCACGGGGCTGGAGCACTGGCTGACAAATACATCTCCGAAAAAGAAGAAGAAGATTTCGAGCTGGTTTACGGAGTAAAAGTAGACGGCTTGCGAAATCTGCTGGATTTGATCCCGGCAGACCAATTAGATTATCTGATCCTCTTCTCCTCGGTGGCAGGGTTTTACGGCAACTCCGGCCAGGCGGATTACAGCCTGGGCAATGAAGTCTTGAATAAATACGCTCATTATCTGGCCAACAACGGGGTTGATACCCAGGTTTTTGCCGTCGACTGGGGACCCTGGGACGGCGGGATGGTCACCCCCCAGCTCAAACGGATATTCGCCCGCCGGAATGTGCAGGTAATTCCCCTGGAACAGGGCACACAAACGCTGGTGGATCTGCTGTCGAATAACGGAGCGGAAGCCCAATTCGTGGTCGGCAGCCCTTTACCCTATCCCCCGCTGAGCCCTGGAGAACGGCTTAAAACCCATCAGCTGCGCCGGCAGTTAGCGGTCAAGAATAACCCTTTCCTCCAGGATCACGTGATCGGCGGCAAGGCGGTCCTGCCCACCGTCAGCGCGGTCGGCTGGATGGTCAACGGCTGCGAAGCCCTATACCCCGGTTATCAATTCTTTCAGGTGGACGATTACCGGGCTTATAAAGGGATCATTTTTGATGGATCCCTGGCCGACCAGCACACGTTGGAATTAATTGAACAGGAAAAATCCCCTGATTCCATCCGCTTTCAAGCCAGGATCTGGAGTCTTGACAATCAGGACCGCCAGCTGAATCATTATCAGGCCAGGGTAGAGTTACGCCGGAGCAGCCCGGAAAGGCCGGTCCTGGACGCCTATAACCTGGAACCAACGTCGGCTACCCCCGGCGCTGATCTCTATCAAGAAAATACCCTGTTCCATGGTCCCCGGTTCCGCGGTGTCCAGGAAATTCTCAACCACAGCCGGGAAGGAATCACCCTCCGCTGCCGCGGACCCCGGGTCACCCGGGTGGACCAGGGTCAATTTCCAGTGCGCTCTTTTAACCCCTTCCTGGCGGATATCCATCTGCAAAGTTTGCTGATCTGGTCTTCGCTCTACCTGGACGTTAAAGGTTTGCCCCTCCGGATTGCGGGCGGGAAACAATATCGCCAGCTCGAGTTCGGGGAAACCTCCTATGCCACCATGAAGGTGCTTTCCACCTCCAAACACAAGTTAACCGCCGACGTCATTTCCCATGATCAGGAAGGGCGGATCTACAGCATTGTGAACGAAGCAGAGATCACGCTCAGCGATCGGCTCAATTCTCTTTTCCTGGAAAACCAGCTCCGGGAGGTTTCCTGATGGCCCTGACGGTGCGGAGTATCGCCGCTGCTCTCCCGGGCTGCCCGGACTTGACCAGCCTAGAACAGATCTGGTACTCCGGGGATCCTTCCCCCACCCCCCCGACCCCTCCATCCCCGATTCCTGCGCTGAAAGTAGTTATCCGCCAAGCCTGGATCGAAGCCGGACTGGTATTCCCTCACCCCCCCGGCTTGATCACCACGGACCGGTCATCCCTGGCGGAGACAGAATCCGCCCTGGGCAGCGAAATTCAGCTGGCGGCCGTCATTCCGGAATCTCCCGGCTGGGTATTTTCCGCCGTTTTTGCTGCTGAGAAATGGTTTCAAGACCATCCGGACCACCCGCTGATCCTGTCCTCGAGCACGGACAGCGGAATTGGCTGTCTGGTCCTGACTCACCTGAATTCCGGGGCAGGAAATTCAGGCCTGGCGAACCTCTGGCCTATTCCCGGATCCGTGGAGGACAGCACCCTTTCCCGGACACTAACGAGAGCTGGAGGGAAGATTTCTGACCTCACCTTCCTGGAATTAACTGCGGGGCTGGAGAGATTGTCCGCTGCCGACCTCAAACGGATCGAAAAAATTTTGCCCCGGGAACTCGAACCGGGACAAATCTCCCTGGGCAGCGGAAGGCTGGAAAGCGCAGCTCCCGGAGGAATCTTCAACCTGATCCACGCTATCCTCGCTGTCCACCGCCGAACCCTCCCCGGAAACCCGGGATGGGAAGGTTTAACCGGACAGATCCGACAGGAAGGATCACCATTTTATGTCCCCGAAAAACCCCGCCCCTGGCTAAACCAGGGGGGTAACTTCCGCCCCACCGCCTTAATCCTGGACTCCAGGGGTGTCGACCTGGGACAAGAAGAAGAAAATGCCGTCCTGATCCGTTTTCCCCGGGACCCTCAGCCTCTGCCCCGCATCCAGACAAAGCTCAAAAAAAACCAAACCCGGCTCATCCCTTTCAGCGGATCGGACCAGAAAAGCCTGCTCGCTGATCTCCGGGCGCTGGAACAGGACCTCCAGCGCTCCGCCCCGCTGACCAAGCTGGGGGGTGATGGATATGCGAAGATCACTAAAGAACACCCTCCCCTGGTGGGCGGATTGGTAGGCGGCACTCATCAGGAATTACTGCATGAAATTGACCACGCCCGGAGAGGGCTCCAGGAAGCCTTTTCTGAGGGAAAAACCTGGAATTCGCCCCGGGGAAGCTATTTCACCCCCGACCCCCTGGGCAGTCAAGGGGCGGCCTTAGTTTATCCCGGGGCTTTTAACTCCTACCCGAAAATGGGCAGGGAATTATTTCAGCATTTTCCGGGACTCCATGAGCAGATCCAGAGAACAACATCTCAGATCAGCCACTCCCTGGCAGAAAGGTACCTTTATCCCCGGAAGCTCCAGCCGTTATCCACTGAAGAACTCCAGGCCGAGGAAAATGCTTTTTACCATCATCCTGTGGAGCTGATCGAATCCGGCACCACCCTTTCAGTCCTCCACACCCTGATCCTCCGGGAAATCTTCCAGCTCAAGCCCCGAGCCGCTCTGGGCTACAGCCTGGGGGAAATCAGCATGCTGTGGGCCAATCATATCTGGCAGGATGCCGAAGAAAGCAGCCGGAATTGGGCGCAGTCCGAGCTGTTCCGGTCCCGCTTATCTGGCCCAAAAACCGCGGTCCGGGAGCATTGGCCCGAAGTCAATCTGGACCGTGATCCCTGGCGGTCCTACATCCTCAAGTCCCAACCCGAGCCCGTTCAACAGTTGATCAGCCAGGAAGAAAAAGCCTTCCTGACGATCATCAACACCCCTGACGAGGTGGTAATTGCCGGACTGGAAAGCGCCTGCCGCCGGATCATCGACCACCTGGGATGCCATGCCTTACCCCTGCCGCTTGACGCATCAATTCACAACCCGGCAATGGAATCTACCTACCCTGAATTTGTTAACCTCTACAGCCAAGAAGTGCAGGAATCGCCGGATCTGGCTTTCTATTCTGCGGCTGACTATGCGCCCCTCGTCCTGGAAAAAGATGCCCTCGCTCATTCCATTGCCCGGATGACGTGCAACCGGGTTGATTTTTCCCGCTTAGTCCAGCAGACCTATCAGGACGGAATCCGGATTTATCTCGAGGTTGGCCCCCAGAAAACATGCTCCCGCTGGATAGAAAAAATCCTGGCCGGCAAACCCCATGCAGTCATCTCCCTCAATAAAAAATATCAACCCGATTACCAGGGCATAATCAAAGTCCTCAGCCTGCTGCTCAGTCACCGGGTCCCTCTGGACCTTTCTCTCCTGTATCTACCTGAAGAAAAAATCACCCTATCCCGGGAAGGGAACGGACGGGTGAAGGAAAAACCCCTGGGACTTCCCTCCAGCCCGCCGGAGCCTGAACCCCGCCAGGCTGAGGACATCCGCCCTCAACCACCCTCTGCCCCAGCACCCGCGAGGGACCAGATAGCCCTTTATAACCGTTTTTACCAGCAAATGGACAGCCATACCCGGCTGACAGCGGCTGGACAGAAGACCTTTTTAGCTGAGCGTACCCGCCAGGCCCGGGAATGGGCCCGGATGATTGATCTGCAGCTCGGGGATCCAGCTCCGGATCCTCCACCCCAAGAATCCGGGGATCTTCCCCTGTTTACCACGGAACAGATCCAGGCATTTACCCTCGGTGATCCTCAGGACTGTTTTGGGAGCACCTACGCCGCTTTTGAAGGCCGGCGTATCCCCAGGCTGCCTAACCGCGAACTGCGGTTTATCGACCGGGTGATTAAAATTCAAGGAAAGCAAGGAGATGTCCAACCAGGTTCCACGCTGGTAAGCGAATTTGACCTTCCCCATCAAGATTGGTATCTGGAAAACACCGCCTCCGGACTGCCTTACGTCAGCTTGATGGAGCTTGCCCTTCAGCCGTGCGGTTTTCTCTCAGCCTATCTGGGAACGATCAAAGATAAAGCCCAGCATGACTTTTATTTCCGGAATCTGGACGGAGAAGCCACGCTAGAACATTGGCCGGATTTAACCGGGAAAACCATCACCAACCAAATCGAACTCCTTTCTTCCAGTACCCTCCAGGAAACCATTATCCAGACTTATTCGTTTCGTTTATCCTGCGCCGGAGACACCTTTTATCGGGGAACTTCCTCGTTCGGCTATTTCACCCCCCGGATGCTGAAATCCCAGGCTGGACTGGATGGAGGAAAAGAAATCAAACCCTGGAAAGAAGAGCATCCCCAGGCGGGCCGGTGGCTCCAGATGACAGGACCGCAGTCCGCTGCTTCAAGCCTGCGGGCAGCTCTCCCCGAACCCGAACGCCTGTGGATCGCCAGGGACGGGGGCAGCAAACAGCATGGCTACCTGTATTTGAACCAGGCCGTTGATCCGCAGGATTGGTTCTTCAAAACCCATTTCTACCAGGACCCGGTGATGCCCGGATCCCTGGGAGTGGAATTAATCTCCCGGGCTTTACAATCCGGAGCTGCCGGGCTGGATTTGCCGGCAGGTAAAACCTGGCGGGTCGCGCCCGACCAGAGGACATCCTGGAAATACCGGGGACAAATCACCCCGGACACCAGCACAATCCAGGTGGATGTGCACATCCAATCACTGAACAGGAACTCCCGGCGGCTGCTTATCCGCGCGGACGCTAACCTCTGGAAAGGAAATAAACGCATTTACCAGATCAGCGACCTCACCCTGGAAAGTTTATCCTAAACATCAGACAAAGAGAAATCCATGAAATCTATTAAAATCAACACCCAAAGTAACTCCCCGGGACGCTGGCAGGGACCCCTTGAGTCCATTCAAGACCAAGAAGGTGCCGTCCGGTCCCTCCTCAGACAAATCGACCGGGAGTTGTTCTTCCTCCGCAACGGCAGCCAGCTTGGCGTCACCGATCAGGGGCATATCACCCCCGGGGATACACCCGCTGGTGATTTTCAAGTACTTGCCCGGGCCAGGCCGCTCACCCCTGACCTGCTGGGAAATCCTGGATTCCGGAAAACCCACGGGGTAAAAAGCGCCTATATGGCGGGCTCGATGGCTAACGCGATCTCCAGTGAAGAATTTGTGATCAGCATGGGCAAAGCGGGCTATCTGGCTTCGTTCGGGGCCGGCGGTGTGCCTCCGACCAGGTTGAAAGAAGCCATCGAGATCATTCAGAATGAGCTCCCCGAGGGACCTTACGCCTTTAATTTGATCCACAGCCCCAACGAGCCGGCGATGGAGCAGCTGGCCGTTGACCTCTATCTGAAACACGGGGTCCGCACCGTAGAAGCATCAGCGTTTTTACGATTGACCCCACCGCTGGTGGAATACCGGGCAGCCGGGTTGAGCCCCGATGCCAGCGGGAAGCCGGAGATTAAGAACAAGATCATCGCCAAACTTTCCCGTCGGGAAGTAGCCCAACAATTTTTAAACCCGGCTCCGGAAAAAATACTCCAGCAGCTGGTGGGCGAAGGAAAAATCTCACCCCGCCAGGCTGAACTTGCCGGTCAGGTGCCGATGGCTGATGATATCACCGTGGAAGCAGACTCAGGGGGCCACACCGATAACAGGCCGCTGATCAGCCTGCTCCCCTCCCTGCAGGCGTTGAGGGATGAAATTCAACAGCAGCAAAATTACCCCATTCCCGTCAGAGTTGGAGCTGCGGGAGGAATCGGCACCCCGACATCCGTGCTGGGAGCGTTCTCCATGGGCGCCGATTATGTGGTCACCGGATCGGTGAATCAAAGCTGCCGGGAAGCTGGAACGTCAGAAAAAGTCAAACAGCTGCTGGCTGACGCCGCAGCCACCGATATGATGATGGCTCCTTCAGCGGATATGTTTGAAATGGGCGTCAAAGTCCAGGTGTTGAAAAGGGGCACCATGTTCCCGATGAGAGCTCAAAAGCTATACGATCTATATCAGGAGGTTAACAGCATCGAGGGGCTGGATCCGGACACCCAGAATGAGCTGGAAGAGAAAATCTTCCAGAAAAAACTGGAGGATGTCTGGTCTGAATGCGTTTCTTTTTTTCAGGAGCGCGATCCCGAGCAGCTAGAAAAAGCCCGGAAGGATCCTAAAAAGAAGATGGCTCTCATTTACCGCTGGTATCTGGGATTGGCCACCTATTGGGGCATCCAGGGCACTCCAGAAAGGGCATTCGACTATCAGATCTGGTGCGGACCGGCGATGGGCGCGTTTAACGATTGGACCGCAGGCACTTATCTGGCATCCCCCGAAAACAGGCGGGCGGTCGAAGTGGCCGATCAGCTGATGACCGGCGCAGCTTATCTATACCGGCTGTTTGACCTGAAACTGCAGGGGGTTCATCTGCCTCCGAATTGGAATTCTCTGCTCAGCTGATTGAGGCGTGTTTATGAAGGAAATTAGCCGCGGAGAGCTGCACCTTTATCCCGCCGCCAGGGAAGAATTAGAAACCAACCTGGATCGGTTTTATGCCGCTCTGGTTCCAGCTGAAAAGAAACAGGCAAAGCGCTTGATCATCCCGGAAAAGAAAGAGCAATTTATCCTGGGTCGGGGATTCCTGCGCTCGCTGCTGGCTGCCTACACCGGGTTTAAACCCGGGGAACTGGCGTTATCCAGCGACGAAAACGGAAAACCTTTCCTGGTTAATTCCCGGATCGAGTTCAACCTTTCTCATTCCCATGAACAATATCTGGTCGGGGTGACCTGCAGTACGCCCCTCGGGGTCGACGTCCAGCAACTTTACCAGCTTACCAACCCGGAATTCCTGACCAAAAAATATTTTTCCCCCGGGGAAATTGACACCCTCCCTGAGAGAACTGATGAGGGATACCTGGAGGCTTTCTTCACCTGCTGGGTGAGAAAAGAAGCCTACCTGAAAGGACTGGGATTTGGTCTGCGAAAAAACCCCTCCCGGATTACCCTGATCGCCTCCACCACGGGAACGTCACAGCCGCTCAGCGAACAACCCCTACCCCGGGACCCCGGGGGATGGAAAATACTGGACATCGACTCTCCACCGGGGTACAAAGCTGCTGCTGCTGTCCGCTTTCCAGACCCCCGGGTACAGGTGATAACTCTTCCTGAAGTCTTCAATATCCTTGACCCATTCATAGATTCTTAATCAAAAGTCGACTAAAACTCCTGGACCTGCAAGGTATGTTCCAGAGCACCTTTTCTGCCCTAGAAAAAAGCCGGCGAGGTACATTTCCCCCTCCCGACGACCGGACTTGTCCTAAAAGGATGATTATGAGGATTTCCCGAAATCGACGATCTTCAAGTCCAGGATAGGGGTGCCGTTGACAGCGTCCAAACCGGTCACTGTTAGCCCATCCTTTTCAACAGCCTTAACTTCAACTTCGGTCACGCCCAGGGGATTGGGCCGGTGAGGACTCCGCAGCAGGAAAACTCCGCGGGGTTCGCGGGATCGGTCGCCGCGGGGATGCTGGATCAGCGGCGCTTCTCCTCCTGCCCGGTGAAAATGAAAAATTACCAGCAGCTTCTGACCCGGTGCCGCTCCAGTCAAACCCGCCTGATAGGCAGGCTTGATCTCCAGGCGGGAAGGATGCTCCCGGATATCCTTTCCCTGAGCCGGGTAATCAAATTGATTTCTAACGGTCCCCAGCGGGACAAAACTGATGCGTTCTTCACTCATCTGTCTTCCTTCCTCCCTGTTAACTACTTGACATCCCGCAGCAAGCGGATCAAGGTATAACTGATGGCCTCTCCCTTCTGAGCCCAATTGGCTGTGTCCGGCTGCTGATCACCGGTCAAGGGAACCGGATCCCAGAGGTGCAGGCTGGGCAAGCCGCTGTTCACTCCCCGAGCCGGAGGTTGTGCCACCAGGATGTCCAGCCCGGCTTTTTGGCCGCTTTCCAAAAAGATTTGCTCCAATTCAGGATCCACCTGGTCGCTGTAAGCCAGACTCTGGCTTTCCGTTCCCAGCTCGCCAACCTCAATCCAGTAGGCGGGTTTTACCGGATTATCATTCCGGAAGGGATTGGTGTTCGTGGGAACCGCGGCGACCAATTTATTGACCTCATAAAGTCCGTACAGCAAGTCAAAGAAGGGTTTTTCCACGCCCTCTCCTCCCCAGAACACATACATCACCGATCGGCGGGGATCCAACCCCCCTTCTTTCCAGCTCTCCATGAACTCCAATAAACTGGCCATGCCCATCAAATCACCGGAAGATAAAGTGTGGTCATTAACTGCAGATAAGCCAAGACCATCAAAAGTTGTGTAGACGACCACAATTTCCGCTGCATGGTTCATATCATATCCCCCGGAGAAACCGATCGCATTGGGCACTTCTACTTCCTGGGGAGCGCTGAGCCGCAAGTTCATCTCCACGTTAATGTCAGCCTCGAAAAGTTCATTTTCCCGGTCGGGATCAGTCTCCGCGCTTTTCCAGCTGATTCCCGCCTGACCTGCAATCTGGCGGGCAGCCGCGGATGTCAGGCGGAAAACGGGTATTTCCTCTCCCGGACATGTATAAGCGCTTTCCTCTTCGGTCAGCTCATATTGTGACCTGATCGCAGGTGGATCCTGGTTGACCAGCAGGATTCCTTCTGCTCCGCCGGCAATGGCCGCATCGATGAATCCATCCCGGATCAACACTTCTTCCACCAGGACGACTTTACCCTGAACATCGGACTCCTTCAACAGCGAGTGATCAATGAGCTCTGAACCGCTGATAATCAGCAGAGAACCATCCGCACTTCCACCCCCTGCACATCCGCTGATCACAAAATAAAATTCAGCATCAAGTGAATAGCGGCTGTCCCCGGCCGCCGTTAAACGGGGTTCCTCGAGCGGGCGAACCAGGGTGGTTTGAGCTGGAAAATGATAATAGGAATTCAGGGATGAAGAATAACCTCGATTGACACCCAACTCCCTTATCTGTTCCTTTAAATAGGTGACCACTTCATTTTCTTTGATAGTTTCACCCGCAGGATCCAGACCCCGCAGTTCCTCCACTCGTTCCAGCGCCCTTTCCGCGTTAAAATTTGAGCCTAATCGGTGATAAGAAACCTGGGCGCTGGTCTTATCGAAGACGAACATGGTTCCACCGACACACAGAGCCAGGATGACAATCATCCGCTTTTTGAGCAAAAAAGCCGTGCTGAAAGGCCAACGCTCAAAAATTCTCCGGATCCCTTCTCCCAGAGCATTCAGGCCAATGATAGCGATGAAAAAGGCGGCCGCAGGACCCAGAACCATGAACGGGTAAGACCTCAGGGCAGGAGCACCCTGAGCAACCAGGGCTCCCCATTCCGGTATTTCGTTAATCTTAATCACGATAGGTGAAAGGGGGTCGCCCTTATAAACACTCCCTCCCCCGATAAACACGCCCAGGTAGCCCAGCTCAGCCAGCAGCAGCAATACAGCCCCCATCTCCAGAAACAGGATGCTGAAAATATAAGAAAAGACATTGGGCAGCGCATGGCGGATGATTACCTGCACCTGAGTTAGACCCAGCGCTTCAGCGGCTTCGATATAGAGCATTTCTCGGATGCGGATAAACTCCCCCCGGACCAGTTGGGAAATCTCTGTCCAGCCCAGCACCGAGATCGTCACCACAAACACCCAGAGTCCTTTTCTGATGTCCAGGGCATAGATCATGATCATTGAACTGAGGAGAAGGGGAAAAGAGGCGATCACTCCCCCGGTCTTCATGATAACTTTGTCTACCCAGCTTCCCTCCAGCCACCCCGATAAACCACCCAGGATGAGTCCAGTGATGACCCGGGCGATCGTGATGTAAAAACAGGTGATCAGGGTAACCCGGGCTCCATAAAATATCAAACTGAGGATATCATTCCCGAAACGATCTGTCCCCAGCGGGTGTTCCGGGGAAGGGTCAAAAGGCGGGGTGATCATCTTGTTGAGCTCAGCATCAAAATGAGGTCGGACCGTTTGAGAGGTCAGGTAGGGATCATAAGTGGCCAACAGCGGCCCAAAAAGAACGATGACAATGAGCCCAATGACGATGACCAAACCTAAAATCAAAGGAGGATTGAAAATACCTTTAAGAGTGGCTTTCCGCAGCGCAGGAAGGGGTTGGTTGTCTGCAAAAGCCTCAAGGTTGGGGCGGGGGTTAATCAAATAGCCAAGTACTTTTTTCATCATCTTCACAATTCTTTCCTCAACCGGGGATCAATGAAAGGGTAAAGGGTGTCGAGTAAAGTGTTAATCAGTTCGATGGTTAATCCAATAGCCAGGGCGATAGGGACAACAAGCAGCGTTTGTTGATTCATGATGCCTTCCAACGCCCCCCTCCCCAGTCCCGGCCAGGCGAAGATAAATTCCACCACGGGTAAAATGGTGATCGAAAACCGGATAGAAACCCCGATCGAGGTCAACACCGAGACAGCAAGATTGCGCAGGGCATGAATAACGATCGTACGGTGAGCTTTCAGCCCCTTCGATCTCGCGGTCCGGATATAATCTTCCCCCATAATCTGATTGAGGTTGATAAATGTCACCCGGGTAATATGGGCTAAAGGACGTGCAGAAAGGATGATCACCGGCATGGCCAGGTGCTTAAAATCCCAGGCATACCCTCCCATGCTGACCAACTGGTTTCCAAAGGTAATGGTATATTTAATCCCGAGGTTTTGCAGCAAAACAGCCAGGAAAAAGGAGGGGGCTGAAACCCCTAAAAGGGTCACAACCAGGATCAAATATTCCCAGCGGTCCCGGACGGTCAACGCCGCCAATCCACCCAGCATGATCCCCCCAAAAGCTGCAATCCCCAGGGAAATCCCCAACAACCCCAGGCTGTTTTTATAATATTCCCCCAGCAGTTGATTGACGGAGGCCTCGCCGGACACCATCTCCACCGTTCCCAGGTCACCCTGGAATAAACCCCGGATGAAATCGGCGCTTATTTCCCGGGTAGATTGGATCGTGTCGACCAGATGATAACCCGGATCAGGTCCCTGCCAGTTACCTGCCATCTTCATCCCGAAAACTGTGAAAAAAATGATTGCTGTTCCGAGCAGGATGAGGGAAAAACCCGAGGATCCAATGCCCACACCTGCCTGTAATAACCTTTTCATATTGAAAACAATCCTGTTGACTAACTGGTCTTTTACATCTTCATCCCCGGGTAATATTTTTCACCAGTGGGGTTCCCCGGCGGTTAGTTAACTGCCAAGTATAGCACGTTTGGAGAAACCTCCAATCCTACGCTAGTACTATTTTTCCCAATCCGTTTTGCTCCTCCAGGAGGTTGTTATTTCCTTTCCACGCCCGCCTGTTAGGAGCAGCTGAAAACTGGACTCTTTTCGCTTCAAAAGTGGACTCGAAATCCTTCAAGTGGAAGGGTAAGCGAATGAACCATGGCATCATTCCACCAAATGCGAATATCCATGGTGTTCTTTTCTTGATCTGGAACCATGTGGATATCGACCATTTTATGGAGAGGTGTATTAGGGACTCGAATCTCGTGTCCGAAAAGGGAAATGCGGCTGTAGGAATTGACTCTTCTCTGTTCGCGCAAACAAAAAACATCATCAGGGGAGGTATAGGGTTCAGGAAGAGAGAAAGGCCTGAGGAGGCTGTTGCCTTCAGCGAGCGCCCTCTCAAAACGAATGCGAGGGATTTCTCCGGTTGTGGAGTGAACCTGATGATTGTTGTAGCGGTCGAGCTCATCTTCCAAAACTTCACTTGCCTCAGAGAACTCTCCCAAGTTTTCCAGTGCACAGGTGCGAATGATGCGATCCTGCATCCAGCGGTAAGGTCGCTCGATCTTGCCCTTGGCCTGTGGTGAGAGGGCAAAGATGACCTCCACGCCCATGAGGCGCATCATCTTGCCCCACTGGGTATCGACGTCATCGGTCTCCAATACATGTTTGCGCCAGTAGCTGTCTCGGCCCTGCACAAACCGGAAAACGCGCAAAGAGTCAACGTAGTAGCGCAGGGGCAAGCCGAAGGTCTCAAAGACATCTTTGGCAGCCTGGATATGTGCCCAGGTAGTCTCCCCGGAGAAGAAACCGGCGAACAAGATCAAACGGCTGTAATCGTCGATGGAGGTGATTAAAGTCCATTTCTTTTCAGCAAAAGGAGACCAGCGGTGGGTGGAGCCATCATGTTGAACCAGGGCGCCAATGGACTCGGTCAAGACCTTCCGATCGTGAGCCTTCTTTTTCTTTCGGGGTTTATGACAGCCCAGCTTCTTGGCTCGATCAATGATCGTATTTACAGAAACTTTGATCCCTTGTTTCCGCAGACGGTCACGAATAGCTGAGTAGTTGTATCCAGAAATCGGCATCTCAGGATCATTGATGAGGTCCTTCTCACGCATCAACTCATATTCCATAGCCTCTTCTGATTCTGGAAAAATTCTTTTGGGAGTCGTTCGTTGATACGCTATAGAAAATGTTTCAGGATTTTCCCGGTACTTCTTCCAGAGGACAAAGAAACGGGATCTACTGATACCCAGCGTATCCTGAACTTCTTCTCGCGTCATAAGACTTTGCTCGTAAGCTTGAAATAGAAAGATGACCTGTTCATCGGAAAACCGTTTGTGAAGCTGTGCCATAGTTCCCTCCTTGATATAGTGAGGGAACCTATTATAGGAGTCCAGTTTTCAACTGAAAACCAGTCCAGCTTTCAATTGAAAATAGTCCACTTTTCAATTTCAAATAACACTTTCCACGCCCGCCTTGACACAACCCTTTATCTATGTAATAATGTCCTTGCTCCTTGGCCTGCCCCCCTCAGGTCAAGGGGTTTTTTTTTATTTACCAATCAGAATCAGCTACAATATGAGTATCAACCAATTCCATTCTGGAGGTCGGTATGTGCGGTCGGTTCTCATTGACAGTTTCACCCGAAAAACTGCAGGCTGCTTTTCCCCAATTCCGGATTCCCAGAGATCTCCCTCCCAGCTATAACATCGCCCCATCCCAACCCATCCCGGTCATCCCCAACGAGGGGAAGAATACCCTGGATTTTTACCGGTGGGGTTTGATCCCTTCCTGGGCAGACGAAAAATTTTTAAAATATAACCTGATCAACGCCCGGGGAGAAACCGCCGCTGAGAAACCCTCCTTTCGCTCCTCTTTTCGTCATCACCGCTGCCTGGTTCCAGCCGACGGTTTTTATGAATGGCAGAAAACCGGGGGTAACCCGGATAAAACGCCTTATTTCATCAGGATGAAAGACCAGCGCCCTTTTGCCTTTGCCGGTCTTTGGGATCTGTGGCATTCACCACACGGTGACCCTATCCGGTCAGCTGCCATCCTAACCACCCAGCCCAATTCACTGATAAAACCTATCCACAACCGGATGCCCGTGATCCTTCCTCCAGAAGCTTACCAGGAATGGCTTTCCCCACAGGAACCAAAAGCTGAAACCTTACAGGATTTGATTAAGCCCTTTCCTGGAGAGGAGATGGAAGCTTACCCGGTATCCACTTATGTCAATAATCCCCGGAATAATTCCCCTCAATGTATTCAACCCCTGGAAAGATGAATTTTGATCTGCAACAACAGCTAGAAGCCTCCCTGGGGAAAGGATCCTGGTCCAGAAAGGTCGCCCGGATTCTCCAGGCCTCCCTGCAGGGGGTGATACCCGACCAGTTGATCAGTAAATCGCTTGCCCGCCAGGGGGATAGGTTGATCTTTCCCGAGGAAGTCAGCGTTGACCTCACCCGGATCGGAAACCTATTTATCGCTGCCGTGGGCAAAGCGGCTGTCCCCATGTCCCTGGCCTGCGCCCGGATCCTGGAGGATCAACCATTAAGAGGGATCGTGATCAGCAAGCATGACCCCCAGGAGGCTTCGGAGCTGCGGCATTTCGGTTTGGACGTTTACTCCGGGGGTCATCCCCTTCCCGATCAGAACAGCCTGCTGGTAGGCAGAAAGTTGATCAATTTGCTGGAAAAGGCCGGAGCGAACGACCTGGTACTGGTTTTGCTCTCCGGCGGGGGCTCTTCGCTGCTGAGCTATCCGGTCCCCGACTTAGAGCTGGAAGACTTAATCCATGTTCAGGAACTGCTGCTTCACAGTGGGGCTGACATCACCGCCGTAAACACCGTGCGGAAACACCTTTCCCGGATCAAAGGAGGACAGCTGGCGAAGGCCGCTTTCCCCGCCAGGGTGATCACCCTGGCCCTGTCTGACGTGATCGGTGACCGGCTGGACTCGATCGCCTCAGGTCCCACCGTGGGGGATCCTACAACCTTTGGAGATGCCCTGGAGGTGCTGGACCGATTTCAACTGAAGTCCAGGATCCCCCAATCTGCCCTCAATTATCTGGAAGCGGGGAATGAAGGCAGGGCACCTGAAA
The DNA here is from genome assembly GCA_034520505.1 of Anaerolineales bacterium. Classification (GTDB taxonomy): domain Bacteria; phylum Chloroflexota; class Anaerolineae; order Anaerolineales; family UBA11858; genus B10-G9. The sequence continues at coordinate 184,163 of JAXHNK010000007.1, read as the reverse complement.
CCCCCAAACCTGGTGATTTCAGGTTTGCCCAAAACCGGGCGTACTTGATCGGCAGCAACCACACTGCCCTCATCGCCGCCCGTAAACAGGCTGAACGGGAAGGATTTCGGACAGAAATTCTCCCGGCGTTCCTGCAGGGTGAAGCCCGGGAGGCGGGATTGAAATGTGGTGTTCTCCTCCGGAAAATGGCCCTTGAAAACCAACCCCTTCCGCGCCCTGCCTGCCTGATCGCCGGAGGGGAAACCACGGTGACCATCCCGGACCCTGACCGCTCCGGCCTGGGAGGGCGCAACCTCGAGGTGGCCCTCGGCGCTGTCCAGGCAGCCAACGGGCTGCCCGCGGCCGCCTTGATCACCCTGGCCACCGACGGAGAAGATGGACCTAGCGATGCCGCCGGCGCCCTGGTCACCGGGGACAGCCTCCGGCGGGGGGCAGATGCCGGGCTTGATCCTGCAGATTACCTCCGGGAACATAATTCCTACCCATTTTTCCAGCGGCTGGGCGACCTGCTTATCACTGGATCTACCCAGACCAACGTCAACGACCTGACCTTTCTTTTCACCTTCCAGGAGGGATCGAGATGACAGAAACTCAAAAACCCACCGTGATTGTTTCCCATCCCCTTCCGCCCGATTGGATTACGGATTTGAGCAGTGAAGCTGAATTGATCTTTGGACCAAAAGGAGGACAGGGGTTAAGCCGCGACCTGAAGAAAGAACTCCCCCGGGCAAAAGGTTTGCTTGCCCTGCTTGACGACCCCGTGGACAGGGAAATCCTGCAGGCAGGAACCTCCCTGCGGGTGATCACCAACATGGCAGTGGGTTACGACAACATTGACGTTGAGCTGTGCACAGAACTGGGGATCCCGGTAGGCAACACACCCGGGGTGCTAACCGAAGGCACCGCCGATCTGACAGTAGCCCTGCTGTTAGCCGCAGCCCGGAAGCTTCCCCAATCCAGCCGGGATGCCCGCGAAGGACGGTGGTCTACCTGGGATCCAACCGGTTGGCTGGGTGAAGATCTCACCGGCGCCACTGCCGGGATCATCGGGATGGGAAAAATTGGCACCGCTGTCGCCAGGCGATTGGCTGCATTTGATACCCGCTTGCTGTTCACCAACCGCAGCCCCAAACCGGACCTGGAAAGAGAATTGGACGCCCTTCAGGTTCCGCTCTCTCAACTGCTCCAGGAAAGTGATTTTATCTGTTTACATGTCCCCCTGACTTCAGAAACAAAAGGGATGATTGACAAAAAAGCTTTACGCCAGATGAAGCACACTGCGATCCTGATCAACGCTGCCCGGGGAGAGATTGTAGACACCCGGGCCCTGATCACGGCTCTCCAAAAGGGATGGATCCAGGCCGCAGGACTTGATGTTACCGACCCGGAACCCTTGCCCCCCGATCACCTTTTATATTCCCTGGAAAATTGCTTGATCACGCCCCACATTGGAAGCGCTACCAGGAACACCCGCCGGATGATGGCCGAACTCGCCGTCCAGAACCTGCTGGCTGGATTAAAAGGGAAACGCTTGCCCCACTGTGTAAACCCTGAGGTTTACGAAAAGTCCACCGTGGATCATCCGTCCTCTGATCCCAGGCGCTGATTGAGATCAAAGGCGGCGGTGATCAAAGCCAGATGGGTAAAGGCCTGCGGGTAATTTCCCAGATGTTCCCCCTGGGGACTGAGCTCTTCTGCGTACAACCCCAGATGATTGGCATAACCAAGCATCTTTTCCAAATACAACCGTGCTTTGCGAATTTGCCCTGAGCGGGATAGATTCTCCACATACCAGAATGTGCAGATGCTGAACGTCCCTTCAATGCCGGAAAGGCCGTCCCGGGCTTCCGCCTCTTCGCTGTAGCGATAAACCAGGGAATCATAAACCAACTCATTTTCCACATTTTCCAGGTGGGATAACCAGCGGGGATCCGTGGGAGAAATAAATTGAACAATCGGCATTAACAGACTGGAAGCATCCAGGGATTTTCCCCTTTTGACCTGGGTGAACGCTCCTTTTTCTGAGTCCCAAAAATTCTGGTAAATATCATTATAAATTTCATTTCGGACCTGCCGCCAGTGTTCGAGAGGAGCCGGGAAGGATCGTTTCTGGGCTATTCTGATCCCCCGGTCTATAGCTACCCAGCACATCAAGCGGGAATAAAGGAAATGATGTTTCCCTCCCCTGATCTCCCAGATCCCTTCATCCGGCTGCTCCCAATTTTTGGTGACATAGGAAATGATCTTCACCAGGTTCATCCACAAATCATGAGAAATCTCACTGTGGTATTTTTCCATCAGGTACAGGGCATCCATCAACTCCCCATAGATGTCCAGCTGGAGTTGATCATGAGCTCCATTGCCTATCCGCACCGGTTTCGATCCCCGATAGCCGTCCAGATGAGGCAGGATTTCTTCCTCCAGGTCCCGGGATCCATCAAGCCCATAAATCACCTGAAGAGAGCCATCCTCGTTTAAATAACCGGTCCGCTGCTTAATCCAACGGGTAAAATCTTTTGCCTCCTCAGAAAAACCCAATTTTAACAGCGAGTAAATAATAAAGGCAGAATCCCGGATCCAGGTATAACGATAATCCCAATTCCGTTCCCCGCCAATCACTTCCGGGAGTCCGAAGGTGGGCGCTGCTACCATGGAGCCATGGACCTGAGATGTAATTAACTTCAAAGTTAAGGCGGAACGATTGACCATCTCCCGCCAGCGTCCCCGGTAATTGGAACTTTCAATCCACGTATGCCAGTAATTCACGGTATCTTTGAAGGTATCAGCCACATAATTGGGCACAGCGCAGGGCGACGGGGTCCCGGAGAGCACCTGTTCGAGGATAAACGCCGCCGACTCACCCTCCTTGAGGGTGAACTCAGCCACTGCGGCTCCCTCAAGCACCTCAACCGGAACTTCACTCCGCAGCCTGAGTTTGAGCCCGTCCGGTCCCCGGGAAGTGAACAGCACTTCACCGTCATTGATTTCCCAATCATGTTCCGCCCGGGCGTAATCAAATGCCGGGTGACACCGCATGTTAACCTTTATCGTTCCCCGGACAGCCTTGATCCGTCTGACCAGGTTGGGGATGACCTGCTCCTGTTCAATAGGCATATAATCAGACAATTCTGCCACCCCATCTGGAAGCAAAAACCGGGTAAGGAGCACATTGGTATCAGCGATATATAATTGTTTCAATTTAGCGTCATCCAACTGAGGGCAAATCGAAAAGTACCCCCCCTGTTGATCATCAAGGATCCTGGCAAAGATCGTGGGGGAATCAAAATCAGGAAAGCACATAAAATCGATCGACCCTTCCCTGCTGATCAAAGCCACAGTATTGAGATCACCGATCACTCCATAATCCCCAATTGGCCTATAACCCATAAAGTCCTCCCATAATTATCTCGCAGCCCTTCAGTTCAATCTATTGTAACCCAGGAGGAAGTCATTTCCCCTCACTTTCTCACCCTCCCCTAGAATTTGATCTGACTTATGTTAAACTATAGTATTAGATTCAGCCTGATCCATCTAGTTTTGGGAAGGTAAGATGCCTCAACGAGTCCACCTCAGCGTCCATATCGAAGGAACAACCGCCGCCCCGTTCCTGAACCAGTTAGGAAATATCTATGGTAAAGACCACGTCCTGCTTTACAACAATGAACTCAAAAAATTAATTCGATTCAGTGAGGTGCCCACCACTCCCGGCCAGAGTGTGCTCCTCACGGGAAAGAAACTGCTGACAAAAACCCCTTTATTACCCAAGCTCCTGCCCGGGTTAAAATCTCCTGACGAGGAACCTGACAGATGGATAGATAAAGAAGAAATTCCAGATGATACTGCGGCTATTCACGGGCATATTACTCCAGACTTATTTGATGGGATCTGCGAAAACACTTTCCTAAGTATTGTCCTTAGAGAACCGCTGGAGCGCATGGTCATCCAATATAAACAATGGAAAAAAGCCCAGGGAGAAGTAAATTGGAGAGTGGTTCTCCCCTATGACAGTGAGATAACTTTTCCTGATTTTGCTTTCCATAAAAAATACCGCAACTACCAATCGAAATATATGGGAGATAAGCGCCTGGGTGATTTTGATGTGGTTGGTGTCTGGGAATATATCGATGCCCATCTCTGCCAGCTGAAAAACGAAGATTGGTCCAAGGTCAAGATCAGCAAAAACCCAATCCCGTACCAGCGGTTGTTGAAAGACAAAAAATTAGCGCTTACAGAAAACCTGATTGAAGAGTTCAAAGAATACCATATGAAGGATTATTATATCTATCGGCAGGCTAAAGAATTTATGGGGTACGCCTGATCTTTCAGGATAGGAATCTCGACCATCACCAAGGGAATCTGCTGCAATTAATTCAAAAGACCGCCTCGTTGAAGAAGCGGTCTTTTGAATTCTGGTCGGGGCGGTCGGATTCGAACCGACGGCCTTTGCAACCCCATTGCAACGCGCTAGCCGGACTGCGCCACGCCCCGAGCACCCAGCATTATAGTGCTTTCCTCGCATTCTGGCAAGATCATTTGTCGATCAACGTTGATCATCCGGAAAGAGTTATCGGCCTTCGATAGACTTGATACCGCTTGTAAATCCGGGCGCCAAGCTTCTCGGCAGTGAGCACAGAGCTGGGATTGTCCGTGCTGGTCAGCGAAAGGTCCGCCCACCGGTAGCCCCGCTCTCTTGCCCTTCTGACCAAGGAATCAAACAACAGGACAGCAGCTCCTGAATTCCAATAGGCTGGCAGCACCAGCACACTTTTCACCGTCATCCCTGTAAATTGATGGGACCGCATTCGCCAGGCTGTCCCCAGGTAATCCCAGGGACAGCGCAGACCATTGCCCTGGATCAGCACTTCATTGAGGTTGGGCAGCCCCGGTAGAAACCCGATCGTTTCCTCCTCATGATCGGCGAACAAGATCATCTCCGGATCCGCGATTTTTTTGAACGGTGCCAGCATCGCTTCCAAACTATCCCTGCGCCAGCCAATATGATCATCAAGATGAGCCAGCGAGCGGTTGAGCAGCTGATAAACTCGATCAACTTCCCTGTCCCAGTGATCAAAATCCGCGCTTCTGACTGTAAACCGCGACCGGGTGCGGATTTTTTCTGCCAGCCTGGACAACCGTTCCATCTTAGAAGATTGTTTTAAATCAATCATCAAGGCCACATTCTCTGCCCTGGCCGGCATAAACCCCGCCTGCTCCATAAAACGAGCGTAATAAGGGGGAGAATGACCGCACATCAAAGCCGGAGGTTGGGCATCGCCCCCTACCAGCACCCCGTAGCTGTCCTCATAATCCAGGTTCCAGGGGCCGTACAGTGCTGTCAAACCCCGGGACGCCGCCCAGCTCTCGACCCGTTCGATCAGAGCTTGAAACACCTGAAAATCGGGCAGGTACTCAAAGAACCCGAACAGACAATCCGCTTTCCCCCTTTTTTGATTGACTGGAGGATCTTCCGCGGCACAGATGGTTCCGGCGAGTTCTCCATCCCGGTAAGCCAGGAAAATTTCCGCTTCACCGCGTTCAAAAAAGACCCCTTTCCGGGGGTCAATGACTTTTTCCAGCTCAGGAACCAGGGGCGGCACCCAGAGCGGATCGCCGCGGTACACTTTCCAGGGAAAGGTCAAAAACTTTCTCCTCTCCCGTTTTGATTCCGCCTTCTTGACCTCAATGACACTCATTAATTCTTTCCCTGGATGACGGCAAACATCAACCTGCTCTCCGGACTTTTAATATCTCCACAATCCTCAAAAATTCTTTCCGATCCAGGGGATATTTATAAGCGATGAAAATCCCCAAGCCCAGCAAGACAGCCGGGATCGGTCCGATCACCAGGCGGATGCCCCACAGAGCCTGAGGGTTCTGATTGACAGCATTCGGCTGATAACCGGTCAGATCCAGCAGGATCAGGATTAGAGGCAAGGCGATTGAGGAAGCTATTTTCCGGGCCAGGGTAGTCAGGCTGTAAAAAACACCTTCATGGCGTGCTCCGGTCTGATATTCGTCCCACTCCACCGCGTCTGGAAGAATCGCCCAGGGCAGGACATGAGCGGCAGCCACCCCGATCCCGGCCAAAGCACACAGGAAGAGGATTAAATTGAGATTGGTCGTTGGCGTGACTGTGATTAACACCAGCTGCACCAGCGCCCAGAAAGCTATCCCGTACATATAGGCATAACGTTTGCTCCATTTCTTTGACACCCAATTCCAGATGGGGAGAGCGAACATGGCCACCACAAAGATAGACGCCATAATCAAATCATTTTGAGGTTCCCGCTGGATCACATATTTGATAAAGAATAAAAGGCTGGCCTGGAGGATATCCACAGCGATCCAGGTAGCCAGGAAAATGCCTAACCCATAACGGAAGGGTACATTCTTCCAGGCGGATCTCAGGGACTTCCGCAGGGAAGGTTTATCCAGTTCGAGATAACTTTCCTTTTCTCTGGTGCCAAAGAAAACCAGCAGCATGGGCAGGGCTGAGGCTAACCCAAAAATCGCCCCCATCAGCACCACCCGGGGGGCATTTTCCGGGGAGAATGACCCGACGATGAGCAGCGGCAAGGTAAAAGCCAGTAAACTCCCCAGGATGGAAAAGAACATCCGGTAACTGGTAAGCGAGGTGCGCTCATCATAATCCGAGGTTAGTTCCGGGGTAAGCGCAAAATAAGGCATGTACAGCAACGTTGCCGAGGCTTCAAACAGCAGATAAGCCAGCGTGTAATAAATTAGCAGAGCGGAGGTTTTTTCAAAGTCCGGGCGCCACCAAAGCATGGTAAAGGTCAGGGCCAGGGGCAGAGCACCGAAAAGCAAATAGGGCCTGCGCCTCCCCCATCGAGTGCGGGTGCGGTCTGAAAGATACCCCACCAGCGGATCATTGACATAATCCCAGCTTTTGCCGATAAAAACCGCCACGGCGGCATATCCGGGCCGCAGCCCGACAACATCCACCAAAAAAATCGCGAAATAGGCCCCCAGGATGGTCGTGGTCAAGCTGAAGCCGATATCCCCCGATCCATACAAGATCTTCTCCCCCCGGGTCAGTGAATTCTTCATGGCGGCTGTCCTTCAAGGCTGCAAGTTGAGGTAATAACTAATTTTATCATCATCCCCGAAAGCCGCCACGCACTCTCTACTTATACCGGTTCCAGCTCACTTCCAGGCCAGTCCAGGTTCGAAATAATGCCTGAAATTCCTGGATTTCAGCCTGCTGATCGGAAAAAAACAGATGGGTTGGGCAAGAGCAGTCCGAGGCTCCAAAGCCCGGCTGGGGCTGAAGAAATCCCTTCATTTCAGCGAGCAACCCGGCTGTCCTGTGCTCCAGCTGCCGCGGATCCTGGCTGAACCATATTTCTAGAATTTCCGATCGCTGCCGCAGATAATCAATATGCCAGTGAGGAGCTTTGGACTTTTGAAGGTGGCGCCTGAGCCGGGCTTTCAGCCCTCCCGGACCCCGGGCGCTGCCGACGTAATAATAGACCCCGGTCTGCATCACCATCAAGCCGAGTTTTCCCACCCAAAAACTATCCTGACCTTCCGAACTCAAGATCAGGATGTAGGTACCCTTCTCCGCCGGAAGATTCTCAAGATCATTTTTTTCGCTGTTAATCACCCGTTCTCTCCGCATTGCGCCTTCCCGATCGATGTGAATTTATTCTATCTCAAAAAAACTGGAAAACAAAACAGCGGAAGGGCAAAGTTAGCGGGATCGCCTTCTACGGTCAGATACGCTCCAATTTCCGGGGGCAGCTTGGTGACCAGGTCGGTCCTTTCTCCGACATTTAAACCCGCACTAATATTTTTCTTGACTTTAGCCCGGGAATTTGTTACTCTTAAACTACCAAACGGTCGGTAGGGAAACCAAGATGACCCGGGAAGAAATCCTCAGCGCAGCAGCAGAAATTTTTCGAGAAAAAGGCTACCATGCTGCCTCGATGCAGGACATCGCCGAGGCAGTAAAACTCAAAAAAGGCAGCCTTTATCACCACGTATCCAGCAAACAAAACATCCTCCGTTCCCTGCTCGATCAGGCGCTGGACCTCCTCACTGTAGAATTAACCGAGACAGCAGATCGACCTCTACCCCCGGAGGAAAAACTGCGCCTGGCGATGGTCACTTATCTGCGGATCATGACCGAAAACCTTTCCCTGGCTTCTGTCCTGCTGATGGAACACCGATCATTAAACCCCGAGCACCATCAAGCTCACATACCCCGCCGGGATCGATTTGAAGCGTTGTGGAAAAAGATTATCCTGCAGGGAGTTGATTCTGGCAGTTTCCGGGATCTCAATGTTGATCAAACTGTCAAGGCTCTCCTGGGCACGCTGAACTGGACGATCACCTGGTTTAACCCCCGGGGAAAAATGTCCCCTGAACAAATCGCTGATCAGTACTGCGAGTTATTTCTCCAAGGGATGCAGAATCATGATCCCTGATCTTATCCATAACAGCAGCAAAAAAGCTGACCTATAACCACCCATTAGAGGACCAGGAGGCGAGCATGTATTCATTTACCCCGACGGAAGAACAACAGATGCTGATTGATGCCGTTGGCCGTTACGCGGAAAATGATCTCCGTCCGGCCGCCAGGGAGGCTGACGAAGAAGCGCAGCTTTCCCGGAAACTGATTGAAAAGGGTTGGGAATTGGGCGTCCTCCAGGCTTCACTCCCCGGGGAATACGGAGGGTTCGGAGATTATTCAGCCGTCACCGGCGTGCTGGCCGCTGAAGCCATGGCCTACGGGGATCTCTCCAGCACACTGGCTGTGATGACCCCCAACCTCTTTGTCCTGCCCCTCCTGTTTTCGGGCACAGAAGAGCAAAAGAAAAACTTTATCCCTGATGTCATCGCCGCGGAATGGAAGCCGTACTCAGCGGCTCTGCTGGAACCGGATTTCAATTTTGATCCCCATCAACTTTCCACTACCGCTGAACGTGTGAATGATCACTTCCTCCTCACCGGGGAAAAAACCATGGTCCCCTTCGCTGCAGACGCCGAAGCTTTTGTGGTTTACGCGAAATGGGAAGACAAAACTCAGGGTTTTATCGTTCCTGCTGACAGTGAGGGATTAACGGCAGGTGAAAATCAAAGACTTCTGGGGGTGCATGCGCTACCGCTCTACAACCTCACCCTGGATGAGGTCAAGATCACGGCTGACCGCCTGCTGGGCGGGGATGACGGCCATGATTTCAAGCCCCATCTGGCATCCTCCTGGATTGCCCTTTCTGCGATGGCTGTGGGCGTCGCCGACGCAGCTTTTGATTATTCCCGCGACTACGCGAAAGACCGGGAAGTTTTCGGGGTCAAAGTCGCCCAGAAACAGGCCATAGCCTTTATGCTGGCTGAAATGGCCACCGAGATAGAAGCCGTTCGACTGCTGACCTGGGAAGCGGCCTGGATGATTGACGAAAGAAAAGAAAAAGCCTATCAACAAGCTTACCTGGCGATAAATGCAGCTGTTGATATGGTCATGACAGTCACGGATTGTGCTGTTCAAATACTTGCCGGTCACGGATATATCCGCGAACATCCTGTGGAAATGTGGATGCGCAACGGCAGGGGTTTTGCCAATTTCACAGGACTGGCCATGGTCTGAACCCGGCGAACAGGTAAAGGCCGAGAAAAACTTACTGACCTGCTCACAGCAGAGGAGGAAGCAAATGATCAGTTTTGAAATGCCCCAACCGCTTAAACAAACCCAGAACGTGGTAAAAACTGTCGCAGAAAATATGATGCGTCCGATCTCCCGGGAAATGGACGAAAACGAACATGAAATTCCCTGGGAATATATTAAGTTTATGCATACCGCCACCAAAGCTATGGGCGGTACCTCGATGGCTCCGGAAAAAGAATCCCCGGAAAAAGCCGAAAAAAAGGAGAAAAGACCCAGCATTAACTATCAAAATTTAATGGTGATGGTGGAAATGCTTTCCTGGGGGGACGCTGGAATTTACCTGTGTACTCCCGGGGGAATGCTGGGATCAGCAGCGGTGGCAGCCGCTGGGACCGATGACCAGAAAAGACGTTTTCTGAAACGGTTTCAGGGCGACAAACCGGTGTTTGATGCCATGGCGATGACTGAACCCCAGGCAGGATCTGACACCTCCGCCATTCTAACCACGGCCGAATTAGATGAAGAGACCAACGAATGGATCCTCAATGGGGAAAAGATTTTCGTCACCGCCGGACATAAAGCCCTGATCGATTCGGATGGCTTTATCGTGGTCTGGGCCAGTCTGGATCTGGACGCCGGTCGGGCAGGCATCCGGTCATTCGTGGTTGAAGCAAACACTCCCGGCTGCAAGGTGACCAAGCTGGAAGAGAAGCTGGGGATCAGAGCCAGTGATACGGCTTCGGTCGTCCTCCAGGATTGCCGGATCCCCTTTGCCAATATCCTGGGCAGCCCTACAATCGATAAAAGCACCAAGGGCTATAAGGGCGCCATGGAAACATTCGACGCCACCCGTCCGATCGTGGCAGCTTCAGCCCTGGGGGTCGCCCGGGCCTCTCTGGAATTCGTCCAGGAAAAACTTAAAGAGGAAGGGATAGAAATCCGCTATGGAATTCCCCGGCAAAAATTGAGCAGCCTCGAGCGAGAAGTGATCGAAATGGAAGCCCAGTGGCGGGCAGCCTGGCTGCTGACGGTGAAAGCGCTGTGGATGGCAGACAACAAGATGACCAACGCAAAAGTCGCCTCCATGAGCAAAGTCAAAGCCGGAGAAGTGGCCAGCAAGATCACCCAGAAAGCAGTGGAGCTGATGGGCCCCATTGGTTATAGCCGGGAAAATCTGCTGGAAAAATGGATGCGTGACGCCAAGATCAACGATATCTTCGAGGGCACCGGACAGATTAACAAATTGGTGGTCGCCCGCAATATCCTGGGCTACCGGGGAAGTCAACTGCGGTGAATCCACGCCCATTGTCATCAACCCCTGGGCACCTGTTCAGCGTATGATCAAACGAGGAGAGCTGAAGATGAACTATTCAATCAACCGCGCCGTTGTGATCGGGGCCGGCACCATGGGAGCGGCAATCGCGGCTCACCTGGCGAACGCCGGCGTCCGGGTCCACCTGTTGGACATCATCCCGCGCGAATTGACCGAAAAAGAGCGGGAGAAAGGGTTAACCCTGAAAGACCCCGAGGTGAGAAACCGGATCGTCACCCGGGGCTTTAAAGCTGCCCTTCATTCCCAACCGGCAAGCTTCTATGCCCCCGAAAGGGCAAATTTCGTAAACCTGGGCAACCTGGAAGACGACTTCGACGTCATCGCCGAAGCTGACTGGGTCCTTGAGGCAGTAGTGGAAAACCTGTCCATCAAACAGCAGCTAATGGAGAGGATCGATGACACCCGCGGCGAGGGAACCATCGTCAGCACCAACACTTCCGGGATCTCGATCCATTCCATCGCCGAAGGCAGATCAGCTGATTTCAAAAAGCACTTTCTGGGCACCCATTTTTTCAACCCTCCCCGCTATTTGAAACTCCTGGAAATTATCCCCACCGCAGACACGGACCCCGAAGTGACCGATTTTATCAGTCATTTCGGAGAATACCGTCTGGGCAAAGGGATCGTCATCTGCAAGGACACACCCAATTTCATCGCTAACCGTCTGGGGTTTGCCAGCGGCGCATTCGCCCTGCACACAATCCTGGATATGGGGCTGACCATCAAGGAAGTCGACACCCTCACCGGACCCCTGATCGGCCGCCCCAAAACAGGCACCTTCCGGTTAATTGACCTGGTAGGCATAGACGTCTGGAAACATGTAGGGGACAACCTGGCAGAAATTCTTCCTCCGGACGATCAGGCCATGCCCTATCTGACCTCAAAACCGGTCAACGATCTCATCGACTTTATGGTTGAAAACGGCTGGCTGGGAAATAAATCCGACCAGGGCTTTTATAAAATGGTGGTTCAGGAGGGAGAGAAAGAATTCTGGCCGCTGGATTTACCAACCAGAGAATACCAACCGGCGGACGCCAGGAAATTTTCCTCGGTGGGTGAGGCCAAAAACACAGAGGATCTGGGCGAACGCTTACAGGTTCTCCTGGAAGCTGATGATCCGGCAGGAAACTTTATCCGGGCTATTACCTACCAGGCTCTTTCCTACAGCTCCCACCGGATTCCCGAGATAGCTGATACACCCAAACCTATCGATGACGCCCTGAAATGGGGTTTTGGTCATCAGGCGGGCCCTTTTGAAATCTGGGATATGTTAGGTGTGGAATCGACTGCAGCGGCGATGAAAGAAGCTGGGCACCCTCCTGCTGCCTGGGTAGAAGAAATGATCTCCTCCGGAATTGAATCTTTCTATCGCTATCAGGATCACCGGGCGACAGGAGTTTACCATCCTGAGTCTAAGGAATACCTGCCCCTGGAACGTTCATCCCAGCACCTCGATCTGGAAGCGTTGAAAAGCGACACCGGTCGGGTCCTGGCCAGAAATATGAGCGCCACCCTGATTGACCTCGGGGATGGGGTGGGTTGTGTGGAATTCCAAACTAAAATGAACGCCATTGACGAAGACAGCATTCAAATGATTTCCGACTCTCTGGACCTGGCAGAGAAAGGCGAGCTGCGCGGCCTGGTGATCGGCAATGACGCGGATAATTTCAGCGCGGGTGCCAATCTGTTCGGGGTCGTGATGGCGGCCCAGAACGGTATGTGGGACCAGCTGGAAACCATTGTCCGCAAGCTGCAGGATGTCAATATGCGCATGCGCTATTTCCCCAGGCCGGTGGTAACTGCCCCTGCGGGGATGACCCTGGGCGGCGGCGCAGAAATCACCATGCACGGCAGCCGCGTGGTTGCGGCCGCAGAAACCTATGCCGGACTGGTAGAGGTCGGAGCGGGGGTGATTCCCGCCGGTGGTGGGACCAAGGAAATGGTCAGGCGCCTGGTCAATCCCCCGCTGAAAACAGAAAACGCCCTGGCCTTACCTTACTTCCAGCGTATATTTGAGCAGGTCGGCCAGGGGAAAGTCGCCAAAAGCGCTGTGGAAGCCCGCAAGTTCGGGATTCTCGGCCCGGCGGATCGTATTGTGATCAATCGGGATCATCTGCTCGCAGAAGCCAAAAAAGAAGTCCTGCACATGGCCAACGGCAGCTATCAACCTCCAACCCCGGAGAAAATATACGCAGCCGGGCGAGACATGCTCGCCGCTTTGAAAACAGGACTGCATCTCTACCTGGAAAGCGGATACATCACGGAATACGAAAGTGTAATTGGAGAAAAGCTTATCTACGTGCTTACCGGTGGAGAGATCAGCCAGCCGGAATGGGTTGAAGAGAGTTATTTCCTGGATCTGGAAAGAGAAGCTTTCCTCTCCCTCTGCGGGGAAGAAAAAACCCAGGAACGGATGTGGCACCTGCTCCGCAAAGGAAAAGTGCTGCGTAATTAATTTCCCGTTTAGCATACTGTTTGTAAGCAACAAACCAACCCGGCCTCAACCTTCTCCGGGAAAATAAGGAGAAAGACATGAAGATAAAATTTGAACCCGCACGAGATCCGGTCATCGTTGCTGCTGTGAGAACACCCGTAGGAAAGGCAAAACGGGGGACTCTGACCACATACCGACCGGAAGACATGGCGGCGGCAGTGATCAATGAATTATTCAACCGCCTTCCGCAGCTGGAGCCGGGCGATGTGGACGATCTAATCGTCGGCTGTGCATTCCCCGAAGGTGAGCAGGGGATGAACCTGGCCCGGTTGATCGGTTTCCGGGCCGGATTGCCGGTCGAGGTTCCTGCAGAAACCGTCAATCGTTTTTGTTCTTCCGGAGTCCAGAGCATCGCCCACGGCGCCCAGGGCATCATGGCAGGACAAATCGATACGGTCCTTGCGGGGGGAGTGGAATCCATGAGCATGGTTCCTATGACCGGTTATAAATTCAGTCCCCACCCCCAATTAGCGGAAACGTATCCCGAAGCCTATACCAGCATGGGAATCACAGCTGAAAACGTCGCCGACGCGTATGATGTAGATCGGAATGCCCAGGACGAATTTGCCCTGACCAGCCACCAGCGAGCGGTCAAAGCCCTGGAAACCGGCCGCTTTGAGGAACAAATTGTCCCCCTGGAGGTCACCATCAAGACCACCGCCGGCGAAAAAATCCTGCAATTTAGCCAGGACGAAGGCCCCCGGGCAGATACCAGCCTGGAAGCGCTGGCGAGATTACGCCCCGCCTTTAAAGAGGGAGGGACAGTGACAGCAGGAAACTCCTCCCAGATGTCGGACGGAGCAGCGGGGGTGGTGATTATGTCCCGGCAGAAGGCTGCTGATCTAGGACTCAAACCTCTGGCCAGATTTGCAGCCTACGCTGCGGCCGGAGTGCCTCCGGAAATCATGGGTATTGGTCCAATCAAAGCAGTGCCCAAAGTGCTAAAATTAATGGGAATGAAGCTGGAGGATATCCAGCTGATAGAATTGAATGAAGCCTTTGCTTCCCAATCCATCGCCGTGATCCGGGAGCTGGGTTTGAACCGTGAGATCACCAATGTCAACGGAGGGGCTATTGCCCTCGGCCACCCGCTGGGCTGCACCGGCGCTAAACTCACCACCCAGATGATTTATGAACTCAAGCGACAAGACCTGGAATGGGGTCTGGTAACCATGTGCATCGGCGGTGGAATGGGGGCAGCGGCGGTCATTCAAAATCTAACCTAGGCGACCCAGGAGAAATCAAGGAGTCTGTGATGTCAGAATACACCGTCAAAGAGTTAATCTTCAATCACGAAAAAGCTTTTATGCCCGATAAGGCTGCCGGACTGGAAGCCGTAATCCAGTACCATCTGACCGGGGAAGAAGGGGGAGACTATATCATCACCATCAAAGATGACCAGTGCCAGGTGGAAGAAGGGGTTGCAGAGGATCCGACCATGACCCTGACTGCCGACGGCAGGTACTTCGGCGATGTCCTGCTGGGGAAAGAGGACGGGATGAAGGGTTTCATGAAAGGGAAACTTCAACTAGCAGGTGATCTCAACCTGGCCATGAAACTTACCAGCTTTTTCAAGATGGAATAAGCCGGGAAACCAGAGGACGGGGCGTGAGCAGGGCGCCAGAACCAGGTTATCTTCTAACTCTGCTCACACCTGCCATTTTTTCAATCATCTTACTCCAGCTTCAATTTCAATCGCCGTAATCCAGCGGGGTAATTTCAGTTGCCGGTATCGGAATAAAAAAAGCCCTTTCCCGGAGAGGAAAAGGCTTTTTCAGGCGGTCAACGGAAAGTCAACTTTCCAGTTCCACCTCTTCTAAATTTTCATTAATATCAGCGTAAAGCTGGTCTACCTTCTCCCGGACAGAATCCACGATCTCGTCGACAGGGATCAAATTTCGTTCCTTCTGATGCCGGAGCTTGACTTCCACCCCGCCTTTTTCCAGAGAGCGGGACCCCACCGTCAACCGGACGGGGCAGCCGATTAGGTCCGCGTCGTTAAACTTGACTCCCGGACTTTCATCACGGTCATCATACAGGACTTCCAGCCCACCTTCGCGCAGTTCGCGGTAAAGCTTTTCAGAAAATTTTCGAACTTCTTCGGCCTCTGATTTTTTGCCTTCCAGACTGACCAGATGAACTTCGTAAGGAGCTATTGTGATCGGCAGGATCATGCCGTAGTCATCGTGGTGCTCTTCCACCACCGATGCCAACAATCGTCCACTGCCGATGCCGTAAGAACCCATCACCACCGGTTCTTCCTTGCCCTGCTCATTCTGGAAGGTGGCGTCGGCGGCTTCGCTGTACCAGGTGCCTAATTTGAAGATATTCCCCACCTCAATCCCCCGCACCGCGTTGAGGGGTTCACCGCAGCGGGGACAGGCATCCCCATCTTTAGCGGCGGCGATATCCACCACCATCTCGGCCTGGTAATCCCGTCCGTAGTTCACGTTCAGGAAGTGGTAGCCTTCTTCATTCGCGCCGGCCACCAGGTTCTGGGTCTCCGGAATGAGATCATCCACCACAATCATCACCTGATCCAACCCGATTGGAGAGGCATAACCGGGGACAGCGCCCACCGCTTTGATTTCGTTCTCTTCCGCGGGTCGGAGCTGTTTGGCTCCAATTGCATTGGCCAGCTTGGTCTCGTTGAGATCCATATCACCCCGGACGATAGCAAAGACCAATTTTTCCACGTCCTCGCCGTCCTCAAGCATGGTGGCCATGAGGAATACAACCTTGGACGTTTTCCTCGCCGGAAGGTCCAGATATTCAGTCAGATCAGCAATTGTCTTCGCAGCCGGGGTAGCGACCTTTTCCCTTTCCAGAGGTTCCTCCGGAGGTGATCCTTGTTTTTGGAAATCGGCAATTTGACGGTTCGCCGAGTAGCCGCACTGGTCGCAAAGCAGCAGGGTATCTTCCCCAACCGGGGTCAGATACATAAATTCGTGGGCCATATTCCCCCCCATCATTCCCACATCAGATTCCACAGCGATCACCGGCAGCTTACAGCGGTTGAAGATGTCAAAATAGGTTTGGTAATGGGCCCGGTACTGCCGGTCAAGACCCTCCCAGTCCCTGTCCAGGCTGTAGCTGTCTTTCATGGTAAATTCACGGACCCTGATCAAACCTGCCCGGGGTCGGGGATCATCCCGCCACTTGGTCTGGATATGATAAATGAGCATCGGCAGCTGACGGTAGGACTGGATTTCGTCCTTGATCACATCTACTACCGTCTCTTCGTGAGTCATAGCCAGCACCATATCCCGTCCATTGCGGTCCTGAAACCGTCCCATTTCAGGTCCTACTTTTCCCCAACGCCCGGTTTTTTTCCAGATTTCAGCCGGATGAATCACAGGCATGGCCATCTCCTGACCACCGATGGCGTTAATCTCTTCTCGCATGATATCCTCAATTTTAGTTAAGGACCGCTTGGCCAGGGGCATGACTGTAAATATTCCCGCAGCCAGCTGCCGGATATACCCTGCTCTGACCAGCAAGCTGTGGCTGGGTATTTCCGCATCCGACGGCGCTTCCCGTAGGGTCTGGCTGAGCAAGCTTGACATTCTCATAAATATTCTCCTCGTTTTTCGCTCGTTAAATTATTCCTCTGCTAATAAAAAAACCTCTGACTTTTCAGTACAGAGGGAAGATAACCTGGTTGACATCATCCTACCGCCCAATGACTGATTCTAATCACGGTAATTTCCGGCTGGTAGGGACGGGAGTTAGTAAAATGCACTCGCTGAACATGATGAAATTAGTGTACCAAAGGATGAACTCCTGTCAAGGTTTTCACCTCCCTCCGGCTCTGCTGGCGGAAGTTATTTCGGACAGCCGCCAGGTCTGGTAAACCATCCGGTATGGTAAAATCTTCTTAAATTTCAACTTATCATAAGGCTTTATACATGATACCCATCCGCGATGAAAATCCCACCCACAAGGTTCCCCTGGTCACCTATCTGCTCATCCTGTTAAACATCCTGGTTTTTATCTTCCAGACCACGCTGGTCGGGAACAGCGAATCCTTCATCTATCAATTTGCCTTCATCCCTGCCCGGCTGACTACTGGCCCTTCCCTGACAAACATCACCAAAATATTTTCCAGTATGTTCATGCACGGCGGTCTGGCCCATATCATTGGTAATATGCTCTATCTGTGGATTTTCGGGGATAATGTTGAGGATCGGTTGGGAAGTATTCGCTACTTCCTTTTCTATATCACAGGCGGCCTGGTCGCAACACTGGCCCACGTTCTGACCAACCCCAACTCAACAGTACCCACCGTGGGAGCCAGTGGCGCTATTGCTGCTGTCCTGGGAGCTTACTTTGTGCTCTTCCCCCAACAAAAGGTATTGACGCTTATTCCCCTGGGGTTCTTCCTGCGGATGACCTTGCTCCCGGCCGGACTGGTCCTGGGAGCCTGGTTCATCCTTCAGCTCTTTCAAGGCGTTGTCTCACTGGGCGGGCCAGATGTGGGCGGAATCGCTTTCTGGGCCCATATTGGTGGATTCCTGACCGGGGTTCTTGTAGGTACGATCATGCCCAAAAAGAAGACTTCGCATCCTTCCTACCCATGGTGAGGTTTTACCAACCCGGAGCTGCCTGGCCTTGATATTCATGCTCAACTGGGTTATAATCTCGCCGCATCGGGATGTAGCGCAGCCCGGCTAGCGCGCGCCGTTCGGGTCGGCGAGGCCGTGGGTTCAAATCCCACCATCCCGACTAAAAAACCGCTGGTTTCCCAGCGGTTTTTGTTTTCAGGTCAGCCCCTGAACTCGAATGATCTGATTGACCCTGCACTGTTCCTCTAAAACTCCCTCAGCGTTCGTCTATTCCCGTATCAGTGAACAGTCCTCTGATCTTGATTGGAGCCGCTGACCACCAGCGGTTCATAGGTCGGCTCTGGCCGGGAACGGCGGCTGGCTTGGGCCGGGGACGCAGCCCGCGGTCGAGATGCGGGTCGTGATCTTTTCTTCCCCGGGGACTTCCGGGAGCTGGAGGGTGAACTCCGGCTTTGACGGTCCTCACCACTCCACCCGAAAGACAGCTGCTCCTGGCCAAAATAGCGCTCCCCGGCCGCTGAGAAAAGACCAATGATCAGGATCCGCAGCAGCCAGACCATCACGGCTACAAAGATAGGTACCACGGTGAGCAGGGTATCCCGGGCGATCACGGCACTGCCCAGCGACTGGTGGTTGAGAATGGCAATAGAAACACCCCACCAGGTGAGCAGGGCGTTCATGGTCGCGGCCAGCAGCCAGGCCCCGAATAGATACCAGACTTCAACAGGCTCTTCACGCCCATCTTCGGGGGTGAACAACCGGGCGATCCCGGCAAAATCAATGCCGCAGAAGGCTAAAGCCAGGATGGTGGACCAGCGCACGCCCCAGAACCGCAGCTCTCCCAGCAAATCGGTGAGGGCAAAATCGGTGGTGCTGTAATTGAAAATTTCAAAGGCAGCCAGGGCAGAGACCAGCAGGGCGCCGATGACCACACTGCGTTTGACGCGTATTCGTTCCGGTGCAAAAGGGATGCTGTTGGCGGACATAGGATCACTCCTTTAGAATGTATGTTCTACTGTACACCCCAGTATAGAACAACTGTTCTAGATTGTCAAGAGGGAGTTTTCCTGTTTAAATCAAGCAGACCGTATTCCCTGCCCTCAAACCCGCTGTATGACAGCTATACGCAAACACGAAGACCTGAGTCCCCGGTTGAACGGATCCTGCCCACACCCGCCCCTGCCCAGCAAAGAGAACAACCAGATATATTCAGCTTTTTTTATCCAGAAGCCAACCGAATTACCCCGCAGGTCTCTCTCCCGGGACAGAAAGGAATAGTGGGAACAGATTGCTTGCCGCAAAGGCAGGACATTCGGAAAATCAGCCTTCAGGGGATTCCACCGGGCGGGTGGGCTGGGTTTGCTGCTGCAGGGGCAGCACGACATGAAACTCACTCCCCGGAAGACGTTCTTTGTCCTTTTCCAGCAGTTCCACCCAGATCCGACCGTTATGAGCCTCGACAATTCCCCGCACCACGGCCAATCTTTCCCCGGCCCGTTCCCCCGGGATCATTTGCTGATCTTCAACTTCCAATTTGCCATTAAGCGGGAGGGAAAAATCACGGAACAGCCGCTGTTGGGCCTCAGAATCAATGCCGATACCGGTATCCCTGATGACCACTTCCACACCTTCCCAGCGCAATAAATCGGACCGCAGCGGTAAATGCCTACCGGTGATGCTGATCTTCCCCCCGCTGGGCGTATGGGTCATAGCGTAATTGATCAAATACCTGAACACCTTTTCCAGACCCTCACTGTCGCCATACAGCTCGGGCAAAGAACTCAAGCCATCATGAGATAAAGTGATCTTCCTGGCCTGAACTTTTTCCTGCAGCTGCCTTGAAATTCGATCAATGACCAGAAACAGCGAAATGGGTTCATTGTCAATCTCTACCGATCCAGGTTGAATACTGGCTGTATACAGCATGCTATCGATAATTCGTTGTAAACTTTCCGACCCGGTCAGGATGCCTTCAACCAGCCTGGAGTAATATTCATCTTCCATCAACTTCTCATCATTTGCCAGAAGCTGAGTATAACCGCTCATCACAGTCAGCGGTGTCCTTAACTCGTGGGCCTTGATGCTGATAAAATCCGCCGCCGACCGCTTAATCCGGGCAATACGGTCCAGGGCGGTATTCGTGGTTGCCCGGGATCTGCGCAGTTCATGGTCAATGTTGGTCAGGTTTTCCACCAGGCGGGCATTTTGCAAAGCAACCGAAGTCTGGTCAGCAAGAGACATCAAAAATTCTAAATCCTGATCTGAAAACGAAGCCCCAAATTTCTTTCTTGATAAAGCAAAAACCCCAATCCACTCATCCTCAGTATGGATGGGAACAAAAGTATCCACCTCGAGGGTTTGCAGCCAGGTGAGCACCTTTTCTGGAATGGTCTGGTACTTGGGGATCATCTCCAATTCGGATTGGGTCAGCGGTCTTTTTTCTTCCACCAGGACTTTGGTGAGGGGGCTGCTGGCCGGCAAATTTTCCAGATCCGGGGGATCCTCCTCTTCCATTCCTTTCACCGCCCGTAAACTCCAGCTGCGCACGCCTTGATCTCCGTTGATCTCATCCACCAGGAATAAATACCCTCTCCGGATATCCAGCACCTTACAGATCAGATCAATTGTCACCCGGGAAAGTAAATCAATATCCAGCGTGCTGCTAATCCGCCTGCTGAAATTTCTCAGTTCCCGGCCCCGGTTATCCGCCCTGTTCAGCAAAGTCTGGACGGAGCGCTGTACCTGTTTTGAAAGCCGGGGATAAAGAACCAGCGTCCAGAGGGCTAAGAAGCCTCCCGTATACACCGGTTGATACCACGCCCGGGATTGGTAAACCCTTTCCAGGATCAGGAATCCCAGAGCATAAAGAAGGATGGTCATCGTCCCTGCGGTGAGATGACTAATGGCTTGGATCAATATCTGCCATAAATCCGGCAGCCGGTAAGTTAACACCAGATAACAGAAGATAAGCGAACTTAAAACAAAGAGCGCACTTCCTACCAAAAACTGCTCGCTAAAGAACAGCACAGAGCCCCCGATGAAGAATCCGGCCGCTCCGGACCAGAAAACACTCCTGTGCTTGATCAATTTTTCCTGGGCAGACCGATAACTGTGAAGCAGCATGATAAGCACTAAACCCAGATAGACGCCCCAAGACGCCAAGAGCAATTTTCGAGAGATTTCAGCAGGGGTAATTTCAATCCCGGGGACATACTGCAGGACGCCGGGGGACCAGGGAGGCTGAACATCCAGAACGAGCGCTCCGGATAACAGCAGCAGACTCAGCAATACGGGCCACCATCCAAAACGTTTTCCCGGGAAAATTGCCCGGGTAAGCAGGAACAGAAAACCAGACAATAACAATAATCCATAAAGAGGAAGATGCCTGGCAAACGCCGACAGGAAAACGGCCGTCCAGCCCAGCTCAGCAACCAACAGATTGAGCACGATCAACCCACTCAATCCCAGGTAAAAAATTAATAGATAATCACCAAGTTTATAGATCCGGAGGTTTTTAAAGCTGTGCACGATCAGCAGCAGAAAAAAAACCATCAGGCAGAGGTAATATAAAGCCGCAAGGGTTAAAGCTGAACTCATGATCCCCTCTCCGGTTTAGATCAATCTCACAGTGACAGTTTGGCCAGCGTTGATTCCATTTGCTTCAGCCGGTATCCGGAACAGTCCATCCGCCCGGGACAGGATGAAGATCAGGTTGCTTTTTCCAAAAACCGGGACTGCCTGGTATCCACCATTTTTCTTTCGGGCCAATTTCACCGGCACCCAATCCTCTCGCCCGGAAGAAGAGGAGACGTTAATTTGCAGCTCGGCCTGCACAGTCGGCCGCGGTCTTTCTCGCCGCACACCCAGGTACTGCTGGATCACCGGGACCACGAACAAATTTGCAATCACCAGGGCGCTGACTGGATTTCCCGGCAGTCCAATCAAGGCCGTATTTTCAGCCACCGCCAGGATGGTCGGTTTGCCTGGTTTGACATTCACTCCGTGCACCAACACCCCCGGCTTACCAAGGTCATCCATCACCCGGGAAGTTAGATCCCGGGAGCTGGCTGACGAACCAGCGGTGACAATCACCAGGGAACATTCTTCCTGGGCCTTCCGCAAAGCATCCTGCATGGCTTGTCTATTATCCGCAATGATACCATAATGGACCGGCAATCCCCCTGCTTTATCTACCAGAGAACCCAGGGTGTACGAATTGACGTCCCTGACTTCTCCAGGACGGGGATCTTCCCGGGGAGGGACAACCTCATCCCCACTGGAGATAATCCCTACCCTGGGCTTTTGGGAAACCTGGATTTCTGTAATTCCCAATGCCATCAACCCCCCGATTTCTGCTGGTCGGAGTACCGTTCCCCCGGAGATGACCAATTCCCCCTCAGAGACATCTTCTCCTTTTTCTATGATGTTCTCGCCGACTCCCACGGATTTAAATAATTCGATCTCGCCGCTCCCCGCATCCTGGGTTTCTTCGACCATGATCACTGCATCTGCCCCTTCTGGAATCATGCCCCCGGTGTGAATAATCGCACACTCGTTCGCTTCAATCTCAAAATTCGGAGCTCCTCCCATCGGCACTTCGCCGATGCAGTGCAGATAAGCCGGTAAAGAATCGGAAGCCCCGTGAGTATCAACCGCCCGCACCGCGTAACCATCAACAGTTGAGCGCCTGAATTCAGGAAGAGGATGGGGGGCGTAAACATCCCGCCTGGTCACCCTGCCCAGGGAGTCCTCAACAGGCAATAACTCCTCCCCAACCTTAACGGGAAGTTGGGTCAAAAACAAATCTAACGCTTGCTGCACGGGCATTAACTCTAAAAATTCTGGCATATGTTTCTCTCCATACCGTTAATAACTCCAGAAGGAAAATAACAGATAATAAACAGGGACAAAGAATGTAATCAGGGATAGAGTAAGCATCAAAGCCCGGCGTTCAGGAGCACCTTTCGCCAATCGGTTTAGATACCAGACCAGATATGACCCGGGAAAAAGGGCGGTCAGCGACGGCAGGACGAACGCCAAAGGAAAATCGAAAAACAGGGAAACACCCAGGATGAGAAAACCCGTGATAATCAGATAATTATGCAGGGCGACACCCCTGACCCATCCCACCGCAGTAAACAGGGTCTTTCTTTTTGAAGCCAAATCATCGCGGTAGCTTATCAACTGGAGAATGAGCAAAAAGGCCAGATGGAGGGGATAAAGGGGAAAAGTACTTAAAGACAGCAAGCGGTGGTAATCCCCTGTCTGCAGCGTATAACCCAATCCCACAGGGAGCACAACCAGGAGGAGGGAGAATGCCGCTTCTCTGAACATCCAGAATCTCCTGACCAGGTCAGGGATGACATAAATCGCATACCCCACAAAGAGCATACTCATGATCGTAATCGAAATTGGGCTCAGCATCTGTTGGTAACCCATCAGGGTTGTCAGCCCGGCCACCAGCAGCAGGAAAAGGACAGCCAACCATAATTGGATCTGGAAATCCGACTCCTCCCTGCGGCTTTCGGTTTCCTCTTCTTTCTCTTCTTCGTCTTCCACCTCCGCTGATACCTCCCGGAGAGCCTTGAGATGCTCAAACAAACTGGAGATCAGGGGAATCTGCATATAATCCCCGAACAGGAAAAACCCCAGCTGAAGACTTACCAGCCAGAGCTGGCCCAGCAGATAAACTCCGGGCGATATTTCCCATCCCAGGTAATCAGCGATCCCGGCACCCAGGGTAAACAAGAAGACAGAAGTAAGCAGATGAAAAGGCCGCAGATTGGCTGCTGTCAGCTTTGATCCTGTTTCATTCATACCCCCATTATAACTGCTCTACCCGCGATCAAGGCGAATAATCTCCGGAAAAAATGGTTGGATTACAGCTTATCCTTTGAGATAATTAGAGATGAAAAACCAGAGGTTAGCCGGTCGCTCAGCCAGCCGGCGGGTAAAATAAGGATACCATTCCTCCCCATAGGGAACGTAAATCCGGACAGGATATCCCTCGGCGACCAGTCTTTTTTGCAGATCAAAACGGATGCCGAACAGCATTTGGAATTCCATCTTATGCTTGGGCAAATGGATTCTTTCGGCGTAAGCAGAGGCCAGGCGGATCCGTTCTTCATCATGAGTAGCCAGGGCAGGGATCGGAGGATGAATACCGTCCCGGCTGATTTCTCTGTCTGTTTCAGCAGCTTTATCAAGCAAATTCCGAGCCAGCTGATCAAAATTGTCATCCACATCCTTCTTCCGGGGAAATGCCACCGATGCAGGTTCTTTATAAGCACCCTTACACAACCGGACAGTGCCGCTTTCGGACAGGATCCGCTGGATATCCTCTTCACTGCGATAAAGGTATGTTTGAATGACAATCCCCACCGTTTCCCCAAAACCAGCCTCCAGGCAGCGGTAATAACAGCGCAGGGTTTTCTCAGTAAGCGAAGAATCTTCCATGTCAATCCGGACATAAAGCCCCAGTGCCTGGGCGTTGGTGAGGATCTCGTGTAAGTTGTCCAGACAAAACTCCTCATCCAGGACCAGGCCTATCTGACTGAGTTTAACCGACACTCCGGAACGTAATTTTTCTCGGTCAATCCGTTCCATTATCTGCAGGACCTCCTCCCTGGCTGCCAGGGCGCCTTCCCGGTTGGTCACATTTTCCCCCAGGTGATCGAGGGTGACGTTAAATCCTTGATCATTAAGCTGCCTGATGACCTCAACGGCCTCATCCAGGGTTTCACCGGCCACAAACCGCGCTGCCATTTTCTGGGCAAATTTCCAGTTCCGAACCAACCGCTGGGCCCATCCTGCCCCTGAAAGATAGATGAACAATGTCCGCAGCATACGCGCTTTTCCTTATCTAGATTGAATTGGTTTGATCGTCATCCCTGTACATACTATAAAAAATTATTGCCCCTCAAGTCATGGTCAAAGATAATCCCTTTCCCTGAGTAATGTCAGGGAATAAACCGGGGCAGAGCAATCATCACCCGCCTCTCGGCTGCCGCAGACCTTTGCAAAGTTCTATCATCTGGAGCTCAAGAGTTCCGCTTGAATGCAATATCCAAAAGAAGAAAGTACTTGCCTGGAGTTTGCCCTCAGCTCAATTTTCTATGATATTATTAACCTGAATTCAGGAGCAATGTCATTCATATTATTGAAAAGGGATTAGTTATGCTCAAAAAACAATATGTGAAATCCAAAGGGAAATACAAAGTTACCTTTCGCCTGGCAAAGCACGAGCTTCCTGATTACGAAGTGGAGACAGCCCATCTGGTGGGAGATTTTAACGATTGGGGCGGCGAAGACAAAATGAACACGCCCATGAAACAGCTAAAAAAAGGTGATTTCAAAATAAATCTCTACCTGGAACCCGGACAAAAATATGAGTTCCGTTACCTGCTGAATTCAGAAAAATGGTATAACGAGTGGGAAGCTGATGAGTATATTCTAGGTGACTTTGGAAAAGATAACTGCGTAATAGAAATTCCTGAGCCCCCCCAGGATTAACCTTTCCCCAACCTGTTAAAAACACCGGGACTATGCAGCTCCTGGTGTTTTGTGCTATCGTCCTTCCCAGCGGAGGAGATTGACCAACTGCTTCCTGGATTTGGCAAACACTGGAAGGTATGATAAACTCTCCCTGATTTAAATCAATCAGCCGGTGGTAAGGCTGAATGCGCATCACCAGCATATTTATGGAGGTTTAGTGAGAAGGCGGAGATCTTTTTCGGCCCTGGGTTGGATTTCAGTATTTTTACTGATAGCGGCTGTGGGATTAACCACGCTGCAGTTTATCCGTTTCAGCCGTTTGCGGTTGACTTATCCCCCAGGGATGAAGATAGCTGATGTGCCCGTGGGAAATTTAACCCGGAGGGAATCGGCCCAGCGCCTGCTGGAAGCTTATTCCCAGCCGGTTGAACTGCGCTATGATGACGAGGTTATCCTCCTTTCCCCTTCCGTGACTGGTTTTGAGCTGGACCTGGAAAGCATGCTAGCAGCCGCTGACCTGGCTAACAGCAGTCAATCATTCTGGGAAGGTTTTTGGGACTATCTGTGGGGCAGGCAAACCTCCGGGGGATCAATTCCCCTCCGGGCTGATTATTCCGAAGAAAGGTTACGGACTTATCTCCGGGATGAAATCGCAGCCCGGTATGATAAACCGCCCTCTCCAGCAATTCCTCAAACCGGGACGGTTAAATTTACCTCCGGAAGCTACGGCACCGAACTAAACATCAATCAAGCTGTGCTGTCCATTGACCGCGCCCTGTTTTCCGTAGATAATCGATCGGTCACTCTGCCCCGCAGACAAACCAGACCACCCCGTCCCTCATTATTGAATCTGGAAACTCTGCTGAAACAAACCATTGACATCAACGAATTTGACGGGATTGTGGGCTTTTACCTGTTCCACCCCGACTCCCAGGAAGGGATCCATTTCGCCTATCAGAACGGGCAGGAAATACCCACAAACCCTGATGTGTCTTTTACCACAGCCAGCATCGTCAAAATCCCCATCATGGTCTCTATCTTCCGACGCATAGAGGAAGATGAAGACCCGGAAACCCTCAACCTCCTCCAGAAAATGATCGTGGAATCAGGGAATGATCCCGCCGATTGGGTGATGGAGCGAGTAATCCATCCTGATCTGGCCCCCCTGGAAATTACCGAGGACATGCAGTCCCTCGGCCTGGAGAACACCTTTCTCGCTGGAGAATTTAGTCTGGGATCCCCCTTGCTGAAAAATTATTCGACCCCCGCCAATCAAAGGACGGATGTATCCACTGATCCGGACCCCTATAATCAGTCCACTCCTTCCGACATGGGAATGCTGCTGGAGGACATCCTGCAGTGTGCAGATAACGGTGAAGGGACCTTCAAGGTTGTCTTTCCGGAAGAAATCACCCAGGAAGAATGTCAGCTGATGATTGACTACCTCGCCAGAAACAGGATGCCTTCGCTGATCGAAGCCGGTGTGCCCGACGTCACTGAAGTGGCTCACAAACACGGCTGGGTGACGACGAACGGGATCATGCAGACCCTGGGTGACGCCGGGATCGTTTTTTCCCCCGGAGGAGAATACATCCTGGTCATCTTTCTCAATCACCCCCAGCAGTTAATTTGGGACAACGCCTCGAACCTGGTGGGAATGTTATCGGAGGCCGTCTATAATTACTACAATCAACCTTTACAGTAAATTCCTTCCCGGATTTAACCAAAAATCCCGCCAACCTCTTATGGCGGGAACTTTTCCTTTAGTTTGAGCCTGTATTCAGCGAGTTATAATTCCCGCCCGACGATAAATCGAGCTAATTCTTTCAAAGCTTTCCTTTCCCGATTATCCGGCAGATGATCCAGCGCTGTTACAGCCTGCTGCGAATATTTCCGGGCATCATCCAAGGACTTTTGTACCGCCCCGCTGGAAACAATCCTCTCTAAAACTTGAGCGATCACCTGGCCGTTATAGTTACCACTCAACACCTTTTCCAATCCCATGTCCTCGGGATACATTTGTTGGAAATAAATTGTCGGGAGAGTGAGAACCCCGTGGCGCAAATCGCTGGCGATTGGTTTGCCGATCTTCTCTTTATCACCGGTAAAATCCAGCACATCGTCCACAATTTGAAACGCCCGGCCAATGCCCTTTCCATATACAACCGCAGCCTGTTTGGCATCTTCATCCACAGCAGCTAATTCCGCTGCTGATCTCGCTGCCAAAACAAACAAAGAGCCTGTCTTCTCATAAATCCTCTGCAGATAGGCAGATTGACTGGTTGACTTTTTGCGGTTGAAGAGCTGACTGACCTCACCGTTGACAATCACTGCCAGCGTCTGGGCAAACATTTTCATCACATCTGTGGAACCAATTTCCGCTGCTAACTCAGCAGCCTGGGCAAAAATATAGTCTCCGGTTAGTACAGTCGCAGCTGGTGACCAATCGGAATTCAAGGTCGGATTTCCCCGCCTTAACAGGGAACCGTCAATCAAATCATCATGCACCAGGGTTGCGGTATGGAGGAGTTCAATAGAGGCGCCCAGCAAGAGTAAATCATCTCGCTCTGCTCCCAGCAGTTTTCCCATCAATAAAGCCACGGTCGGGCGAATCCTCTTCCCCCCCGAACTTAACAAATGATCCATCGCTGATCCCAACTCAGGATGATAACCAGCAGATCGCGACCGCATTATCTCCTCAATCTGGTCAATATCTTCAGTGATTATTTCTAAAAAGTCCACGTTGTTCAAAACCACTAACTCCATTCAAACAAATGATCAGCATTTTCTGTGGTCAGCTCGGCTGCTTCGCCCACCGGAACGCCCATCAGTTCACTAATCTTTTCAGCGACAAATTTGACATAAGAAGGTTCATTTCTTTTTCCCCGGTGGGGATGCGGGGTAAGAAAAGGCCCATCAGTTTCTATCAACAGTCGAGACCGGGGAGCTCCCGCTGCCACCCGCTGCATCTCTTCTGCCCGCGGATAAGTCACCGGGCCGGTGATCCCCAGGAAAAAACCCAGCGAAGCTAATTTCTGGGCTTCCTCAAGATTACCGGAAAAGCTGTGCACCACTCCCCAGCGGCCCTGCCTTTGATCTCTGCCCTGGTCAACAACCTTTTTCGTCCAGCCTTCCAGGATGTTGATTAAGTCCATTATACAAGATCGGTCTTTCCCTGACTGGTTCCTGACATGAAGAATTACCGGCAGCTCCAGGTCCAAGGCAATATCCAGCTGTTCAGTTAAGACATGCTCCTGCAGATCCCGCTTATCTGGATTCCGGTAGTAATCTAATCCTATTTCACCGATCGCAATTACCCCGGGGTGGGATGCCAGCGAACGCAGCCGGGACGCGGATTTTTGATCCCAGGTTTCCGCGCTGTTGGGATGAACCCCGACAGCAGCAAATAAACGGGGATCCGTGGAAGCTAATTTTATCACCCGCCGACTTGATTCCAGGTCAATGCCCGGTATCATAATCCTTTCCAAGCCCTGTTCCCAGGCGCGGGATAAAACCTGGTCAAGATCCTGCTGGTAGCGATCAAAATCCAGGTGGCAGTGGGTGTCCACCAATTTCACGAGTCTTTTCCATCCAGACCGGCAATTTTGAGTCCATCCTGCAGAATAGCATCCACCTTATCTTTATGGGTGGTCTCGCAATAAACCCGGATGATGGGTTCAGTGCCCGAGAAACGGATCAGCAGCCACCCGCCGTCTTCCAGGTTGAATTTGAATCCGTCCACGGTGACCAAACCGGTCACCCGCAAACCACCGATCGTTTCAGGGTTGGCGTTTTCGATTTTCTTGATCTTATCTTCGCGTTCACCCTGGAAAGGGGTATCGATCCGATCATAATAGTGAGCCCCAACTTTATCAAACAAAACTTCCAGCAGTTCAGAAGGTTTCCGCTCCAGTTTCACCATCATATCCAGCAAATACAAGCCTGCCAGGATGCCGTCCCTTTCCGGCACGTGCCCGCGGAACGCATAGCCGCCCGACTCTTCCCCACCGATCATCGCTTCCGTCTCCAGCATTTTAGGGGCCACATACTTAAACCCAACCCCCGTTTGATGAACAGGGACGTCATAAATCTTTCCCAGTTTTTCTAACATGGTAGTTGTGGAGAGGGTTTTGACGATATCTCCTCTCTCGCCCCTGACTTCCAGCAGATAATAAGCCAACAGGCCAAACACCCGCAGCTGATCAATGAAATTTCCGTTTTCGTCTCCCAGTCCAACCCGGTCAGCATCTCCGTCGTTGATCAACAGCACATCCGCATTATGCTCAACAGCCGCCCGTAAGCCTGCATCCACATTGGGGGGAATGGGCTCCGGACGGGACATTTCCGGGAAAAGAGGATTGCACTGGTTGTGGATCTCAATGACTTCGGTTGATCCCCCCTCCAACAGGCGGGGGAACCAGCCCGCACCGTTTCCCCACATCGGATCTACCAGAATCCGTAAGCCGGCATCACGCAGCGGTCCCAGATCAATTAGTTTTTCAATCTGGCTGATATAAGCGGGTGCAGGATCAAAAACCTCAACCTGACCTTCATCCTTGGCCTTTGCTATCTCAATTCTTTTCACATCGCTTTCCCTATCCGGGATATTGCTTTCAATCTCTTTGAGCCCTTCAGGGTCAACTGCCCCGCCGTGCTGGTTGCGGACCTTGAACCCATTATCCGTGTAAGGATTATGGGATGCGGTCACATTAACTGCCGCAACCGCTTCTTTAGCCACAACCGAGTAAGAGATGACCGGCGTCGGGGTGGGCTCCGCAGTCAAATAGACCCGCAGTCCATTTCCAATCAGAACTTCAGCCACTGCTTCGGCAAACAATTCTCCCTGGTAACGGCAGTCATATCCCACAACCACCCAATCTCCGCTGAATCCTTGATCCACTAAATATGTCGCAAACCCCTGACTGCACCGGCGAAGGTTTGCAAAGGTATAATCTTTGGCCACATGCCCCCTCCACCCGTCCGTCCCAAACTTAATTTGATCTGACATCATGCCTCCCTGAGCACTTAAATGTTTCCTTGGTTATTATATCAAAGAGAACCGCCTCCGGTAAGAATTCATCAAAATGTTAATTAGAAGTTAAAGGCAAGCTCAGTAAATGTTCCCCATGCTATAATCGCTGGGGAGGAGTCAGCATGTCCGCAATTTATCTTGATTACGCAGCAACCACCCCGCTAGATCCCCGAGTCCTGAAAACCATGCTTCCCGTGTTTCAGGACCTGTTCGGCAACCCTTCCTCCGTTCATCGTTATGGGCAACAGGCTGAAACTGTCCTTGAACAGGCCAGAAGATCCCTGGCTGGAAATTTAGGTGCTGACCCGGAAGAAATTATCTTTACCTCCTGCGGCACCGAGAGCGACAACCTGGCCTTGAGAGGGTCCGCATTTGCTGCCAGGGAAAACCGGGGCGCAGACCACATCCTCATCCCTCCCCTTGAACACCACGCGGTCCTCCACACCGCCCAGCAATTAGCCAAATTCTTCGGTTTCAACCTGGAATTTCTACCCGTAGACCGCTACGGCCGGACCACGGCAGACGATGTTAAACAGAAGATCCAACCGCAAACCGCGGTTGTTTCGGTGATGTATGCCAACAACGAAATTGGGACGCTCAACCCGGTTGCCGAGATCGCTGAGGTCTGCCAGCAGGTAGGCATCCCATTCCATACCGATGCCGTCCAGGCAGCAGCCCACCTGCCCATCAATACCGCTGAGCTGCTGGTGGATATGCTCTCCCTGGGGGCACACAAATTTTATGGTCCCAAGGGTGTCGGGGCTTTATACATCCGTTCTGGGACCCCGCTGATCCCGGTGCAAACCGGAGGCTCCCAGGAATTTGGACTGCGGGCGGCCACCGAAAATCTGCCCTTAATCATAGGGATGACTGAGGCTTTTAATTATCAGCAAGTTGAATACCCTAACCGGGAAGGACACAGCATCCGTTTGCGGGAAAAACTGATTGAACAAATTCTGCAGTCAATCCCAGAAGTCACACTGACCGGACACCGGGAGGAACGGCTGCCCAATCACGCCAGTTTTGCCTTCCGGGACACTGACAGCAACCTTCTGGTTTCCCTACTGGACGCCCGGGGAATCGCCTGCTCCTCAGGCTCAGCCTGTAAGACGGGCAACCCCGAACCCTCCCGGATCCTGGAGGAGCTCGGCTTCTCCAGCCGGTGGACATCCGGTTCCCTCCGGATCACCATCGGCAAAGATACCACAGACGAGGAAATCGATCAGTTAATCTCCCTGCTGCCGGAGACGGTCGCTGAGGCTAGAGAATTATCATGAATTCTGCCAGCACAGGAAAGAAAGTCGCTGTGGGAATGAGCGGCGGCGTGGACAGCTCTGTGGCGGCCGCTTTATTAAAGGAACGCGGCTACGAAGTATTCGGGATCATGCTCCGATTGTGGAGCGAAGAAGGGATGGATAACCGTTGCTGCACCCGGGATGCCCTGGCAGACGCCCGCTACACGGCCGGACTGCTGGATATTCCCTTCTACGCGGTTGACGCCAAAGAAGCTTTTCGGACCACGGTAGTGGAAAGCTTTCTTGAGGGC
This sequence comes from Anaerolineales bacterium, assembly GCA_034520505.1. GTDB lineage: Bacteria > Chloroflexota > Anaerolineae > Anaerolineales > UBA11858 > B10-G9. The sequence continues at coordinate 152,074 of JAXHNK010000007.1, read as the reverse complement.
TATCTGCTGGGGGTCACGCCCAACCCCTGCCTGGTATGCAACCGCCGGATCCGCTGGGGTTATATGTTGAAGCGGGCCGCAGCCCTGGGAGCAGATTTTCTGGCAACAGGACATTATGCCCGCATCAGGAGAGGCCGGGAAAAGCCGGTCCAGCTGCTGCGGGGGATCGATCAAACCAAAGATCAATCCTACGTTCTCTATTCACTGGATCAAACCACTTTAAGCCAGACCCTCCTACCTCTGGGAAAATTCACCAAGGATCAGGTCCGTAAACTGGCGGAAGATTTTGACTTGCCGGCTGCGGAAAGACCGGACAGCCAGGACTTGTGTTTTGTGGGAGATGAAGATTATCGCACCTTTTTGGCCCGCCAGGCACCGGAGGTTTTCCATCCCGGGCCGATCCTCACCTCCGGAGGTGAACATCTGGGCCAGCATCCCGGCCTGGCGTTTTTCACCATCGGTCAACGTAAGGGTTTGGGCATCTCGCCCGAGCGACCTCATTATGTCATGGAGAAAGACCTCGCTGCAAATGCCCTCATCGTGGGAGAAAAAGAGCAGCTGGGAAAAAACCTATTTTCCGCCCAGCAGGTCAACTGGATAGCAGGATCACCGCCAGCAGAACATTTTCGGGCTCAAATTCAAATCCGGTACCGGGCGCCGGAAGCCGCCGGGGAGATCCAGCTCCTGGAAGGAAATCGGGTTGAGGTTCAGGTGGATCAACCCCTGGCGGATATCACCCCCGGGCAGGCTGCTGTCTTTTATCAGGGGCAGATTTGTTTGGGAGGAGGTATAATCGAGTAATCCTATGCTTACCGCTCCGGCAGTCTTTTATAACTTCCTCCTGGCCTCATTCTATGGTTCCCTGTTTCATTTCTGGAAAGGGGGAACCGGAGCCAGGCTGCTGCTTAATCTGATCCTCTCCTGGATCGGTTTTGGCCTGGGTCATCTGCTGGGAGAATTCTGGGGGGTTGATCAGTTGTTGATCGGTCCTGTTCAATCAGGCCTGGGCAGTGCCGGGAGCATATTGCTCTTATTTACCGGCCACCTGTTGAGCAAACTCGAGCAATCCAATAATGAATTTAACCCCAGAAACCATTAGAAAACGGTTGCTGTCAGCATCCAAAAGCAGTACCCGGCAAAGCAGAGAATCCCGTGATCAGGATCAGAAAGCGGAATTAATCCCCGCGGCGGTGCTGATCCCTCTCTTCTCCACCGCAAATGGATGGCAGGTCTTGTTCATCAAACGCTCAGAACAGGATCACGACCACCACGGGGGTCAAATAGCCTTTCCGGGAGGAAGAGTTGAAAAAGGCGATTCCAGCCTGCTGGACACTGCGTTGCGGGAGGCAAAAGAAGAAATCAACCTCCAACCCCAGGATGTCCAAATCCTGGGAACTTTGAATGAGATTTCCACAGTTACCCACTACCGGGTGACCCCCTTTGTCGGTCAGATACCCTGGCCCTATCCCCTGGAACCTGATCCCCGAGAAGTAGAGAGAACCCTTTCGATCCCTTTAAATTGGCTGGCAGCAGCAGAAAATAAATACCAGAAACTCTGGAAACAGCCCGAGCGGGGCAGGGAGTCCTATCCGGTCGATTATTTTTTGCCCTATGAAGATGAAGTACTCTGGGGAGCCAGTGCCCGGATTATCCTTGATTTTTTAGAAACAGTCACCGAAAAACCGCATACCGGGTCGTTCTGAAATATCCAGCGCTTTATTCCCCGCCTTCCCTGGTTTCTGGACTTCCTATTAACTGGACAGCATCTATCTCGTTCCACCCCAATCCCAAGATCGATTGGTCAATCGTGATCCGCACCCTGTTGGTTAAGAAATCCACCCCCTCTACCGGAACCTGGAGTGTATAGGGGCAGGGACGGTCGACCTGCTCGGGTTGTTTTTCCAGGACCGTAACATACCTCTGCTCCCGGAGATTAAATATTTCAACCTTAACCACCTGATCGGGATTAAAACTCTGGACTATCCTGATCTCAGCTGGGATAACAGCTGCGCCGTAGTTCAGGGTGAGGGTTTCGATCGAATCACTGGCAGCGGACGCCCAGGCAAATTGATAATCACCACAGCCGGGGGCATCGGGTTCTCCAGCCGCTTTCTCTGCGCCCCATTCCGGCTCAGCGAACACCGAGCTGGCTTCAGCGCTTTCTGCCCAGAGAAAAAACTGACTGCGATCAATAGGGGAAACCGGAGGAGTTTTGGAAGGTGATGCCCTGCCGGGAACAGTATCCGGGGCAGTAGGGGTCACAGAAAGATCTGTCTTTGGGCTGCAGGCAGTCATGCCCAGCATCACCAAAAGCAGCAGGGTGCCGTATAAGTCTCGTATCCCCTTCACCATCCACCTCAATTGTTCGGTTTAAATAAACCATCCCGTGCCTGATGTTGCACACGGGATGGGGTCTTGATTCTGATTCTACATCATATAATCTTTGGGCTCATCATCCTTATCTTCTTCCAACAGATCTTCAGGAATTTCACCTTCTTCCAGCTCTTCCAGAAGTTCGGCGTCCTCAAGTTCCTCAAGGAGATCTGTCTCTTCTTCTTCCTCGATCTCAATTTCCAGAACCGTCGGGGAAGCAACTACGATCACTATTTCATCCGGATCTTCCAGGATTTTTACCTTATCAGAAACTTTCAAATCTCTGATCAAAATATTATCACCGATCTCAGTTAATCCGGTGACATCCACAGAAATCGAATCCGGCAGGTCTTGAGCTTTTGCCTCGATGGTCAGTTCATCTAACTCAGTCACCAGCAGGGCGTTGTATTCACTGACTGCAGGAGCTTCACCTTCCACATTGACTCGAACAGTTGTGGTGATCAATTCTTCCAGCGAAACAGCCTGAAAATCAACATGAAGTAAGTTTCGGCTGATCACTTCTCGCTGTTTTTCCCGGACCAGGACTAAAAACTCCTGTCCATCCATATCAATGGTCAGCAGGGTATTAGCTCCAGCCTCATCCAGCGTTTGCCGGACCTGTTTATAATCCAGGGTGATGGAGGTGGGTTCAATACCACTCCCATAAACCACAGCGGGGATTTTACCGTCTCGCCTGAGAGCTTTGACCTTTTTGCCTGTAATTTCTCGTTTTGAAGCAGGTAAGTAAAATTTATCCATAATTATCTTCCTCGGAGCGCCTCTCACCGCTGCTTGGTGCAGGGTTACCTTCGCTCCCCTAGAATTCATCCAGTTATCCTGGATTTGCTTTATAACCCCGGGGAAACAACTGCCCCGGCAAGTTTGCATTTTCTCTCTTCAAGCCCTTGCAAAAAAATGCCGCCACCTGCTGGTGACGACCGGCGGGCCCGATCGGGTGCTAACGATCACTTGATTTTTACCGTGAGCATCCAACTGTCAAAATGCATCACAAATTGTATCGAAACCTGAGGTTTTAGTCAATGCCTTTGAACCTTAACCGCTCAAACCCGCAGGCCATCCCCCTCCGGGTCGCAGTGATCATCCTGGCTCGGTTCTTGCATGAGTAATCCCAGCGGATGACCGCTGCTTCATTTATCAGCTAATTTATCCCCGGGAATAATCCGCGGCACACAACTTGCACTATTACTGAGAAAGAGGAAAAAGGAGAAAATCAATGACTATTTATGATATCGCCCAATTATTATCAGCCATGGCTGCCGGATTGTTTCTCATCGGCCTGGTGACTTTTGCCACCGGAGTGGCTGTGCTGGTCATCCGCTCAATCGGGCAGGACACCAGAACGATCAGCAAACAGGTTTCCAAAATGACCGAAAAGGGAATCGCTGATGACATCTCCGGACTGGTTGGAAACGCTTCATCCCTGCTTTCAGCCACCACAGAACTGATCAAAACCACCCGGGGTATCGGTGTTTTCCTGATTATCAGCGGGGCATTATTTATGCTCCTGGGAATTGGATTAACCCTCTACATCGGTCTTAGCTAACGGATTGCAACCATGGCAAAACAGGATTCTTCCCCCATCAAAGATCTTAAAAACAACTTCCCCACTGACAGCTGGTCCTGGTTGATCCCCGCCTTGCGGCGCGACCCTCTGGTCTGGGAGGAGCTCTGCGACCCGGATTTCCGGGCTCTGGCCCTCCAAGAATTAGGTGATCAAGAAGCGAACTGGTCCCCGTTGAGACTGGGTGTGCTGGCAGTCAATCAGCAGCATTCTCCAGGAATCCCCTGGCCGTTAACCAGTTTTGAAGATTTGCCCGCTGAACTGAGGAAAATTGTTTATCAACGCTATCAGGATCAAGACCCGGGTTCTTCCCGGAGTCAGACTCTTGCAGAGTCCTGTTTATTGTCCCTGGCAATCCTGGCGGAACACGAATCGGGTAAACCATGGTCCGCGGTCCTCCCTCCTTTTGAGGGGTCAGCAGCCCAAATCACGGAGCTCAGCTGTCTGTGGAATTTAGCAGAGTTTGATTTGAAGCTTTTAAATGTTATTCCAGCTGCAGCAGGCGTGAGGATTTTACTTTCCCAGGCCCTTCCCCAGCAGCAGGTCAAAGAATACCTGGTGGAACATTTGCTGGATGTTGAAATCAAGGCGCAGCTCCGCTGGTTGGAGAACCTCAAAAAAGAAAAGCCAGAAATGACCGTCCAGGTTGCACGGTCCCTGACCCCAGATCTGGACCGGGAACCAGAAACCCTGGAAGAGAGCCTGGACCTGATCGCCTTGTTCAACCTGGCAGATCAGCAGCAGGAAGCCCTGGGGCTGATTGACCACGCTTCAATCATCCAGGAAAAATTAAAAGGTGAATTGATCACCAGAAAAAATATCCTCCAGATCAGGGTTCAACAGCCTCAATTGACGAACGACAGCTGGAAAGAGCTGAAAAGCATCGCCAGCACCCCGTCCAATTTGGCAGAAAATGCCCAGCGAATTGTATCCTTGATGGAAGCGCTGCTCGAAAAAAATTACTTTGCAGCCCTGGAAAATTTGGTAGAAATTCTCCCCCAACCCTACCCCAACCATCCCGGACTGCTAACGATACTGGCAGCTGCTGCCTATCTACAAGAAGAACAATCCCGGGCTCGTGAACTGGCTGAACAAGCCTTATCCCAGGTGGATGATAAGCATCCTGCGCCAGCCAGGTTGGCTCGACTGCTGCTGGATTTGAATATGCCCGAGGAGTCCATTCAGGCTGCCGAATCCACCCTCGAGGACACACCCTTACATCTTCCTACCCTGATCACTCTGGCGGAATCATTGGACAGGACAGGGAACCACTCCAAAGCTGTTGAGCACGCGCACTTGGCCGTGGTCGCCCGCCCCGGAGAAGTGAACCTTCACCGCCAACTGGCAAACTATCTGGAAAAGACAGAAAACTGGGAGGATGCTCTGCAGGAACGCTCCCTGGTGCTCACTGAACTGCAAAAAGATCCCCGGGTGAAAGCCTCCGGCACCCCCCATCTTCCCCCCGAAGACTTACACGCCATCGCTAATTGTGCCTACCATGCCGGTCAACCTCAACGGGCAGTATCAGCCTGTCAAAATATCCTGGACTTAAATCCCCAGGATGCCTTAGCTCATACCATGATGGGCAAATCCCTGGCCAGCATGGATGAAACCGAACAGGGTTACGAACACCTCCATCAGGCAACCGAAATCTCTCCTGACATACAGGAACCCTGGTTAGCCCTGGCTGACATCAAGGTTCAAACCGATAAGATTGCCGAAGCCATTCACACCCTGGAACAAGGGACAAATGCTTCCGCCGAACAGGCGAAAATATATCTTAAACTAGGGCAAATTCAAAAAAGCCAATCTACCCATGCAGCTGCTTTAAAATCATTCCAAAAAGCCGCCAAACTTCTTAAGTCCGAGGATGTGGACCAGAAAACTGAATATCAAATTCAATATCAACTCGGTCAGGCCTTATATACCCTGGGACATCTTCAGGAAGCCCGTCAGACGATCAAAGAGCTGCACAACCGCTTCCCGCGAAATCAGCAAGCAAACACCATTTACGGGAAAATATTGCTGGAATTAGGCGAACCCCGCTCCGCCCTGCCCTATCTGGCCAAAGTTGTTGAAAATCAACCGCAGGACGCCCAGCCTTATTTGCTCTACGCAGATGCCCATCTCCGAATTGGAGCCAATCCAAAATTCGCTGTCCAGGCCCTGACGAAAGCCCTGGAGCTCGATCCCGAGAACCAGATTGGCCTGGCTTTACAGGGAGAAGCCCAGGCAGCCCATGGAAATCACGCCAGCGCCCTGGCCTCATTCCAGAAAGCCCTGGACTCCAGCCTGAGCTCAGATCAGGTCTGGGGTCCGAGGATTATCCTGGGTTTCGGCAAAGCAGCCCTGGCCCTGGATCAAACTGAGACCGCTTTGGCCACCCTAAAAGAAGGCTGGAAAGAAAACCCCGATTATCTTCCTTTAGCCCGGGGATTAGCCGAAGCCTATTTGCAGGCAGATCTGGTTCCTCATGCCCTGGATACCGCCCGGCAGGTTTTTGAAGCCGCTCCCCGGGACCTGGAGAACCTGGCCTGGACCGCAGACTTTTCCCTGAAAGCCGGGTCAGCAAAAGATGCCATCCCTGCGCTGGAAAAGATCACGGAAATTAACCCTCAGGATATCTCTGCCTACCTGCAGCTGGGTAAAGCCCACCGCAGCCAGGGCAATCCAGAGCTGGCTTCGGAAACCTTAGCCAAAATTAACGATCTTGATGACGCAGAACCCGAAGATCTTTATCAGACCGGAGATCAGTTATTAGTACTGGGAGACTTGCCCAACGGGATGAAAGCCCTCAAAAAAGCAGCCAATATCTGCCAGGCCAATCCTTCCCTGGAAGATTCACTGCCTAAAATTTGGTCAAAATTAGCCGTCGGCTACGAAATGAACGGTGATCCCAACCATGCACTTAACCTGCTGGATAAGGCCATAGCGGCCCAATTAAATGAACCGGAATGGCGGGTCCAGAAAGCGGATTTATTGATCAGGCTTCACCGCTTTCAGGCGGCCCTGGCCAGCCTGGAAAATGCCCTGGAATTGGTCCCCGAACACCCGGCCTATCACTACAAACTGGGCATCGTCCACCGCAAGGTGACAGATTACCAGACCGCCCTTTATCACGCCCAGGCTGCGGTCAAGGGTTTTCAGTACCAGGAAGAAAGAAGTGATGATGAATTTGCCCAGGCTGTGGACCTGGCGGCCCACCTCGCGGTGGGAAACCTGCAGCTGGAATTAGCCGGAGAGATAGCGCTCACATACCAACCAGAAGTTCCGGAAGAAGAGGCTCCTGATCGGGCGCAGCTGCTTTGCTTGCAGGCTGAATTGGCTTTAGATCAAAACCAGGAGGTAGAAGCAGCAGAAATCATCAACAAACTGGTAAAAACCCAGGAATATCATCCCCGGGTACTCGCTTTGCAATCCCGGATGCAAGTCCGGCAGGGAAACATTGAAGACGCCCGGAACTCCCTGGAAAAATCCCTGGCCTTTAACCAAAAAGGGAAAGGAGATCACATCATTTTCCCCTCAGCTGTCGCCCTGACCATCGGAAAAGCAGCCCAGGATCTGGGGAATTGGAAAACCGCGATCGATTGTTATTCACAGGCAGTTGATGCCGCACCTAATGAACCCCGTTCCCGGTATTACCTGGCCCAAAGCCTGGTCCTGCAGGTTGAAATGGATCAGCTGTCCTCTGCTCTGAAAGTTTCCAGGCACGCGCAGCCCAGCGGGATGACCCGGGAAGCAGCCGCCGAAAAATTCCAGCTCGCAATTTCGGCCCTGGAAGACCTGGGGGGAGATGCCCAGCTGATCGCCAAGTGGGAAGCCCGCGGACAAGCCGCCTTCTATCCCAATCAGGATACAGCCCGGAAACTTGATGAAGTAGCCGTTGAGCTTGATGATCTGGGCGCACTGATCGCCATCTACCGGGGCAACCGTCAACTTGATCAGGCAGCGAAGATAGCCCAGGAACTTTATGATGATCTGGGTCAGAACACTTACCTCGACGCTCAGATTGCATTAGTAAGCATGAAAACCAACCCCAAGACCGCCAGACAGGCCGCCGACTGCGCGCTCAACGGCTCCCGGGAAGATTATCCCACCCTCACACCCTTATTCCTGGTCTTACAAGCCCTGACCACAGCTCACCAGGGTGATAAAGAAACCCCCTACCAGACCCTGTCCTCCGCCCTGGAAAAATGGGAGGACGAGCCCCGCTGGCACGCTTTAGCCGCTGCGTTCGCCGGCAGCCCCCAGCAAGCAGCAGAACACCTGGAGACTGCCCTGGCTCTGGAACCTGACCACCCCGGACATTATTTAGCCCTGGGGAAAACACTCATTCAAAACAACGAAATTGACCGTGCGGTTAACATCCTGGAAGAGGGAATCCAACTGACCCCGGAACATACTGAAATCTGGTTGACTTTAGCCAGCGCTTATCAAATGAAAGGCAGTTACCAGCAAGCATTCCAATGTGCATCCCATGCGGTTCAAATATCACCCGATCATACTGCAGCCCGGAAAACTGCCGCTGAATTAGCCTATGAAATGAACGATTTCACCGAAGCAGAAAGGCATCTCGGCGTCCTCTTAGAAAAGGACCTTCAGGACCCCGAATCCCTCCATCTGCTTTCCCTCACTCTAGCTGCCCAGAACCAACCCGAGGAAGCTCTGCAGATTATTGACAAAGCAATTACCCTCGAAAAACATACCCTGGAGATGGAACTTCACCGGGCCGAGCTGCTCAAGGAAACTGAAGGACTCTACGCTGCAGTCGATGCCCTCCGGGTGATCAACAGCCAGCATCCGGATGATTTTAATATCATCCTCACCCTGGTCAGGACACTCACGGAGGCAGGAGAAACTGAACAGGCGATCACGGTCGCCCAGGAAGCCCTCCACCAGGAAGAATTGGGCCACACCCGGGATCAAAAAGCCGAGCTTCACCTGCTTACCGGCAGATTATTACGTAAAACAGGTCACCTCGATCAGGCTGTCCATCACCTGCATCAATCGAAAAAACTGGCAGGAAATTCTTCCCAGGCTTATCTGGAGCTGGGCTGCATCCATCACGACCGCCGGCAGTATGATCAGGCCCTGGAATCCTTCCTGAAAGCAATTGAAATTGATCCCGATGAACCCCTGGCCTATTATCATGCAGGAAGGGTGCTTAAAGACCTGAAAGAATTCAACAGGGCGGAAAACATGCTCAGGCAGGCGTCTAAGTTAGCTCCCAATGACCTCCGGATTCACCGTCAGCTGGGCGTTTTAGTCACCCTCAATCTGGTGCACGGGGAACCGAAAGTGGAAGCGTTAACCTGAACCGGGTACCCTGGTACCCTTTACCATCCAACACCTAGTTAACCTGGAAGACAGAAAACATGAAAACAAAAAAATCAATGACTCCTCTGGCCCCAGAACAACCCTGGACTCGAGAATACCTGGTAAATTTACTGCAAATCGGCTTAGGTGTAAACGAAGATTCCTTCGTCCGCAAAGCCGCCCTGGGCTGGTTATCCGCCTACCCGGGAGATTTACCGGTGCAGCTCTTTCATGCCCGGGCATTAAGCGAACTGGGCCGCAGCGAACGGGCGTTTTCCATTGTTAAATCTGTCTGTGAGATTGATCCGCTGTACACCCCCGCCCAGCAGCTCCGGGCCGAGCTCAGTCAGTTGATTGAAGCCAGTAAATCTGAACTCTGCTGGGGTGAATTTTATGCCCTGGATCCCACTCATGATCTGTTTGACGATGCCCGTTTTGAACAATTCGTCCCTGATTGGGCCCGGCTGCTCTCCGAATCCCGCCAGGCCCTGGAAACCGGCGACCTTCCATCCGGCTTGGACTTGATCCAGGACGTGCTGGGAAAGAATCCCCCTTCTCCTCTAGCGGCGGTAACCCATCTGGAATTGATCCAGGCAGATCCAGAAACCCCGGATTTAGCACTCCGGCAGCTGGCTGAGCATTATCAAAGCCTATGGCCGGAGTGTCTGGCCTGCGGGCTGATCCTGAGTGATGCGCTGATCAAAGCAGGACAATCAGACAAAGGTGTGGGTTTGCTGCACAAAGCTGCCTCTCGGGATATCACCGGACAGACTATCCTCAGGCTCTGGGGGGTTGAACATCCCTACCAGAACCTCTGGCCTGATGACCTCCAGGCGCATTTGGACGTCCGGGTGCCTGCCGGAGTTGGAGCGGCCCTGGGCTGGAACCAGCTTCCCCAGGGAGCCGGGGTTGAAAAAACCCTCCCCGGTTCAGCAGAAAAATCAGCCGGAAGTCAACCAAAACAGGGAAGCCCACTGCCCCCGGAAACCCTGCGTGACATTCAGGAAGAATTGGGGAAAGTTGCCGACAAATTAGGTAAAGAAACCTCCCCCCGCCTGGACGGCAGGTTCCCGATGTACATCCTCTTTTCAACCAGAAAGGGATTAGAAAAGAAATACGGAACAGAAACTGCGGAAATTATCATCGAAGAGATGAAAAACACAAGTCATGCTGTCCGGGTGAAACCCGGCTGGGGAGCGATCACGCTGCTGGCCGATGATCCCCACAGCATGGCCAAAATGGGATTGAAACCTACCCTGCCCAATGACCCCTGGGGATTAAAGCTGGCATTGAAAGATCTTGACCAGGAATTGGAAAAGAAAGGACTGATGATCGGCGCGCTGCTGATCGTTGGCGGTCCGGACGTGGTTCCTTTCCATCTACTCCCCAATCCTGTCGAAGATATCGATGCGGATGTCCCTTCAGACAACCCCTACTCCACAGTCGATGAAAATTATTTTATCCCGGAATGGCCTGTTGGTCGTCTGCCCGGGGGAGCAAACAGCGACCCCGGCCTGCTGCTTAACATGCTCCGTCAGATCACCCTCCACCACCTCGGGGAAGAGGAAAGAGAGCACAACCTCTGGAAAAAAATCCTCAGCTGGTTGTCTACCTTATTTGCGCTCCAGGCCAAGACCAACCAGAGCTTCGGCTACGTAGCCGAAGCCTGGGAAAAAGCTTCCCTCAATGTATTCCAGAGCATCGGCGAAGCTGAGGATCTGGTCACCTCACCACCCTTCGGAAAATTTCATGAAATCCCAGTTCCCATTACCCGCATCGGATATTTCAACCTGCATGGCGTGGAAGATGGAGGAGCATGGTACGGTCAGAAAGACTTCAAGAATGGCAGCTCGGGGCCCAACTATCCCATCGCTCTACGTCCGGAAGACATCAATCATTATGAAGACGCTCCCCTCTTTGTGCTGACTGAAGCCTGCTATGGAGCCCGGCTCAAAGACCGGACAGCGGAAGAATCAATTCCTCTGAAATATATGTCCCGGGGAACCCATGCCGTCATTGGATCTACCGTTACGGCCTACGGGTCCGTGGCTCCCCCGCTGATCGCCGCGGATTTATTGGCGGAGAGTTACTGGAAGTTCATCCGGGATGGTTACACCTGCGGAATCGCCTTGCAAAAAGCAAAAATCCTCCTGGCCAGGATGATGAATGAGCGTCAGGGATATCTGGACGGCGAAGACCAAAAAACCCTAATTTCATTTATTCTTATCGGAGATCCACTGACCAATCCTCATACAGCAAAACGGGCCCAACCTAAATCGGTCTGGCGCCCCAAGCGGACTCCCGATCAGGTGCCCACCGTTTGCGACCGTTCCGCATCTACGACCGATATTCCCACAGATACTGTGAGGCATGTCAAACATATCGTCAAACGGTATTTACCGGGTATGGAAAACGCTGAAATGACCATGTCCACAGAAAGAGAAGTTTGTTCTGGTCAGGACCACCAGTGTGCCACAGCAGAATTTGGTCAGCCAGCCCAGGCTAAAAACCTCCCTGGAAGAAAGGTAGTGACCTTGAGCAAACAATACGAAATCCCCCAGAACGGGTCCAAAACGGTTCACCGTCATTATGCCCGGGTAACTTTTGATAACCAGGGGAAAATGGTTAAATTAGCAGTATCCCGCTGAGTTAAAGACCACCCGTTATAAGGCAGCAAGTTTTTTTGCTGGGATGATAGAGATTAATTCAGATGCTCTGTTGATATGCCTCTAATTCTTTCCAGGCCTGCCTGGCAGCCAAATCTGCCTGTTTTTTCCAGGTCTCCGAGTTGCTGATCCTGGCATTGGCCTTGGTGAGAGCCTGGTTCAAATCCTTGTCACTGAGTAAAGCTAACTGAGAAAAACTCCAGATCCCCCCATCCTGCAAAGCCTGAGAAAGCTTGGGACCGATTCCTTTGATCAGGGTTAAATCATCAACCTCTCTGGCTCCGGGCTCATATTCAGACCTGGGGGCATCAATTTCCATAGCAGACAATCGCTCATAACTGGGGCAGAACATCCACCACAGAAAATGTCTCAGCAAATATACCAGGGGGATACCCAAGATGATGATCCAAACCCAATCTGGAATACCTTTCTGTTTTTGATCAGCTTGCGGCGTCATCGTCATCCTCCCCTTCGCAGTATGGACTGCCTTTGGCTCCTAATTATTATATCAAAAGCTGTCTGGACAATCTGCCAGCGCAGTTTCCTCCGCCTGAAAGGAACATTTATCAACCGCTGTTTCGCCCGGACTGCCTGAAAGCCTATTCCAGATCGCTGGTCATAATAAACAGCGGTTTCATGGCAAATTTTTTGTAGTGCGGGCGTAAACGATCGATGTTGTAATGTTTGTCCACATCTACTACTTTGGTTCTGCTGGTGATCACTTCGATCGGTACGTTATCATACCGCCCGTTTTTGAGCACCACCAGGCGCCCGTGAACCCCTTCGAGGATCAGGTCCAGGGCTAAATTCCCGTAAGCCATGGGAACAATGGAATCAATGGCATCGGGGTTCCCCCCCCGGACCAGATAGCCTAATTTCTGGTTGACAATATTGATCTCTTTTCCCTGATTATATTTCGCCGAACGTTTTTTCAATTCCTCAGATACCAGATCACCAATTCCACCCAGTTTCTTATGACCGTAAGCATCGGTGGTTGAATCCTTAAAGACCATTTCTCCGCCCTTAAACATCGCCCCTTCGGAAACCAGCACGATGGAATACCTGCTGGGGTTCTGGAACCGATCATGGGCCAGCAGCTCTGTAAGCCGTTCAATTTCAAACTTATGCTCTGGAATCACACAGCGGTTGGCTGCGCCCGCCATGGTTGGGAGCATGGCGGTAAATCCAGCGTAACGCCCAAAAACTTCCAGGACCAGAAAACGTTCATGGGACCCGGCTGTCGTTCGCAGGTTGTGCGTCATATCAATCGTCCGGGTCACACAGGTGCTGAAACCAATACAGTAATCGGTTCCGGGCACATCATTGTCCATGGTTTTGGGAATGCCGACGACTTTTACCCCTTCTTGATAAAGTTCAACTGCGTAACTGAGGGTATCATCCCCTCCAATGGGGATCAGATAATCAATTCCCAAAAAATCGAGGTTTTTGACGACTTCATCCGTCAGGTCATTGACTTCTTCAGTATATTTTTCTTTCAAATGCTGGGGGACCTCCCCTTTGGGCACTTTACTGGGTCGAGTGCGGGAGGTGTGTAAGAACGTTCCCCCTGTGCGTCCTTTTTTATTGACGATATTCTCAGTCAGGATCTCGAAATTTTCACTATTATTCGCTTCCGGATCCCGGATCACTTCCATGATCCCGGCCCAGCCCCGCCTCAAACCTATTACCTGATAACCCTCCCGGATAGCCCGGATGGTTACAGCTCGGATGGCAGGATTTAAACCCGGCACATCTCCTCCCCCGGTCAGGATACCAATCACACCTTTTTTCTTATTGACGTTAACCATTTCTTTGCCTCCACTGTCCGTTAATTTCTCCCGGTTTTTCCTGGGGAGAAATTGAATATTCATCGGAAATACAATCAATGCTGCTGAGGTTAATTTTACTATATACCAGCGGCAGAAGCTGATCCATTAATCGAAAACCGCGATGACTTCCCCCATCAAGGATGGATCATATCCGGGGATTTCCCCGACCGCCCGTTTAAAACCTTGATCTCCCAGCAGGGTGAACAGCGGTTCCAGAAGATCATCCTCCCGGAATTTAAGCGGAATGACCAGGTCGTAGCGTTCATGTTCCAGCGGGATAAAATCAAGATCAAGAGCTTCGGCAGCAGCCTGGATGCCCAGAGCAGTGTCTGCCCGTCCGGAAGCAACAGCCGCAGCCGCAGTGAGATGAGTGTATTCTTCGATATCGTACCCTGGGACATCCCCCGGATCAACACCTTCCTGCTGCAGGAGATAATCCAGTAGAATCCGGGTGCCCGCACCGCGCTGCCTGTTGATAAAACTAAGTTCGGGCCGGTTCAGGTCTGCTATCCCCTCAATGCCCTCCGGGTTTCCTTCCCTGATAAACAATCCCTGAACCCTTCCCACCAGGGCAACCACCATAACCGGCAGATCGGGCAGATACGTTTCGATGTAGGAAAGGTTATATTCACCACTGGCAGGATCCAACAAATGGGAACCTGCCAGATGGGCATGCCCGCGCTTCAGGGCCCTTAATCCACCCAGGCTCCCGAGATTCGCCGAACTTAATCGCCGCCCAAATCCGCTTAGATGTTGAGCCAGCAAATCCAGGGTAAGATCGTGGGAACCCAAGGCAAATATCGTTTTTCTGATTTCCTCCGGGGAACGGTAAAGCCTGACCTGAACCCGCTCGCCAGCTGGATAACCCTGGGACCCCCGGGGAATGATCATAATGCCGTCTGCCCGGACCAGAGAGGTAATCACTCCCGAACCCCGGGATAAGGGGGCGGCAATGACCCTCTCCCCCACTTCGCCCACTGCCACCCGGACATAATCATCATCCCCGGCTGGAGAGGTTATTTTTCTGGTCAGCGTCGCCTCCAGTTCGGCCGGCTTTCTGGGGGACCTTCCTAACCAGCGGGCCAGAAGAGGTTCTACAAATATCTCCCCGGTCAAGGCCGCTGAGACCGGGAATCCGGGCACACCAACAGCCGGTACCTTGTTTTCCTCCCCTATCATACCCACGATCACCGGATGACCGGGTCGAACCGCCACACCATGGACCAACAAATCGCCCAGCTCATTTACAACGTCAGCCGTGTAATCTTCTGAACCTGCCGAAGAACCGGCAAGGATCAACACCAGGTCATGGCTCCCGGCTGCCTCTTCTACCCGGGACAGGATGGTTGAATAATCATCCTCGGTGATGGGATATCTGGTGGGCTCTCCGCCCCAGGCTTCGATCTGGCCGGCCAAAACGATCGAATTGTACTCAATAATGTCCCCGGGGAAGGCCGGTTGACCGATTTCAATTAATTCCGTGCCAGTGGGAATGATTGCTACCCTCGGTTTTCCGGCTGCGGTGATCCGATGGTGTCCGCATCCTGCAATCGCACCCAGATCCACCGGCCGCAGAATGTGTCCGGAAGGGATCACTAACTGGGAAGCCACCATGTCTTCGCCCATCGGTCTGACGTTCTTCCAGGGGGGTATGGAAATCCGGATTCTGATCAAGTCAGGAGCCCGGGGATTTTCTGCCAGAGATCCATCTTCCTGGATAGGCTCAACCTGTTCGATAGGGATGACTGCGTTTGCCCAGGGGGGCAATGGATCACCGGTATCCACGTAAGACGCCTGGTCATCCATCTTTAATTTGACCGGAACGGTTTCTGAGGCCCCGTCTGTCTCAGCTGACCGCACCGCAAACCCATCCATGGCTGAGGAATGATAATGGGGTGAGGAAATCTCCGCCCAGATGGGTGCGGCCGTAATCCGGCCCACCGCTTTCTCATCCAGAGGAATTTCTTCCTCCCGTAAAATAGAGTCCTTCCCGGCTTTGACCAGGGCTGAATCTAACCTTTGTAAAGCTTCAGGGAGGGGTATATCATCTAAATAGACAGTCATCACAAATCCTTTTTAACTCAACCCGACTAATAAATCCCTGGCCCGGTCCCGGAATTCTTCTTCTTTTTCCTGATTACCCACTGATTGGGCATATTCGGCAGCCTCCAGGTAATACTTTCTGGCTGCTTCCATTTCTCCGGCCAGCTCATAATGTTTGGCAACGGTTACCGCCCGCTCCGGTCCCGCCCTTTTCGTCAGCCATTCAGCAATCGTATGATGACACTGAGCTCGGTGCTTTTCCGGCAGCATGCTGTAAGCCACACTGCGCAGCAGGGATTGTTTGAAGATATATTCTCTTTCCCCGGAAAAAGTACTTCCTACCCGGGGAAAAGCCAATTCTTTCCTCATTAACTCGTCCAGAGAGAGCTGAACCCGCCCCACCAAATTTCTGCTGGACACATCAAAGACTTCAGTGACACCCGTTGCTCCTTTGAAGAGCGCCATAACCGCCCCTTTCCAAAAAACTCTGCCCACAGCAGCAGCAAATAAAGCTGTAGCTCTAGCTTCAGGGCTAAGGGCATCCAAGCGTGCCTGCAGCAGCATCTGCAGCGTTGGCGGCAGATCGGGTATTACCGGGTCATCCGAGGTTCCATCATATCCTGACTGTACAGCACTTTTAACCAGCTCCTCCAGGTAATATGGATTCCCATCGGCTCGTTTTGCCAGGTCGTCAAGAAATTCCTCCGGAGCCGATTTCAGGATAGGATAAGCTTCCCGAAGAAGACTGCCATCTATGGGAAGAGGTTTCAGGGTGATCACCTCGGCATAATCATCCAGATAAGGATATTGGTTACGAATTTGCGGGCGGGATCCAGCCAGGATGAAAATGGGGGCTTCCGCCCACTGCTGGGAGCAGAGCCCAAAAAGCAGCTGGATGCTCCTCTGATCCGCCCACTGCAAATCATCAAGTACCAGCACTACCGGACCCTGGCGGGCAGCGCGGGAAAAGAATTCTCCGTGCAAGCGGATAGAACGCTGATTGCGTTTCTCTGGATCAGAAGTGTATTTATCCAAAAAGCGGCTTTCTGCCCATTCCACACCAATCAAATCGCCGATAAAGTGGGCAACCTCGATCGCGGGAATTTCACCCAGGAATTTACCCCACCGGGTTAACACCCCGTCCAGGATTTTCTTCTGGATCAACTCTTCCGGATCATTGTCGTTAATATCAAAAAGATTAGACCATAATTCCTTCCACAGGTAAAAGGTTACCTGATCCGCCTGTTCCAAAGCCCTGCTGGAAATAATCTGAATCCGGGAATGTTCACTTTCCAGTTGATTGATAAATTCCAGCATTAACCGTGATTTTCCGATCCCGGCTTCACCCAGAACAACAGCCAGGGTCGGCCGATCGCTGGTAAGCGATTTACGATAAAACGCCCGTAAATCCTCCAGCTCTTCCTCCCTTCCCACCAGATGGGTTTCCAGCCCTCCCATGCTCCGGTATCTCAGCTTGCTCGGCTGCTGCAGATATTCAATGACCTGATAAACCTGGAGGGGATCACCAGAATCGTCTTCAATCGCTGTTTCCTGCCGTTTTACCTGATAAGCTCCCCGGATAAATTGATAAGTCGCATCGCTGATCAGCATGGTTCCCGGTTCTGCTTTTCTTTCTAAAGCTTTAGCCAGAGTAACGGGTTTCCCTAACACTGTATATTCCCCCCGCAAACCCATGTATCCTGCTGAGCCCAAACCTGAATGAACTCCGATTTTGAGAGCGATCTCTTTCACTGCTGGGTGCTCTTTCGCCCTTTTGTATTCCTTCACAGCCTCCAGCATAGCCAGACCGGCTGAAACCGCCCGTTCGGCATCATCCTCCCGGGCGCGGGGGGCTCCCCAAACAACCATAAAGGCCTCCCCCAGATGTTTATCAGAATAGCCTTCATACTCTTCGATCACCCGGTCAATCTGCTCCCACAATCCCCGGACCAAATCACTGACCACCTCAAAATCCAATTGATCGGCCAGAGAAGTGAAGTTCAGAATCTCCGCGTAGAGCACAGTGATCAACCGCCGCTCTTCAGGATATTTTTTCTTCAACACACCCGACATACCTGCTTCCTTTTGTCCCCCGGAATAGTCTCTGTATCTAACTCCATTTTACCAAGTTTAGCACGATGGATAAATAAACCGGTAACAAATCCATCCATTCTTTATTGCCGGAGGATTCCTCAACCAGGTCGGGAAAGTTCATTTCCCTTGTTGGCAGTTTTTTTTCTGTTATAATTTTTTTCACGTGAATTTTGCAAGTTGACCCCAGCGGGTGTAGCCAAGTGGTAAGGCATCAGCTTCCCAAGCTGACACGCACGGGTTCGAATCCCGTCACCCGCTCTTTCTCTTTAACCAGGGCAGCTTGTCCTTCACCCACACGCAAGCAGTTCTGGCTTTCCTGTTTTCTAGGGGCGTGTGTTCCCGGGGTGCCTGCCAACCCTTAACCAAAAAGCTTCCCCGGTCCTGGGGAAGCTTCTGAGTTTTAGTTGGGCAAACGCCCATCTATTTGGGATCAAAAACATAACCGGTGCCGCGGACGTTTTCCACCCACTCCTCTACATCCGGGAAAGTGGCCAGCTTTTTACGCAGGCGGCTGATCATCGGACGCAGCACTTCCGGAGCTTCCCATTCGGAAGTCTCATACCCCTGGACCAGAAAAACTATTTCCTTATGGCTCATCACCCGCCCCCTGTTTTCCAGGAACACACTGAGCAGCTTACCTTCCGTGGGCGTGAGGTGAGCCCGCTCCCCTCCCCGCCACATTTCACGGCGCTCCAGGTCCACCATGATTCCCTGGGGAAGGGTGATCACCCGCCGGGAAGGCATTTCCGGGGTGGTGATCCCTTCTACATCTTTCAACTGATCCAGAGATGATTCCAATTGTTCAATCAATAACTCCTTCCGTTTCTTCTGGGCGTTTTTGGACAGCGCCCGGCCAATGCTGTCCAGGATGGTGGAGGCTTCAAAAGGTTTCAACATATAATCTTCCGCGCCGGTGCGGAGGGCTTCAATCGCTGACTCCAGGGTGCCGTGTCCGGTCAGGATAATAACCTTGGTTTCCGGGGCATAACGGCTGATCTGCTTCATCACTTCTACTCCGTCAATACCGGACATCTTGAGGTCGAGCAGCACAAGGGCGTAATCGTTTTCATTGATCAACTCTAAAGCTTTTTCTCCACTGGATGCGATTTCCACCTGGTAATCTTCAAGTTTAAGAATTTCCTCCAGGGATTCCCGGACAGCTTTCTCATCATCGACAATTAATATTTTCGCGCTCATCACCAACCTCCAAATACATCCTGACAGAACTGGCTAGAAGATCAAATTTTTCTCTTTGATCCCATCTCAGTTCCAGGATATTCCTTGATTAAATTTATTTACCTCATCCGCGAAAATCTGCCCAAATCCAGATTAACGACTTTGATTAAATTTACAGACGAGTTCAGTGTCCCTAATCATACTTCTTTTTAACCTTTTTTGCAATTCTCAGTCAGCAATCTTTTTGTGAATTTTTCTTCATACAAGCTTACTTCTTTAATGATAAGTTTATCATCCGAGACCAGCTGAGGACCTTCCCGCTGGAATAGTTTTTTCCTGATCTCGATGGAAGACGGTTCAGGCCCGGGAAAGATAATCATGTTATACTTCAGGTAACCTATTTCCCAGCTAGATATTTGACCAGGAGACGATTAAATGAAGGACTTTCTCACAATCGGAGATCAAACTTCTTCCTCGCTGCAGGATATTTTAGACCTGGCAGTTGAATTGAAAGCCGAGCACCAGAAGCAGGGCAACCAGCCGCTGCTGAAAGACAAAGTATTGGCCATGATCTTTCAAAAACCGAGCTTACGCACCCGCGTTTCTTTTGACATGGCCATGCGCCATCTGGGGGGTGATGCCCTTTATCTCTCACCTGCGGAAATCGGATTGGGGAAGAGGGAGTCCATCGCCGATGTCGCCAGGGTGGTATCCGGATATGTGGATGCCGTTATGGCCCGGGTGTTTGACCATGAGCACGTGGTTGAGCTCGCCCGCTATGCCTCCATTCCGGTGATCAACGGCTTGAGCGATTACAATCATCCCTGCCAGGCTGCGGCTGACGCCCTTACCATTTACGAAGTGTTCGGAAACTTGAAAGGAATCAACGTTTCCTTCGTCGGTGACGGCAACAATGTAGCGGTTTCCCTGATGCATATCTGCGCCAAGCTCGGTGCCAATTTCACCATCGCTAACCCGGTTGGCTACGAAATGCCCCAAAAATCAATTCAGATTGGAAAAGAAATTGCGGCGGAGAGCGGAGGTGAAATCAACCTGCTCAACGATCCCGTTCAGGCGGTCCAGAACGCCCAGGTGATTTACACCGACACCTGGGTAAGCATGGGCCAGGGAGAAGAGGCTGACCAACGGCTTAAAGTTTTCCCCCCGTATCAGGTCAACCAACAATTGGTTTCTGAAGCCCCGGAGGATGCGATCATCATGCACTGCCTGCCAGCCCATCGTGGAGAAGAAATCACCGACCAGGTAGCTGATGGTCCCCAATCGATGCTCTTCCCTCAGGCACACAACCGCCTGCACGCTCAGAAAGCGATTCTGGTCCGATTGTTAAATTAATCAATCAGCAGATGAGGTCATCCTATGAATATTTGCATCCCCAAAGAACGACGTGATTCCGAATACCGGGTAGGGCTGACGCCCGCTGGGGTTCAGCTGCTTGCCGCTGACGGCCATGACCTTTTCGTGGAACATGAAGCCGGCCTGGGCAGTGGATTTCAGGATCACGCTTATCAACAAGCAGGGGCAACCATCGTTTACAGCGGTGACGAAATTTACGGTCGTGCGAAATTAGTCCTCAAAGTTGCCCCCCCAACCAATCAAGAGTATGACTGGATGCGGGAAGGCTTAACTTTGATGGGCTTTCTTCATCTTTCTGCGAGCAGTTCCAACAAAGTCAAATCCCTCCTGGACAAAAATATCACCGCCGTGGGTTATGAAATCATTCAAGATCAGCAGGGAAAGCTTCCTGTGCTTAAACCTATGAGCCAGCTGGCCGGCAGGATGATCCCCCAGATCGCCGCGACCCTGGCCCAGAACAATTACGGCGGTAAGGGCTTCGCCCTCGGCGGTGTACCGGGGATCCCGGCTGCTGATGTCATCATCCTGGGAGCGGGCACAGTGGGAATGAATGCCGCCCGGGTTTTCCTGGGACTGGGAGCAAACGTCTACCTGCTGGATAATTCTCTGGAAGTGCTCCAGGAAATAGATCGTGAATTTCACAGCCAGGTGAACACCCTGGTTTCTTATCCTTTTAACATTGAGAAAGTTTGCAAATTTGCCAATGTAGTTATCGGAGCTGTCCTCGTCCCGGGTGCTCCATCCCCGGTGATTGTCACTCGGGAAATGGTGAAACTGATGCACTCGCGTTCGATTGTCATTGACGCGTCCATCGATCAGGGGGGATGCTTAGAAACCAGCCGTCCTACCAATCACAGCAACCCCACTTACCTGGAAGAGGATGTCATTCACTATTGTGTCCCTAATATGACCGGAGTTCTGGGAAGAACTGCCACCCATTCCCTGAGCAATGCCTCATGGCCTTTTATCAAGCAGGTAGCTGGATCCGGCATTGACCATGCCCTAGAGAAGAACATCTCCCTGAAAAATGGTGTTTACACCTACCAGCAAAAGATCGTCAACCAAGCATTAACTTACGCCCTGGAAGGTAGAAAATAATTATGAGTTGGACCAAACAATATCGCGATAAAGTCGTTGGTGCCAAGGAAGCGGTCAAGGCCGTTAAATCTGGTGACCGGGTCTTTCTAACCGGCAACTGCTCTGTCCCCAAAAAGATCCTCAGCGCTTTAGTGGACCGGGCTCCTGAGTTAGAGGACGTAGAAATTAACCAGGCACTGACCATAGGATCCGCGGATTATGTCAGCCCGGAGATGGAAGGCCACTTACGGGTGAACACCATGTTCATCAGCCACAACACCCGCCAGGCAGTCCAGGAGGGACGGGCAGATTTTACGCCGGTTCTGCTGTCTGAGTTTCCCCTGCTGTTCAAAGAAAATCACCTACCGGTCAACGCTGCCTTTGTCCACCTCTCCCCTCCTGACCAACACGGCTACTGCAGTTTTGGCGTGGAAGTGGGATTAAGCAAAAGTGCTGCCGAATCAGCAGAAATCATCATAGCCGAAGTCAATGAAAAGATGCCCCGCACCCTGGGGGATTCATTCATCCATGTCAATGCCCTCGATTATATTGTGCCTGTCAGCTATCAACTTCCGGAGCTTGCTATGGGCGGCGGCGAACCTTCGGAGACTGTTCAGCAGATCGCGGGATACATCGCGGAGCTTATCCCCGACCAGGCCACGATGCAACTGGGCATTGGGGCAATTCCAGATGCGGTGCTGGATTACCTGTCTGAAAAAAAGGACCTGGGAATCCACACCGAATTGTTTTCCGATGGGGTGATCGACCTGGTCGAGGGCGGCGTGATCACCAATGCCAAGAAAACCCTTCACCCGGGAAAGATCATCGCCGGGTTTATCCTGGGAACCGAACGCCTTTATCAATGGGTTCATAATAACCCCCTGATAGAATTCCACCGCACGGAATATGTCAATGACCCCTTTGTCATCGCCCAGAACGAACGGATGGTGGCCATCAACTCTGCTATCGAAATTGACCTCACCGGCCAAGTCTGTGCTGACAGCATCGGAACGAAATTGTACAGCGGTGTGGGGGGACAGCTGGACTTTATCTACGGAGCCTCCCGCTCTAAAGGCGGAGTGCCCATCATCGCCCTTCCCAGTAAAGCGAAAGATTTCAGCAGGATCGTGACGACACTAAAAAAGGGAGCCGGAGTTGTCACTTCCCGGAACCACGTTCACTATGTGGTCACCGAATTCGGAGTGGCTGATCTCTATGGAAAAACTATCCGGGAAAGGGCAAAAGCCCTGATTGGCATTGCTCATCCCCAGTTCCGGGAGCAGCTGACCCGGGAGGCAAGCGAATTAAATTATATCTGATCGGCTGGCTGTTTCCGATCTCCCGGATGATCAAGCTGAACCGTTCTGTTAACTAAGTTTGTCGAGGTAACCCGCATGCTAGACCAGAAATACAGAAAAGCCAAGATCGTGGCCACCATCGGCCCGGCCAGCAATGATCAAGAAACTATCAGGGAGCTCTTAACCCAGGGGATGGATATCGCCCGGATCAACTTTTCCCACGGGGACCACCCCACCCACGCCCAGGTTATTCAGACCTTGCGGGAAGAGGCCAAACAGCTCTCCCGTCCGATCACTATTATGCAGGACCTGTGCGGTCCGAAAATTCGCACCGGACCCCTCCAGGAAGGGTCTGTGGAACTTCAGGACGGTCAGGAATTGATCCTATCTCCGGAGGACTTTGCAGGTACCCAGGACATCATCCCGGTTAATTTTTCTGGTTTAGCGGACAGCGTTAAAATCGGGGGAAAAATCCTCCTTGATGATGGTAAGTTGGAATTATCCGTCAAAGAAATTCAGGGGCAAAACGTAATCACCGAGGTGGTCGTGGGGGGAACCCTGAAACCCAACAAAGGGATTAATTTGCCGGGCGCGAACCTCTCCCTGCCCAGTTTGACGGAAAAGGATCTCCAGGACCTGGACTTTGGGCTCGAACACGGGGTTGATATCATTGCTTTATCTTTCGTCCGATCCGCCGCGGATATAGCAGGTCTCCGCGAGGAAATCATCAAGCTTGACCCGGAACTCAAGAGCCTGCCCATCATCGCCAAATTAGAACATCCGGATGCCATTGATAACTTACATGAAATCATCCACACCGCTGATGGAGTGATGGTCGCCCGGGGGGATTTAGGAATAGAAATGGAGCCAGAACTGGTCCCCATCGCCCAGAAGCGGATTATTTCCATGGCCAACAAACACCTCAGTTTTGTGATCATCGCCACCCAGATGCTGGAGTCGATGATTAGCTCCCCCCGTCCGACGAGAGCAGAAGCTTCTGATGTCGCCAACGCAGTCCTGGACGGCAGTGATGCCGTGATGCTCTCCGGGGAAACCGCGGTCGGGAAATATCCTGTCAAGACAGTCCAAATGATGGCTTCTATAATCCGCCAAAGCGAAAAGCATATGGAAGAATGGGGCCAATCAAACTTTGCTCTCACCGATGACTACATCCAGGATAATGCGGTTTCTATTACCCGTGCCGCCAGAGAATTAGCCCATGATCGCTCAGTTGCTGCCATCGCTGTTTTCACTACCAGCGGCAGGACAGCAAGACTGATGTCCAAAGCCCGTCCCACAGTGCCCATCCTGGCTTTTACCCCCCGGGAAAAAACCTACCACTATTTATCCATGCTCTGGGGCACAATGCCTTATCTGATTCCGCATGCTGAAACAGTGGAAGATATGTTAGAACTGGTTAACGTGGCTGTGATTCAGGATACACCGATAGACGCCGGGCAGGAAATTGTCCTTATCGCCGGTTTCCCCATTGCAGAAATGGTCCCACCCAATTTCGCCCTGCTCCATACCATCGAAAGTTGACCAGAACGGGAAAAACAAATTCACCCGTCGTTTATTAAACTGATCATCCAGAACCTATTAGATAAGTGAGGAGGGGGATGCCGAAAAACAACTTCGCTTATATTCGCGGGAACCGACCTTCAATCCGCTATCCACTCGAAGATTATTACCCTGGATACCGGGAAGGCGTTCTTAAAGTCTGGCTGGAGCGGCAGCCGCCTCCCCCGGGTTTGCTGCTGGATTCTTTCGGCAGCAACCCCCTGCTGGCCCTGGAAGCTGCCCGGAGCGGCCACCGGTACCTGGCCGCTGTTAACAATCCCATCACCAGATTCCTGGTCAAGACCTTAGCCACCCCTCCCCAAAAAGATCAATTGAACGCCGCGGTGGCTGCCCTGGCCGGCTCCTTCAAAGGCAAAGAACGCCTTGAGCCTCATGTCTTATCCCTATACGAAACAGAATGTCCCCAGTGCGGCAGCCCGATCTCTGCCCGAGCTTTTATCTGGAGCCGGAAAAAATCCCTCCCCATCCGCAAAATTTGCCGCTGTCCGGACTGTGGGGATCAGGGAGAATATCAAACCACTGAGGATGATGTTGAACGAGCCCTGAGCTACCGGGATAATTCTCTCTATCATGCCCGGGCCCTGACCCGGGTTGCTTCCCCAGAAGACCCCATCCATCCTCACGTGGAAAAAACGTTGAGCATTTATCCCCCCCGGGCGGTTTATGCCCTGTTCACCCTGATCAATAAATACACAGCCCTGGGGGTTGAAGAGACCATGAAAAGGCACCTGGCTGCCTTGCTGCTGAATGCCTTCGCCCACTGTCATGCCCTCCTGCCCGCTGATTCCAAAACCCCACTTCTCACCGAACTTAAGCCCCCGGGACAATACCGGGAAAATAACGTCTGGTATGTGTTTGAAGAAGGTGTCAATTCCTGGCCCGGGGAGCATACCCCTGTCTCTGTGCAGAACTGGCCGGACCTCCCTCCCCGGGACGGCGGCATCACCCTCTTTCCCGGCCGCTCCCGAGATCTGATCAAGGAATCAATAAGCCAGCCTATTTCTCTGATTGTCGTGGCCCCTCCCCATCCGAATCCCGTGTTCTGGTCGCTCTCCGCTCTCTGGTCCGGTTGGCTCTGGGGTCAAGAATCAGCCGCTGCCCTCCGGAATATCCTCACCCTGAGCGATATGGATTGGACCTGGTACGCGAGAGCTGTGGAGGGCAACCTTTCCAGCCTGAGCGGCCTCGTGGATGTCGACACCACCTGGTTTGGCACCCTGTCCGGCTTAAACCCTTCCTTTTTATCAGCCACTCTAACTGCAGCCCAATCTGCGGGAATTTCCCTTCAGGGTCTGGCCCTCAATTCCCGACCAGCCCAAGCTCAGCTCAGCTGGCGGCAAGCTCCACACGAAGACCAGCCGCCCAGGGCTATAACCCGGAAAACAAAACTGTTAGATGCAGGATATCAGCTGTTGAAGGATGCCGGAGAACCCTGCCACACCCTGACTTTATACGCCGCCGGGCTTTCAGCGTTAGCTGACAGCGGCTTAATTCCCCCCGGGTCAAAAACACCAGTTGATAAGATTTATCAGCAGATAAGTCAAGAGCTGGACGAAACCTATGCCTACAGGCAGGGATTCCTTTATTATTCAGAACCGGATACCTGGTGGCACCAGGAGCTAAATCCGGGGGTCAGCCCCCTTTCCGACCAGGTTGAAATCGAGCTCGTTCAACTGCTGGTTGGTCAAGATCAATCCTCCCTCCGGAAGCAGCTGGAGGACCAGCTTTTTGCTGCCTTCCCCGGGCTGCTCACCCCGCCAGCGGATCTGATTTCGGTATGTTTGGAATCCTATGCAGAACCCCTGGACATCGGGGAAACAAAATGGACGTTGAAAACAGGCGATCAACCTGAAAACCGGGTTCACGACCTGAAAGAGATCGCCGGGCACCTGCAAAAAATAGGAGAAGAATTAAACTTTCAGACCAAACAATTACCCCCCATAGGACAGGTGCTGGTCTACACTTGGACTGCGGGGGGTGAAACCCAAGCCACTTTTTTTATCTCCGCATCCGCCCTATTGAACAAAATCATCACCAGACACACCGAGCAGCCTCCCCACCCCTGGATCGTCCTTCCCGGGAGCAGGGCAAAACTGGTCGCTCACAAACTTAAACATAATCCCCCGCTGGCTGACCTGATCGCAGATTCCTGGAGCTTCCTGAAATTCCGCCACCTGCGCCGCCTGGCAGAGGAAGGAAGCCTCACGCCGGAAAACTTCCCGGAAAGATTCAACCTTGATCCCCTGACCTATGACGCCCCCCAACTTCCCCTGATCTGAATCTCTGCCCCTTTGACCCTCCGACCCTGATTTTCCAAGAAAATCTTCCAGATACCCGGGGATCCTTTCTTTCTAAGGTGTCGGGCTGGGTTCCGGGGTCAGACTGGGTGTCGGGCTGGGTGTCGGGCTGGGTGTCGGGGTCAGACTGGGGGTCAAAGTTGCCGTCGGGGGAACAGCGGTTGAGGTTGAGGTGTTTGTCGGTGTCGGCGTCGGGGTTTCCGTCGGCGTCGGAGTCAGGGTTAAAGTAGGCGTGGAAGTGGGGGTCGGGGTGGGCGTAGGCACCTGGAGATCTATCTGGATGATCTTTTCTGCATAGCCGCCAAGCGTACTTTCCAGCCGGAACTTCAAAGAATACACCCCGGCAGAAAGCTCACTGACATCCCAGGAATAAACCTCAGACGTCTCCGTGATCGGGGAATCAAACCTTTCCAGCACTTCCCAATCGCCAGGATCAGAGCCCTGTCCGAATTCCAGACTCGCTCTTTTATACTTACCCGTGGCATCCAGCCGGGCAAAGATTTTTAATGGTGATGAATCAATCACATCATCCTGGCGGGGTGAAGCAATTTCCAGGATCGGCCGGGGATCATCCTTTTCACAGATCTCATCCTCCCGGATAATATAGGGCCATTTTTTCCAACCGTGATTTTTCGCCCACATCTGTCCCTGATTGGTTTCCCGCAGCCACTTGATCGCCCAGGGGTCATCCAACTTGATCGCCATTTCAGTTTTGGTAAATTCCGAACATTCCGGCGAAGCCAGCATATTGGTCCAGGTGTCAAGGGTGGCTTCCTGCCAGAGGTCTTCTTCCTCGGGCTGCGGGGGTTGATCGGCAGCGAAATATTCACTTTGTTGATCGGGACACCACTGAGAAGGCACCGTCCCCGATACCGAACAGATCACCCGTTCAATCACCCCCGCCGGTCTGACAAAGGAAGAGGGATTGCCGCCGGTCAGCTGCTGGATCCCCGTTTTCATAAATTGATTCCAGATCGGAGCCGCCCCGGTTAACCCGCTGGTGTCAATCATCGGGGTGTAATCAGCGTTGCCCACCCAGACCCCAACGGCCAGGTCCGGTGTATAGCCCACAGTCCAGTTATCCCGGAAATCGTTGGTTGTGCCGGTTTTCGCCGCCGCCTGGAACGGTAAGTTGAGCAGAGAATTGGGACCAAATGCCGGCGTTCGCGCCCGGTTGTCCGACAGGATAGAGGAAATCAAGAAGGCATGTTCCGGCCTGAGCACCTGCTCGCCGGAGGGGGTTTGATAATCGAAAACCACATTGCCCTGAAAATCCTCGATTCTGGTGATAGCTGCCGGTGGGACGCGCCTGCCCCCGTTAGCCATGGTCGCAAAAGCACCGGTAAGTTCGAGCAAGGTCACATCCCCTCCACCCAGGGTCAAACTCAGACCGTAATCATCTCTGGTCAGGGTGGTGATCCCCAAGCGCTCTGCCATAGGAATCAATCCTTCCTCGGTTTGAGTATCCGGATTATCGTAAATGCCCACAAAATCGAGGGTTTTCACCGCTGGCACATTATACGAATTGGCCAGGGCCGAGCGCAGGCGGACCGGTCCGTGAAATCGTTCATCATAATTTACAGGTTTATAGGGAGGACGGGGATCATTGGGGTCTCCAGAAGGGGGAAACTCGGAAGGGACATCCCAGATCAACGTCGCCGGCGTCCAACCTTTTTCAAAAGCTGCCAGATAAGTTAATGGTTTAATAGCCGACCCCGGCTGCCGGGGGCTCACGGACATATTAATCTCACCCTGGATATCCTCGTTGTTAAAATCAGCGGACCCTACCATCGCCAGGATCTCACCGGTTGAAGGTCGAACCGCAATCAGTGCTCCATTGGACACCCTTTTCCCCTTCAGGGCATCTACCTGCTGACGAACTATATCCTGGCCGGCCTGCTGCAATCCGGGATCGAGCGTTGTGTAAACAGTAAACCCGGACCGGTAAATGGTCTGCGGGTCGTAGCGTTCTTCAAGCAAAGACCGGATATATGTTACCCAGTGCGGAAAGCGAATATCGCCGTAAGGTGCAGTAAATTCATACTGGCGAATTTCCTCGGCTGCTGCTGTAGCCTCTCCGGGACCGATGCAGATTCGCTGCTGATTATTGCTGACATAAATACACCCCTGCTCTTTGCTGACCTGGTACATCAGGACCAGCACGCTTTCATGTCTGCTCAAGGTGACGTCCCGGTTGTTGTAAATGTCATAAACCGCCGGCAGCTGGGGAATACCAGCCAGGAACGAAGCCTGGCCCAGCGTGAGGTTTTTGGCAGAAGTCTTAAAATAGGTTTCCGCTGCCGCCTCTACCCCGTAAGCCAGGTTCCCGAAATTGATCTCATTGAGGTAGAGTTCTAGAATTTCATCCTTGCTGTAGCGTCGGGTGATCTCTGCGGACAGGATCGCCTCTCTGATCTTTCTGGCATAGGTTCTGCGGGCACGTTCCTCCGGTGATAATAACAGCATCCGGGTCAACTGCTGGGTGATCGTCGAAGCTCCGGAAACGATTTCATCACTGACCAGGTTCTGATAAAAAGCCCTGGCTATAGCGAAGACATCGTACCCGGGGTGGCTGTAAAAATTTGCGTCTTCAGTAGCAATCGTCGCTGCCACCAGATAAGGAGAAATCTCCTCCAGGGGAACGTAGGTTCTGCGGCCGGCATTGGGATCCAGAATTTCATACAACTCATTCCCTTCCCTGTCCAGGATCCGCGTGGTCTCAAATTGGGCAGCCTGCTCTCTGAGGTCTTCCACATCAGGCAGGGTTCTGGCGATCTTCTGATAGTGGTAAATCCCCAGAGAAGCGGTAA
Organism: Anaerolineales bacterium; assembly: GCA_034520505.1. Classification (GTDB taxonomy): domain Bacteria; phylum Chloroflexota; class Anaerolineae; order Anaerolineales; family UBA11858; genus B10-G9. Next base: position 122,558 of record JAXHNK010000007.1, on the reverse strand, counting down.
TTATGGCCAGGATCACCCCGATAAATAAACCAATCACCCCCATCTTCAACAAACAACCAAACCTGCCGCTCCAATCCCAGCTGGGGGGTCCGGAATTCTTCCACCAGCTCTTGACCCTTGCAAACCAACCAGCCTTACGGGGTTGGGAGGAGGAACGGTGCGGTTGAGAATACCGCCGGGAAGCGGGAAGGGCTGACCGATTTTTCGTTACTTGAGGAGAAACAGTTTCCCGAGCAGCGCTCCCCTCGACCCGCCGGGGCAAGGGCATACCCCTGGAATCCATCGCAGGGGGAGGTGTCCGGGGTGTTTCTCCCAGAGCGGGAGGTGGAGTATCCGCAAAAGGATCTTTTAGCGGGTTTTCCTTCTCTTGTTGTTCAGCCGGGAACTGCTCTGTGTCTTTTGCTCCGGGATCAATCTCAAGCGCAGTCTCTGCATCAGCAGATTCATCGCCCAGTAACACCGTTTCCTGGTAAGGAGGAGTTACTTCACCTACACCCTCATCCTGAGCTGATTGCTCTTCCCCGGTACTTGTTGTTGGTTCTTCCCGGAGACTTCTGCTCTCTTCAGCGCCTTCCGACAGTTTGGAACCTTCTTCCCTGATCACACTCTGATCATCATCAGGCTTTAAAAAAGGTGGATAATCTCCTTTTAAGTACATTTCCGCCAGGATTTCAGCCCGGTCTTCTTCACTCTTGGCCTTTTCCAGCAGTTCTTTGAAGCGTTCATGAGGCTTTGGCTTAGATTCAGAATTATTTTCAGTCATAGGGCTTCATAGGGCCTTTTTAGACGGCGGCAAAGGGATTTATTCAGCCTTTCTGTGACAATCAAATCTGAGGTTATTCTAGCACAGTTTCCCGGTTTAACCGGGGAAGAAATCTATCTTCAACCAATAATCTCGACCAATCATCGGGATCCCTGAAAGCAGGTGCCTGCCAGAAACTGGAGGATTAAATCCCCGGGTAGATCCAGATTCCAGCCGTCCCCGCAGCTCAGTCCGGTTCCCTGAATTTTTCCACCTGGTATGTTTTAACAATAAAATGTTTCTCCTGCCAGGCCTGCGGCTGCTCCCCCATTTTCAAACATAAACGGCTTAAGAACTGTTCGGGGGCGGGAAGCTGCTCCCAAACCTGCGGTAAGAAGGTCGCTTTCCGGTTTCCCCGAGCAAGAACCACGCCATCCACCCCGGGATTAAGTTTTTCTACCAGTTCTTCAGGGTTTTGATAAACCAATGGTTCTGGAGGGCTTAAGTAAGAGATCTCGATCGTAATCTGGGGAAGTTCTTCCGCCTGCACCGGGGGAAAGCGAAAATCCTGATAACCCGCCGCTACAGCCCGATCCCTAACTTCATAAACCAGAGGCTGCCTGGCTTCTAAACAACCCACACACCCCCGCAGTTTGGATCCCTTTTTCAAAGTCACAAAACAAGCCCTTTTTTCCCGAACAGCAGGAGAATAATCAGCCAGGTCGGGTTGAGGGATGTTCTCTCCCCGTGTCTTGCAGTTCAGGGCCTCTCTGGCCAATTCTAACAGCTGCTTTTGGTCATCCTCGCTTAGAAGTATGGTCATTTTCTTGCACCTTTAATCGGGTAGAGCCTGAAATTTAATCAAAATCCGAGGTAAACCGGTTATTTTTCCTTAATTTAGGCTTAGAAAACACCTTCGATTGGAACACTTCCTGGGGCTGTCGAGCCTATCATAGGGTAAAATAAGGCTGATAAAATTCCTTTTTCCGATTTTTACTGAGACTATTATATCCGAATGAAATCACAAGCGGAATCCTCTAAAACCTCGGCACCAAGCAACCTTTTTCTCAAGACAGTCAAAGGACTTCTCACTGTCTTAATGGTTGCTGTGCTTACCGCCACCCTTTTTACCGCCTGGCCGGCGACTGGAATCGAATCCAATCTGGCCCTTTTCCAGGGCGATAATTTAACCGCTGATCCTTCTGAAGATGCTAACGCCCCCCAGGAAGAGTTTCACGTTGGGCTTGTTGTGGGGCACTGGGGTCATGACGTAGGTGCCATCTGTCCCGACAGCCTGGGCGGCCACCGGGAAGTAGACATCAATTACACAGTTGCTGACTTATCCAGGCAATATTTGCTGATGGAAGGGATTCAGGTAGATTTGCTCAAAGAGTTTGACGACACGCTGGAAAATTATCAGTCAGACGCTCTAATATCCATTCATGCCGATACCTGCGAATATATCCCCGAGCTTGGTACCGGCTTCAAAGTAGCAGAGACCGTAGAAAACAAACGCCCGGAACAGGCCGCGCGATTGATGGCCTGTTTAAAAAACCGCTACGCTTCTGCCACCGGATTACGAGAAGATACCAGACTTACCCAGGATATGACTTCTTATCATGCCTTTAGTGAGATCTCTCCGGAAACGCCGGCCGTGATCCTGGAAACCGGTTTCATGAATCAGGATCGAGAACTGCTCACCCAACACCCGGAGAAAGTTGCCCGCGGAATTACCCAGGGTATTTTATGTTATCTGTACAGGGAAGAAATAAATCCCGAGTGACCCATGACCCAAGATCAAGATCCTGTCAGCACCCAACAGGTGCTGAATCAAACCAAAGAGGCCATGGAAAAAGGCCAGGTACAAAAAGCCCGGCGTTTGGCCTGGAAAGCGGTCAAACTTGCCCCGGACCAGGAGCAGCCCTGGCTGTTTCTGGCTTCCCTGTCATCTCCCCAGGCAAGCATCGTCTACTTGAGAAAGGCCCTGGAAATTAACCCGCAAAGTCAGGCTGCCCGGCGGGGGATGCGCTGGGCTGCGGACAGATTACGGAAATTAGACGCTGCTGCTCGGCCCCGGAGGGATCCGCTTTCCCTCTCCTTTTCCCGGGATCAGATGGTTGCCAGCAAACCCGCCGTTCTCCCCTGGTTTGTGACCGTATTCGTCCTGTTAATGGTCACCCTCGGTTGGCTGTGGACTCCTGATTTTTCCTTTGCCTTTCCCTCCCTGCAGTTAACGCCCCAACCCACTGCTGATACCCAGGATAACCTGGTTAAAGCCACCCTGACATATACACCAACCCTCACACCGACAGCGACATCCACCCCGTCGCCAACACCCACTTTTACCCCCACGCCCACTCCCCAGCCAACCAAGACCAAAAAACCGCCAGTCAATCAAAAATACCGATTCCCCACGGATATTTCGGCCAACCAACGCTGGATTGATCTCGATCTGAGCAAACAGAGGTTGTACGCCTATGAGGGAAACAAAATAGTCAGGAAATTTGTCGTTTCAACCGGCACCTGGGTGACCCCCACAGTTACTGGAACTTACCGCATTTATGTCAAATACCGTTATGCTCACATGAGCGGCCCGGGATATTATTTACCTAACGTGCCTTATACCATGTACTTTTATAAGGGGTACGGCATTCACGGTACTTACTGGCACAATAATTTCGGGACTCCCATGAGCCACGGCTGCGTCAATATGCGCACTGATGAATCTGGATGGCTGTTCAACTGGGCAAGTGTGGGAACCATCGTCAATATTCATTACTGATATGATGTCAAAAAACAAACAGCTGACCAGAAAAGGTTTCCTGAAACTCAGTGGGTTGGGCCTGTTGGGATTATCCAGCCCCGGCCTCAGCCCGTTAAGCAAGCTGTTTTCCGGTCAGCAAGGACGGGTGATTTACGAGAATATCGGCCTTTTTCAGAAGCCGTCCTTTGAAAGTAAAAGACTCCGGCTGTATTGGAAAGACACCGTTTTACCTATTGCCCAGGTGAGAATTGGCGGGACTGAGCCAGAATACAACCGGGTCTGGTATCGAATTGGTCGAGAAGGCTACGTACATTCCGGCGGCGTGCAGCCGGTCCGTACCCAGACCAACCCGGTCATTTCTGCTATCCCCGCCGGTGGTGCCCTGGCAGAAGTCACCGTTCCCTACACTGATGCCCTCTGGACCCCGGGAGCCAGCTATCACGTAGCTTACCGATTTTATTATGAAACTACCCATTGGATCGCCGGATTAGTCCTTGCCCAGGACGGAACCCCTTATTACCATATCCTGGAGGATAAATGGGATCTGGATTACTATGTTCCCGCTGCCCATCTGCGGGTGCTCCCCCCGGAGGAATTAAGCTTGATTTCACCCCATGTCCCCCACTATGCCAAAAGGATCGAGGTCCGGACTGATTTACAGGTTGTCATTGCTTATGAGTGGAATGAACCTGTTTTTATGGTCAAAGCCGCTACCGGAGCTGACTTCAGTACGGGCAAATATATCACACCGCCCGGACGGCATTTGACCAACTATAAACGACCATCCCGGCATATGGCAGCCGGAAACCTGGCTTACAACGGGTACGACCTGCCGGGAGTACCCTGGATAAGCTACATAACAGAAAGCGGAATCGCCCTGCACGGAACCTACTGGCATAATGATTTTGGCAAGGCCCGCAGCCACGGTTGTATCAACCTTCCCTCCCGGGCATCCCAATGGCTGTACCGTTGGTCGCTGCCCCAGGTTCCCGCCGGCGAACAATCAACCTATGACAAAACCGGCACTATTGTCGATGTAATTCCCCGTCCCTGAACTTCGAATCCCCCTAAACCAGTTTACCTGAAAGGAAAGTCGGACATGCACCAGGCATTTACCCGTAAAACTTATACCCTGCAAAGAAAGATGCTCTCCATCGCTAATCAGTATCGCATTTTCAACCCGGAGGGGAATCTGGTGATGTACAGTAAACAAAAAATGTTTAAACTCCGGGAAGACATCAGGATTTATCAGGATGAAGCGATGTCCCGGGAACTGCTGGTGATTAAAGCCCAACAGGTAATCGATTTTGCCGCTTCTTATCAAGTGATCGATGCTTCCTCCGGGGCTTCCGTGGGTTTTTTACGCAGGAAGGGGTTTTCCTCCCTGGTCAGGGATCACTGGCAGCTGCTGACTCCTTCCCGGGAAATTTTGGGGAAAATCGAAGAGGATCAGCTGGGAAAAGCTCTGCTGCGCAGGCTGTTGTTAGGTTCCCTGCTCCCGCAATCCTATTCAGTAGACATCGCAGGGAAACCAGCTGCCGAATTCAGGCAAAAATTTCACCTGCTGCGATATGAACTGGTGATTGATTTTTCTCTCGACGATCAACAGGTTCTGGATCCCCGGCTGGGGTTGGCGGCAGCAGTTTTGCTGGCTGCTATTGATGGAAAGCAAAATTAATCATAAAATAGCTCTAACAATTCTGTTATTTTAAGGAGGGACGATGCCCAAACTCACCATTGAAGGAGAGGGAACCTTTGAAGTCCAGACCGGTACCCGCCTGGTAAACGCCATCGAAACCGCCGGGGTAAACATCCTTCACCGCTGCGGAGGTTACGCAAAATGCACAACCTGCCGGGTTGAATTTCTGGACGGCGAACCATCCCGGATGACCCGGGCAGAACGTGATAAATGGCAGGACAAAGGTGAGAAAGGATTCCGGTTATCCTGTCAGATGACTGTTGAATCTGACATGAACATCCGGATTTTAAACACCGTGGAAAGCACCGGGCTGGAAGACCCCGGAAAAAAACCGGAAAAAGAAATCACCCCCGAACCAGAGTGGATCGCTGGGCAGTAGGTTGAGAAAGCTTTGGTGATCAACTATGACTAGAAAAGCCCTCTTTCCAGGGTTAGTTGTCGACGAATATGACCGGGCAGTGGAAACCACCTATGTAGGTGATGACCCCTGTTACGTGGTCGATGATGACGGGTTTAAGCGGCATATCCCCTCGGAAAAGGTAGATAAACAGGTTTTGGAAGCACTGCGGGAATCGATTCAGGGGCATGAAGAATACCTCAGCGAGCAAGCGGCCAAAATGCTCGGTCAGGACGATATCTTTTCCCGGGCTATGCTCACCGAACAGTTAAAAAACATCGATCAGCAGTTCGAACAAGTGCTGGAAACCGGCATCCCGGAAGAAAGCCGGACCTATATGGGAATGACCGGTTTCAAGATAATTATTGACCACCACGGCAGCGTGATCAAAATTGAACAGCCTGGCGGATCAGCTCCGGAAATGTAAATTTTATGACTACCCCAGATATCATTGAAGTTAACGAATCAAATTTTGATTATCAGGTTATCGCCTATTCGCAGAATGTACCTGTCCTGGTCGAATTCTGGGCAGAATGGTGCGATCCCTGCCAGCGGATGAGCGTGGTCCTGGAACAAGAAGCCCGCAGGAATCACGGGCACTTCCGGTTGGCCAAAGCAAACGTCGATGAAAATATCGAACTTACCAAACGCTATCAGGTCCAGACCGTTCCCGCTCAGCGGATATTTCAGGATGGAAGATTGGTGGGGAAATTAGATGGATCAAAAACCACCACCCAGATTATAGATTTTATCCAGAAGATGATTCCCGGTCCGGAAAGCCTGTTAGTTGAAAAGGCGCAGAGCTTATTTGCCGCTAAGAAGTATGACCGGGTGATTGAAACCTGCCAGGAAATCCTGGAAACTCTTCCCGGGCACCCCCGGACCACGTTAATCTTGATCAAAGCTTATCTATTCCAGGGACAACCGGAGCATGCCCAAAGGCTGCTCACCAGATTCCCTCCCAGCCTGGAATACAGGAGTGTTGAAAAGCTGAAGCCCCTGGTTCGGGCATTAATGGAGATCGACCAGGAGCCGCCCTCCGGGGCTGATAAACAGGACGCGATCTACCGCCGGGCGCTGCGCTTAGTTGTTCTGGGGAACCACCCTGCCGCCCTGGATGGGCTGCTGGATGTCCTCCGGGAAAACAAAACCTATAAAGACGGCCAGGTGAAAGAAATTGTCCTGGGGCTGTTTGAGCTGCTGGGGGATGACAATCAGCTCACCAGGGAATACCGACCCCGGCTGGCAAATATACTTTTCTAGCTGGAAAGCCGCCCCGTCTGCTCTCCCCCAGCATCCCTTGACCAAATCTCCAAGGTGTGTAAAATTAAGGACGTCACCTCGCTTGGGGCGGTGGCGGAACTGGCAGACGCAGGGGACTTAAAATCCCCCGGTTCACACCATGTGGGTTCGAGTCCCACCCGCCCTACTCGATGTGTGATAAAAAAAAATACGGCAAATGCCGTATTTTTTTATTTTCCTCGTTTTCTTTTTCGATCCAACCCAGGCTTAATACTCAACCACCCGGGGAAGTTTCTGGGCTTCTTTTACCCAGCGGGTGACCACTTTCAGCGAAGGTTGACGCCTGACTAATTTTTTCTTCTGATTAATTTCCTCAATTCGCTTTGCCAGGCTTTTGGGGTTGCGGTGGGCGAGCTCCACCACGCTGTCAACCCCGGCCGCCTCTAACAGATCTGCATATTCCTCCCCCACCCCCTTGATGCGGAATAAATCGACATGATTTACCCATTCCAGGATCCGTTTTCCGCTTAAACCGGTCTCCCCGGCAATAACCTGCCTTCCCCGGCGGGTTGCCCCCCTTTCCAGCAGGGCTTCAGCGCTTTCTATGCCCGCCCAGCTCAACTTCTGCGCAGAAATTTTACCAATCCCTTCAATTTTATCCAGAGGAACCATGGTTTTCTCCTTTTCCCCTTGCTCAACTATCTTGAGATTGAGCCAGAGTCCTCCCCAACAATGTTGTCAAATTGATTATTACTATTTATAGTACAGTTCTTCATTTTGTCAACAATCCCCGGCTGTTTTTCCGGCCGCCCTCCGCTGTCAGGTAGTTTTCCCCCAATAAAGAGGCTGGCAAGCCGGAGTCTTAAATTTTTTGTAAACTCCCTAACTGCTCTCCATCCCGATGGAAACCCCAGGATATGATAAAATTTGTTTACCTCACCCTTGGTTTCCTGCAGCCCAAGTGTTTTTCTATCATTTTCCCGTCCACGTGACCAGAATATCTACATTATGAAATACTTCCAAGCGCCTTTGATCATCATTCTCCTGCTTCTGATCGCCCTGCCCGGAGGGGTAAGCGCCCAGACAGCGCCTCCCGTCCGGGTTGGGGTTTATTTCTATCCTCCGCTGCAACAAATTTACGCTGAGGGAACACCTCAAGGGTTTGCCGTTGATATCCTGGATCACATCGCGGAAAAGGAAGGCTGGAACCTAACCTATCAGCAGTGTACGTACGAGGAATGCCTGAGCTCCTTAGAAAAAGGAGATCTGGATCTGGTCAGCGCGGTCCGGGAACAGGATATCGACCCTGCCCGTTTTGCTACCAGCCAGGAAGCCTTAATCCAAATTTCAGGGCAGGTTTTTACCTCCAAAGGCTCAAGAATCAAACAGGTCAGTGATCTTCAGGGCGAACCTATCGCCCTGGTCCGCGGCGGAGATCACACCAAAGCCTTCTGGGAAATGCTCCAGACTCACAATATCCAGGGCAACCAGATCCTGGTGAACGATTATTCTGAGGTCCTGCAGGCGATCGCGTCCGGACGGGCAGCCGCAGGCGTTGTCGATCAGCTTTTTGCTCAAGAAAACGCTGCCAAGTATCAGGTCAGATCGACCGGAATTATGTTCAATCCCCTGGAGATTGTGTTTATCGCTTCCCGGGATGCTCAAAATGCGCTGCTGCCAACCATTGATCAACACCTGATTAGCCTGAAATCAGACCCTGATTCGTTCTATTATCAATCCTTTGACCGGATGATTAACCCATCCTCAACCTCTGTGATCCCGAGCTGGTTGAAATGGAGTTTGATCGCCAGCGGAGGCACAGTTCTCATCCTCCTGGCAGCAGCGGGAAGTATGAGATACATCATCAGGAAAAAGACCCGGTCGCTCCAGGAAAGCGCAGACAAATATCAAAGGTTTTTCAAAACCTCCAAGGACAGCGTATTTATCACCTCGAAGGACGGCGAATGGATTGATGTCAATGACGCCACCCTGCAGTTGTTTGACTATCAAGACAGGGAAGAATTCCTCAACACCCCGGTGATCGAATTCTATGCAGATCCTGATGACCGCTGGAACCACATCCAGAAAATTGAAGAAAAGGATTTCCTCAAAGAGTATCCTGTGGCTTTGAGAAAGAAAGACGGCTCTGTGATCAACACATTATTCACCTCGGCAGCAGTGAGAGATGAATCCGGAAGTGTGATCGCTCTCCAAGGAACCATCCGGGATATCACGGAAGAACTTAAAGACCAAAGCGCCCTGGAAACCTATCGAGAGCGCCTGGACCTGGCTATCAAAGGTACGAATGTCGGGCTGTGGGATTGGGACATCCCCAACGGCGAAATAGTCATCGACGACCGCTGGGCGGATATCATTGGTCACACCAAAGAAGAAATCTCCCCACTTTCCATTGAATCCTGGGAGGAATTAATCCATCCTGATGACTTAGAAAAGTTTTATGAATTAATCTCCCGGCATTTTGCCCGGGACCTAGAACAATATTCCCTGGAAATGCGCATGAAACATAAACAAGGACACTGGGTCTGGGGTTTGGCCCAGGGCCGGGTTGTCGAATGGGCGGAGGATGGAAAACCCCTGCGGATGGCAGGCACCCACCAGGACATCTCAGACCGCATCCAGGCAGAACTTGAGATCAAGGAACACATCAGGAAACTAAAAAGCATGCAGAAAGTTTCCACCGCGCTCACCTCAACACTATCGTTGAACGAGGTTCTGGACCTGATTATGGAAAACATTATCGAGACCATACCCTACTCCAGCGCCACAATTTTTCTGGTAGAAGGAGAACACTTAAGAATTGTCACCTCCCGGGGAATTGACGAAGATATCATAGGAAAAACTTACCCCCTCGACAGTCCTCTTTTTCAGGAGATCAAAGAAACCAAACAAACGATCATCATTGACGACGCCAGTAAAGACCCCCGGTTCCAGGGTTGGGAAAACACCGGTGATGTCCGGGGATGGATGGGTGTGCCCTTGTTAATCAAAGGGAATTTAATCGGCCACATTACTTTTGACAGCTACCAGGCTCACGCTTACGGATATTCGGACGCTGAGTTGGCCAAACCCTTTGCAGCCCAGGCAGCCCAGGCTATCGAGAACGCCCGGCTTTACGAACAAATCCAGCAATATGCTGAGGAGTTAGAACAGCGCGTCCAGGAACGCACCTCTGAGCTGCAAAAAATAGTTAACCTCATGGCCGGGAGAGAAGTGAGGATGGCAGAACTAAAGAAAATTATCAAAGTCCTCCAAAACCAGCTGCAGGAAGCGGGACTTGATCCAGCTGTCGATGATCCTCTGGGGGATGATCCTATAAACTTCTCAGAAATTAAGGATAATTAAATTTCTATGGGCACCAAAAGCCAATCAACCTGGAACCAGCTGAGGAAGAAAATAAAGAATCGAAACGCCATCTCCTGGACTCCCCTCCTGATCACCGCCGGTTATCTGATCCTTGGCGGATTATGGATCCGGCTTTCGGACAGGATCCTGATCCTGGCGGTGACCGATCCTCAGGCTTTAACCAGACTACAAACGATCAAAGGATTTTTCTATGTCGGGACCACCGGTCTGCTGCTCTGGCTGAGTATTAACTTTCACACCAGGAAACTCATCCGGAAAGAACACCAGCTCCGGAATTCAAAAGAGAAATATCTGTCCTTATTTAAAAGCATCAGGGATCCTATCCTGGTGGCCAATACCCAGCGGGAAATCATTGACTGGAACCCTGCTTTCAGCGAATTGTTCGGCTACTCCCTGGAAGAACTTCAGGGCCAAAAGACCCATGTTATCTACCATCAACCGGAGCAGTATCAATCCCTGGGAGAAAAATTAACCCCCCAAGTTACCGATCCCGATATTTCTACGATCACAGTTTACCGGAAGAAAAATGGGGAAACCTTTCCCGGGGAAACCACTGTCTCCTATCTGAGGAATAATCAGGGAGAACTTACCGGATTCATCGGGATCATCAAAGATATCAGCGAAAATTTAGAGAGAGAATCCGCTCTCCTGGACAGCGAAGAAAGCTACCGCAAACTTGTCGAACAGGCTCCTGTAGGAATTTTTCGAACCACATCTGACGGCAAAGTCCTGGAAGTCAACACGCAAATGGCTGAAATCCTGGGTTACCAGACCAAAGAGGAGGCACTCAATGCCTATAATGACCTGGGGACTGAACTCTATCATAATCCGGAACGGAGAAAGACCTTTCTCCAGGAACTAAAAAAGAACCAACAGGTGAAAGATTTTGCCTACCAGGCAGAGAAGAAAAACGGCGAGCTGATCTGGCTATCCATGAATGCCCGGATCAATCACAGATCTCCTGATGGATCATTTACCATTCAGGGATTTACCACCGACATCACAGAAAGGAAAGGGATTGCAGAAGCCCTGCTCAAGGAACGGAATCGGGCTCAGAATTTTTTGGACATCGCCAAAGTGATGATCGTTGCCCTTAACCAAAAAGGAACGATTATTTTGATTAACGACTTTGGCAGTCAGCTGCTCGGACATCGTGAGGAGGATCTGCTCGGAAAAGATTGGTTTGAAATCTGTATTCCGCCCGCAAACCAGCAAAAAGTTCGAGAGGTATTCAAGGAGATGATCGAAGGGCGGTCACCTGTAGTTGAGAATCATCAAAATCAAGTGATCACCAAAGACGGCACTGAAAAAATCATCGATTGGAACAACGTACTGCTGAAAGACGAAAAAGGACAGATCACGGGCATCCTTTCCTCGGGAAATGACATCACTGAAAGACTCCGGGCTGAACAGGAGCTGAAATCTTATCAAGAAGAATTGGAAGACCTGGTCGATCAACGGACCGGAGAATTAGAAATCCGGATAACAGAAGTAGAAACGCTGAACAAGGCTTTAACCAACCTGTTGGAAGATCTTCAGGTAACTAACCGCAAATTAGAAGATACCACCACCCGGCTGCAGCTGGCCAATCAAGAACTGGAATCCTTCACCTATTCTGTTTCCCATGACCTCCGGGCACCGCTGCGGGCGATTAATGGTTTTTCCCGGATCCTGATGAGTGAGTTTAAACCCCAGATACCTGACGAAGCGTTCCGCTATCTGGACCTGATCCAGGAAAATGCTAATCAGATGGACATCCTTATCAAAGATTTGCTCTCTCTCTCCCGTCTGGGGCAGCAAGCCTTAAATATCGAGCAGATAAACACCCGGGATCTGGTTGAAGGTGTGATTGACTCCCTGAGAAGAGATTATCCGGACAGAAAAATGGAGATCATTCTAGACACATTACCCCCCTGCCAGGCAGACGCCGGGTTCTTGAAGCAAATCTATGTTAACTTGATAGACAACGCCCTGAAATACACCAAAAATCAGCCCCAGACAAAGATTGAAATCAGTTCCTTCCTGGAGGGTGATGAGCGCGTGTACTTCGTGAAGGATAACGGTGTGGGTTTTGATATGGCATATACCGACAAGCTCTTTGGAATTTTTCAAAGGCTGCATAAATCTCAGGATTACGAGGGCACCGGGGTGGGACTGGCGATTGTGCAGCGTTTGATCCACCGCCACGGGGGAAAGATATGGGCAGACGGAAAAGTAAATCAAGGAGCAGCGTTCTATTTCACCCTGGGTCCATCGCCGGAACCCGGGTAAACACCTGATTTGACCATTATCAAGTATAATTCTTATGTCGCAACAGCAATCAAACAGAAAATCACAGATACTTTAGTTAGAACCAATACCCGTTCATCCGCAAACAAACGATGGAAAACAATTTACCACCTGATATCCTCCTCGTAGAGGATAATCCCTCAGATGAAGAGTTGACTTTACATGCCTTGAGCCAAAAAGAGCTAGCCGAGAACATCAAAGTGATCCGAGATGGGGCAGAAGCCCTTGATTTCCTCTTTGGAAAGGGAAATTATCAGGGATTGCAGGAGCCTAACCCACCCCGGTTGATTTTGCTTGACCTTAAATTGCCCAAGGTCAACGGGCTGGAAGTCCTGGAAAAGATCAAGGCCCATCCCCAAACCAGGAATATTCCTGTGGTGGTCTTTTCTTCCTCAGACCAGGAACAAGATATCCGCCAAAGTTACGCCCTGGGAGCTAACAGTTTTATCACCAAACCGGTTGATTTTAATCAATTTTCAAAAACCGTTCAACAGGTTGGGTCTTACTGGCTGAAGGTAAATCAACAGGCTGCCTGAACAAGATCAAAAAGCCTCAAAACCACCCCGAATTTTCTTAAGTTTCCCCGGTTTAGGCTAGGACAACATCCATATGAAATCTTTAAAGGTATTAATTTTAGAAGATAATCCCTCCGATGCAGAGCTGATGCTCCACGAACTCCGCAAGGAAGGTTATCAACCAGATTGGGACCGGGTAGAAACCGAAAACGATTACCTGGAAATCCTGCGTCCAGATTATGACATCATCCTCTCTGACTATTCTATGCCCCAATTTGACGCTCCCCGGGCTTTAGAGATCCTCTCGGAGAAAAAATTTTCTATCCCTTTTCTGGTGATCACGGGCAGCGTAGGTGAAAACACGGCTGTCCAGCTGATCAAATTGGGCGCTGCTGACTATTTGATTAAAGACCGATTGACCCGGCTGGGTCCAGCAGTGACAAAAGCCCTTGAGGAACATCAGGTAAAACGCCAGGCCCGGAAAGCAGAGGAGGCTCTCAAAGAGAGCGAAAAACGATACCGGACCATTTTTGAAAATACGGGAACAGCCACAATCATCATTGAACCTGATCACACCATCTCTCTAACTAACAGCGAATTCGGCAAACAAACCGGCTATTCAAAAGATGCATCCGAAGGAAAATTGAAATGGACAGATTTTGTCCACCCGGATGACCACGAGCAGATTAAGGAATATCTACAGCTCAGCGGAAAAGAAGAGCAAGCCCCACCTGATCAAATTAAATTCCGCTACCTTACCCAGGACCAAGAAACGCGTTATGGTTATCTGACTGTAAGCCCGATAGGCCGCCAGGGGCAGATGGCAGCCTCCTTTATCGATATCACCGAACGGGAAAAAGCAGTCCAGAAGCTGGAAACCAGTGAACAGCGTTACCGGGGAATTTTTAACGGTGTTCAGGATGCGCTGCTGGTCCAGAACATGATCGGCGAAATTGTTGATGTCAATCAGCAGGCCTGTGATATATACGGTTACTCCCGGGAAGAATTTCTCACCAAAACCGTCCGCGATCTGGTCCCGGAAGAAAAACATGATCAGGTTCCCTCTCCCGATAACCCCTATACAGCCGCAGAAGAATTCACCACCGAATCCATTCACCTCCGGGCCAGCGGGGAACAATTCCCGGTGGAGTTTACCACCCGCCCGCACCTGATGGGAGGCGGGGAAGAAGTCATCCTGGTCGGACTGCGGGATATCAGTGAAAGAAAAAAACGGGAACAAATCCTCGAACGCCAGCTGCAGGAAACATCCTCATTGCACAATTTAGCCACAACGGCCACCGTGGAAACGGATGAAAATGTGATCATAGATCAAGCAACAGAGATCATGGGAAAGGTCCTCAACCCAGAATTTTACGGGGTGCTGCTGCTTGACCCCCAGGAAAAGGTGTTAACCGTACACCCCTCCTACCGGAATATCCCCCAGGAATTGGTAGATGTCAAAGTACCCCTCAACAAGGGTATTGTCGGGCAGGTGGTCAAAACCGGAGGATCAATCTACCTTCCCGACGTCGAGGAAAGCACGCAGTTCCTGGAAATAGTCCCCGGGATCAAATCAGAATTATGTGTGCCTATCAAAGTGCAGGATAATGTGTTAGGGGTGATTAACACCGAGGACAAAAGACCCGATGCTTACTCAGCTGCAGACGAACGCTTCCTGGTCACCCTGGCCAGTCAATTAGCAATCTCCATCCAGCGGGCAAGGTTGTACAGGACAGTTGAGCGACAAGTCAACCGCCTGCAAACCCTGCGCAGTATTGACCGGACGATCAGCAGCAGTCTGGACATCAATATCACCCTCAACATCATCCTGGAGCACGTCCTCAGCCAGCTAGAAGTCGATGCCGCCTGTATCTTGCTCCTCGATCAGGACTCGAAAACCCTGTCCTATAAAAAATCCAGGGGTTTTAAGACCAGCGCCTTAACATCTACCCATCTTCTGGTTGGCAAAGGGTACGCCGGTCAGGCTGTCCTGGAAAACAAACCGGTGCATATATCAAATTTAACGGAAAAACCAGGTAAATTTATCCAGAGCCGCTACCTCCAGGACGAAAATTTCGTTTTTTATTATGCTTTACCTTTAAATTTTAAGGGAAAAATCCGGGGTGTCCTGGAGCTTTTCAACCGGTCCCCAAAGCAAGTCCCCCAGGAATGGAAGAACTACGCCGACACTTTAGGCGGGCAAGCAGCTATTGCTATTGATAATGCGGAAATGTTTGAAGATTTACAGAGCACAAACCTGGAACTGTCCCAGGCCTACGATTCAACCTTGCAGGGTTGGGCCCGGGCTTTAGAGATGAAAGATCACGAGACAGAAGGACACAGTAAACGAGTGGTGAACCTGACCCTGGCTATCGCCCGGGAGATGAATATCCCCCCAGAAGAAATGATCCATATCCGCCGGGGGGCCCTTCTCCATGATGTGGGGAAAATTGCTATTCCAGATAAAATTCTGTTAAAACCAGGGAAATTAACCGAGGATGAATGGGAAGAAATCAGAAAACATCCCCTTTACGCCGAGAAGATGCTCAAACCAATTCAATATATCACCCCCGCCCTGGACATTCCCCTTTCTCATCATGAGCGGTGGGACGGAAGCGGCTATCCAGCCGGTCTCACTGGAGAAAACATCCCGCTCGCAGCCCGGATTTTCGCCGTGGTTGATGTCTGGGATGCCTTACGCAGTGACCGCCCCTACCGGAAAGCCTGGTCCCAACAACAAGCCATCCAATACATCAAAGAAAATTCGGGGAAAGAGTTCGATCCCCGGGTAGTCAGGGTGTTTTTAAAAAAAATCCAACATCAGTAAATTAAACGGTTATTTGCCATTCAATCGTTTATCCATTATGGACCCCTTGAAGTTCATGATCAGGAAATAGTGAAAATGTCTGAAACATTTCTAGGGCAGCTGTCAAAATTCCGCTTAAAACAGATCCTCCAACCCATTGAGGTCTTTATCTGGATCCTGATCATCTGCCTGACGGCTGTCGTTTTACTCCTACCTGTGTCCGGCATAGAACAAAACATATTATATGGCCTGCTCACTCTGTCCGCCGGTTATACCATCTTTATTTTCCACTGGATGATACCTCACAGACAGGAACACCCCCAGGGTTTTTACCTTTTCACCTCGCTGGGAATAATCCTGACTGCTGGTTTTCATTATCTCTTACATCCGTACGGACTGCAGGTTGATCTTTTTTATATGTTAATCATCCTGTTTATCGGGGTATTCAGAAATTGGGAATGGATGCTGCCCGTTTTTCTCATCACCGCCGGTCTGAATTATCTTATCAATTCGCTGTTGTGGGATCATTCCTCCTCCCTTTATTTCTTCAACCAATTCTACGATATCATCGGCCTGAGTTTAGCTGCGCTGGTGACCATTTTTATCAGCCGGACGATTCAGGCATATGAACAAACGACATCCCAGAAAAGCAAATCCCTGACCATGCTGTTGAACAGCAACCAGAACGTATCTCCAAACACCAGCCTGCTGGAATCCCTTCCTCAATATGCTCACCAGATCACTGAAGGTCTGCCCACCACCACGTGCAGAATCACTTTATTAAACAACAAAAAAGATAAACTGCTGGATTACGGCATTTATCCCCTGCGCTACCTGGACGGATTAAAGAAAGAACTAGGAGGTGAATATCCTCTGAAACATCTTCCCAAACACAAACAAGTGGTGGAATCGAAAGAATTTCTCATTTTGGATCAAAGCTCTAAACCGGATACGTTGACTGCTGTGGAACGAAAATCTTTGTTCTGGGAGCAGGTGCAAACTGTCTGCATCTTTCCCATCCTGCTGGAAAATGAGGTTCTGGGTCTGGTTTCTATCGGAGAGGAAAGAAACCTGGATCGAGAACCGTTTGATCAAACCCGGATGGATCTGCTCACCACGATCTCCAATCAAATTGCAGCTACGATAAACACCTCGAAACTGCACAAAAACTTAGAAAATCAGGCCAAACGGATGACCGTGCTCTATGAAGTCGGCCAAGCGATCAGCAAAACCATCGAAATAGATGATTTGTTGGAATTGATTTATCAACAGCTGACTAAGGTTCTGCCCAGCGATGCCTATTTTGTGGCTCTTTACCTTCCGGATCAGAACCAGTTAGACTTGAGGATGCTGATTGACAGGGGCAAACGCTACCCGCCCCAAAAGACCGACGCCGATCAGGGTTTATCCAGCTGGATAGTCCAAAATCATCAACCGCTGCTGATCAGGGATCTGGTCAAAGAACAGGATTCTTTACCGGTAAAACCTCTCCAGGTCGGAGAGAAAGAAATCACCCGCTCCTGGCTTGGCGTCCCCCTGCTCCACGAATCGGAGTTCATCGGTCTGCTCGCTGTCGCCAGTTATCTCCCGGGGCAATTTGATATCGACGATCAAGCCCTGCTCGAGCAGCTGGCCCGCCAGGCGGCGCTGAGCATAGAAAATGCCCGCCACCACCAGGAGGTAGAACGTCAAGCTGCCCTGGATTCCCTGACCGAAGTGCTCAATCACGGGACATTCGTTTCCAGGTTAACAGATCTGGCAAAAGATTCTTTGGGAAAAGAAATACCCTTATCCATCATCATGTTGGATATCGATCATTTTAAGCAATACAACGATACTTACGGGCATATCCTGGGGGACCAGGTGCTGCGCCTGACGGTCCAGGCAATCGAGTCTCATATCAAAAAAGGCGATCTGGTGGGCCGCTGGGGCGGAGAAGAATTTGCCATTGCGCTGCCCAAGGCCAACCGGGACCAGGCTTTACAGGTAGCCGAGCGGATCAGGACCACCCTGGCAGAACTGCCGATCAACAACCACCTCGGCGAATCCATTCCCACCCCCACAGTCAGCCAGGGCATTGCCACCCTTTTCACCCACAGCACCGACATCAATGAACTGCTTATCCTGGCTGATCGGGCGCTTTATGTGGCCAAAGAACGGGGGCGTGATCAAATCAGAACAGCCGATTGACAACCAGCCTTGACGCCTTTCGCCAGAAGCGGTCAGCGCCCCCTCCCGGGAATAACCAGCCCGGCGGATTCGGCTGTCCGCCCATCAGTTTATGTCTCGCTGTTTTCCTCACTGAAGTTTTTCCCAACAGAGAACCCTTACAGCCCGAGATGAGTCCCAGAACACGGGCGCATTTTTCCGCCTGAACGTGCTCCTGTGTTAGAATGCGTGATATGCCAATAAAAATTCTTTTCATGGGGTCTCCAGACTTTTCCCTGCCTACCCTGAAAGCGCTGGATGAAAAATTCCAGGTGATAGGAGTGGTCACCCAGCCCGATCGAAAATCTGGCCGGGGGAGAAGAGTTTCCCCGCCGCCGGTAAAAAGGTCCGCCCTCAAGCTCGGCCTTCCTGTTTATCAACCCACATCCCCCAATCAACCGGATTTTTTAAAGCAGCTTGCTGAGCTGGGGCCCGAGTTAATTGTGGTGGCAGCCTACGGTCAGATTCTGAACCAGACGGTCCTTTCTCTGCCGGAGAGGGGATGTCTTAACGTGCACGCTTCCCTGCTTCCCCGCTGGCGAGGTGCATCTCCGATCAACGCAGCGATCCTTCATGGTGACGACCAGTCGGGTGTAACGATCATGAAAATGGACGCGGGGTTGGATACCGGACCGATCCTCGCCCAGCGGTCAACACCCATTACAGACCAGGATACTGGAGGCACACTTTTTAACCGGTTGGCCAGGATGGGAGCCGATCTGCTGGTAGAGACAATCCCCGCCTATCTGCGGGGGGAGGTAAAACCCAGACCGCAGGATGATTCCCGGGCGACCTATGCGCCCCTGCTTTCCCGGTCCGATGGGGAGCTGGATTTCAACCAGAGCGCCCAGCAGCTGGAACGGCAGGTCCGGGCCTATCATCCCTGGCCGGGCTCCTTCACTTTCTGGGAAAATCAGCGTCTGATTGTTCACCAAACCCGGGCGGTAAACGTAACTTCCCCCGGGGCCGGGGTGTTAATTACCTATGAAGGGTATCCGGCAGTTGGGGCCGGGAAAGGTATCCTGGTTCTGGAAGAAATTCAACCGGCAGGTAAAAAGCCTATGGCCGGTGACGCTTTTCTACGGGGAGCTCAAGATTGGGACAAAGGTAAAATTACCACCCAAAAAGAATCGACTTAGAAGGAATTGAGGTGGAATACCCCGGAAAAAAACAGCCCGACTGCCGCCCAGCTGCTTTCCGGCCGGAAAAAAGTTTAAGTGAATCAAATTTTACCGAATT
This sequence comes from Anaerolineales bacterium, assembly GCA_034520505.1. GTDB lineage: Bacteria > Chloroflexota > Anaerolineae > Anaerolineales > UBA11858 > B10-G9. The sequence continues at coordinate 103,273 of JAXHNK010000007.1, read as the reverse complement.
TTCACCGGACAATCCAGCAGCCGGGTGACAGGAACCGTACAGGAGATTAGCTAGAATAAGGGTAGCCGCATGATATCTGCTTCTTCATCTTCTCTTCCCTATCAATTAGTTTTAACCCGGCATGGTCAGTCAGTTGGCAACGCTGAACGCCGCCATCAGGGCCAGGCGGATTTTCCCCTGACCCAGCTCGGGCGGAGCCAAACTCAGCAGCTGGCAGCTTACTGGAAAAATCAGGAAAAGAGTTTTGACTACTTGATTTCCAGTCCCCTGCTGCGGGCAAAAAACACCGCGGATATCCTGGCCCGGGAGCTCGAACTTGAGGTGGTCCTGGATCCGATCTGGATGGAGAGGGATAATGGAAAATTAGCCGGTTTGCTGCATGATGAAGCTCAAAAAAAGCTACCCCAGCCTGATTTTATCCCCCTGTACCAGCCCATCGCTGAGACCGGGGAAAGCCAATGGGAATTATTCCTCCGGGCGGGGAAGGCGATCAACACGATCTTGTCTGCCGATCCCGGCAGCTACCTGATTGTGGGCCACGGCGGATTGTTCAATCAGGTGATGCACGCCGTCCTGGGCCTCACCCCCCAGCCCAATTTCCAGGGACCCCGGTTTAGATTTTTCAACAGCGGATTCTCTGAATTAGAATATCTGCCGGATAAGGGAACCTGGAACATCCACAACCACAACACCCGTCCCCACCTGGAAGCTGATCCTCGATGAATGTTCCCCGTAAATTGCGCATTCTGACTTTTGGCGCCGGGGCAATCGGCACTTATATCGGAGGAAGCCTGGCACTTCAGGGACACCAGGTGGTCTTCCTGGAACGGGAGGATAAGTTTCCCGCCTTGCGGGAGAAAGGATTCTTCCTCGAGCACAACCAGAGGCGGGATCATCTTCCGCGCCCGGAACTGGCCCCGGACCTCAAAACAGCGTTGTCCGGAACCGCTTTTGACCTGGCCATTTTCGCCCTCAAGTCCTATCATAATTCCCGGGTAATCACTGATCTGGAACGTTACCGGGATTCTTTTCCCCCCCTGCTCTGTCTGCAGAACGGGATCAGCAATGAAAAACAGCTGGCCGGGGCACTGGGCAAGGACAAGATCATCCCGGGGACCGTGACCACCGCGGTTCAGGGAATTGGAACCGGGGACATTGTCGTAGAAAAAAAACGGGGGACGGGAATTGGAGGGAGTCATCCACTGTGTAAAAGCCTGGTCGAGATTTTTAATCAGGCTGACCTCAACGCCAGCCACTACCCTGACGCCGAAGCCATGAAATGGTCAAAATGTTTGATCAACCTGATGGGCAATGCCAGCTCGGCGATCCTGGATATCCCCCCGGGAGAAATTTACCGGGATGCGGAAACCTTTTCCCTGGAAATCCGCCAGCTCAGGGAAGCCCTGACTGTGATGAAATCAGCTTCAATTCCCCCTGTTGACCTGCCCGGGGTTCCTGTGAAACTCTTAGCCATCCTTATCCAATACCCGCCCCTGTGGCTGTCCCGGCCAATTCTTGCCCGGGCAGTCAGCCGGGGTCGGGGAGATAAAATGCCCTCTTTCCACCAGGATCTAATCAAGGGTAAAAAACAAAGCGAAGTGAAAAAATTAAACGGGGCTGTTGTAGAAAAGGGGGAAACCTGCGGGGTGCCCACTCCGGTCAATAAAGTTTTGACCGAAACCTTGTTGGCTCTGGCTGCAGGAGAAAAATCCCGGGATGATTACGCAGGGAACCCCCGGGCTTTACTGGCTGAACTGGAGTGATTTACCTGACCGTTTCCCGCACCTTGACTTCAGTCAGTTTCCCCACCCGGACAGAAACAAGTTGGATCCAATCACTTCTTTACCTTCAACGGATAAGATCATAAATCAGGGGGAGCGGATCCACCGGAGCATCGGACCAAGTGTGAGCGTCCAGCAGCTGCTCCCGAACGCCCTCCTGGCTATCCTCATCCCGGGCGTGGAGGATGAATAAATCTTCACCCTCCTCCAGATGATCCCCCACTTCCCGCAGGATCTCTACTCCAACAGCATGATCGATTTGCTGCCCTTTGACCTCCCGGCCGGCGCCCAGTTCAACCGCAGCTTCACCTACCATGCGGGCATGAATCTGGGAGAGATAACCGCTCCGGGGAGCAGAGACCGTTTCAATAATCGGAGCCGCAGGAAACTTGGAAAGATCTTCCAGGTAAGAAATGTCTCCACCCTGCGCAGAGACTAATTGAACGAAGTGCTCCCAGGCGCTGTCATCCTCCAAACTCTTTTCAGCGATTTTTCTGGCCTGGGATTCTGTATCAGCGATTTCGCCCAGGATCAACATCTGTGCTGCCACATCCAGACAGTGTTCCCGGAAACTTTCCGGACCTCCGTTTTTCAGGGTCGCTGCCGCTTCCTTCACCTCCAGGGCATTCCCCACTGCCTTTCCCAGAGGCTGATTCATATCCGAGATGAGAGCAACCGCTTTCCGGTCAGCCAGCTTAGCGATATCAACCATCACCTTCGCCAACTCCCGGGCCTGCTCCACGGTGTCCATAAAGGCTCCCAGCCCCACCTTGACATCCAACACAATGGCGTCAGCTCCGCCAGCGATCTTCTTACTCATGATCGAGGAAGCGATCAAGGGGATGGAGTTAACTGTACCGGTCACATCCCGCAGAGCGTACAATTTCCCATCCGCTGGTGCCAGATCGGAAGTTTGGCCGGTAAGCACCAGACCGATATTTTCCAGCTGAGATAAAAACTCTTCTGTACTTAAATCAACCCGGTATCCAGGGATGGATTCCAGCTTATCCAGAGTCCCCCCACTGAACCCCAGTCCTCTTCCTGACATCTTTCCCACAGCCAACCCACAGGCGGCGACCACCGGCTCCACAACCAGGGTGGTTTTATCTCCCACCCCACCGCTGGAATGTTTATCCACGGCCAGGGGCACCGCAGAGGATAAATCCAGGGTTTCACCCGAATTGGCCATGGCCAGGGTAAGATCGGTAATTTCCCGGGTTGTCATCCCGTTCAGAAAAACAGCCATGGCCCAGGCTGAAGCCTGATAATCCGGAATGTCCCCCCGGGTAAAACCATCAATGAAATAATTGATTTCTTCCCGGGTTAATTCGCCGTGATCTCGTTTTTTCATGATGATGTCTACTGTTCTCATTGATTCTCCGACTTCTTGATGATCCCGCAGATGTTGATTACGCAAGGAGTATAAATTATAAACCACAAATAATACTTAAACTCAGGAAGCAACGACCGGCCGGTTCTTGCTTTTGGTCTTCCGCTGGCTGCGCACCCGTTCCCGGAATACTCCGGCAACCCCCAGCAGGACCAGGACAGCCCCCCCAACAGTCCACCAGGTAATGTGTTCCCCGAGGATGATCCATCCTAAAAACACCGCAATAACCGGATTTACATATGCATAGGTGATGACTATCTTGGTGGGCAGCAGCTGCAGGACAGTAATAAAGGAGGTGAAAGCCAGCAGCGAGCCAAATACCACCAGATACCCGAACGCCAACCAGGCCTGGGGGGATGGCTGGGGTAAAGGTTCTTTAAACAACAGTGCTAGGATAAGAAATCCCGCCCCCCCAAATAACTGCTGATATCCGGAACTGATCTGGAGATTGCGGGCTGTGGGCCGACGACTTTGAAGGACCATCCCCCCGCTCCAGAACAAACTTGCCAGGATCAAGGCGCCGGTATAGCCGATGTTAGCCTGAATGCCAGAATTTAGCAGAGGGACACTGAGGACCACAATACCCAGAAAACCCACGGTCAGAGCCAGGATCATCCGCGGCGACGCGGGTCGGCGGTCCAGGATCGCATCGATCAGCGATACCCAGATAGGAACTGTAGCCAGGATCAGCGCGGTGATCCCGGATTCTATCTCTTGTTCCGCCCAGACCACCAGGCCGTTTCCCCCGATCCACAATAAAAGGCCGGATCCCGCCAGTGTCAGCAGATCGCCCCGGGATAATTTCCATTTCCCGCCCCGGAGCTTTCCCCACAGAAGCAGGAATACTCCGGCGGTGATCACCCGCATCGCCCCGAAAGTGAAGGGAGCAAAACCTGAACCGCTCCGCACCCCCACCCGGATGGCTAAATAGGTGCTCCCCCAGACGAGATAAACAATCAACAGATGCAGGATGCCAACGGTTGTCACTTCTTTTTCTTTCACCATTATTCCTTTTCCTCCATCAGCAGCGCTTACCTTCCGAAGTTGATGCCCCTTCTTGCCCATTGACCGAAGAGAAGCCGCTCAGCTTGCTGCGATGAACAAAATACACGCCCAGGATGGCAATCAGACCCGCTCCAATCTGTAAGATTGTGAAGGCTTCTCCCAGCAGAAGATAAGATAAAATTGCAGTCATCACCGGCTGCCCCAAGAGAGTAGGAGCGACGATCGCAGCCGGTAGATACCCCTGGGCATAATTGATGGATAACCAGCCCAGAACCTGAACGACAACCCCCAGGGCGATAAAATTCAGATAAGTGTTTCTGCTGTAACCAAAGAGGGGATGCCTGAAGATCAGGGTAAAAACCAGGAGGGTAACGGTCGCGCTGGCGACTACAATCCAGAAAAAGTTCAAAGAATTCAAACCTTCCCTCCCCCGCTGGGTCAACAAGAAATACCCCCCATAAAAAAAGCTGCCGATCAAACCCAGTAAGGAACCCAAACCCAGTTCGGCAGATTGCAGTGCATCCTGTCCCAAAATCAGAGCAGAGCCGGTTAATGCCAGGGCTAAACCCACCCAGAAAATGGTCCCTCTCCTCTCTCCTAAAAAGATCTGGGAGCCTAATCCCACCCAGATCGGGGCTGTGTTGGCCAGCAGAGTGGGGTTTGTCGCCCCGCTCAGGTTGACGCCGGTAGACCACAGAACCAGGTCTACGGCAAAAACCATTCCCGCCAGAACTGCCAGCCGTACAGCTTTGCCCGGCAGGGGGGCGGATCGCGCCTTTAACTGAACCCCAAAAGGCAGAGCGAGGAGCACAGCCGCTATCCCCATCCGGTAAAAATTGAGCACAGTGCCCGGAGCTTGAGCCAGCTGCACAAAAATTGCAGAAAAGCCGAGGCTGAGGATTCCTAAAACCAGGCCTAAATAGGGAAGAACTTTCCCATCATGATAACTTTTCACCAATCACTCCAGGAACATGGCATCACCAAATGAATAAAAACGATACCCTTCTTCCACAGCCTGCCGGTACAGATCCAATATTTTTTCCCGACCGCAAAATGCGCTGACCAGCATCAACAATGTTGAGCCCGGCAAATGGAAATTGGTTATCATCGCATCCACTGCCCGGAACTCATAACCCGGCAGGATGAACAAATCCGTGGGACCCTGAAAAGGACGAACCACCTGGTCTGCAGCCGTCCCCAGAGCAGCGGTCTCCAGGGTTCGGACCGCTGTGGTTCCCACAGCGATCACCCTGCCCCCGGCTTCCGCAGCCTGATTGATCACCCGGGCAGATTCCTCTCTCAATTGACAATATTCCGTGTGAATTTGATGTTCCCGGGGATCTTCCTCCTGAACCGGGGCAAATGTATCCAGCCCGATACGCAGGATGACGGGAGCTATCAAAACCCCCTGATCCCGCAGCCGGGTCATTAATTCCGGCGTGAAATGGAGTCCGGCTGTAGGGGCAGCTGCCGAGCCCGTTTGCCGGGCGTAAACAGTTTGATAGCGATCGGGATCTTCCAGATCTGCGTGAATGTAAGGGGGAAGGGGCATCACCCCCAGCTTTTCAAGCACAGGCTCAACCGGTCGGTCAAACCTGACTATGCGCAGCGGACCGCCGCGGACCTCAATGACCTCCGCCTCCAGGTCCTCCCCAAAACGCATCCGCTTTCCCCGGGTCAATCCACTTCCCCCTACCCAGGCTTGCCAGGTTATAGGATCATCTTTTTCCAGTAACAGCAGTTCCACTTTACCACCGGTGTCCGCTTTCTTACCCCGGATCCGGGCCGGCAGCACTTTGGTGGTGTTGATAACCAGACAATCTCCAGGTTCGAGATGTTCTCCCAGCCGGGAAAAGCGGGTGTGAACCTGCCGACCTTCTTCCCGGTTGTAAACCAGCAGGCGGGCAGCATCCCGGGGATGAGCCGGTTTTTGCGCGATACATTCAGGAGGAAGATGATAAGAAAAATCAGCCGTTTTCAATGGTATATTCCTGGGAGGTTAACCTATTTTCCGATGACTCTGATAATCAGGTTCAACACCAAGGATAATACCAGAGATAAACCTAGGGATAGGGCCAGGGGGAAAATGCAGGTAAAATGTTCCCGGCGAATGAGGATATTTCCCGGTAACTTCGCCAGCGGGATATCCAGCCGGGCAAGCAGGGCAAACCCTCCCGCCAGGACCAGAAACAGTATCCCTGCCACAGCGAAATACCGGGCGATATTCTGAAGGTCCATATCCTCACCCACTTCTAATCGATCAACCTCGGCTGCCGGGTATCCTCAGGAGGATCGATCCCCAGATGCAGATAAGCCTGTTTGGTTGCCATCCGCCCTTGAGCCGTCCTCTGTAAAAAACCCATTTGAAGCAGATAAGGCTCGACTACGTCCATAATCGTGTCAGGATCTTCCCGGATAGAGGCAGCGATGGTTTTTAAACCTACCGGCCCACCCTGATACTTGACCGTGATAGCCCGCAGCACCCGCCGGTCCATATCATCCAGCCCTTTTTCATCGATGCTCAAAAGGTTGAGAGCATCCAATGATATGTCCGGAGTGATCACACCGTCCGCCCGGACCTGAGCATAATCCCGCACCCGGCGGAGCAGACGTAAGGCAACCCGGGGAGTACCCCTGGCCCGCACGGCAATCTCGGTGATGCCCTCGGATTCGGTAGGAACCTGCAGTTTCTCAGCAGCCTGCTTGATGATCAATTCCATCGATTCCGGTGAATAATAATCCAGCCGGTAAACTGCTCCAAACCGGGCTCGGAGAGGAGCGGTTACCAGAGCCAACCGGGTGGTTGCTCCTACTATAGTGAACCGCGGCAGTTTTAACCGCACCGAACGAGCCGAGGGGCCTTTCCCGATCACAATATCCAGGCGAAAATCCTCCATGGCAGGATAAAGCACCTCTTCGACAGCCTTGCCCAGCCGGTGGATTTCATCGATAAAAAGGATATCTCCGGCGTTTAAATTAGTCAAAATCGCCGCCAGGTCACCCGCCCTTTCAATAGCCGGGCCAGAAGTGACCTTAATTCTCACTTCCATCTCGTTGGCCAGGATATGGGCCAGGGTGGTCTTTCCCAGACCCGGGGGACCGTAGAACATGACATGATCCAGGGCTTCTTCTCGATGCCTGGCAGCCGAGATCAGAATCTCCAGGTTCTCTTTGACCTGAGATTGGCCTATCATCTGGGTTAAATTCTGGGGCCGCAGGGCGTGGTCCAAATGATCCCCGGATTTCTGGCTGGGGGTGATTATCCGTTCAGATTCGTTTTCCATCATAGCTAGATTATACCGAAGTCACTCCAAATTGCGTAGGAAATACACCCTGCCGGGAAAGACCCAGTTATAATCAAAGGATGGGTTCAACTGCTGACCCAGACCAAGACCAGATTTTCGACCAAGCGCGGAGGTTTTAATGAGCAATATCTATGCATCCAATCACCCCCTGGTAGCCCATAAACTAACCAGGCTGCGGGACAAGAACACAAAATCCAAAAAATTCCGGGAGCTAATCCGGGAAACTTCTGCCTTGTTGGCTTATGAAGCAACCAGCGATTTAACTACTTCCGAGCGGGAGGTCACCACTCCCCTGGGCATAACGACAGGCTGCGAATTAAAACAGCCCATCGGTCTGATCCCCATTCTCCGTTCCGGTTTAGGGATGGTTGAAGGAATCTGGGGCTTAATGCCCTCAGCTGAAGTCTGGCACATCGGTCTATACCGCGACGAAAGGACCCTCCAACCAGTAGAATATTACAACAAACTCCCCCTGGAACCCACGGTATCCGTTTGTCTGGTGCTTGACCCCATGCTGGCTACTGGAGGATCGGCTGTTGCCACCGTCCAAATTCTCAAAGATTGGGGGGTAAGGAAAATAAAATTCCTGGGAATTCTGGCCGCACCCGAAGGGGTGCAGGCCATGCAGAAAGCACATCCAGACGTTCCTTTACATCTGGCCGTCATTGATGACCATCTCAATGAAAATGGATTTATTGTCCCCGGGCTAGGGGATGCAGGTGACCGTCAATTTGGCACCGGATAGACCCCCCGACTAATTCTCCGCCGCCGCCTTGGTGATGGCAGTGAAAGGATCAGCCTGCAAACTGGCTCCTCCCACTAAAGCCCCATCGATATCCGACCGGGAAAAGAAATCCGCGGCATTATGGGGTTTGACAGAACCGCCGTACAAGATCCGGACCTGATCAGCGATCTCCCGGCCCAGGATCCGGGCAACTTGCTCCCGGATCACACCGCCAATGACCTCATTGGCTCCTTCCGGTGTCGCTGCTTTTCCGGTCCCGATCGCCCAGACCGGTTCATAGGCGATCATTAATTCGCCTCCCTGGTCGACCTCCACCCCCTGTAAAACTTCCCGTACCTGGCGGGTGACTACTTCCTCCGTTCGACCGGATTCATTTTCTTCCAGGGTCTCTCCCACACAGATAATGGGAATCAAATCATATTCCAGCGCCTTGAGGACCCGGCGGTTCACTGTTTGATCGCTATCGCCAAAATGAGCCCGCCTTTCTGAATGGCCGAGGATAACGTGAGAAGCCAGTTCCGCTACCATCCCCGGAGAAATCTCGGCAGTGTAAGCTCCTTCCTCTTCCCAGAACATATTCTGCGCCCCCAGGGCGAGGGAAGATCCCTCCAACAGTTTTGACAGCGGTGCCAGAGCTGTAAAAGGCGGGCAGATCACATTTTCTACTGAATCGATCTCAGCCAGCCTGGTTTTCAGTTCCATCGCCAGTTTTTCAGCTTCAGCGACAGTTTTATGCATCTTCCAATTACCGGCCACACACGGTACTCGCATTTTTCCTCCCGATTTTCTAAATCAATCCCAATTAGCGGTATCTTAAGAATTAAGTTCTCTTCGCTTGGACTCAGCCTCATCCCGGATCCAGCCAGGCAGATCTTCCAGCTGCAGCAGCTGGTTCAGTTCAATTTTCGCACCTTCAGGATTACCCTGGGCAAGGAGCAAATCCGCCCTTAATAAGCGGACTTCTTCCAGGTCCGGGCGTGAACCAGCGATTCGGTTGATCAATAATTCGGCAAATTCCATTCTACCACCGAGGATCATTTTTCTGGTTTCAACCAGACGAAGCAGATCGTTGTCCAGCTGAACCTCCGGACGGGAAAGGAGAAGCAGAGAATTTTCCTCAAACCCGGCATAATAGGCAGATCGACGGATCTTATCCTCTACCACATCCGGAGGAACAGCGGTTTCATGTTTTTCCAGCTGCAGATAACTAATGGTTGAATAAGTCCACATCCCGATATCAGCCAATAAGTCACCTATCTGCAGGTAATTTTCCGGGTTCTTTTCGGCTACTTCATAAGCCCGTTTAAAGTATCCTTCCGCCTCCTGCTGATGGCCATTTTGCCACAGTTCCACGCCCAGCTCGATGAGCAAAAAGGGATCCCGGGGATGATTACTGATCTGAGCACGCAGGTCAGCCGTCTTTTCGTTTTCATAATTGATAAAAGACTGTCCTGCTTCTTGAGTCAGGGTAGGAGGAGTAATTAAATCCGGTCCCGGATGTCCGGCAGCACTGGAAACCACCGCGGCTGCTAAAAAGAACAGGACCAAAGAAGGAAGCACAAACCACCAGGTTAAACCCGGAAGGGAAAACTTTCCTCCTCCGGCCTTTACTTTTTCCCGCCTGGGATGGGCCGGTGCAGATGCTTCCTGTACAACCTGCACCGTCGGCTGATAAGCCGCTCCGGCACTGCCGGTTTGCCGGTTCGCTTGTCCCCCGGGGTAAACTGGAGCCTTTTTCCGGGGGTTCTGGGGTCCGGTTTGCTCGATTTGCCGATCCAGGGCAATCAGGAAATCGCGGACCATCTCAGCCAGGTTCGCATAACGATCAGCCCGGGACTTGGCCAGCGATTTGAGCAGCACCCGCTGAATTTCCTCAGTGAGATCAGGGTTGATCTCCCGGGGCATCGGCAGGGGGCTGTAAATATGATCGTGAATCACAGAAAAGGGAGTATCCGCCTGAAAAGGAACTTCTCCTACCAGCAGCTCATACATCATCACGCCCAGGGAATAAATATCAGTGCCTTCGTCCAGGTCCGCCAATCCCTGGGCCTGTTCCGGGGAAATGTAATGCGGAGTCCCCATCATCATCTGCGCGGACATGGTGGTTTGGCTGGTTTCGGCTATCCGAGCCAACCCGAAATCCGCCAAGAATATTTGACCCCCTTCCTCGATCAAGACGTTGGAAGGCTTGATGTCCCGGTGCAGCACCCCCTGCTGATGGGCATATACCAGCGCATAGCTGACAGCCTCAAAAATTCGCCTGACTTCCGGAAAGGGCATCACCCGATCTGATAAATACGCTTTGAGGGTCTGGCCTTTGACATATTTCAATACCAGATAAGGTCTTTCCTCATGCTCCGAATAGTCAAAAATAGGAACGATATGGGGATGTTCCAACCGGGCAACTACCTTTGCCTCCCGCTGAAACCGATCCAGGAACCCCTCGTTTTCCATGAATGCCGGATGTAAAGCCTTGATAGCCACGTACCGATCCAGCCGGGCATGATAGGCTTTAAATACAGTCGCCATCCCCCCTTTGCCAAGTTTTTCTACCAGCCGATAGGGGCCGATGTTTTCACCAATCTGAAAGGTCATAAACCCTGCTCCTAAAATTCTCCCTGATTATACCGTACAGGAAGAGGGGAAACTGAGGAACTGATCGCTGGAAACTTATCTGTAAGGGTGATAGTTCAATCAGGCTGAGCATGCTAACAAAACCGCAAAGCAGAACCTGTCCTCCGGGAAAAGGGGGCGGCTGTTCTGGTGAACCTCGTTCCGGAGAAACGGCTGCTGGAAATCTATCATCATCTTCCTGCTGCTTCGATAAAAAAGGAACCCAATTCTAATCAAACTGGGTTCCTTTTATTAAGCCGTCAATTTTATTGATCAGGGTTGATCAGGCCAAATCTTCACTGGACTCTCCGAGCCCATAAGCTCCAGCTTTGAGCACCTTCAACGATAACAAAGCACACTTTAAACGGACGGGGCCAAGTTCAATTCCCAGCATATCGATAACATCTTGTTTGGATAGTTCCTTCACTTCTTCCAATGATTTCCCGATCACAGACTCCAGAAGCAAATCCGCCGAGGCCAGTGAAATCGCACACCCATGTCCGCTGAAGGCGGCCTCAACGACCTCCTGATCTTCGTTCAGGCGAACATCGATCTGGAGATGATCCCCGCAGGCAGGGTTATCATCCTCAAAAGAAAAATCATGAGGGTCAAGCGTACCCTTGTGGCGGGGGGTTTTATATCTTTCGATGATCATTTCACGGTAAAAGTCTTCCATAGTCATTTTCCTTGATCCCTTGGAGCTCCAGCCGGGTTTTATCTAAAAATCCGGTCAACCTGCTTCATGCCTTCAATCAGCTGATCCACGTCTTCCCGGGTGTTATACAGATAAAAACTAGCCCTGGCAGTTGCCGGGATGTTAAATTTATGATGCAAAGGTTGGGCACAGTGGTGTCCAGCTCTGACCGCCACCCCCTGATGATCCAGGATCTGAGCGATATCATGGGGATGAACATCTTCCAGATAAAAAGATGCCACACCCCCTTTATGTTCTGGAGCCGGTCCAAACACCTTCACCCCGGGAAGTTCTCCCAACCTTCCCAGTGCATACTCAATTAGCTCCTTTTCATGGTGATGGACAGCGTTCATCCCAATTTTTTGGAGGTAATCAACAGCGGCTCCCAGGCCAATGGCCTCGGCGATGGGCGGGGTTCCAGCCTCAAATTTATGGGGGACATCATTGACCGTAAACGAACGGAGTTGGACACTCTTAATCATCTCACCGCCTCCCAAAAACGGCGGCATTTCGTGCAGTAATTTACTCTTCCCGTAGAGGACTCCAATCCCCGTAGGACCGCACATTTTATGTGCTGAAAACACCAGGAAATCCGCATCCAGTGCGGTCACATCAACCGGCAGATGGGGAACAGATTGAGCAGCATCAATTAAAGTTACTGCCCCTTGCTCCCTGGCCAGGGAAATCATCTCCTGAACAGGATTGATGGTTCCCAGGACATTGGACATCTGGGTCACGGCCAATAATTTAGGCCCCTGACTGAGCTGGGAACGATACACTTCCAGATCCAGCAGCCCCTGATCCGTAACCGGGATAAATTCCAGCTTGAGGTCTTTTTCGGCGGCCAGCATCTGCCAGGGAATTAAATTGGAATGATGCTCCATCTCCGAGAGCAGGATCGTATCCCCGGCTTCCAGGTTCTCTTTACCCCAGGTTTGAGCGACCAGGTTAATTGATTCGGTGGTATTCCTGGTAAATACAATTTCTTCTGGTGATGGGGCTTTGATGAAATCCGCTACTTTTTCCCTCGCTGCCTCATAGGCTCCAGTAGCCTCTTCTGCCAGGGAATGGACCCCCCGGTGAATGTTGGCATTAGACCGCCGGTAATATTCAGACATCGAGATGATGACTGATTCCGGTTTTTGACTGGTCGCTGCCGAATCTAAATAGACAATTCGCTTCCCGTTGGATAATTTACGGGCCAGAAGAGGAAAATCCTGACGTATTCTGCTGGCGTCGAATCCTGTTATTTCAGCATTTACCATAGGGATCTCCATCCCGGTCAGGTTAGAACCTACGCTTTCCGGGATTTTTTTCTTTTCCTTATTCCTCTGATGTTTTTCGATTCGACAGGACACCACAGCACGCGATCTGGAACCATCCAACCGTCCGTTAAATAAACATTCTTTTGGAATTGAACGGCGACTTTTTTGTGCCCTTTCTTAACTACCACGCCTTCTAACCAATCCCGGACTCGGTCGTCCTCCAGATCATGGTCACAGTAAACTTCTACGTGATCTCCTATCTGATAGTCTTTATCGCTCTCTGGGGGTGATGAAAATGGAATTCCGGCCAAGTTGCCCTCCGCATTTATCGCTAGTTATCCCTGAAACCAATATCTGCCTCCCGTCATGTATCCTATCATATCCAGCTGTTTCTTGACAGGAAGATGATCGGCCGACAGAGTATGTATTTACCGCAGATCAGCTGATTTTATTCAACTAAGATTTAACTTCTGTTCAATTAAGGACCACAACCGGTCCTGGATACTTTGATAAGGAATCCGTCCAAAAATTACTTCAAAGAAACCCTGAAGGATCAACTGTTCAGCTTGCTCCCGGGGTATTCCCCGCGCCTGAAGATAAAAAAGCTGTTCCCGATCAATCTTTCCTACCGTGGATCCATGGGTGCAGCGGACATCATTGTTCAGGATTTCCAGCCCGGGAATGGAATCAGAGCGGGCTTGATCGCTGAGTATCATGTTGCGGTTCGCCTGATAACCGTCAATGTTCCTAGCTCCGGGCGCTACATAAATCATCCCGCGCCATACCGAACGGCCGTCCTCTTTGAGAGCTCCCTTGAATAAAAGATCACTGTTGGTATGAGGGGCATTGTGATTCTGTCTGGTGTTGAAGGATAAATGCTGGCCTCCACCCGCAAAAAACAGCGCAGACACCTGGCCCTCAGCCCCTTCTCCATCCAGATCAACGGAGATAAAATGTTTGTTCAGCTTTGACCCCAATTCTCCCATCACCCAATCGAGATGGGCATCCCTTTCTAACCTGGCGTTTTTATGCGCTATGCTCCAGACGTTGGTGCCCAAGGTTTGCAAGTCAGCCAGGGTTAGTCGGGCGTTTTTCCCCAGGACAATTTCGACATTTTCACCCAGAAAAGATTCTTTTTCAGTCTCTCCCGGAGAACTGGATTCGTGGATATAATCAAGCGAAGCCCCCTCTTCCAGGTAGATTAACAACTGTGAAAAAAGGGCCTGACCGCTTCCGGAAGCCCAGGTGAGACTATGCAGCGGTTTATCAACCCGCATATTGCGGGGAACATAGAGGAATAAACCTTTATCGCCGTAAGCAGCTGTCAGGGCGGCGAATTTGCCTTCCTCCGGAGGGACTGTGCTGCCCATTATTTTTTCCAGCAGCTGGGGATGCTCCGCGGCTGCTGTTTTCAAATCCGTGAAAATCAACCCTTCAGCAGCTAACCCGTCCTCAAGGGTGACCGTGACCCCTTCCGGGCTGATCAGGGCTTGACCCCCGGAATCCTCAGCAGATACCGGTCGAAGTAACTGATCCGGGATCTTGGCCTCCCCGTCTGATCGTTGTTTTCCGTTGCTGAGCTGGAAGGATTCCAGATCCAGTGAACGCAGGGATGTCCTCCTCCAGGCCTCATCTTTCAGGGTGGGAAAGGGAAGCGATTGATAAACTTCCCAGGCTTTTTGCTGATACTCGCCCAGTATGCGGGGAGCGCTGGCTGCCCCTTCCGGCTGTTGATCTGTAAAATTAAACTGTTTTGACTTTTGCTTGGATGCCATAACGATCCTTCTCTAGCCGATCGATCCTTCCATCTGCAGCTGGATCAGTCGGTTCATTTCGATTGCATATTCCATAGGAAGCTCTTTGACCAACGGTTCAATAAAACCCGCCACGACCATACTGATGGCTTGCTCTTCACTCAAACCCCGGCTCATCAAATAGAAAAGCTGCTCTTCTTCTACCTTGGAAACAGAAGCCTCATGTCCGATATTGACATCTTGCTCATCAATCTCAATATAAGGATAAGTGTCCGAGCGGGAATGATCGTCCAATAACAGAGCGTCGCAGACCACATTGGAACGGACATTGGGGTTTCCCTTATTGACCTTCATCAAACCGCGGTAAGAAGCCCGGCCGCTGTCTTTGCTGATGGACTTGGAAATGATCTTACTGGTGGTATCCGGAGCCAGGTGGATAACTTTTCCTCCGGTATCATGATGCTGGCCTTTCCCGGAAAAGGCAATGGACAGGATCTCTCCATGAGCTCCTTTGCCCATCAAAATACAGGAAGGGTACTTCATGGTGATCTTGGACCCCAGGTTGGCATCCACCCATTCCATAGTCCCCTTTTCTTCGACCTTGGCCCGTTGGGTCACCAGGTTGAATACGTTGTGAGACCAATTCTGAATAGTCGTGTACCGGACCCGGGCATTCTTTTTGACCATAATTTCAATCACGCCGCTGTGGAATGAATCGGTGGTGTACGTGGGAGCCGTGCAGCCTTCAACATAGTGCACCTGGGCGCCCTCGTCAGCAATGATCAAGGAGCGTTCAAACTGTCCGATGTTCGCGGCGTTAAGCCGGAAATAAGCCTGAAGGGGAAGATCAACTTTCAAACCCTTGGGGATATAAACAAAAGAGCCGCCCGACCAAACCGCGCTGTTCAAAGCAGCAAATTTGTTATCCGTGTAGGGAATTATTTTTCCAAAATATTCCCGGAACAGGTCAGGGTGTTCGCGCAGACCATCCTCAATGCTCTTGAAAATTACCCCCTGCTCTTCGAGCTGTTCATGGATGCTGTGATAAACCATCTCGGATTCATACTGGGCACCGACTCCCGACAAGAACTTTTGCTCCGCCTCGGGAATTCCCAGCCGGTCAAAGGTGTTCTTGATGGTATCTGGTATCTCATCCCAGGTCTTGCCTTCTTTGTCTGTGGGTTTGACATAATAAAAGAGATCATCGAGGTTGAGAATGGATAAATCGGGCCCCCAGGTGGGCATCGGGCGTTGATAAAAATGTTTCAAGGCCTTCAACCGGTATTCCAACATCCACTCCGGCTCACCCTTCATAGCCGAGATCTCTCTGACTATGTCTTCATCAAGCCCTTTCCTGGATTTGAAGACATGAGTTTCCGGATCACTGAACCCGTACTTATAATCACCAACACTTTCCAATAACTTTTCATCCGTGGGCATGTGAATTATTCTCCCTTGGTTGCTCTAAAATTACCAGTAAACTAATTTCCATGCTTTTCTCTTAACCACTCATAACCTTTATCCTCGAGCTTGAGCGCTAATTCAGGACCTCCAGATTCAGCAATGCTCCCTGCCAACATCACGTGGACATAGTCTGGTTTTATATAATTTAGGATCCGTTGATAATGAGTGATGATCAAAATTCCCTGATCTGATCCTTTGACCGAATTAACCCCGTCGGCAACTATCTGTAAAGCGTCAATGTCCAGGCCGGAATCGGTCTCATCTAAGATTGAAAACTTGGGTTCCAGGGTAGCCATCTGCAGGATTTCAACCCGTTTTTTTTCTCCACCGGAAAACCCGTCGTTAAGATATCGACCAGCAAACGAGGTGTCCATTTGCAGCAGCTCGAGCTTTTCCCGCAATAATTTCCTGAAATCGGGTACAGTAATTCCCTTGTCTTCGGGATCATCAGCTTTACGCCGGGAATTAACCGCCGTTCTCAAAAAATTGGCCACGGACACCCCGGGAACCGCCACCGGGTACTGAAAAGCCAGGAACAACCCCTGGTGGGACCGCTCGTCAGGGTCCAACTCCAGCAGATTGACTCCATCTAAATAAGCAGCACCTTGAGTTACCTCATATTTTGGATGCCCCATTAAGGCATAAGCCAGCGTCGATTTACCCGTCCCGTTAGGACCCATAACAGCATGGATCTCGCCAGAGCGAATGGCCAGATCCACACCCCGTAAAATTTTTGTTTCCTCAACATTAACGTGCAAATTTTCAATCAATAGTTCAGACATGGAATACAAACTCCAGAAGATAATGACCGATACAGTTTATTCGATTTTACACTGGGAGCATTTTAGCATATCTGACACCCTATGTCAATATTTTAGATTATTATCATATAAATTATTGACTGCTGTCACCGTTGGTGTTATACTGCTCACAAATCAGAACCGATTGCCAGCACAGCCTGGGCAACCTATGAGTAATAACACCCGAGAGCGAGTACTAAAAACCCTGCTGATGAACCAGCAGAATACGGTCAATGAATTAGCCGAAGCGGTTGATATCAACCCTATTTCAGTCAGGCACCATGTTAATAAACTGGAAGCTGAAGGATTGATCCAGTCCGAAGAAGAACGCCACGGCGTCGGTCGTCCCCGGTTGGTTTACAGTCTGACCAATAAAGGCAGAGAGCAGTTTCCCAAAAGGTATCTGGATCTCACCCTTCGGATATTAGCCCAATTAAAAGAATCCCTTTCCCCTCAAATGGTGGGGGAGCTGTTTCAAGAAATCGCCCGGGATATGGCCGAGGAAATCACCGCTGATTTTGAGTTGGAAGATCTTTCCCTGGCTGAACGCTTAAAATTACTCCAGAGTGTACTCAATCAAGAAGGTTTCACCGTCAACGTGGTCAAGGAAGACGGCGAATATTACCTGGTTGAAGCCAGCTGCCCTTATCACCATGTGGGTGAAGATCATCCCGAAATTTGCGTTGTCGATCAGGAGCTGATTTCTCGATTTGTCACCGTTCCTCCTAAAAGGATTGAATGCATGCTGGATGGCGGCAAACGGTGTGTGTATAAAATCCCCGAACTATCCAACTAACTCCTAATTACAGGTAGGTTTAATTATGAATACAGCATCCTGGAAGATCAAAGAAACCCATCCCGAATTAGCCGAAAAGCTGGATCAGGCTTTACGGACAGTGATGGATCCCGAGCTGGGGATGAACATCATCCAGCTGGGCTTGGTCCGAGAAATAGAAATTGAGGACGAAAAAGCTCTGGTCACCATGATCCTGACCACACCCTTCTGTCCCTATGCTCCCCAGCTGATGGAGGCCTGCCGCTACCAGGTCGAAGAGACTCTGGAGATGGATACAGAAATTGAAATGGGCCATGAAGTCTGGAACCGTTCGTTTATGGAAGAAGATGAAGAGGACTGGGGGCTTTACTGACCCGCAAGGGGTTTCCCCCCGATCAGGGTTGAATAAGGTCCGGATCCTGACAGCCTGATCCATTTTCTCGCCGGTTAATTTTCTTGAAGAGAAATCCACCAGCGCCCCCCGGTGCTGGTTTTTTTTGTTTAACCCCCCAATTCATCCTCTTGAAGACCCCGGCAAATCCAGTACCCGGTCCGCCGCTTCAGGGGCAGTTTCCCGATTTTCAGGTAAAATAGGAGGGTATTAAAACAATCCTCTTTCTGCGGGTAAACAAACGGAGGTTTCCCATGCGGCCACAGGTTCAATTCCTCGATGCAGAGGGTGTGGATCAAATCCTTACTGAAGGTTTTGCCTTACTTTCCCACCCCGGGATACTGATCGAAAACCAGGAAGCGCGGGATTTGCTCCGCCAGGCAGGAGCAGATGTGGATGCGGAAACCCAGGTAGCACACATCCCGGAGAACCTCGCCCGCCAGGCTCTGGCATCTTGTCCCGATCAGTTCTGGTTGTATGACCTTGACGGTAATCCAGCAGTAAATTACGGCGGGGATCACGTTCATTTTGATCCCGGATCCGCTGCTTTAAACCTGCTGGACCGGGATACCCAGCGAGCGCGGGAACCGCTGACGGAAGATTTCGTCCAGCTGGTTAAAATTGTGGAAATGCTCCCCCAGCTGGATGCCCAGAGCACGGCTGTGGTTTGCGCCGATGTGCCAGAACAAATTGGCGACCTTTACCGGCTTTATTTAGCCTTAAACTTCATGCGGAAACCTATTGTCACCGGAGCGTTTCGCATTGACACCTGGCAAATAATGGCTGAAATGTTAGGCGTGGTGGCGGGGGGATCTGAACAACTCCGCGAAAAACCGATCGCTATTTTTGACGTCTGCCCTTCCCCGCCCCTGAAATGGAGCAACCTGACCTGTCAGAACCTGATTGACTGTGCCCGGGCAGGAATTCCCGCTGAGATGGTTTCCATGCCCCTGGCGGGCGCAACGGCACCCGTTACCCTGGCAGGAGCTGTCGTCCAGCACACGGCCGAATGCTTGAGCGGCATCACGATCGCTCAATTAGCCCGGAAAGGCGCGGCCGTGGTCTGGGGTGGATCACCGGCTGTTTTCGACATGCGCCAGGGGACCACCCCCATGGGAGCGGTGGGAACCTGGATGATCGATTGTGCCTATACGCAGGTGGGAAAAGCGCTGAACTTACCCACTCATGCCTATCTGGGCATGAGCGACGCCAAACTTGTCGACGCCCAATCCGGGCTGGAATCAGCGGGCGGAACCCTGCTGGCCGCCCTTGCCGGGGTCAATATGGTTTCCGGCGCGGGGATGATGGCTTTTGAGAACTGCCAGAGCCTGGAAAAATTGGTCGTTGACGCCGAAATTATCGGGATGGCCAAACACTTGATCCAGGGCATCCAGATCCGGGAAACTCCCCTCGCTTCCCGCTTGATTCAAAATATTGGACACGGTTCCAATTTTATTACCTCCAACCATACTTACCGCTGGTTCCGGGAAGAATTTTATTTTCCCTCTGAAATCATAGACCGCCAGCCGCCGGAAATTTGGGAAGAACAGGGCGCATTTACGGCCTGGGACCGGGCCGTCCAGCGCGTGGACAACCTGCTGGAAGCCTGGGATGCCCCCCCTCTTGACCGGAAGCTGGCCGGAGAATTACGGAAAATCACCTCCCGGGCTGCGAAATCGTTCGGCATGGATCAACTTCCCCCGCTTCCCAACTGAGGCATTCCCGCTGGCACCCAGCCATCAGCAGGAATACCGGACCCCGGTCACCGTCCGCGGAAAGCAGAACTACCCCTGAAAAAAGGGTGCGTTCACCCCCCAAAACCGGACGTTTCTACTTTGTTGGAGAGTAGGACAAGTAAACTTTGCCCTGACAACGTTTTCCACCACCCTTTCCAAAAAAGGTCCTTTATGTTAAACTCTCTCTCGGTCATCTATAAAAATTATCTTTCCGTTCCCGGAGCTCTGACCAGGCTTGCAGGGGACAATCCCGTGGAAAGGAGGAAGCATGCGAGCCTACGAACTCGTATTTATCGTATCACCGGAATTAGAAGAAGAAGCCATTAAAGAGATCGCTGATAGAGTATCAGGTTGGATCACAGACGAAGGGGGAAAAATTAACCAGGTCGAAGATTGGGGAAGACGCAAGTTCAGCTATTTGATTGGCAATCATAAAGAGGGACAATATTATTTATTCCAGGTAGAGATGGACCCATCACTCGTGGCAACCCTGGAACGCAACCTCAGATTACAAGAACCCATCCTCAGATACCTGATTACCGTCCAGGAAGAATAAGCACCTGGAACCGGTTTTGCCCCTTCGGGCACACCCCGACCGGGGAAATCATGCGCTCCCCAATGGAAAGCTTATGGAAAGGAGTCCCCTATGACTCGAGGTTTGAATAAAGTAATGCTGATCGGAAACTTAGGTCAGGACCCTGAAATGCGCTACACCCCCTCAGGAAAACCGTTGACCAAATTCCGGATGGCGACCAACCGCAGTTGGACCTCGGAAGAGGGAAAAAGACAGACAGAAACTGAATGGTTTAACGTCGTTTCCTGGGGAAAACTGGCTGAAATTTGCAACCAATATCTTTCCAAAGGTCAAAAAGTTTATATCGAAGGCCGCTTGCATACGCGGCATTGGACTGATGATGACGGGAATTATCGCTCGGCGACCGAAGTGGTCGCCCAGGAAATGATCATGCTTGACGGCCGGGATAAAGATGAAACCTTCCCGACCGAAGAAGATGATCAGTCCGCTGATGATGAATTCCCTTTTTAATCTAAAAGATAAGTTTGTAGGAGTTAACCATGGCAAGAAGATCATTTCACAGACCCAAGCAGTGCCGGTTTTGTGCTAATCCGGATTTGGAAATTGATTACAAAGATGTAGATACCCTGCGCCGTTTCACAACGGACCACGGCAAGATTCGATCCCGGCGTCAAACCGGGACCTGTGCCAAACACCAGCGGAAGTTGGCCAGGGCAATTAAAAGGTCGCGTCACCTGGCCCTGCTCCCCTTCTCGGGCGAATCACTGAGGTAATCAGGGCTCATTTGGCAGCCTCCACCAGTTTCCTAAATATACTCTCTCACCACAGAACAGAAGGGATTAATACTTTATGCCAGAACCAAAAAACAGGAAGTTTCTCGCTCAAAAGGAAAAAGTAGAAAGACAGAAAAAGATCATCGTTATCGCCACCGCGGCAATTCTGGCCATTGTCCTCGGGTTAGTAGCCTATGGGATTATCGACCAGAGGGTCATTCAGCCCAATAAAGCAGTTATCGAATTGGAATCAAGATCGATCCCGGTGAACGAATTCGAGGAACGTGTTCGCTATCAGCGGTTCCAATTAATCAATCAAGCCTTCCAGATCGCCCAGATTCAACAGAGCCTGGGAAGCGATCCCCAGATGGCCGCTTATTTTCAACAACAGCTGAACCAGATCATCCAGCAGCTTCAACAGCCGCTGTTAATGGGTCAGCAGGTCGTTCAATCCGCCTCAGATGATTTGATCATCTTCGAAGAAGCGGAAAAGCGGGGGATTGAGATCAGCGAAGAAGAACTTGACCGGGAAATGGAAAAGATTTTCGGCTATTTCCCCGGGGGTACGCCCACCCCACTGCCCACTTTTGAGGTTCTGCCCACATCCACTTTGACCTCCCAGCAGCTGACTCTGGTCCCTCCCACCCCCACGGTGGAAGGCTCCGAAGGCTCCGAAGAGGGAGAAGCCGCCGCAGCTACCCAGACCCCGCAAACGGAGCCAGAAGAGGATCCGGACCGCGGACCCACTGCCACTCCCTTGCTCCAGCCTACCGAGTACACCGAAGAGCTTTACCAGGAGCGCTATCAAGAGACCATCGACAGTTTAGAAACCGAAGCCCAGCTGTCGGAAGCTACTTTCCGGAAAATGGTCAAGGCTTTTGTGCTCCGGGAAAGGCTCCGGGAACAAGTGACCGCTGACGTGGATCGGACCCAGGAACAGGTCTGGGCCAGACACATCCTGGTCGATGATCAGGAAACCGCCGAGGAAGTTTTGCAAAAGTTAGCGGAAGGAGAAAAGTTTGCCGATCTGGCAGCCGAGTATTCTACGGATAACAGCAACAAGGATAACGGCGGTTCTCTGGGCTGGTTTGGCGAACAGACGATGATTCCAGCTTTTGCTGAAGTTGCCTTCTCCCTGGATATTGGTGAGATCAGCGAACCGGTGCAAACCGATTTTGGCTGGCACATCATCCAGGTGCTGGGCCATGAAGATCGGCCGATCAGCGAAAGCGCCTACCAGCAGCTGCAGGACCAGGCCTTCAGCCAATGGCTTGAATCTAAGAGGGATGAATATCGTCCAGAAATCAATCCAGATTGGATGGCTTACGTGTCCAATGAGCCGCCTATTCCCCCTGAGCTGCAGCAGTTTATCGATTTTTATTCCCAGCAGCAAAACGCTCCCCCTTCCGGGGAATAATCCGCTACAAGTTAACCACAAAAAATCCTGGACCTTTTTGAACCTGGTCCAGGATTTTTTTATTCCAGGGTTTCCCGGTAAAGGGAGAATAATTCACCAATCCCCCCGGCAGCCAAATCAAGCATCAGGTCCAAATCCCCCCGGGAAAAAGGCGCCCCCTCCGCTGTCCCTTGGACTTCAATTAGCTTTCCCTCTTCGTTCATCACCAGATTAAGATCGACCTCCGCTGAGGAGTCTTCCAGATAACATAAATCCAGCAGTGCCCTTCCTTCCAGGAAGCCGACGCTAACCGCTGCTACAGCCGGCAGAATCACCTCCGAAGAAACCTCTCCCTCAGCGATCAGCGGCTGCAAAGCCAACCGCAGAGCCAGATAACCTCCGGTTATTGCAGCTGTTCTCGTGCCCCCATCCGCCTGTAGCACATCACAATCGACAATACAAGTGCGTTCACCCAGCCTGGTGAGATCAAAACCGGCCCGGAGACTTCTCCCGATCAAGCGGCGAATTTCCTGGGTTCGGCCCCCCAAACCGTCAGTCTCCCGAGGTACCCGGGAGGTAGTGGAACGCGGCAGCAGGGCATATTCAGCCGTAATCCAACCCCCGGGAAGCTCCTTCCTCTTCATCCAGGCGGGAACGCGTTCCTCAATGCTGACATTACACAGCACCCGGGTTTTTCCCATCGACAATAATACCGAACCTTCTGGATATTCGATGTAATCGACCTCCACTTTTGTCGGGCGCAGTTCACCCGCCTTTCTTCCACCTTTCCGGTTCATAAACCTCCTTATCGGCTGTCAGGGGGGTCGCCTGCTGCAAACTCCGCTGGCTGAATCATCCGGAAACCACCCCGAGTTCGTTTAGTGCAAAATTTGGCTGAGAAATTCCCTGGTCCTTTCCGTCCCGGGGTTGGTGAATAATTTTTCTGGCGTGGTCAATTCCACCAATTCTCCGAAATCAAGGAAGGCGATCCGATCTGCCGCCGCCCGCACAAAGCCCATCTCATGAGAAACAACCACCATCGTCATCCCTTCCTCGGCGAGGTCGAGCATTACATCCAGGACCCCCTTGATCATTTCCGGATCCAGCGCAGATGTCGGCTCGTCGAAGAGCATAATTTTAGGATCCATAGCCAGGGCTCTGGCAATGGCCACCCGCTGCTGCTGTCCTCCGGACAATTGAGAAGGATAAGCATCCCATTTTTCCCCGATGCCTACTTTGTTCAGCTGAAAATGGGCGATTTCTTCACTTTCCTTCTTTTTCCGTTTGCGGACAATATGCTGGGCCAAAACGATATTCTCCAGGGCAGTGAGATGAGGAAAAAGGTTAAAAAGCTGAAATACCATCCCGATTTCTTCCCGGACCCTGTTGATTTTTTTCGTATTCTTGACCGAGACTCCATCAACAATGATATCTCCCTGATCAACCACTTCCAGGCGGTTGATACAGCGCAGCAAGGTGGATTTTCCACCCCCGGAAGGCCCGATGATGACCACCACTTCTCCGACATGAACATCCAGCGTTACATCATTGACCGCTTGAATTTTTCCAAAATTTTTGGAGACATTTTGGATTTGAATAATGGGTTCTTCAGTCAATTTGGGACCTCCTTTCGATGTAACGGACCACCAGAGATAAACCCAGGGTCATCACCAGATAGAGCAAGGCAACTGTGTTGTAGCCTTCGAATGCCCGGTAAGTCCGGGAGACATACAAACGTCCTCTTTGAAGCAAATCCTCCAGAGCGATCACCGAGATCAATGAGGAATCTTTGAGCATAGCGACAAAATTATTTCCCAGCGGGGGGAGTACCCGCCGCACAGCCTGAGGAAGGATGATATGCCTCATGGCTTCCACGTAGCTCATCCCTAACGAACGGGCAGCCTCCATCTGCCCGCGCTCAATCGATTCAATTCCCCCCCGAAATACCTCGGCTACATAAGCTGCGTAGCCCACGGCAAGTCCCAGGATCGCTGCCGGCAAACCCTGCAAATTGAGACCTGTCCATCCGCGCAGTTTGGGGACAATCACAAAACCTGTATACAGAATGATCACCAGAATGGGTAAACCGCGCATAACTTCTACATAAAGGGTAGAAAAAGCATAAAAAATCGGGTTATCAGAGACCCGCATTAATCCTAGAAATAAACCCACAATAAGGGCAATCCCATAGGAGATCACCGTCACCCTCAGGGTCAAACCCATCCCCACCCCGACAAAACGAATGACTTTCAAATAGGTTTCCGAGGTCAGGATCGAGATCCCAATCACCAACCCCACCATGGCCAGGATGATGGCCCACCAGGGAATGCGGGACCAATTAATGGGAATTTTTTCTTCCAATTTAGCTTTTGTGGAATCTAGCGTCATAAACACTCCTGAGATAAAGAAAACCCCGACCGCCGGGGCGGCCGGGGTTCAGAACTAAGCATTAATCGGTGCCAAAGTATTTGTCGTAGATCTCGTCATATTTCCCGCTTTCTTTGACAGCTGCCAGTCCCTTGTTTATGTTTTCTAGCAGTTCGGTCTCTTCTTGATTGACAGCAATACCATATTCTTCATCGGTATAAACCCCATCAACCAATTTCAGATTCATCTCGGGATTTGCCTGCAGCAGGTCAGCAGCCGTAGGCCCATCAGCCATCACAGCATCAATATCCCCGTTGGACAAAGCCTCAAACGCCAGGGTGTTTTCGTCATACCGCTGAACATCGGCATTGGTCTGGTCCGTCAGGAAAATATCCCCGGTGGTACCCAGCTGAACGCCAACCTTTTTGCCGTCCAGGTCCTCAGGACCCTGAATGGAGTCATTCCCGGCTTGAACTGCAATCCGCTGTCCAGCATTGAAGTAAGGATCGCTGAAGTTGACCTGTTCGGCCCTTTCAGGAGTGATGGTCGAAGCGGAGATGACCGCGTCAAATTCACCGGAAGCCAGGGCGACAAAAATCCCATCCCAGCGGGTGTTGACCAGTTCATATTCAAAGCCAGCTTCTTCAGCGATCGCTTCCATCAATTCAATGTCAAACCCTGTGATCTCCCCGTCTTCATTGACAAATTCAAAGGGCGGGTATTCCGCGTTGGTGCCGACGGTAACCGTACCCAGCCCCCCACCTCCGCAGGCGCTGAGCGCCAGGGCAGAAACCACCAACAGCAGCATTCCTAAAAACATATTTTTCTTCATCGTATTTCCTCCTTTGGGAAATAGTTTTTGAACCTATTCTTAATTATAGATTAAATTTGGATAATTATTCACAACAAATACCATAAGATCTCCTTCTGATGATTGTTTACATAGCGACCTCCAACCCGTTTTGACGGTTAAACAAAAAACCCCGGCTGTTGACCGGGGCATCTCACAACTTTGAGGTGTGTTAGCTTACAGGCGAGAATCGCCTCCGGCCGCGGGGAGGATCTTGGTTCGCTTCTTAGGGTGGCCTTTCTGATTATTCGCCATATGGGAGGTATCTTAACATCATGCCGCTCATCCGTCAAGCACAAATTGAGCTCGCCTGCTATTTTTCAGCCAAAAATTTTTCTTTTAAATAAGCAACCACTTTCAGGTCAATTTCTTCCCCGGAGCCATCCCAGCGTTCTTCTAAGTTTTCCTGACCTACCAGCGAACGCAGGGCTTTCCGGGTCTCCTCATCAAAAGCACCGCTGACTGGACCCTGATAATGACCGGTTTCTTTGACCAATTTCTGAATATCTCCGACAATCTCCGCCAGAGGAACCAGATCCGCTGGATCAACTTCCCCGAAAAACAAATGATGCATTTCCACTAATTTACCCAATTTCTTAATCGGGGTCGGGTGATCATCCACCCGCAAATCCAGGTAGCGATCATTATCACCTCCATACCCCCCTCCCTCCCTGACGACTAACACCCCGGCTGCCTGCCTGCCCCGCTTATCTCCCCCGGCTGCCTGTCCGGCTGCCAGGGCTTCCACCAGCCAGTCGGCCAGCTCTCCAGGGCCGCTGCGGACTTCTTCGAACCTCTCTGCCATGGCCTCGACGGTCCCTGGCTCGAGGATATTTCCCTGACACGTGTACCCCTCTCCCACCAGATGCCCGGCCCATTCATGACAATCCTCCCCGGTATAGGCAGCTGCCCCGCCCCGGGCATCCACCACCCCCACCTGGCGGAGTTCGCGCTGGTCATCCGCGGCGATAAGGGCCTGAACAGTTTCTTCTGCAGTTTTCCCTGCTTCCATCATCCGCAAACCACGGCTGCCGTAGGTAACATTAGCATAGGATTGAGTGGCTACTGCCCCGGCTCCTGCCCGGGCCCAGGATACCACAGCCGCTGCCGCGAGGAATTTGGACTGGACAGCCACACCCCACTCCTTGCGGCCCGGATCATAAGCTGCAATAGAAAACGTAGCAATTTGGGTCATCTTTTCACCATCCTCAGCCAGGCAGCTAACTACCAAATAAAGATATTAAAGCCAGGGATCGAACCATCCCTTTCCTGAGGGATGATCCCGCATGAGGGATCACCCCACCTGACAAACCCGGCGGATCCTGGCTTTAATTCCCGTTCATTTGCTCGCGATGCTGATCAATTAGAGATCATCCCGGGGGTTCCATTCTTTCCAGACCTTGCCAACCAGCTCCGGTCCCGGTTTTAAGGTCTTTTTGCCAGGTTCCCAACCCGCAGGGCAGGCCTCAGCTCCTTTGGTTTTCCGGACATGCTGGAAAGCCTGAATCTGCCGGATGGCTTCATCAATCTTTCTTCCCACAGGAGGTGTCATCACTTCCATAGCCTGGATCACCCCGTCCGGGTCAATCAAGAACCGTCCCCGCAGTTCTACGCCAGCTTTCTCATCATAAACACCAAAAACCCTTCCGACCTGGCCGGAACCATCAGATGCCATCGGGAAAGGGATATCTTTGCCAATCATCTTGGATAACTCTTGATCATTCCACATCTTGTGAACAAATTGGCTGTCCACACTCACGGAAATCACATCCACATTGAGTTCCTGAAGCTGCTCATATCTATCAGCGACCGCTGATACTTCGGTCGCTCAAACAAAGGTAAAATCACCCGGATAAAAACATAACAACACCCACTTTCCCAGATAATCTGCTAATTGGACCTCGGTGAATTCACCCTGGTGGTAGGCCGGAGCCTGAAAATCAGGGGCCTTCTCACCTACTTTTGCCGTGGACATAGTTTCCTCCTGTATCTGATCAATCTCATTGTCAGGTTTTTCGGGTGGTTTCGATCCTACCACCGCCCCGGTAGGCCTTGCACAACCAACTGTATCTGCCATATTCGCTCCTTTTTCAGTTATGTGTCCTTATGGTTATTATTATAAAGGAAATTTTTCTCAAGGGACAATCAATGGCCTGAATCTGGGCCAACAGGTCAAATCAATAATTGACGAACAGCTCCTTGATTGATTTCCTTTCCCCGCTCCATCCGTCCTTCTTTACACTCTGTCTTCAATAATCTCTTCTACATCTTCCAGCTTCAGACTCAGCACCTGACTGGTGGAATCCTCGCCCATGGTAATTCCGTAAATGATATCTGCAACCTGCACTGTGTTGCGGTTGTGGGTGATGACGATGAACTGGGTCTCCGAACTCAATTCCCGCAGCAGTTTGCGGTAGCGGGCTACGTTGGACTCATCGAGCATGGCGTCCACCTCATCCAGCACACAGAAAGGGGTAGGAGATATTTTCAATAATGAAAAGATCAAAGCTGCTGCCGTCAAACTCCGTTCACCCCCGGAGAGCAGGGATAACCCCTGGGTCTTCCGACCGGGCAGGCGAGCCTCGATATCCACTCCACTGCGGGATAAATCATCCGGTTCGGAAAGCACCAGCCTCCCCTCTCCTCCCCCGAACAAGCGGGTAAATATTTCCCGGAATTTAGCCGCAACCGCGTCAAAAGTTTTTCTGAACTCCCGCTCCATCAACAATTCCAGCTCTGCGATCACTTCTTTGATATCAGCCTCTGCCTTTCTCAAATCTGACAGCTGTTCGGTCAGGAACTGAAAACGTTGATTGACGCTCTGATATTCCGCCCGGGCTTCTGGATTGATCGCACCCAGACGGCGCAGCTGCCCTCTTTTCTCTTTGATCGTCTGTCCTAAATCCTCTTCTACTTCCTCCACCCTGGGTAGTTTTTCCACATACCCTTCCAGGGGAAGCGGAGTCGGTCCGGATTGATCCTCGCCATAATCCAGCTCGACCAAACCGATATCTTCCCGAATCCGGTCCTGGATCGATTCCAATTTATCCTCTGCCCGGGTGTGCTGAATTTCAGCCTGGGCGGATTGTCTCTCGGCCTGGTTGAGGGCTTTTCTGGCCTCCGCTTCGGCTTTCCTGAGTTCTGTTTGCTCCCCTTCCGCTGTTTCCAGGGTTTCCTCTGTTGAGGAAATCAATTCCTGGAGCTCATTGATTTCCTTTTCAATCTTCTCTTCAGAATTCTGCAGCTCCCCCTGTCGAGCTGTTAATGACTCAATCTCTTCCTGGATTTGCTGGATTTCTGTCTTCCCTTCTTCCAATTCTTTTTTGACCTCATCCCAGGCTGATCGGCGCTCCCCCAAACGCTCTCGGGCATCAGACTGGGCCCGTTCCGCTACAGCCAGCTGAGTCTCCCAGTGAGCCATTTGCTGCTGTTCTTCTGCCAGGGAGATCGCTTGCAAAGATGATGAAATAGACCTGGCTGTGCTCTCATATTCTGTGGTTTTCTCCCGAAACCTGGCTTCCAGCTCCTTTAATTCCTCAAGCGCATCTTCTCCTTCCTCAATCTCCCGGATCAGATCCTGACGCTGGTCGGTAACCCAACGCATCTGCTGGCGGGCTTGATTGACATCCAGCACGGTGCTGTTTAATAATTTCTGGGCTTCTTCTTCCTTTTCTTTTTTCTCAGCCAGTGTGCTAATCTTTTCGGCTTCCCCCTCTTTTAACTCAGCAAGTTTCCGATCAACTTCCTGGAGTCTTTTTCTGGTCTTGACCATTTGCTCTTCGGCTTCAGCCAGCTTTGTCTCCCAGGTTTTCTTCTGTCTGGACCTGCTTAACGTGCTGGGCTGGCCTTCATTGCCGGCAAGCACCTGCCCGGTGACATGAAAAACCTCTCCCTGCAGGGTCACCGCCCGGGCATCTTCCGGCTGATCCTTCAATACTCGGGGGATGTCCGCCTTGTCTTCAACGATAAAAACATGCCCCAGGAGTAAATCAACGGCAGGCCTAAATCGTGCAGGGGCTTCGACCAGTTCCGAGGCGACACCGATCAAACCCGGCAGATTCTCACGCGGTGATACCGGTTCTGGAGGCCTGATGTCCTCCAGCGGCAGAATTGCGCCCCTGGTAGTTCTGGCCAGAAGCAAATCCAGCGCCCGGCGGGATGTCCGACCTCCTTCCACAATCACAGCATCCAGATAATCACCCAGTGCTGCGGCGATGGGTCTTTCCAACCGTTCCTCTACTTCTAGATGAGTGCTTAAGGCACCCAGGGCTCCGGACAGCTTGCCCTCCCTGGCTTCCGTGAGCAGCAAACGGGCTCCGTTAGCATAACCAGCCAGTTTGTTTTCCGCCTGTTGAAGGACATCAAGCTCTGCGCTTAATCGGCTGATCCTGGCTTGTAAGTTAGTTTGCTTTTCCTGTAATTCCTGCCGGAATTCTTCTCCGGAGGAAATCTTCTCACGCTGCTCCTGAACGGCTTGCTCAGCCTGCCGGCGAACCCGAACAGCTTCTTGATACTTATCCTCAATTTCCTTCAGGGTGTTTTTGCGTTTATCTAACTCGGTCTCCGCACTCCCTAAAGATTTTTCAGCGCTGGAGATCTGTTCTTTCTTCTTTTCAATTTGCTCCTGGCGCTCTTCCTGCTTCGCTAAATTGCGGGATAAATCTTTTTCCAGGGAAGCTAACCCGGTTCTGGTGTCCTCCAGTTTACCCTTCAGCTGAGCTCGTTCCTCCTGCCGTTCTTGAATAGTCTTTTGCAAGCGGTTAACTTGCGACCGGGCCTCTTTTAATTTGGCGGTCAACCGCTCCACCTCATCCTGCGATTGATCGATCCTTTCCTGATAAACCTGTTTTTGTTCTTCCAACCGCTCTCCATCTAACTGCAAATCAGACAGCTGATTCTTCAACGACCGGATTCGCTCCTGGGATACTGCCAACTCCCGGGTAATTTCCTCCCGCTGAGCATGCTGCTGGGATAATTCCCGGTGCCAGGAATTCAACCTGGCCCGTAATCCCTGGACCTGGTTCTGATTTTCAGACAGCTTTTGATCTAATTCTGCCTGCTTCTTCCGGGCTGTTTGCAATTTTTCATTAAGGGCTTTTTCTCTTTGAGCGGCCCGCTGCAGTTGTTCTTGAATTCGATACCAATGGTGTCCGTACCACTCCCGCATCAGCACCTGCAAGTCGTCTTTCACCTGGGCATGCTGCTCAAACCGGGAAGCCTGGCGTTGAAGGTTCCGCAGCCGGGGTTTCAGCTCTGCCAGGATATCTTCAACCCTTTCCAGGTTCCGCCTGGTTTTTTCCAATCTTCTCTCCGCCTCTTCCCGCCGCGTTCTATACAACCCGATCCCGGCAGCTTCTTCAAACAAATTTCGCCGTTCTTCAGCCTTCAACGCCAGGGCCGCGTCCACCAATCCCTGACCGATGATCGTGTAGGTCCTTTCCGCCAATCCGGATTGAGCCAACAGTTCGTTGATGTCCCGGAGTAAAACCTGTTGACCGTTGATCAAATATTCGTTCTTTCCATCCCGGTACGCTCTGCGGGTGATGGAAACCTCAGAAAACTCGATCGGCAGCCAACCTTCACTGTTATCAAAAACTATCGTCGCGGTTGCCATCCCTGCCTGGGAACGCTCATCAGATCCTGAAAAGATCATGTCAGCAGTTTTCTTTCCCCGCAGCATCTTGTAGGATTGCTCACCCAGCACCCAGCGAACAGCATCAGCAATATTCGATTTACCGGAACCGTTGGGCCCGACGATGACCGTGATCTCATCCGCAAATTGAAACTGCGACTTGGTCGCAAAAGTTTTAAATCCGTTTAATTCGATGGATTTTAATCGCATTTCTTCACATTCCCTGCAGGTAAATTTGTTGACCCGCTTTGATTATCTATGTTTTTACCATCCGCTGGTAAGCCTGACGGGCTGCTTTCTTGGCTGCCTCCCGTTTGCTGTATCCCACTGCCTCGCTGACAGCCTGTTCATTGATCAGAACTTCTACTTTAAATTTCTTCGCATGATCAGGTCCCATCTCGGATACAGTCCGGTATTCGGGCGGTTTCATCCCCCGGGCCTGCGTCCACTCCTGAAGCAAACTCTTCGGATCCCGGGGATGCCCTTTTTCCAGGATTTTTCCCACCGCCCGTTCCAGCAGGGGTTCGATAAAGTCACTTACCGCTGAAATACCCTGATCCAGATAGATACTTCCCACCAGGGCTTCGAATCCCGCACAAATCAGGGCAGATCGGTCCCTTCCCCCTGTGATGATCTCACCCTGCCCCAGGCGCATCGCCCGGCCTATTTCCAACTGCCGGCCGAAAGCAGCCAGCTGCTCGGTCCGTACCAGAGCGGTCCGCATCTGGGTTAGTTCACCTTCGGCCATTTCTGGATATCGATGATAAAGCCAGGACCCCACTAAAAAGTCCAGGACCGCATCTCCCAAAAATTCCAGGCGCTCATTATCTTCCAGGGCATCATCATGTTCATTCAAATAAGAGCGGTGAGTTAAAGCCCGGGTCAGCAAGGCAAGATTGGAAAACCTTGCCCCAATTCTTTCCATAAATTCACGAGGGGGTTCCGGGGTGTTTGGACCCTGATCAAGCGCCATACCTTTCCTCCCAGGGAACTCAGGGTCAGCGAAGCTCCTCATCTTCAGGACTGATCAAGAGCCTCGCTGTCCATTAGTTCCTGCCGTTCCATGCTTCGGGTTGTTCTAATGAAATTCTATTATACTCAAAGGTCTCCAGGTTTCAAACTCAAATCGCTGTTCTTACCCGCCCTCTTTCAACCCATGGCCGGTAAGGATGACCCCCAGGGGTTGAGGCAAATTCTGACCGAACCGGACCAGGGCATCCCAGACCAGGGCTGATGTCAATTCGACGTCGAAACCCAGTTCAGCTAAACTCCTTTGCCCTGACCGGATCTCTTTTTCTGCCACCTGCACAAACCTTCCCTGACTTTCCCGGAGGGCATTCAACACTGTCTTGCCCCGGTAGGGATCAGCTATTCGCACTCCTTCTGCCAGGGTTTCCCCTTCCGGGACTTCGACTGGACGGTCCCTGCCGCGGGAAAAAGCTTTTGCCAGGGGAGCACAGGCCCCAGCCTGAACGCCAATCAGAGCCGGACGACAGGAGATCAATCCAGCTGATTCGAGGGCCCGGAAGCCCCGATCCAGCCCCAGCAGCAAACTGCCGTGTCCCACCGGCAGCACTACGGATCCCGGAGCCTGACCCATCTGCTCGACCAGTTCATAAGCAATGGTGGCAAAGCCGGGTAAGCCGTGGGGTAAATAGGCATGACTGCCGTAAACTGCTCCTGCTTCAACCGCCTGGACCACAGCTTCCGCAGCTCGGGATCTCGGCCCGGGTACCTCCTGGATGACAGCTCCGCTGCGCAAGATCTGCAGTCGCTTGGGTCCCGAGGTATACTCGGGCACAAATATTTTAGCCTTCAACCCCGCCCGGGCAGCATAAGCAGCAAAAGAAGCTCCGGCATTTCCCGAAGAATCTTCCACAGCATCCCGCACCCCCCTCCCGATCAGAAAACTGATCAACAAAGCGGTTCCCCGATCCTTGAACGACCCGGTCGGATTGAGGGTTTCCAATTTAAAAGCGACCGGAGTTCCCCCGACCTCGCTCCAAACCAGAGGGGTTCTCCCCTCGCCTAAAGAGATTACCGGAGCTTGGTCCGGCAGCAGAAAAGACTCCCGATAACGCCAGATCCCGGGGAGCTGAAGATCCAACCCCTCAGGCTGGAATTTCAGCTCCCGGTCAAAATCATAAACACCCCCGCACTCCGGGCAGCGGTGGGGATTGGTTTTTTCTGGATAAGCCCGCTGACAGTCCACACATTCAATCATAGATGTTCTCTTCTCTGCAGTTGTTCTTTGGTCGATTCATAACCCGCCGGCTGGAAGGAAGCATAAAAAACATCTCTGTGGGCAGTCTCCGCTCCCCCTTTATTGGCTATACGCAGTCAGGGACGGGATCCCAGCGCCCGGAATGGTTTCCACCGCTTACATGAGGGAAAAAAGCTATCTCGGCGCCTGCTGGAATCACCGTATCCTCAGCAGAAAA
Source organism: Anaerolineales bacterium (assembly GCA_034520505.1). GTDB lineage: Bacteria > Chloroflexota > Anaerolineae > Anaerolineales > UBA11858 > B10-G9. The sequence goes on along the minus strand of JAXHNK010000007.1, from coordinate 69,561 downwards.
TTCCCGGTTAACCGCTGCGAGCATGACCTGGATAGCCCCCTCCGCATCCGGATAACGCTCACTGATCAGCTGCTTGAGTTCCTTCACCGTGAACCCGGCTGGTATTTCCAGTTCAATTTTCCGCTCCCCAATCTGGGACCGGATGGTAGCAAAGAAATAAACTTCTACTTTAATCATAGTTTGTCACCCTAGGCCTGACTGATACCGGCTGATTGATATTTCGACCACTTAGCAAGCCGGATCTCCCTGATTTTCATACCCTGATCCGCCCCGCCCAGCAGATGAAGGAGGGTGATCCCGGCTCCGGATACCGCGGATAAGGCCGCTGCTTCCAAACCAGCCCTGGCCTCACCCTGAACCTCGGCTTCTATCCTCATTCCCGGGGGAGAATCCAGACGGGTGATCTTGATTGCAATCCGGGATAACGAGTAAGTAAAGGGGATAGGAATCAGCTCACCTGCCCGCTTGGCGGAGAGAACACCCGCGTTCCGGGCCGTGTTGAGCACTGATTCTTTTCGATCAGAGTCTTCCCAGAAGGAATTCAAACTTTCTGCCTCCATAGAAATCTCTCCCCTGGCAGCTGCTGACTGACCGGGGATCACTTTCTGGCCGGATGGTAAATTTTCGGATACATTATCTTCGGGGTGAATTCTGTTTTGTCTGTTTTTCATGAGGGAATTATACCTTATGCCCGGATCACCCCCCTCACCTTCTCCCGACTGCCCCACCGGGCTCAGCGTGGTGAACGTGTTATAATGCTGGCTATGGAAAAACTGATTAACAAGTGGAAAAACGGCCTGGAAAAAACCAGGAAAACCACCTTCGGTAAGATCTCGAATTTCCTGGGGACCAGCGAAATAAACCCCGAAACCTGGGACGAATTAGAAGCCCTGTTCATCCAGGCAGACCTGGGAGTTGAAACCACCCTGGAGCTCATTAAAGCCTTACAGGACCAGGTGCAGGAAAGAGGAATTACCCGGACAGCAGAATTAGCCAGCGTCATTGAAAGTGAACTGTTAAGCCGAATCGACAATCCCCCACCCCTGAAGCTGGACGCCTCTCCCTCCGTGATCCTCATCGCGGGAGTCAACGGCTCGGGAAAAACCACCACCATGGCCAAACTGGGGCGTTATTTTTCAGATCAGGGGAAAAAGGTGCTGTTTGCCGCTGCTGATACCTATCGAGCAGGTGCCATTGATCAGCTCAAGATCTGGGGGGAGCGGTTGGATATCCCCGTCATCGCCGGAGAACGGGATGGCGACCCCGGTGCTGTTACCTATGATGCCGTCCAATCGGGTCAGGCCCGGGGTTACGACCTGGTGCTGATTGATACTGCCGGGCGCCTGCACACCCGCTATAATCTGATGGAAGAACTTAAAAAAGTTCATCGGGTAGCCGGAAAGGCGCTGCCGGGCGCTCCCCATGCTGCCTGGCTGGTCATGGATGCCACCACCGGCCAAAATGCCCTCCATCAAGCGGAGGCATTCCAGGCTGCGATACCCCTCGACGGAATCATCCTGGCCAAATTAGATTCTTCCGCCCGGGGAGGGATGGTCTTTGCCATCCAGAAAACGCTTAACCTGCCGATATTGTTTGCCGGATTGGGTGAAAAACCAGAAGACCTTGAGCTGTTTGATTCCCGGGCTTTTCTCCAGGGAATCCTGGGGGATTTTGGGGGAAAATCATGAAAGTTGAACTCAAAAAGTACCAGAAAGACGCTGACCACAGCTATTGTTTGGGCGTATTTCCCACCCTGGAGCTGTTAGAGCATCAACTCGACCAGGTTTTGGGCGTGATCGTCCATTCCCGGGGCGCGGATAACAGCGGAGTTCAGAAAATCCGCAGAATTTGCGGCGAACATAACCTGGAACTAATTGAGAATGACCGCCTTTTAGAAAAACTCTCCCAACGGGGAAACACCTATGCGATCGGGGTGTTTCAAAAGTTTACCCGGGAGCTTGCCTTTGATGCCAATCACCTCGTCCTGGTTCATCCTTCGGGCATGGGGAATTTGGGCACAATCCTCCGGACTATGGTGGGATTTAACCACCGCCAGCTGGCGGTTATCGAACCTGCTGCCGATATTTTCCACCCCAAAGTGATCAGAGCCTCGATGGGCGCTGTTTTTCAGATCAGGGTGCAAACCTTTTCACAATTTACGGATTACTGGGGAACTTTTTCCAACCATGCCCTCTACCCCTTGATGACTGATGGAGAAGTTAGCCTCTCCGAAGCAGCTTTCCAGCAGCCGTATTCGCTGATCTTTGGAGAGGAAGCCAGCGGGTTGGAGGATTCTTATCGACAATATGGAACCAGCATCGTTATCCCCCACAGTCCGGCGATAGACTCTCTGAACATCGCTTTATCAGTCGGAATCAGCCTTTATCACGCTTATCTCGCGGGGACCTGATCCAGTTTCCGGGCAAACCGGATTTACTGCCTGGGTGATAGTTACGCAAGAAGTCAGATCAACTGTTGGCAACCTGGAAGGAAGGAAAATTATGGAAACAATCAAAGATAAACTGATCGAATATCAGAAAAAGGTCCAGAACCTGCTGGAGCATCTTTGACCTGCCCAAGAAAAAAGAACAGTTAAAAAAACTTCAAAAGGAATCCCGGGAGCCTGATCTCTGGGACAACCAATCCCGAGCGCGGAAAGTGATGCGCACCCTGTCTTCTCTGGAAGATGAGGTGGCAGACTGGGAAAATTTGCAAAAAAGGATTTCAGACAGCCTGGAGCTGGCCCAAATGGATGATCCCTCCCTGGAAGAAGAGCTCCAGAACGAGGTCGATCAGATTGGCACTGAAGTAGAGCGCCGTGAGTTCAAAGCTATGCTCTCCGGAGAATACGATCGGGGTGACGCCCTGCTGGCGATCCATGCCGGAGCCGGCGGAAACGACGCCCAGGATTGGGCTGAAATGCTGCAGCGGATGTACCTGCGGTGGGCAGAGGATCACGAGTATAAAACTGTAATCATCGACCAAACCGAGGGTGAAGAAGCGGGAATCAAAAGCGCGACCATCTCGGTGGAAGGCTCTTATGCCTACGGTTATTTGCGGTCCGAAAAGGGCGTGCACCGGCTGGTCCGGATTTCCCCTTTTGACTCTTCCAACCGGCGCCACACATCCTTTGCGATGATTGAAATCCTACCTCAAGTTGAGGATGACGCCAGCGTGGAAATCAACCCCAACGACCTGCGGATCGATACTTACCGAGCGGCAGGAGCCGGCGGACAGAGCGTGCAAAAAAATGACACCGCTGTGCGGATCACCCATATCCCCACCGGGGTGGTGGCCAGCTGCCAGAATGAACGTTCCCAGACTCAAAACCGGGAAATGGCCATGAAGGTGTTGAAAGGACGCCTGCTAGAACTCAAAAAGGAAAAACGAAAAGAAAAGATCGATGAACTCCGCGGAGAGTATCAAAAAGCTGAGTGGGGGAGCCAGATCCGCTCCTATGTGCTTCACCCTTACCGGATGGTCAAAGATCACCGGACCAACCACGAAGAAGGGAACACCGAAGCAATCCTGGACGGCGAGTTGGATCCCTTCATTGAAGCCTATCTGCAGGAACATGTCGGCGAAAAATAAAGCTCTCCCCACCTCGGACGCTGACAGGATGGGGATGATTAAGCCCTCAGCCCCTGCCCGACCAGAGAGAAGGTGTGATCCATGGATAAATGGATTCTTAAAGAGAAAATTCTCCAGCTGATCAGAAACTGGCCGCTGGTTTTAATCGTGATCCTTGTTTCCAGCCTGGCGGGGTGGGGATTGATGCATCTTTTCCCCCCCCAACCCCGGGCGACTGTGGACCTCTATGTGGGAATTGACATCAACCGGGTGCTGGATGTCTCCACGTTGGCCAACTACGCCAAAACCGAACCCTTTAACATTAATGATTATAAAAACTGGCAGCTCTCTCAAGTTGCCGCGATCGCGTCTTCGGAACTCATCGCCAACCGCACCCTGGAAGTATTACGGGGACAAGACCCGGCCTGGAAGGGTATCACCCCGGCTGATTTTCAGCAGGCGGCAAAACTATCCTGGTACGATGTCGGGCGCTGGCGGCTGGAATTCAGAGCACAGGATCCCCGGCTCGCTTCCCAGGCCGTAATCGCCTGGCGTGACGTCCTGGTCGATGAATTTACCACCCTCCAGAAGGCTGCAGTCAGGACCCTCAGCCTGGACGGATCACTTCGCGCCCTTGACGCTGAGCTGACCGGACTGGATTCCCGCAGCATCCAGCTCAACCAGCTGCTCACCGAGGTTGAAAGCTTAGAACTCAACCTTAAAGATGAGTTTCCAGAGGACGACAAGCTGCCCGGGGAACAGCGGGATGAACTGTGGACTGCCGCGGCCGTCGCTGCCTCCCCGGGGCAGGCCTGGACAGCCCTGCTGGATGCCTTCCCCGGAGAAGAAGCCGCAGCCGATGCCTATTACCCCTGGTTGGAAAAGGTCCACTTAACAGCAGAGGCCGAATTGAAAGCTAATAGCGGCCTGATCAAAGCCCTGGAAGCAGACTATCAGGAAGTCCTGGAAGATTACCAGCAGCAGGTCGAGCAGGCCAAAGGGTTATCCCCCGCCTTGATCGTCAACGAAGGAGACACCAGGGTCCAGGTAAGGACGATCTACCCCGGAGGGATGGTGCTTGTCCTCAGCGGCCTGGCCGGCTTGCTGCTCTTCCTGATGGCACTGGTGATGATCACCGAAATCCGGGAGAAATAAGCCGATGGCAAAAAGGATTAAATCCCTGCAAACCATTCTTTTCGCTGTCTTTCTCTTCAGCCTGCCGATCACCAACTTCCCATTTTTTCCTCCCAGCTTTGGCGGTAATGAGGCCTTTGTCAAACCCTTCCTGGTCTTTCCTCTGCTGGGGCTGGTCGTTATCCTCACCTTACCCAGGTTGTTCACCCGGAATTTACCCAGACCGGGCCTGCTGCTCATCCTCTTTTTCTCCTGGGGTCTGATTTCATCCCTGATCCCTTTCTTCCGCCTGGCTGCATCCCCCTGGCGGGAAATAAACATCTTCTCCCGGGAAATCAGGATGATCATCACCCTGGGTCTGGCCCTGGCCATTTATTTCACGGTCTCTTTGTATCCGGATGACTGGAAAGATCTCAAACGGTCTCTGGGATGGCTTTATGCTGGATTGGCCCTGGTTCTGTTCTGGGGGACGCTGCAGATCATCTATGTGTTGGACCTCATCCCCGGCTGGTATCAGACCATGGGAAAAGTTCAACAATTTATCACCAGCCAGAAGCTCAATCCCCACCGTGTCTCCGGGATGACCTATGAACCCAGTTCCTTTGCCGATCAACTGCTTACCATCTGGCTGCCCTGGGTTTATGCGGCTTTCCTGACCGATTTCACAGCCTTTAACTGGCGGTGGAAGTGGGTGACCGTCGAAAAAGTCCTTTTCGTCTGGACCTTCGGCGTGCTGGCGTCCACCCTTTCTCGAACCGGGCTGATCATGGGTGTTGGAATAATCGCTTGCGGGCTGCTGCTCAACTTCCTTCGCACCCAGCTGGAATCCAGGGCCTCTAATCACCGGTCAGCAAATTCCTCGCCCCCTGCCAACCCCCGGAAAAAATCCCTGGACTGGAAAAAGGTCCTCTCCCTGGGCCTGCTGGCCTCAATCCTCTTCCTGGGGCTGTTTTACTTCCTGGGGTCCGGCAGTGGTTATATCTCCCGGATGTGGGATTATTGGTTTTCAGGAACCAACAAAAGCATCAGCCAATACCTGATATACATCGGCTTTGGTTCCCGGATCACTTATTGGAAATCAGCTTTTCAAATCTTTGAAAACTATCCCCTTTTCGGGGTTGGTCTAGGCAATTTCACAGTATATTTTCCAGACAACCTTCCCTTTCAACAGCTGATTAAGACCCCGCAGCTGCTCCACCATCTGGTACCGGCTGCCGGGAGAACCCGGGTGATCACGCCCAAACATTTCCTGGCCCGGATCCTGGCTGAGACCGGCCTGGTCGGGGGCGCAATTTTTGCTGTTTTCCTCCTCACCCTGGCAGCCGGAGCCCTCTACCTGTGGCTGTCAGACGACGAGGAAAAAACCTTCTGGGGCACCGGCTCCCTGCTGGGTTTAGCCGCTTTTACCGGGGTGACTTTTTCTTTCGACTCCTTCGCCATCCCCAACCCCTGGATCCTGTTTGGCCTGATCACGGCCGGTTTCACAGTTTTCTTGCCGCACCCATCAGCCGCCCCCCCAGAAGATTAACCCCGGTTGTCCGCTATCCTCTCCTCTTACCCCGGCGTTCTCCTGACCGCTCCCGGTGATCGCTAGAGCCCGCTCCCCCCAGATCAAACCAGCCCGGCCGTAAACCCCCACCGCCCCATCCTCTCGCTCACCCTTGCTAAGCCGGATGTTTTTCTGTATAATAGAACATATGTTCTGTTTATTGAGGTTCAGGTTATGTTCCCCGATCGTCTGCTCGATTCCTTCCAACATCTGCTCTTCCCCTCCCGCTTCCTTAAGCTGGATGAAAGAATGCGGCGGGCGCTGGCGCGTTTAGCCGCAGAAGAAGAACAATCCCGGGATGAACTGGGGCAAAAAATGCTCCGCTTCGCCCTTAACCACCGCCGGGCGGCCTCACGCCAGCTGGAAACCTGGAAAACGCTCACCCCGCGTGAAAAAGAGGTGACCGCCCTCACCTGCCTGGGCTGCACCAATAAAGAGATCGCCCGGCAGCTGGTGATTGCGCCCGCCACCGTGAAAACTCATCTGCGGAACGCCAAGCACAAATTTGGACTGCGGTCCAAACTCGAGCTGCGCAACGCGCTGGCCGATTGGGATTTTTCAGATTGGGAAAGCTGAGCCCCCTCCTCTATTGGCTTACCCCTTTTTTCATCCCTCAATTCACCCAAACGGCGATCCCCGCTTTCCGATTTTTTTGTTAAAGTGGGGGTATGGATCTGCTTGCCCCACCTGCCCCGCGTTCGCTCCAGCTGCTGATCGCTCCGCCCGCTCATCAGCAGAATATCGTGACCCGTTTTACGGCGGATCTGGCCCTGGCTGGATCAGTCCGGGTGCTGGACGGCGGAAACCGTTTTGATGTCCTGCGGGTCAACCGCGAACTGCGGGCCAGGCGCCGGCAGTTTTACTCCGCGTTGAAACGGGTGCAGGTCGCACGGGCTTTTACCTGTTATCAGCTGGTGAGCTTACTGAAACAAACCGCGGGGGAAGACAAAAAACCCACCCTGGTGCTCAACCTGCTGACCACTTTCCGCGATGAGAACGTGCCCCTTCCCGAGCGCCAGCGCCTGTTGGCCTCCGCGCTGCACTGGCTGGATCAAATGGCCCATCAGGCCCCGGTGATGATCATCCTCCATCCGCCGCTGGAGGATGATCCTTTCCTCAAACCCCTCCGGGGCGCGGTTGATCAACAGTGGGAATTTGAATCCCCCCGGACCAGCGTTCAATTATCCTTTTTCTAACCATCCGAGGAGCTTTCTATGGGACGAACCGTATCTTCTATCACCCAGACTTTTCTCGAGGAGCAAGCCGCCTTTGCCCGTTTTCGCCGCGCCCTGCGCCGGCGCGATCAGCAGGCGCTGGATGACCTTTTCGCCGCGGCCAGGAAACATCTCGCCGCGGCCTCTTACGCCTCGCACGCTTTACCCTTTGAAACCTTTTTGCTGGCCATGCTGCTGGAAGAACACAAAGAAGTGATCCGCCTGCGCCGTGAGGTCGCGGAACTGCGCCAGACCCGGGATGAATGAAATCCGGGGCTGGCTGCTGGACATCTATCCTGACCCCCAGCAGGGGGTGGTGCTCTGGGTGCTGGACGAAAACGGTGATCAACGGCACCGCCTGCATCAACCCTTTCCCACCTGCTTTTTCGCCCACGGCGATCCGGCCCGTTTGCGTTCCCTGTGGCGTTACCTGGAAACCACGCAGCCGGCGGTCCAACTCGCCCGCAGCGAACAGCGCGATCTCTTTGAGGAACAGGCCCTGGCGGTGCTGCAAATGGAGACCAGGACGCCGGGGGAGCAGGAACAGCTGTTCACCCGCCTCAAACAGCGTTTTCCTGATCTGACTTACTACAATGCGGACATTCCGCTCGACCTGCGGTACGCGGCCCAGACTGGCGTTTTCCCGCTGGCCCACTGTCTGATCAGGAGCACCGCAGAGGGTGAGGTCCGGTCCCTCGAACCCCTCAACTCTCCCTGGGACATTGACCATCAGCCGCTGCCCCTGAAAGTGATGGCCCTGGCGCCTAACCACAACCCTTTTCACCGCCAGCCCTCTGTCCTGAAGGTTCATTTCCAGGAGAAACATTACCGCTTTCCTTTCCAACCCGGGCGCAGTTTGCTGATCAAGCTCCGGGCCCTGCTCCGCAAATATGATCCCGACCTGCTGCTCACTGTCTGGGGCGACCAATGGCTGTTTACCAGGTTAGAAGACCTGATCCAGGAACACGGCATTCGGCCTCCCTTCAACCGCGAAACCGGGCGTGACCCTGAACGCCGCCCAGAGCGCAGCTACCACTCCTACGGGGATGTCATCTACCGGGGACCGCAGGTGCGGCTGTTCGGCCGGATCCACATTTCCACTGAAAACACCGTCATGTACCATGACTACGGCTTGGAAGGAGTTTTTGAGATGGCCCGGGTGACCGGTCTGCGGGTGCAAACCGCGGCCCGGGTTTCACCCGGCACCGGAATTTCCTCCATGCAAATCCTGACCGCGCTCCGCCAGGGGATCCTGGTTCCCTGGCACAAACAGCAGGCCGAACGGCCCAAGACCGCTTACCAGCTGCTGCAGGCCGACCGGGGAGGTCTGGTCTACCAACCCACCATCGGCCTCCACCCTCATGCGGCTGAGATAGATTTTGTCTCCATGTATCCCAGCATCATGGAACACTTCAACATCTCCCCGGAAACGGTGGGTAAGGGGCAAAAAAAGGGGGTGTTTGTCCCCGAACTGGGCATGACCATCGCCCAGGATCAGCGCGGGCTGGTACCGGACACCCTCCAGCCGCTGCTCGACAAGCGGATCAAACTCAAAGAGCAGCTGGCCGGGCTGCACCCCCGGGATATGCGCTGCCGTCCCTACCGGGCCTGGTCCTCGGCGCACAAATGGCTGCTGGTGACCTGCTTCGGATACCTCGGTTATAAAAACGCCCGTTTTGGACGGATCGAGGCCCACGAGGCGGTGACCGCTTACGGGCGGGAGGCCCTGCTGCGGGCGAAAGAGCTGGCAGAGGAATCTGGTTTCCGGGTGCTGCACATGTACGTGGACGGTTTATGGGTGCAAAAGCAGGGCGCTTCCCGGGTAAGCGACTTTCAACCCCTGCTGGAAAAGATCTCCCAGGACACAGGGTTGCCGATCATCCTGGAAGGCGTCTACCGCTGGATTGCTTTTCTCGGTTCCCGCCAGGATCCCCGGGTGCCGGTTGCCAACCGCTACTTTGGAGTCTTTCAGGATGGATCGCTGAAGCTGCGGGGAATTGAAGCCCGGCGGGGCGACACCCCGGGGTGGATAGAGGATATCCAGCGCAGCATCCTGGACCTGCTGGCCGGGGCAGCAGAGGCCCAGGACCTCCCCGGGCAGCTGCCGGAAATCCATCAGCTGCTGCAAAGAAAGCTGTCCGCGCTGCGGGACCAGACCGTGCCGCTGAAAAGCCTGCTGGTCTCTCAAAAAATAAGCCGACCGCTTGACGAGTACAAAGTACCCTCTCCGGCCGCCCGGGCCGCCCTCCAGCTGGCGGAAATCGGCAGGGAGCTGATACCCGGACAGCGGGTGCGTTTTCTGCACACCCGGGGTGACCCCGGTGTTTATGCCTGGGACCTTCCCGGGCATCCGGACCCGGCGTCCATCGACATCGACCATTACACCGAGCTCCTTCTCCGGGCTGCCCATTCTGTGCTGGAGCCGTTAAACGTAAAAGAGCAAACCCTACGGTGGTGGTTGTTCAGCAACGCGGGCTACAACGCGCCGCCCGGCTATCTGCCAGAAACAGGAAGTCAGACCGCGCCGCTGCTGCCGGATCCACCCGGCCGCTGCCCATCCTTACCGTCCGCATAAAGCAATCTTCCAGGTCGGCTTGGACCTGTTCAACAGGGCGAACTACCTTGACACCCGGCCCTCCTCTCCGTATAATCTACCTGCTTAACATCAGATAGCAATTAGCGATTGTACGAACTATTTTAACCAGCAGGAGCATAAACCATGACACCTCTTCCCAAGCAGCGCACTTCCCGCGGACGAAAAAACCGCCGACGCGCTCACGACGCTTTAAAACCAAAAAACCTTGTCCAGTGCAGCAACTGCGGCGAAAAACGGCTTTCTCACCGGGTATGCCCCCACTGCGGATTCTATCGCGGACGAGAAGTTGTTGCTAAATAAGGGCATCTTTCTGTAAAATCACTGGTATCTGCTGCAGACGACCGTGAAATTCACGGTCTTCTGTGTTTTAATAGTCAATAGGTTATAATAGAATTGATTAAAAACGGGCAGCTGCCGCCCCTTGCTATCCCAAAAGACAGCGTGATTGGAGTTGCTATGTCTACAACTGAACGGCCCCCAGGTAAAACGACCATCGCCCCCGGTGTCCTGGTCACCATCGTGAAACTGGCCTCCCTGCAGGTTGAAGGAGTCAGCCGCCTGGTGCCCAGCCCCAGCGGGGTAAACTCACTCTTCAACCGCAGCCGTGATGAAGGTGTAGAAATTGAAGTCGACGAAGAAGGTCGGGTGTTTACCGATGTCCACCTGGTGATGACGGATAAAGTCAATATCCGCAAGGTGAGTAAAAAAGTCCAGCAGGAAGTTGCTCTGGCTATCTCAAAATTAGTGGGTATGGATGTAGGTGGGGTAAACATTCACATTGAGAACGTTGATTATCAGCTGGATGAACCCCTTGAGGAATAAAGGATCATGAAAGATCGGACCAGGGCCCGGGGAATTGCCTTGCAGGCCCTTTACGAGTTAGACGTGACCAATCATCCGTTGGGAATTGTGATCCAGGAAAGGATTTCCGACGGCGAACTCGACGAAGAGCTGAATGAATTTGTCCGGGAAATCGTCCTGGGGGTCCGGTCATTATCCTCAAAATTGGATCAGCTTATCGCGGAACACGCCCCGGAGTGGCCTTTTGACCAGGTGGCGATTATTGACCGCAACATCCTGAGAATTGCCCTCTGGGAAATGGTAGTCTCCGCTCAAACCCCCCTGAAAGTAGCTATTAACGAGGCGGTAGAATTAGCCAAGGCGTATGGTTCTGACAGTGCCCCCCGGTTTGTAAATGGTGTGCTGGGCAGCCTGGCCGACCGTCAAAACGAACTGGAACAGGCTTTCTATGAAAATTAACCTCTGATCTTTATGAATATATTTGGCGTTGGTCCCCTGGAAATTGTAGTCGTTCTCATCATAGGCATCCTGGTCCTCGGCCCGGAAGGTATGGTTGAATCGGGCCGAAAACTGGGGAAGTTCATGCGCTCCGTGGTCAGATCAAGCTGGTGGCGGGGTCTGCAAGACGGGGTTAGCGAAGTCCAGAATCTGCCCTACCGGTTGATGAGGGAAGCCGAATTAGACGAACTGCGGGATCTGGAAAAGATGGGGAAAGACATTCTGCCCACCAGGGAAGAACTTGATCCCCTGGCAAATACCTCCTGGCGGGGGCCACAGCCGCAGCGAAAGCCAGAGGAAAAGCCGGAAGAAAAGCAGGAAGAGAAACCGGAAGAAAAGACAGAAAAAAAGACAGAAAAACCAACAGCAGCCGAAGACCAGGAGTCGCCTGATTGACCCGAGCATCCCTTTTAGAGCAGTTTCACCAGAACCTTCTTTTTATTGTTATTGGCAGCGCAATACCCGGCAGCGTAACACCCAGTAGCGTAACACCCAGCAGGATCTCCAACTGAATAACCGGTCCGTCAGCACATTTGGTGGTTTTAGAAAACTCAAATCCTGACTTATCAGTCTCTCTCACCGGAAACAACCAGCGCAGCTCGTCCCCTGGACGAAAGGAGAGGATGTGTATGAGACCTGTATACGCAGTTTCAGGAGGGGTGTCGAAGTTTGCCAAATCTCGACCCGACAAAACCTTCCAGGCAGTGATCAAAGAGGCCTATGACTACGCCATCGAGGATCTGGGCCTGGATTTCCCAGCCTTCACCCGCCTGGTCGATGGCTCTGTGGCCTCTTATTTTTCCGACCATTTCAGCCGTCAATTGATGGCCGCCATCATGGCCCAGGATTACCTGGGGCTGTGTCCTAAACCCAGCCACCGGGTGGAAGGGGGTGGAGCTACAGGGGGGTTATGTTTCCAGGAAGCCTGGAAATCAATTGCCAGCGGACACATGGACGTGGTCGTTGCTTATGGTTTCGAAACCATGAGTCATGTCGAGACCTGGAAAGGAAACGAATTCATCGCTTTGGCTTCCGATGTTTCCTTTGACTATCCTGTTGGGGGATTTTATTCTGGTTATTACGCGATGATGGTCACCCGGCATATGGCAGAGTTCGGAACCACGGTGGAACAAATGGCGCATGTCAGCGTCAAAAACCACCTCAACGCCTACCACAACCCCTATGCTCAGAAACGGAACCGGTACTCGGTTGCAGATATCCGTAATTCACCGATGGTCGCCTGGCCGCTCACCCGCCTGGATATCTGCGTGATGTCCGACGGGGCAGCCGCAACGGTCCTGGCTTCGGAAGAAGGGATCAAAAAATTAGAAGCTGCAGGAGCTCACATCCCTCAACCTTTGGTCAAAATTTCCGGAATTGGCCGGGGGACGGATGCCATGCGGATGGCAGATCGCCCCCACCTTGATTATGAACAATTCCTGGAAAACTATGCCACCTCCCAGGAAAAAGATTCCCGGGAAACCAGGGAGTATTACCGCGAGATCTGGGATAAAGGAGCCCGTTATCCGGGTGTGCATTCCTTCCGTGCCGGCCGCACCGCCGGAAACATGGCCTACCAGCATGCCGGGATAGAGGATCCCCTGGAGGAGATTGATTTCATTGAACTCCATGACGCCTATACATCCAGTGAAATCCAGACTTACGAAGACCTCGGCCTCTGCCGCTACGGAGAAGGCGGCCCCTTTGCCGCCTCGGGGAAAGCCTTCCTGCCGGATATTGATTACGGCCTGGATTTACCGGATCAACCTCTTTGCGCGATTAATCCTTCCGGGGGCCTGATCGCCTGTGGACATCCGGTAGGTGCCACGGGATTGATGCAGGCTGTGTTTGCTATCTGGCAGCTGCAGGAAACCATTCAGAAGCATTTCCAGGACCCCACCCTGCAGGTAAAAAACGCCGGACGGGGCGCCATCCACTCCCACGCCGGCACTGGAACCTATGTCACCGTCAGCATTCTGGAAAAAGCCTAAGGAGAGACAGATGTCCAAGCTACCCGATAAACAAGCTGAATCCCTGGGAGGAACCGTCGTCCACAACCTCCCCTTTCCCGATCTGAACAACCCCCAGGCCCTGGCCTGGTTGAAGGAAATGGCCCCGATTGTCTTTGAACAACCTTACAGCATCACCTATCAGCATTCCTACGCCCAGGACAGCCCCTGGTTTGCCGGCCTGACCAACAAAAAACTGCTGGCCAATCGTGACCCTGAAACCGGCTACACCTACGCCACTCCCCGGGGCCACGATATGTTCACCGGGAAAGAAACGGAGTGGATTGATATCACCACAAGAAATGCCCGGGTGCATGCCTTTACGGTCTGCCATTTTGGTTCTGAAGAATTTCTTGATCAAACACCTTTTGTCCTCATCCTGGTTGAGTTTGAAGGGGTGGATACCCTGCTGCTCTCCAGGCTGCTGGGTGTGGATCCCCATCAGGCTGCTTTAGATTGGATCGGAATGCAGGTAAAGCCCCGGTTCTTGCGTAACAGCAAGCTCAAACCTACCGACGTCTATTTTGTCCCCCGGGAAGAATGAAACCCGTGGGACAACCCCGGGGCAGGGGCTGGTTTCAGCCCTGCCCCGGGAAGTACCCTCTTTCACCTCCCCAAAAACGCTTTTTAGCGAAATTCCTGCTGTTCCGCTGAACTGGAGTTAACCTGGCTCCTGGGCAGCGTCAAAGGTTAAAAAACGCTTTTTAAAAAATATTCTCCCCGTGCAAACAAACCTTTTCTGGTCTATAATCTACACAGTCAGTAAACGATAGTTCAGAGAGAAAACCAGACTTTGGCAAACAAAACCCACCCAACTTTAGGCACCCGTGTGACCACCTATCACGTCCAGCCCCTGCGCTGGCGGGATTTGGGGACCACCTTCCTGCCCCTGATCTTCTCAGTCCTCGCTCCCCTGGGTTATGGATTGTGGCGCACCTTTTACGGCTACACCAACTTTGGTCCTGCGTCTGCCAGATACTGGGGGCGTTTCTGGTTTTATACCGCTGGCATCCTGTTGATATTCGTCCTGCTGTACACACTGCGCAGACTGCTCAGAGCCCACCGCCGGGTAGAAATTCACAGCCAGGGGCTGCGGATCTTCCTCCCGCCCATCCGGCGGGTCGATCTGCGCTGGGAAGAGATCTCAGCCCTTTCCACGACAACTTCCCGGAGTTCTTTTTTGAGCTGGAAATCAAAACCCAGAAACAAATTGAAAATTATCGCCAGGGACGGCAAATCCCTGACCCTGGATCACCGCTTTAAAGAGCTGGCAGACTTGATCACCCTGGTCAAAGAGCAAGTCTACCCTCTGGTCAAACCCCGGTTAGTCAGCGCCTTTCATCAGGGAAAAGAGCTTGATTTCGGCGCCATCTCCCTCTCCAGGACCGGGCTCAGGGTCCAGGATCAGGATCTTCCCTGGTCTTACATCAAGGGCCTGACAGCTGAAAATGGGTCTTTTTCCATCAAACTTTCCCCGCAGAAACAGATCCAGGTACCCCTGCGCAGCGTTTACAATATTGAAATACTCATCCAAATCATCAAAGAAGAGGTTTGAACATGAATCGGATTCATCAGATACACCTCTGGAAAACCCTTTCCCTGGGAATAATCCTGGGGTTGTTTCTGACAGGGTGCAGTTATCCCTCCCTGGGCGGCAGCTTCCTGCCCGGCTCTCCGCCGGTCGAGACCCAGGAAATGGCAGAAGTGGTGATTTCCGTCCTGGTGCCGTTCAACACACCCATCGAAGAACCCATTTACCTCAACACGCTGGATGAGGTCACCGGCCTGGGAGTAAACGCTCAGGCTCATGAGCTCACACCGGTGATTGAAGAATCCGATCCGGAGGGCGGGCTCACTTACCAGACCACGCTGACTGTTCCCCTGAACTCCACCCTTAAATACCGCTACTCCCGCCAGAATCAATACGCCGTAATTGAGCACACAGAAATCGACCAGCAGGTCCGCTACCGCCTGCTCCAGGTGACAGGGCCAATGACGGTCCAGGATGTGGTCTTCAAATGGTCAGACACCTCCTATACCGGCGAACCGCCAGGGCGGATCTCGGGGAAGATAACTGATCAGGAAACCGGGGAACCGCTTTCCGGGGTGCTGGTCACTGCCGGCGGGGTTCAAGCCCAGACCACGGCCGATGGAACTTACTTGCTGCCCGGCCTTCCCCCCGGGATCCATAACCTGGTTGCTTATGCCATGGACGGAAGCTACCGGATCAATCAACAGGGCGCTCAGGTAGCAGCCCAGGCCAACACCGAAGCAAACCTCTCCCTGGAACCCCGAAATTTTGTCGACGTAACTTTCGTGGTCACCGTGCCCCCGGGGACCCCGGAAGACAGCGTCCGGCTGGCCGGCAACCTTTTTCAACTGGGAAACACCTTTGGCAACCTGGCCGGGGGGATGAACACCATCCCCAGAAGGATGCCCAAATTGACCGCGATCGGTTTGAACCAGTACGGCGTGATCCTCTCCCTCCCGGTAGGAGCGGAAATCCGCTACAAATACACCCTGGGCGATGGATTCTGGAACGCGGAACATACCCCGGAGGGCCAGTTCAACCTGCGGCGGCTGATCGTTCCCGATCAGCCAACCCAGATCAATGACCAGGTCAGCCAATGGGGAGGCGGAAACCTGAGGTCGATAACCTTTGACCTCTGGACTCCGGAACATACCCCGGAAAATGAAAATATTTACATTCAATTCAATCCCTACGGATGGACTTCGCCCCTGCCGATGATGAAAATTAATACTCATCACTGGGCTTATATTCTTTATGGACCTTTTGAGATCATTTCTGACCTCAGTTACCGGTACTGCCGGGAAAGCGAATGCGGTATCGCCGACGACCTGACCACCCGCGGGGAAAACCCCCCGGGCAGATCCGCGGCTCCCAGCAATCAGCCCACTTATCTCGCCGATACCGTTGAAGGATGGACCTGGTTTGATCCTGATCCGGCCGCTCAAATTTCAGTGCCCGAGGAAATTTCGCCCAGAGATGAAGGCTTTTTAACCGGTGTTGAATTCATGCCCGGGGAGCGCCCTGCTTATTCTGACCACCTGCAGGACTCAATTACCGATCTGGTCTCCCTCCACGCCAACCACGCCGTGCTCTCTCCTACCTGGTCTTTGACCCACCAGGACCCCCCGGTTTTAGAGCCCGATCCCAGCCGGGATCCTTCCTGGTTTGAGCTCTCCCAAACCGCTCAAACCGTCCATGACCATCAGCTGGGGCTGGTTCTCTTCCCCAAAACCCATTTCCCCCGATCAGTTAATTCCTGGTGGGAAACGGCGCCCCGGGATTTCAGCTGGTGGAACAGCTGGTTTGATCAGTATCATCAATTCGCCCTGCACTTTGCCCGCATAGCCGAACAACAAAACGCGGAAACTCTGGTACTGGGAGGAAGATGGCTGACTCCCGCCCTCCCCGGAGGCAAGCTTGCCAACGGCTCACCGTCGGGAGTCCCGGCTGATGCCGACCTGCGCTGGAGGGAAATTCTGGCAGATGTCCAGGAGGTTTATCAGGGAAACGTCGCCTGGGCCATGGAGCCCCCCTCCGGAGAATTCATCCCCGGATATTTTGCGGAAATCGATCAGGTGTATCTGGACTGGAATCCGGCACTCACTGAAACCAGCCCCTACACCCTGGAAGAATTATCCGGCACTGCGGCTGAGAAATTATCCTCAGAAGTCAAACCCTTCTATGAAATCTGGCTAAAGCCTGATCAAAAATCCTTGATCCTCCTTATCGGCTACCCGTCGGTGACCGACGCCCCCCTGCCCTGTCTTAATCACCTGGAGGAAGCTGACGGTGAGGGAACAGAATGCCTGAAACCCGGTTCCTTGACCACGCCAGCGCCGGACCTTCCCGGCTACAGCGTCGATTTCCAGGCCCAGGTGGACGCCTATTCCGCAGTCTTGAGGAGTATCAGCGAACAGAAGTGGATTTCCGGGGTGGTGTCCCGCGGTTATTATGCCCCGGTAGAACTGCATGACAAATCCATCTCTGTTCACGGTAAACCGGCAGAAAGCCTCCTTCAAACCTGGTTCGAAGAACTGCAAAAATAAACTTTTTCTCCCATTAACCGAACATTTCCCAATCCTTTCGATTTGGCTATTGTTAACATGCTCTATGAAAACTCAAATAGCCCTTGTAAATCCCTACTCTATGCTATAATCAAAATCCAGCATTCAACATAAACCCATCCTGGCTAATTCTGGATGGGTTTTAATAGTCGCTTATGGACAACAAATACAGGTATGAGCAAACAGATACAAGAAGAAAAAAAAACCCAATACGAATCACCCCTTGCCCACCTGCTCCAGATCGGACAGGAGAAGGGCTTTGTCACCCTGGATGATATTTCAGAAGTGTTCCCCCAGGCGGAAAATAACGTCGATGAACTTGAGGAAGCTTTTTCAGCCCTGCTGAGCGCGGATATCCCGTACGTGGAAAGTGAAGAAGAAGCGGAAGAACTTCTTGAGGAAGAAACCGAAGAGAGTGAATCCGACAAGGACGATTTCCTTGACCAGGAGGATCCCCTGGAAAACATCAGCACCCAGGATACTGTCGGTCTCTATATTAAACAAGCTGGAAAGGTACCCCTCCTCACCAGAGAAGAAGAACAAGATCTGACCAAAAAGATCGAAGCCGGGCGCGAGGCTCAAAAAAGGCTCGCTAAGGAAAAGCTCACTCTGGAAGAGCGGGAAGAGGTCAATCAAGTTATTGACCAGGGCTGGAAAGCCTATGAGCATCTGATCAAAGCCAATTCCCGCCTGGTGATCAGCATCGCCAAGAAATATGTCGGCCGCGGTGTCTCTTTCCTGGATCTGATCCAGGAGGGGAATATCGGTATGATGAGGGCCGCCCTGAAATTCGAACGGGAGCGTGGCTACAAATTCAGCACGTACGCTACCTGGTGGATCAGGCAGGCGATCACTCGAGCCATCGCGGATCAAGGCAGGACGATCCGGGTGCCGGTTCATATGGGTGATAAGATCAATAAGATGATCCGCATGCAGCATCAGCTAAAACAGGACCTGAACCGCGATCCCACGCAGGAGGAGCTGGCTGAAGCCCTCAGCGTCAGTCCGGAAGATATTCAGGATATGATGAAGCATGCCCGCAGACCCCTTTCCCTGGAAATGCCTACAGGAAAAGAGGATGATGCCCTGCTGGGCGATTTTATCCCTGATAAAGAGATGACCCCACCCGATGAAGAGGCTACCAGCATCCTGCTGAGAGAACACCTCCAGGAAGCGCTGTCGGAACTCCCTCCCCGGGAGACAAAAATCCTGGAAATGAGATACGGTCTGGTCGACGGCCACACCCTGACCCTGAACGAGGTCGGGAAGAAAATGGGCGTAACCCGGGAACGAATCCGGCAAATCGAAGCCCAGGCCCTGCGCAGACTGCGCAATCCGCGCATCCAGGATAAATTAGCTTCTTACCTTGATTAACAGGTAACAGGTTTTTTCCCTAGATCAAAAAACGGAACGCAAATTCTTGCGTTCCGTTTTTAATATTTAATCAGCTGTTTCAGGGTCTATTTGGGCTCCAAATACAGGTCACCCCAGGTGGTGGGATCCGCAAAATAGCGGGTGGAAACATTGGATACCATGCTCTGCTGCTGGGTTGTCCCCGGATTATCGTTATCAGAAATGGAAAGGGCAAAGCCGTAATGCGCACCGCTGTAAGGGCTGACGTTCAATAAGCTCCAGGGGATTTTGAGCTCAACCTGATAACCCGCTCCAGATTCCAGCACGCCAATTTTTATCTGGGAAGTTGAGCCGGCTTTAAAAGTCGGATACCAGATATACGCTTCCGGTGGACCGGAGGTTCCATCCCCTGTCGCGTCCAGGGCAGCGAGCTTGTTTCCCCCCTGATAAAGGGCGATCCCTCCTTTACCCGGCGAGATCCCGATCTGGTAATCATCGTTGCTCATCCCCTGATAATAAAAGTCTCCGCTGACCACTCCGTCAAACAGAATCTCCACGCTGTCACCCTTATAGAGGTTCTTCCCTGTGGCTTCCTGCACATATTTGTCATCCTTCACCCGGAACCCGATGAAGAGATACTCCTCATCCCAGCCCATGACCACGGTTCCTGAAGCATCAAGTTCGCCGGAATGCTTATCTGCCCCATAAACAACTTTATTGATTACCCGCTGGATGGGGGCATCCCAATCATAGAGATCGCCGTCAATGGTCGGGCGGGAGGATAAATAATAAGCAGTGACCGACGGCCCGCTGCGCTTTACCGGACCGGCATAAGAGACCGTAGCCTCCACCGTCGCTGTGGGTTCCTCGGCTTTTTCTGTGGCCGTGGGTTCAGCCACCGCAGTGGCGGTCGCCTCCGGGGCCTCCGTAGGGAAATCAGTCGCCTGGGGAGCGTCGGTGTTTTGCGGCGCAGACGTGGCCGGCGCTTCCTGAGTGGGCTCAAAAAGAGCGGTCATCGTCTTATCCGGGGTGGGAAAAGAAAAAGGTGTCGGGGTGGAAAACCCCGGAAGGGTGCAGGCAGAAAGGGAAAAGATCACCAATAAGGTTACAATACTGTAGCGAAGACTCTTTTTATTCATGTTTGATACTCCTGGTAACTAACCTGCCGCGTTGTTTTCAAACGGAATACATTAGAATTATATACGAAATTTCAGATTTTTGGGTCATTGAACAAGGAAATTCCCCATGTACACGTATCATTATCCCCGTCCTGCGGTCTCTGTTGACATTATACTCATCCAAAACCAGCCCGTCAGCCCGCAAATTCTCCTCATCCAACGGAAAAGCGAACCTTTTCAGGACATGTTTGCCCTTCCCGGCGGCTTTGTGGGGATCGACGAACCTTTAAAAACCGCTGCCCTCCGGGAGCTGAAGGAAGAAACCGGCCTGGAAGGCATCCCCTTGCAGCAAATTTATGCCTTCGGCGCTCCCCATCGCGACCCCCGGGGGCGGGTGATTTCCATTGCCTACGGAACCCTGATCGAGCACAATCAATCCCTCCACCCCCGACCGGCCAGTGACGCATCCAGCCTGGGCTGGTTTGACCTTAATCATCTTCCCCCCCTGGCTTTTGATCATGCCCAGATCATCCGCAAAGGGGCCGCGGTGCTTCAGCCCTCAGCATAAACGGGAATTCCGGAGGCGGTCAGCACCCAGATCTGCTTTTCTCACTCTTCGCCCCTCAGTTAAATTAAAAAAACCTGACCTCAGCGGTCAGGGGAAAGATGTTAACCAAAAACCCCACCATGCCGTGTGTGACTTAGTCTTGAACCTGCTTTCGCAGAGTGGGTTTCCGCATCGAAAGCTTCGCCTTGGCTCAGGCCTATCGCGTTACTTCCGTCATATAGGAACCCTAGAAGTTAGTGTTGGCCCAAAACACATCTGTCACATCGCGAACACAGTAGGGTGATATACACTGTATCACAGCTGGGTCAGCCTGCATAGGGAAATTCTGGCTGTGATCAATAATTTTAATCTAAGTCAAGGTCAAGGCTAATGTGTAATTCCTCCAGCTGTTCTGGTTCAACTTCTGCGGGTGCGTCAGCCATCACATCCCGGGCAGACTGGTTTTTGGGGAAGGCGATCACCTCGCGGATGTTAGGTTCATCAGCCAGGATCATGCACAGGCGGTCAATCCCGGAAGCGATCCCGCCGTGAGGGGGAGTGCCGTAAGAAAAGGCTTTTAGCATATGCCCGAATCGTTCCCGGGCCACTTCCAGGTCCAGACCGATCAATTCAAAAATCCTTTCCTGCATTTCGCGATCATGAATCCGGATCGATCCGCCTCCGATTTCCAATCCGTTCAACACCAGGTCATACTGCTGACCCCGGACGCTTCCCGGGTCACCTTCCAGCTGAGGAATATCCTCCACCATCGGAGCGGTAAACAGGTGATGGCTGGGATCCCAGCGTTTTTCCTCGGGGTTCCAATTGACCAGGGGAAAATCCGTCACCCAGCAGAAGCCCAGCACATCCCGATCCACCAAACCCAGCCGGTCGCGCAGCTCCTCCCGCAGCTGACCCAGCGCTTCATACACTACAGCCGGTTGGTCAGCGACAAACAACAGCAAATCACCGGGCTCCCCTTCCAGGCGCTCAATAATCGCCTGAACGGTGTCTTCTTCCAGGAATTTGGTAAATGAAGAGCGGTGGTTTCCATCCGCCGCGACAGCCAGATAAGCCAGGCCTTTGGCCTGATACTGCTGGACAAACTCCGTCAAGCCGTCAATATCCTTGCGGCTGTAATCCCCCAACCCCCGGGCGTTGATCCCCCGCACCTCTCCCCCTTTCTCGATCGTCCCGGAAAAAACGCGGAATCCGCAGTCCGCGGCCAGATCAGAGACCTCCTTCAGCTCCCACCCAAAACGAATATCAGGGTTGTCTTTCCCAAAGCGGTCCATCACCTCCTGATAGGTAAACCGGGGCCAGGGCGTTTCCCAGATTTCTTTCTCTGGGGTGACATCCACTACTATGTGAGTGTACATCTCTTCGATCAGATCCATGACGTCTTCCCGCTCCACAAAAGACATCTCCAAATCAAGCTGGGTGAATTCCGGCTGCCGGTCACCGCGCTGATCTTCATCCCGGAAACAGCGCGCAATCTGAAAGTAACGCTCCACCCCGGCAACCATCAACAGCTGTTTTAACTGTTGGGGCGATTGCGGGAGGGCGTAAAACTTTCCGGGATGAACCCGGGAAGGAACCAGGTAATCACGAGCTCCCTCGGGAGTGGTTTTAAAAAGGATCGGTGTTTCCACTTCCAGGAATTCTTCCAGGTCCAGATAATCCCGGATGTATTTGACAATTCGATGGCGGAGTTTAATATTGTTCATCATCCGCCGCCGGCGCAGGTCCAGATAACGATACTCCAGCCGGGTTTGTTCATCGACCTCTTCCTCCTGATTGATCAAAAACGGAGGGGTATCAGCCGGGTTAAGGACCTTGACCTCGGATAACTCAACTTCGATCTCCCCGGTAGCCAGGTCATAATTTTCCATCCCCTCCGGGCGCCGCTGGACAATACCGGTCACCTGAATGACCCATTCCATCCTCACCGGTTCCATCGCCTGATGGGCTGATTGGGAAATCTCAGGATTGGTCACCACCTGGACATAACCGGATCGATCGCGAAGATCAATAAAGGTCAAACTACCATGATCCCGCCGGCGGTCGACCCAACCCGCCAGGATCACCTCTTCTCCAACATCCGCAGCCGATAATTCTCCACAAATATGGGTTTTATACATAGATCCTCCATCTAGAAAAAGACTGGTCAGCCTTTCTTCTGTTGATGCTCAGGCCTGACCCCGTCGGATAAGAATAATTCTCTGCATTATAGCACGTCAACCCCCGCAAGATAAGCGTGGGGAGGCGATCCATTTGATGAACCTGGCTCGCCCGCGGGTTTCCATGATACCCGGGATCAACTATTCTTGAACAGCCACAGGGGCTGATTCGGAGGTTTAGAAGTCTCCCGCAGAATCCACTCCGGGACGATGTCGACCGGACAAAGTTTTAGAGGAAGCCAGCATTCCGGTTTTAATCACCTGCAGCCCGGAGCGCGAACTGGAATGGGAAAATATCTGAGCAGCCGGGCGGCTCAATACCTGTCTGCTCCCTCTCCAAAAGGACAGCTCCCGTCCCTGCTCAGACCAGAAACAGCACCGCCACCCCGGAAAGAGCCATCACGGTTCCCACCACCGCCCCCCAGCCAAAACGCTCCTGGAAAAAGAAATAGCCCACCGGGAGCAGAAAAATGGGGGGAAGCGCCATCAATGTGCTGGCCACGCCCACATCAGTATACTGCAGAGCCAACAAAGATAAAGACACCCCCACAAAAGGTCCAATAAAGGCACCCCCGACGATAAACCGCAGCGCCCGCTTATCGGTAAGCACTGTTTTGACCGTGCTGATTCCCTTCCCTTGAGCCCACGTTATCAACCACATCACGATCATCGCGGTGGACATGCGGATAAAATTTCCAGATAGGGGAGAAAAACTTCCCTCCAGGCCATATTTGGCCAGCACCAACCCCAGAGCCTGACCGGCTGCTCCGCCCAGGCCAAATAAAATTCCTTTCAGATAATTCCTGTTTTCCCGGTTCCGGTAATGGTTATTTTCCAGGATCACCCAGATTAAACCCCCGATAGTCAGAGCGATACCCATCATCTGCAGCCAGCTCAGGCTTTCTCCCAGAAATACCCAGGCGGTCACAGCCGCGATGATGGGAGCCAGGCTCATCATCAACATCGAAATTCTCGCCCCGACCCACACAAAGGCCTGGAACAAAAACGCGTCTCCCAACACAAGTCCCACAATGCCTGATAATCCCAACCAGAGCCACCGGTCCCTCCCCGCGTCAACCGGGAAAAGCGTCCCCAGAAACAGTCCATGAGCGATGATCAAAAAGAAGAAAGCGAAGACCAGCCGCACCCGGTTGACCACCACCGAACCTACTTTCCGGCCTGCCACGGTAAAAAAAGTGGAGTTTACCGCAAACGTCAGAGAAGTGGCTAAAGCCGCCAGTTCACCAATAAGTCCCAACAAACTTTCACCTCACAAATTGATTAATCGTTGACACCCTATTGTAACTGAAGATAACCAAAACAGTCTTAAACAATAGGCACACCATGTTATACTGAAAAAACTAATTCTATTCCACAGCAAGATTAAGGAGATAACTGTAATGGATTATAAAATCAGCGGTACCCTGATGGAAACCCTGGACATCCACCTCAAAAAGGGGGAAAGCGTGTACACCGAATCAGGAGGAATGGCCTGGATGCAGGGAAAGATCGCCATGGATACCAACACCCGCGGCGGGGTGATGGCCGGGCTGGGACGGATGCTTTCCGGTGAGTCCCTCTTCCTGACCACCTACACCTGTGAGAGCAGCGAGGGGATCGTGACCTTCACCCCGGAAATCAGCGGGAAAGTTCTCGCCATGCCCCTGGCTGCCGGAGAAAGTTTAATCTGCCAGAAAGACGCTTTTATGTGTGCCGAAGATTCGGTCCAATTGGAAATGCATTTCAAGAAAAAACTGGGAGCGGGAATGTTTGGAGGCGAAGGCTTTATCCTCCAGAAAGTGACCGGTCCCGGAACTGTGTTCCTGGAGATCCCCGGTGAGGTCCGCGACTACAGCCTGCAAGCGGGCGAATCCATCCAGGTTGATCCGGGACACATCGCCTTGTTCGAACCCTCGGTGGATTATGACATCACCCGGGTCAAAGGACTGACCAATATCTTTTTCTCCGGAGAAGGCTTATTTTTGGCCAACCTCAAAGGTCCCGGAAAAATCTGGCTGCAGAGCCTCCCCCTGGCCAACCTGGCCGCCAAATTATCCCGCTATATGCCTGCCCCCAAGAACTGATTTTTATCCCCGGACGGCAGCCGCCAGCACACTGCCGTCCGGGGAACTCTGTTCGGATAAATATTCTCCCGGATGCTCAGGCGGGAGATCAGAAATCCAGTATAATCTATTTATGAAAGGGCAGTTAACGGACCTGGAGGTCTTATGGAAGCTCTCGAACAAAGGATCCTGGAAGAGGGGGAAAACCTGGGAAACGGAATCCTGAAAGTGGACGGATTTGTCAACCATCAGGTTGACCCCCACCTCATGGATCAGGCGGGAAAAGAATTCGCCAACCTGTTTTCTGATATCAAAGCTACCAAAATATTAACCGCAGAAATATCCGGCATCGCGCCTGCGGTTGCGGCAGGACTGCACATGGGTCTCCCGGTGGTCTTCGCCCGGAAGCATAAGCCGATCACCATGCCCGATCAGGTGCTGCTCACCCTGGCTCCCTCTCACACCAAGGGCAGGAACGTGGAACTGATCGTCTCCCCGGAGTATCTGTCATCCGCCGAACGGGTGCTGATCATCGATGATTTTTTAGCTTCCGGCGCCACCATCCTCGGCCTGGTCCGGTTGGCTGAAACAGCCGGAGCAAAAGTTGTAGGGATCGGAACTTTGATTGAAAAATCCTTTGAAGAAGGCCGCTCCCGTTTAGAGGAGTTAGGCGTGCCCGTGCGCTCCCTGGCCCGGATCAAGTCCATGAAGGGCGATGAGATCCTGTTCCACTGATGAAAAATCACGATACGATCATCATCCTGGACTTTGGCTCCCAGTACGCCCAGCTGATCGCCCGCCGGATCCGCGAATTACAGGTGTACTGCGAACTGCTCCCCTGGCGGACCCTGCCTGAGACCCTTGTGGATCACCAACCCCGGGGGATTATCCTCTCCGGGGGACCCGCTTCGGTGTACGACCCCGAGGCGCCCCAGATCCCCTCCTTTCTCCTGGAGACAGAAATTCCCATCCTGGGAATTTGTTATGGGATGCAGGCTTTAACCCATCTGCTCGGGGGTAAGGTTCAACCCGCTGCAGAGCGCGAATACGGCCTGGCCCGGTTAAAAACAACCCGAAAAAATCCCCTGATTCCTGCCGGCAGCCACCAGGCCTGGATGTCCCACGGCGACCGCATTGAGAAAGCGCCCCCGGGTTTTAGGGTCCTGGCTGAAACCGAAAACTCACCGGTGGCAGCCATGGGGGATTTAGACCGTGGTTATTACGGAGTACAGTTTCATCCTGAGGTGAAACACACCCGGATCGGGGTTGAGGTGCTGCGGAGGTTTGTCCGCGAGATCTGTCAGGCTCGACCCACCTGGACGCCCAGCTCGATTATCGAGGACAGCGTGGAGAGAATCCGCCAGCAGGTAGGCGATCAGCGGGTGCTCTCCGCAGTCAGCGGCGGCGTGGATTCCAGCGTGGCGACCGCCCTGGTCCACCGGGCGGTCGGCGGTCAGCTCGATGCCGTTTTCGTCAACACCGGGCTGCTCCGGTCGGGAGAACCCGAACAGGTCATCACTACCTTTAAGCAAAATTTAAAAATAAGACTCCATCCCGTCCAGGCAGTGGAATCTTTTTTTGAAGACCTGGCGGGAATCACCGACCCCGAAGAAAAAAGAAAACGGATCGGAAATCGATTCATCCGCATTTTCGAAGAACAGGCCCGGAAACTGGAAAAACCCGGCTTCCTGGTCCAGGGAACGATCTATCCGGACGTAGTGGAATCCAGTGCGCCGGATCGCTCGGAGGGAGAGACCATTAAAACCCATCACAATGTCGGGGGGTTACCCGAACAGATGGATTTTGAATTGGTGGAACCCCTGCGGTATCTATTCAAGGACGAAGTCCGGCTGATCGGCCTGGAGTTAGGTTTGCCAGAATCGCTGGTCTGGCGCCAACCCTTTCCCGGCCCGGGGTTGGCCATTCGCTGTCTGGGAGAAATCACCCTGGAAAGAATTGAACGTTTACGGGCTGCTGATGAGATCTTCCTTGAAGAACTCCGGGGAGCGGGATTGCTCAGGATGGCTCCCGGCGGGTCATCCCCCGGAAAAGAAGAAGGCTCTTCCCGCCCCCAGGGAACCGCCCAGTCCTTCGCGGTGCTGCTGCCGGTAAAGTCTGTCGGCGTGATGGGGGATCAACGCACCTATCAAGATGTGGTCGCCCTGCGGGCGGTGACCACGGATGATTTTATGACCGCCGATTGGGCGCGGCTGCCCTACCCCCTGCTGGCCAGGACAGCCAATCGAATTGTGAACGAAGTCCGCGGTGTCAACAGGGTGGTCTACGACATCACCAGCAAACCTCCGGGCACCATTGAGTGGGAGTAGCTCTTCTAACCGATCAGCTTCCTTTCTGGTGTCCTGTCCCCTCCCTCCAGCAAAACTGTAAGATCTGACCCTGAACACTCATCAGGAAATTGGAACCGGAGGAACGCACCTGGTTAGCCCCCGGGTATCAAACAAGATCAATCAAAAAACCATAGCAAACTCTTATAATAATTAACAGGGCACCAGCCTTACCACTTGACCCCGAGGAAAACTTGATCCATGAATCTACAACTACCCGGAACACCTTATCAGCAGCTGCTGGAAGCAGGAATCGACGAACTTGCCGATCAGCAAATTATTTCCCGGATCTGGGATCACGACCACACGGTCTGGAAACCAGATCCGGCGGAAATTACCAACCGCCTGGGATGGCTGACCACCGCCGGGCGGATGAAAGCTGAACTTCCCCGGCTGGAAGGGCTGGCAGAGGAGGTTCACAGGGCGGGTCTCACTAAAATTCTTCTCTTGGGTATGGGAGGGTCCAGCCTGGCTCCGGAAGTCTTCAGCAAGGTGTTTAACTCCGGACCGGTGAACCTGGAAGTCATCGACAGCACCCATCCAGATTATCTTCGATCCGTCCGGGAAAGTCTCTCGCCGGAAAAAACGCTGTTCATCGTGGCCACCAAATCGGGCAGCACCGTGGAAACGCTGTCCTTTTTCAACTATTTTTACCGGTGGATGTCCAGCCGGGTAGGAGAGGAAAAAGCTGGAGACCACTTTATCGGGATCACTGACCCCGGCAGCAAATTAGTCCGCCTGGCTGAAAAATATTCCTTCAGGGATTTATTCCTTAATGACCCCGAGATCGGCGGGAGATATTCCGTGCTCTCCTTCTTTGGCCTTGTTCCGGCCAGCCTGCTGGGGATCGACGTCAGGGGTCTGCTCGATCAGGCAGAACAGATGGCCGCTCAGTGCCGGATGGACCCGGCCCGGGGTTCCAATCCCGGAGCGGCCCTGGGAAACGCCCTGGGCATCCTGGCCGCCAACGGCAGAGACAAAGTAACCTTTTTCAGCTCTCCCGAACTGGCCAGTTTTCCCAACTGGGTGGAACAATTAATTGCAGAAAGCACCGGCAAGGACGGGAAAGGCATTTTGCCCGTGGTCGGTGAACCCCCGGGTCCGGTTTCTTCCTATTCCAATGACCGCCTGTTTGTCTCCCTGAACCTGAGCGGTCAGCATTCTTTTGACTCCACCCTGGATGCCCTGGAAAAGGCCGGGCATCCGGTGATCAGGATCCATTTGGACCAAAAATCTCAGCTGGGAGGACAATTCTTTCTCTGGGAAATGGGGACCGCGGTCGCCGGATATCACCTGGGAATCAACCCTTTCGACCAGCCCAATGTAGAGAGCGCCAAAAAGAAAGCCCAGAAAATGGTAGAGGTTTATCAGCAGCAGCACCAGCTGCCCGCAGGGAAAATCAACCTACCTGATGCCCGGCTGCTGGATTCTGTCTTCAGCGCTCAAATCCAGCCGGGCAGTTACCTGGCGGTGCAGGCCTATCTTCCCCCCGGGGAAAAAATGCAAACCGCCCTGCATAAATTTCAAGGTTTGCTCAGGGACCGCTACCAGTTAGCTGTTACCATCGGCTTTGGTCCCCGCTACCTGCACTCCACGGGGCAGCTGCACAAAGGAGACAGCGGCCAAGGTATCTTCCTGCAGCTGGTATCCCAACCCGAAAGTGATCTGGACATACCTGAGTCCGCCATCCAAACCTCCTCCAGCATTTCCTTCGGCACCCTGATTCGCGCTCAAGCGCTGGGAGACGCCCAGGCCCTGGAAGAAGGCGGGCGGAGTGTGCTGATTTTTGACCTCGGTCAGGATCCCCTGGCCGCTTTAACTAAGCTGACAACCGAGATAAGGAGCTTATGATGAAAATTGCCCTGATAGGTTTAGGAAAAATGGGCGGAAATATGTCCCGCCGTTTAATCAGAGACGGTCATCAGGTGGTGGGATATAACCGTTCCCCCGAACCGACAAAAGAACTGCAAGCGGAAGTCGGTTTAGATGCCGCTTTTTCCCTGGAAGAAGCTGTGGAAAAGCTTCCTTCCCCCCGGATCCTCTGGGTGATGGTCCCGGCCGGCGGACCGACCGAAAGCGTTGTCACCCAGCTGGCCGATCTGGTGGACGAAGGCGATATCATCATCGACGGCGGCAACAGCAACTATAAAGACACCCTCCGCCGGGCCAAAACTCTCGCTGAAAAAGGCATCCATTTTGTGGATGTCGGGACCAGCGGCGGCGTCTGGGGGCTGGAAGGGGGCTACAGCATGATGGTGGGGGGAGAACCCCGGGCCGTGGACAGGATCACCCCGCTGCTGAAATCCCTGGCTCCGGCGGAAGATGCCGGATGGGGCCATGTCGGACCCTCAGGAGCCGGCCACTTCGTCAAAATGGTCCATAACGGGATCGAGTACGGCATGATGCAGGCTTATGCCGAGGGGTTTGAAATCATGAAGGCAAAAGAACAGTTTACTCTCGATTTACATCAGATCTCTGAAATCTGGCGTTTCGGGAGCGTAATCCGTTCCTGGCTGCTGGATTTGACTGCCCGGGCGCTGGATGAAAATCCGGAACTGGACGGGATCGACGATTGGGTGGCCGACAGCGGAGAAGGACGCTGGACGGTGTTTGAAGCCATCGACCTCGATATCCCCGCCCCGGTGATTACTCTCGCCCTCCAGGCCCGCCTGGTGAGCCGCCAGGAAGAGAGTTTCTCTGCCAAGCTGCTGGCTGCTATGCGCAACCAGTTTGGGGGACACGAGATCAAAGAAAAATAAACATCAATTCGCAACCAATGATTCCCGGGAGTTTACCCAATGACTGATAAAATACCGCAGGTAGTGATGATCACCGGAGCAGCAGGAAATCTGGGATCCGCTGTGGCCAAAAAGTTTGCGTCTTCAGCAGCCCGCCTGGTGCTGTTCGATCACAAAAAGGATCGGCTGAAAACAATCTTTCCGGACCTGGAAGGATCACCCGATCACCGCTTTGTGGAATCGGTGGATTTAACCGATTTCGATCAGGTCGATCAGCAAGTAAGCGAGATGGTCAAACAGCTGGATAGGATCGATGTCCTGGTCAATACCGTGGGCGGATTCCGGATGGGAAGCAAAGTCCACGAAATGGACCAGAGCACCTGGGATTTAATGATGAACCTCAATGTAAAAACCCTGCTCAACACCAGTCGGGCTGTGGTACCCCACATGCTGGAAAGAAAGAGCGGCAAGATCATCAACATCGGCGCCCGCCCCTCCCTGAAAGGAAAACCAAAAATGGGAGCTTACAGCGCTGCGAAAACTGCCGTGCTGCGGCTTACCGAGAGCATGGCGGCCGAGCTCAAAAGCACGGGAATTAACGTCAACTGTGTTCTGCCGGGAACCATAGATACACCACCCAACAGGGAAGCTATGCCCCAGGCCAATTTTGAGAAATGGGTCGCACCTCAATCCCTGGCCGATGTCATCTACTTTTTATCCTCGGATGCCAGCAGGGACATTCACGGAGCTGCTGTGCCAGTTTATGGAGGTTAAGATCTGTGCCAAATAATTTACACCCCACAACCCTGTTCATCTTCGGGGCGTCCGGTGATCTCACCTCCCGGAAATTGATCCCGGCCCTTTACAACCTGTACCATAAAAACCGGCTTCCAGAGGACCTCAGGATCGTCGGTGCCGCCCGCACGGAATTCAGCGATCCCCAATTTCACGCACACCTCAAAACAGGGGTCCAAGATAACAGCCCTGAAACCTATCAGGCCGAACTGTGGGAAAAGTTTTCCCGGAAGATTTCTTATCAAGCCGCCGACCTTACTGAACCCGGAGATTATCAGCGGCTGGCCCGCTACCTGGAAGATTTAGAGGACCGTCCCGCCAACCGCATCTACTACCTGGCTATTTCCCCTTCCTTTTATCAAGAAACCATCCGTCAGCTGGGAAAAGCCGGGCTGGCAGAAGAGAAACAGGACGCTGATGCCCCCTGGAGGCATATCATCATCGAAAAACCCTTCGGGCATGACCTGCAGTCTGCCCGAGAATTAAACCAGGTAGCTCATCAAGTTTTTGAGGAACAGCAGGTCTACCGGATTGATCATTACCTGGGTAAAGAGACCGCCCAGAACATTCTCTTCTTCCGCTTTGCCAACACCATCTTTGAACCGATCTGGGACCGACGCTACGTGGACAATGTGCAAATCACTGTCGCTGAAAGCGTCGATATCGGTCACCGGGGAGATTACTACGATCAGGCCGGAGTGCTGCGGGATATGTTCCAGAATCATCTCATGCAGCTGCTCTCTTTAGTGGCCATGGAAGCCCCGGCATCCTTCAACGCTGATGCCATCCGCAACGAACGGGTCAAACTGTTAAATTCCATCCGCCCCCCCCGGATCGATCACTCGGTAGCTGCCCAGTATTCCGGTTACTGCAGCGCAGAAGGGGTGGCGGAAAACTCCCGCACCCCGACTTTCGCTGCCCTCAAACTGTTTGTCGATAATTGGCGCTGGAAGGATGTCCCCTTTTACCTGCGCTCGGGCAAGGCATTGGAGCGGAAAGCAACCGAAATCACCATTGAGTTTCAAAATCCCCCCCACTTGATGTTCGGGTTGTCCGATGCCAGCGATTTCATCCCCAACATTTTATCCATCTGTATTCAACCGGACGAAGGCATCCATCTCAAGTTCCAGGCGAAACAGCCTGACTCCGATCAAAGCATGAAAGCGGTTGATATGGAATTCCACTACGGAAGCTTTTTTGAAGACCAGATACTCCCCGACGCCTATGAACGGTTGTTAGAAGACGCCCTGGAAGGGGATCCAGCCCTTTTCACCCGCAGCGACGGCATTGAAGCTGCCTGGAAGTTAATTGACCCCCTGATCAGCGCCTGGGACAACCCGGCTGGGGATTCCCTGGCCGCTTACCAACCGGGAACCTGGGGGCCGGAGGAGGCTGAAGAGCTGCTTGCCGCGGACGGCAGAGTGTGGCGGATCAACTGCGGCATGCACGAGGACTGCATTCGGCCCAGAAAAAAGAGCTGAAATCCCGGAATTTCTCCCGAAAAACAAAAAGCTGCCGCTGCAAATTTGCAGCGGCAGCTGCGGTTCTGAGAGCAGAACCTGTTGGAAACTGATGCTTACTTTCTCAAATTCCGGATCGAGTACCGGTTCCTACTCCAGGGAGAGCAGGAAGGCGACCAGGTTGTCCAGCTGCTCCTGGGTCAGGACCTCACCGTAATTTCCGGGCATCACACCCTCATTGAAGCCTTCCATCACTAAGGCGTTGGGATCAACGATCGATTGGCGGATGAACTCTTCCGCGGTCATCCCCAGCTCTTCCCCTTCTTCTTCAGCTTCCAGTCCGAAGTCAGCCATGGAGGGACCCACGATAACGGTATCGGGTTCCAGGGAGTGACAGCCGATACATCCTCCACTCCCCTCAAGGGTGGATTGTTTGAAGAGTTCTTCCCCGGCCGCCGCGGCCTGATCGGGGCTGTCTCCAGAACCCCCGCATCCCGCCAGTAAGCCGGCCATGACCACTGCTGCTGCTACGAATAAATATCTTCTATTCATCTTGAAACTCCTTTGGGAAATCTTTCTATTACTTTCTTAGGGCCCATTATATCACCGGGCTCCGGCGTCCGGTAAGCCGGGGGGGGGCGGGTAAATTAATCTTTACCGCACCACCTGCTGAACAGAAACCGGGGCCAGCGCGCGGCCAGCAGGCAAACTTTCCCTCCCGGCAGTCTGCGTCCGGAGATGTTAATACATTTTTTATCCTGCAATTATCCTCTCTGCCTTCCTCTGTGCTATAATGTTCTTCGCTCGGGGATGAAAGGCTTCGACGGGAGAGGCTGGCCCCGGACTGCGAGCCGAGAGGCGCCGTTCTCGTAAAATCAGCGCAAAACTTTAAGTGCCAACCGCACTGACTATGCTGCTCTTCCCCTCGCTGCGTAAGCTGGGGATCAGCAGACGGTTACTCTAGAAAGTAACCTCGTCCACCTTCTTCAAACTCCTGCTGGAGGAGACTGGGCGACGGAAAGCGGGAGTGCACCCCGGTGACGCCGCTAATCGGGGCTAAGAGGGACTTTCGGGTCCCAGCGGATAAACAGCTGGTGCTTTTGTCTGGTGCAGCCCAGTTGTTGACCACAAGCAGCAGACTACGCTCGTAGATGTCCGAGCGGTTGAATCTTTCGGACGCGGGTTCGATTCCCGCCATCTCCACCTGATCAGGACCGGGCTCACATGAATTCATGTGAGCCCCTTTTTTTATCTCCCCCCTGCCCCCTCCCTGAGACCGCCATCCCCGGTACAACCCCTCCGCCAGCAGCCGGCTGAGCGCGCCACCCGGTTTTGATGGTAAAATTTGGGAGAGACATTGGAAAGAATTTATATAAGAAGGAGCGCTATGGCGAAGGACAACAAATATGATGTGCTTATTATCGGGGCGGGACCAGCCGGTTACGTAGGAGCCATCAGGGCCTCCCAGTTAGGGAAAAAAACCGCCCTGATTGATAAACGCTGGATTGGAGGAGTCTGTCTAAACGTGGGCTGTATCCCCTCCAAATCCCTGCTCAAAAACGCCGAAATTGCCCGGACACTGCGGGAGAAAGGGCGCGAATTCGGTTTTTCTTTTGATAATTTAAAACTGGATTACGCGAGGGCTCAAAAACGCAGCCGGCAAACATCCTCCAGGTTGACCCGGGGGGTGGAATTTTTACTGAAAAAGAACGGAGTGGATGTTTACACCGGGACCGCCCGGTTGTCCTCTAAGAACTCGGTGGTCGTCACCAACAAGGACAACAGCACCACAGAACTCACCGGCGCTGATCTCATAATCGCCACCGGGGCTTCTCCCAACCTGATCCCCGGGGTTGAGATCGACGGCCAGCGGGTGATCACCTACCATGATGCCATCCTCCAGGAATCGCTGCCCGCATCCGCCGTGATCATCGGATCAGGAGCGATCGGGGTCGAATTCGCCACCATCTGGAACGCCTACGGGGTGGAGGTGACTATCGTGGAGATGCTCCCCAGCCTGGTTCCCCTGGAAGATCGGGAAATCGGGGAAGAATTGGAAAAATCTTTCCAGCGGAGTAAAATCAAAGTCCTCACCGGCCACCGGATGGAAGATATCCAGCACCGGGGGGAACAGCTGGAGATCAAAGTGTCCGGCCCGGAGGACGAAAAAACCCTCACCGCGGACCAGGCACTGATCGCCATTGGCTTCCATCCCAGCACGGACGGTCTGGGGCTGGAAGACCTGGGCGTTGAACTTAACCAGCGGGGCGGCGTGATCGTCGATCAGCGGATGGCTACCAACATCCCCGGCATCTGGGCGGCAGGAGATGTCACTGACAAGCTGATGCTAGCTCATGTCGGATCCGCCCAGGGAATCGTTTGTGCCGAAAATATTGCCGGCGCAGATACTGTGGTCCTTGATTATGACTTTATGCCTCGGGCCACCTACTCCCACCCCCAGATTGCCTCCTTCGGCTGGACCGAAGACCAGGTCCAGGATCAGGGGCTGGATTACACGGTCGGGCGTTTTCCTTTCCAGGCCAACGGCAAAGCGCTGGGGTTGGGAGATTACCGGGGCTGGATCAAAATCATCTCCCGGGCGGATAATGGGGAAATTCTCGGCGCCCACTGCATCGGCCCGGAAGTGACCGAACTCCTTCCCGAATTAACCCTGGCTTATCAAGAGGGAATCCCCATCCAGCGAATTGCCCGCAACGTGCACGCCCATCCCACCTTGAGTGAAGCGATCATGGAAGCTGCCCACGATGCAGCCGGGCATCCCATCCACACCTGAGCCATGCTAAAAAGACCCGCCCTCTTCCAAGGTGTGAACAGCAACATCCTCTCCCTGTCCTTCGCCCGCTTTGCGGACGCCCTGGGGAACAGTTTGATGTTTGTGCTCCTCCCCCTGTACATCATCTCCCTGCCCTCCCCCAACTTGCCCTGGGCAAACGCCATCCTGGTCAGCGTCACCCTTTCCCTGTACGGTATCGTCAACACCATCCTCCAGCCTTTAGTCGGCATCCTGACCGATCGGATGAGCAGGAGGAAACCCCTCATCCTGGGCGGATTGATCATCATGGGTCTGGGGACCGGCGCTTTCACCATCGCCCGGACCTTTTCCGATCTGCTCCTGATCAGGATGGTCCAGGGGGTGGGCGTGGCCCTGACCGTTCCGGCCTCCCTGGCCATCATCAATTCTTCTTCCGTAACCGCCAGCCGGGGGCGGTCGATGGGATTCTACAGCACCCTGCGCCTGCTGGGATTTGCCATCGGCCCGCTGGTGGGAGGCTACCTGCATATCCGGTTCGGTTTTGAACTGGCTTTTTATGTGGGAGCGGGCGTCACCCTGCTGGGTTCCCTGGCCGTGCTCATCTGGGTCAAAGACCCTGCTCAGTCCCGGAACCCGGAGCCCGGAGACGCCGGGATTCAGATATTTGACCGTGAGGTGTGGAACAAATCCATCATCAGTTTAGGGGCAGCCATGTTCATGATGGCCAGCGCCTATTCGATGATGAGCGCCCTGGAAAACGAATTCAACCTTCGCCTGCAGCAAACGGCGCTCGGGTTCGGGATCGCTTTCAGCGCCCTGACTGTCAGCCGGATGATCGTCCAGACCCCTCTTGGTTATCTTTCCGACAGAGTGGGCAGGAAACCCTTAATTATCACCGGCTTGATCCTGATGGCACCGGCCACTGTCCTGTTAGGGATGGTGGGAACCACCCTCCAGCTGACAGGAGCGCGCGCCCTGCAGGGCATCACTTCGGCAGCGGTCGCCTCACCTGCCTTTGCCCTGGCCGGAGATCTGTCTTCTAAACAAGGCGAAGGCCGCCAGATGAGCATTATCACCACCGGATTCTTCCTGGGTATCTCGATCGGCCCGTTAATCGCGGGTTTTTTCAGCCAGATCGCCTTTGTCCTGCCCTTTATCATTGGTGGGGGGATGCTGCTGGTAGGAGCAGCCATCGTTTATCTGTTCGTCCCGGAAAGCGCAGAATTCCGCACCAGTTAATTATGGTATAATATTCTTTGATATGGATAAAATCCCAACTGAAAAACAAGATACTGTAGAATTGAATCTGCCCGAAATTGAAGAGCAAAAATCTTCAACCGGGCTGAAAATCGGTCTGATCCTCGGAGCGCTGATCCTCCTGGGGCTGCTGATCACCGGGTTAGTTTTCTTGCTCCAACCCGGGACGGATACCGCCCGGGTGCGGGACATTTTTATCATTTTCCTGACCCTGGAATTTTTTGTGATCGGCCTGGCTTTGATCCTGCTCATCATTCAAGTCGCCCGGTTATCCCATTTGCTGCAAAATGAAGTTCAACCCATTCTGGAATCAACCCGAGAAACCGCCCAGACCCTCAAAGGAACCACTGCCTTTTTAAGTGATCATCTGGTTGAGCCGGTGATTAAACTCAATGAATACCTCGCCGGGCTGGGCAAGATGGTCAATTTTGTTCGTCCCCAGAAGAAAAAATAGTCCTTTTCCAATACAGAGGAGTGAAACTTATGTCTGAAAATAATGATTTTGGCGCTTTTTTCTCAGGATTTCTGATCGGTGGTCTGGCCGGGGCGATCACGGCCCTGCTCCTGGCGCCCCAATCCGGTGAAGAAACCCGCGATGTGATCAAGACCAAGGGCATTGAACTCAAGGATAAGACCATAGAAACCATCGATGATGCCCGCCGGTTGGCTGAAAAAGCCGCCGATGATGCCCGCAGAACAGCGGAGGAATATTCCCGCATGGCCCAGGACCAGGCAGAAAAGCTTCAAAAACAAAGCAAAGTCATCCTGGATGAACAAAAAAAACGTCTGGAAAAAGCCCGCAGCGCGGGAAAAAAAGTCTCTGACACCCTCAAAGAAGAAATCGAAGAAATTGACCTTGACGAAGGCGAAGCCGCCTGACCAGGGTTCTTCCCCGATAGAGTAAGAGGTCTGCCAAAATCGGCAGACCTTTTTTGGTTCTCGGCCGACTTCCCGACCATCTCGGCCGGTCTCTTCCCTTGATCAGCATCCGAACAGGGGCCGCTGTTCAAAACCGCCCGGGATCCTCATCCTCCCGGTCCCGTTTTGCCCTCTTTTACCGCCCGACGGCCTCTAAAACCTCGGGCACACTGGCCAGGACATCGCCCGCCAGGACAGGACCTGAGCTCCCCAGCCGCTCCCCGGCGGCCGCGCCCGCCCAGGCGTGGATCCAGGCCCCAGCCGCGGCCGCGTCAAAAGCGGGTGCGCCCTGGGCGATCAGCCCGGTGATCATCCCGGCCAGGACGTCCCCGGTGCCGGCTGTAGCCAGCGCCGGTACGGCTAGCGGTATGATCCTGGTCGCTCCTCCGGGCGCAGCGATCACGGTGTGGGCACCCTTCAAGACCACGATATGCCCCCACTGATGGGCGAAATGCTCCGCTGCTTTCACCCGGTCACCCTGAATTTCCGCCACACTCCAGCCGGTCATCACCGCCATCTCCCCGGGATGCGGGGTGAGCACCACAGGGTCCGGAAACAGGTCCTGCCAGCCGTCCATCCGGGTCAGTATCCGCAGCCCATCGGCGTCAATCACCAGCGGCGGGAGGTCGAACTGGAGAAGCTGCCCCACAAATTCCCGGGTGACCTGCTCTTCGCCCCATCCGGGTCCCAACAAAACCGCCGTGGACCGCTCCAGCGCTCCCTCCAGGCGGTCAGCATTTCCAGAAGCCGTCCAGCCGTCCCGGTCCTCAAGCACCAGCCAGGTGGCCTCCGGAAGCTGCCCCGCCATGCAGGACTGCACCACCGCCGGCGCTCCCACCGTGACCAGTCCTGCCCCGATCCGGTAAGCCCCTCCGGCGGATAACAGAGCAGCTCCCGGATAGTTGGCGGATCCGGCAAGGATCAAGGCGGTTCCAAAAGTGCCTTTATGAGCATCCAGCGGCCGCTCCGGCAGCACCTCCCGGGCGTGGTGATCAGTAACCACCTCCCGGGCGATCTTTTTCAGTGCCGGAAGATCTGGCGGCAAACCGATGTCCACCAGGACCAGCTCCCCCAGCAGGCTGAACGCGGGAAATTTCAATAACCCCTGTTTCACCGCAGCCATAGTCACAGTTAAATCGGCGGGAATGCAGCTTTCATCCACCTCCCCGCTGTCGCAATCAACCCCGGAAGGACAATCCACGGCGACCACCAGGGGAGGCTGTTCCCGGGAAGCCAGCTGACTTTTTACCTCCCCGAGCAGATCCGCCAGACGGCCGCGGACCGGCAGCTGAATCCCGGTGCCGAGCACCCCATCCACCAGCAGATCACAGCTGGAAAGTACCCCGGTGATCAACTCGCCGGGATCTTCAACCTCATAGGGGGCAGCTGTTTTCCCCCCGGCCTGTTGAAATTCCTTCAGCAAGGGGTCATCCTCATCCCGGGGTT
This sequence comes from Anaerolineales bacterium, assembly GCA_034520505.1. GTDB lineage: Bacteria > Chloroflexota > Anaerolineae > Anaerolineales > UBA11858 > B10-G9. The sequence goes on along the minus strand of JAXHNK010000007.1, from coordinate 31,102 downwards.
TGAGCAGCAGCGCGGTCCCTTCCCAGCCCTGTTCCAACAAGAGGGTCAGAGCCACCAGCGCATCTCCCCCGTTATTTCCTGACCCCACCAGGGCGGCAATCCGCTCCCTGCCATCATCTCCAGCCAATTCCACAATCTGTTCCGCCAGGCCTTTTCCCGCAGCCTGCATCATCTCGCTGTAGCTGTACCCCGCGGCATCAGCAGCCTGCTCAATTTCAACCATTTCGGCAACAGTGACATATTTGATGGTCATATCCTCTCCTTCTCTGGATTAGCTCAAACTTTAGTGTACCAGAACCGGCACCCCGCCGGGATTCCAATCTTCTGGGATCAGCCTCACCCCGATCTGACAAGATCTTGACACCGCATCCAGGATCGTTATGATAATTAATGAACCTGGGCTATACTAGAAGGACAAGGACTGGAAGAACCAAAGCGAAGGATAGAAGCTGATGATGGGTGAAAGGGATTATCGATTTGCCTTAGATGATTACCAGCAGGCGCGCCGGCAGGCTGCCCTGCAGGAAGTTTTGGCCAGGGTGACCGGAAACCCCCAGAAAGATAAGCTGCTCTCCTATGAAGAAGTGCGCCAGCAGCTGCGTGCCATCGAGAGGAGCGCCGAGAAGCTCAAAGAAATCCCCCTGGATGCCATTGTGGGCAGCGTGGGCCGCTACACGGACTTTAACCGCAAGTTCCTTCCCCGGAAATCCATCAGCCCCGGACGCTGGGCCCGGGTGATGTCCTTCGCACGAGGATTGACCGGATTACCCCCCATCGATGTCTACCAGATCGGGGAAGCTTACTTTGTCAAAGATGGAAACCACCGGGTTTCTGTTGCCCGACGGATGGGCAATCAAAGCATCCAGGCTTATGTCACCCAGGTAGAAACCAAAGTACCCGTCACTCCTGACCTGGATCCGGATCAATTGATCATTAAAGCAGAACACGTCAATTTCCTGGAAAAGACCCGCCTTGATCAGCTCAGACCGGAAGCCGACCTCACGGCGACAACAGCCGGCGCCTATCCCACCATCCGGGAACATATCGAGGTCCACCGCTACTTCATGGGGCTCGAGGAAGAACGGGAAATACCCTACCTGGAAGCGGTGGCACACTGGTTCGATGAAGTTTATCTCCCCGTGATCCACATCATCCGCAGGCGGAATTTGCTGCGTGAATTTCCTGACCGAACAGAGGCCGACCTCTATCTGTGGGTCGCCAAACACCGTCATGAGCTCGAAAAAGAAATCGGGTGGGATATCGGATCCGAAGCCGCCCTCGCTGACCTCGCTGAAAGACAGCGGCCGTCCACCTGGAAAGCTCTCCGGAACCTGCTGAAGGGTCTCTTACAAACCCTCATCCCCGATTTCTTGCACACTGGTCCTCCACCCGGGACCTGGCGGACCAGACAGGAAAAAGAAACCGAGACCCATCAGCTTTTTGCAGAAATTTTGATCGCCCTGGATGACAGTCCCAACGCCTGGAATTCCCTCGAGCAGGCCCTGATGCTGGGCAAAAAAGAAAACAGCAGACTGCACGGCCTCCATATCCATACCAATCTCACCGACAGCACCCGGGATGAACACCTGGCAGTGGAAGAAGAGTTCAATCGACGCTGTCAGGAAGCTGGAATCTCAGAATACGACTTTCAGCTGGCTGCCGGGGAAGTGGGCAAAACCCTCTGTCAGAGGGCCAGGTTTACCGATCTGGTCCTGCTTCCTCTCAATCACCCCCCGGGAGAGAACAGGTTAGAAAGGGTGGAATCCGGGCTGCGGTTCCTTATTCGGAGCTGCCCTCAGCCCTTGATGACCATCCCGGGTAAGGCTTCAGAGATGAGCAAAGCCGTCCTCGCCTATGACGGCAGCCCCAAAGCCCGGGAAGCCCTGTTCATCGCCGCCTACCTGGCCGGACAGCTGAATACCCATCTGACGGTTTTGACCAGCACCGTGGGATTGAAAAAGGGAAAGAAAATTCACAAAGAAGCCCGCACCTACCTGCAGTCCCGGAAGGTCAGGGCGAACTATGTGCTTTCCGATTTGCCCCTGCCGGAAGCGCTTGACCACCAGATCCGGGAACGAGAATTCAACCTGATTTTGATCGGGGGCTACGGATCCCGTCCGGTAGTGGAAGTTGTCCTGGGAAGCGTGGTCGACCAGGTCCTCCGGGAGATCAAAGTACCCGCCATCATTTGCCGCTAGCCCGTCCTGTCACGCTAAACGGCTGGACCCCGCTGGGGGATCAACCAGGGCAACCTGGTAGCGAAAAGCGTTGATCACCAGCGTTTTCCCCACCCTGGTTTCAATGCGGGCATCCGGACGGTAGACATGGATGTGGCCGTGCAGGTGTACGGCAGGTTGAAAGACGTTGATCAACCAGCGGAACGCGTTGATCCCCTGATGGGTCCAATCCTCACCTTCATGAATTCCCCTGGGCGGAGCATGGGTGACAAAGACGTCCAGATAGCGCCCGGAGGTCAACTTATTGATCAGCATGCCGGGCACCAGGCGGAAGACATGCCGCCACATTTTCCGCTGGGAATATTGATAGGTGGTTTTCTTGTTATAGAGGATACTCCCCTCCACACCTGCCAGCAGCAAGCCGTCCCGGCGGATAATCCGCCGGTGTAAGTTAATCGCCCCGAAAGGCTCGGACCGGGCCTCACCTTCATTCACCTCCAGCAGGGGATCGTGGTTGCCGTGGACAAAGTAAAGGGGCTTTCCGAGCAGGGTGATGATATATTCCTGATACAAATACGGCAAATCCCCGCAGGCAACCACCACATCGACATCGGCAAATCGGGTTTTGAGGTTGGGGCTGTAAATCCGGGGATCAATTTGATCGCTGACCGCTAAGATCTTTTTCACTTCTGCTTCCCTTCCTTCCAGGTTCTTTCCATTGTACTACACGCGGCCCTACACCCGACCCTGGCACTGCTGCCTTTGAATTTGTGATCAGCATCACCCGACCCCTCAAACAGCTGGCTCCCGGAGAGAAGGTCCGCGTCGGCGGATCACAAACCACCTTACTCCGGGATGACATTCCTCCTCATTTGGGAGATTATTAACTCCATCTAATCTTGAAAATATTGACAAAACCCCTCCGAACAGTTAAACTATAGATCAGTTTGGAACCGCTTCCAAAGGGACTTCACAACAAAGGATTTGGAGTGTGGCCACAATCAAAGATGTAGCACGAAAAGCTGATGTGGGGGTAGGAACCGTTTCTCGTGTGATTAATCAAAGCGACGCCGTCCGACCCCAGACCCGCAAGAAAGTGCTCCAGGCGATAGACGATCTCAACTTTTCTCCCAATTTAAGTGCCCGGAGGCTAAGCCTGGGTAAAACCTGGCAGATAGCCGTCATCCTCCCCTATCTGACGCTGCCCTCCTACGTGGAACGCTTGCGCGGGGTGCAGCAGGAAATTGGCAGCACGGATTATTATCCCATCCTCTACAGCGTGGGCAGCCCGGAGCAGCGTGATGAATATCTGAACATGCTTTCCGAAAAGACCCAGGTAGATGGTCTGCTGATCATCTCCATGCCCCTCTCCCGGCAGCAAACCCGGAAAATCACCCGGAATCAAATCCCGGCGGTGTTAATTGATGCCGCCGATCCGATTTTGAGTCACATTGTGGTCGATGATGTCGCCGGAGGCGAACTTGCCACTCAACACCTGATTGATCTGGGCCATCAAAAAATTGCCTATCTCAGTGATTACCTGGATACCCCTTTTCAAAGTTCAGGAAAAGACCGTTATCAGGGCTACCGGATAGCTCTCCAGAAAGCCGGGATCCCCTTTAGGGAGGAATACCTCAAGGAAGGTCCCAAAGGAAGAGAACAGGCCTACCAGACAGCTCTCCAGCTGCTCACTCACTCAGACCCTCCCAGCGCGGTCTTTACTTCCTGTGATACCAAAGCGATCGGGGTGCTGGACGCTGCGCGTCATCTGAACATCCCGGTCCCCGATCAGCTGTCCCTTATCGGTTATGACAATATCCGGGACTCAGAATTTCTTAACCTGACCACAATTTCCCAGCCGCTGCTGGAAAGTGGGGTCCAGGGGACCAGGCTGCTCCTGGATTTAGTGGAAAACAACCAGCAGGGGCAGCTGTCGGTTGAACTGCCGCTAACCTTGATCACCCGGGATACCACCGGCCCGGCACCAGGCTAAACCATGATGACACCGCAACACCACCCAACCTTTTTACTGCTCGGCGAAGCCGTGGTGGATTTGATCTCCAGCGGGGTCGTTTCTTCCCTGGAAGAAGCCAACAGCTTTCAAAGGTTTCCCGGGGGCGAAGTAACCAACCTGGCCATGAACCTGGCCCGTCTGGGACACAGCACAGCCCTCGGAGCGGGTGTGGGCGATGACGGGTTCGGCCGCTATCTCAAAAACCAGCTGGAACAGGCCGGGGTTTCTCTGGATTTGCTGCAGATCATCCCCAACGCGCCCACCACGCTGATCCCAGTCTCCCGCCAGACCGAGACCCCGGATTTTATCATCTACCGGGGCGCGGATAAATATCTGCGGCCCAATCAGGAACTCCGCACAGCGCTCTCCCGCTGTCATGCGGTCCACACCTCCGCGGGCTCCCTGTCCCATAACCCCTGCCGGAGCACGATCCTGGAACTGCTGGAAGCTGCCCATCAGCAGGGAAAAATAGTCTCCCTGGATCCTAATTATCACCCCAACCTCTGGCCGGACCGGGCGGATTTTATCCCTTTCCTCAAAGAGGTGTTTCAATGGATCACCGTCACCAAACCCTCCCTGGATGACAGCAAACGCATCTTTGGATCTGGATTAGACCCCCGGGAGTATCTGGATTCCTTTTTGGAGTTAGGGCCGGAAATAGTCACCCTGACCATGGGCCGCAGCGGGGTGTTGGTGGGGACAGCCCAGGGCGAACGTTTTCAGCTGGAAGCCAACCCCATCTCGGTGGTTGACGTCACCGGCGCGGGCGACGCGTTCTGGTCCGGGCTGCTGACCGGACTGATTTCCGGGGCCAGCGTGCTGGAATCCTCCCGGCTGGGACAGGCGGTCGCGGAACATAAGATCGGCGTGCTGGGACCGGTCCGGGAATTCCCCTCCCGGGAAGAATTTCAGCGGCTGGCGAAGGACATTTTGCATTCACCCGCTTTTTGAGCGCGGGTTTAAACCGTGTTATAATGATGGTGTTGGATAAGGAGGTGATGCCCGGAATATTTAGGTTTCTACAACTGTTCAGATAAATTTTTTCACTCACTAAAGGAGTAAGAAGAATGAAGAAAAAACGATTTTTGTGGGCATTTATTGCTCTCTTGATCGTCAGTTCTCTGATCCTCGGCGCATGCGGCCAGGCGACAGAAGAACCTACCGAAGCCCCGGAACCCACTGCGGCTGAAGAGACGAGTGCTGGCACCTACTACGAACGAGCGATGGCTGGCGAGTTCGACGGCACCGTGGTGACCATGAGTGGTCCATTCACGGATGAAGACGCTGTCAAATTCGACAATTCCGTGGCCGCTTTCGAAGAAGCCACCGGCATTGACATCCAGTATGAAGGCTCCAAAGAATTTGAGGCCTCCATCAGCGTTCGTGTTGAAGGTGGAGACGCTCCCGATATCGCTGATTTCCCTCAGCCCGGTCTGCTGAAGACCTTTGTGGCCCAGGGTGAAGTCGTCGATGTCAGCACCTTCCTGCCTGAGTCCTCTTTCGAGAACTATAAGCAGAGCTGGTGGGACATGGCTGAAATGGAAGGACCGGACGGGACCATCACCGCCGGCGTCTGGCACCGCTTCAACGCCAAGAGCCAGGTCTGGTACCCCAAGGAAGAGTTCGAAGCTGCTGGTTATGAAATCCCCGAAACCTGGGACGAGATGATGGCTCTATCCGATCAGATCGTGGCTGACGGCGATAAGCCCTGGTGTGTTGGCATTGAGTCCGGCGCCGCCACCGGTTGGCCCGCCACCGACTGGATGGAAGAGATCATGCTCCGCACCACCAGCCTGGAAAACTATGATGATTGGACCACCGGTGAGTTGGACTTCAGCTCCCCCGAGGTCAAAAACGCGCTCTCCATCCTCGACGAGGTCTGGAGCGACAAGTACGTCTACGGTGGACGCGAAGGCATTGTCACTACTTTCTTTGGCGACGCCCCCACCCCCATGTTTGAAGATCCACCCAAATGCTGGCTGCACAAGCAGGGCAACTTTATCACCAGCTTCTTCCCCGAGGGCGTGGAAGCCGGAACCGACTATGGTTTCTTCTATCTGCCCCCCATCGATGAAGAATACGGCAAGCCCTACCTGGTCGCAGGCGACATCATGGCCATGTTCAACGATCGGCCCGAAGTTCGTGCTGTGATGGAATTCTTCACCCACGGCGAAGCTGTCAAAGAATGGCTGGCTGCCGGTGGAGCCCTTTCCCCCCATGAAGACGCCCAGCTTGACTGGTACGGTGACGACATCGAACGCGGAATCGCTGCCCTGGTCGACGAGTCCACCAGCGTCCGTTTTGACGGCTCTGACCTCATGCCCGGGGAAGTAGGCGCAGGATCCTTCTGGACCGGCATGACCGACTTCTTCTCCGGCACCGCTGACATGGACACCGTCCTGGCAGAAATCGATGCCTCCTGGCCGGATTCTGGCGAGGATATGGAAGAAGCAGAAGAGGAAGCTCTCAAGGTTGGTCTGGTGACTGACGTCGGTGAAATCGATGACAAGTCCTTCAACCAATCCGCCTGGGAAGGCGTAGAGATGGCCGCCGATGAATTTGGCGCCGAGATTGACTACATCGAGACCTCCGATGCCAAGGACTACATGGCCAATATCGACCTCTTCGCTCAGAATGACTTTGACATCATCGTCACCGTCGGCTTTGCCCTCGGCGAAGCCACCCTCGAAGCGGCTGAAAAATACCCCGATGTTTACTTCATCGGCGTTGATCAGTTCCAGGGTGCAGCGGTTGACAATGTCGCTGGTTTGATCTTCGAAGAAGATAAATCAGGCTTCATGGCCGGCGCTTTGGCTGGTCTGCTCACCGAAACCGACACCGTGGCGGCCGTTCTGGGAACAGATCTGGTGCCTCCGGTGGTTGCTTTCAAGGAAGGTTATGAGAGCGGTGTAGCTTATGTCAACGAAGATGCCACTGTGATCTCCACCTACCACCCCGGTGGGATGGATGTGGCTTTCACCGACCCCGAGTGGGGCGCCACCACCGCCCGCCAGGCATTGGACAACGGTGCTGATGTTGTCTTCGGCGCCGGCGGCAAGACCGGCAACGGTGCTTTGATCGAGGTGGCCGGAAACGAGGACGCTTTCTGCATCGGTGTTGACTCCGATCAGTGGTTCACGGTTCCCGAGGCTCACCCCTGCCTGGTTTCCAGCGCGATGAAGTTGATCACCCCTGGTGTATTTGACCTCATCGAACTGTACCGGGCCGGCGATGCTCCTTCCGGTAACTACGTAGGCGAATTCGGCCTGGCTCCTTTCCATGACTTTGAGGATGAAATTTCTCAGGACGTCAAGGATCAGCTGGCTGAAATCAGAGAAATGCTGCTCAACGACGAACTGGACACCGGCTACCCCCCCGCGGAGTAATCCCGGATCCAGAAGTGTCGTCAGGGGTGTTTTCCTAAAAGCCCCTGACAGCATCTGCTGAACACAAACGGCGCACTCTTTCCCGGGTGCGCCGTTTTTTATTCCCGCTGAAACCACCTCCCCCCGCGGGATCGATCCGCCCTCTGGATAGCCCCCCCGGCAGCTGCAGCAGCGGTTCCCTATTTCCCTGAAGGTGAAAGCTGAGATTTCGGCGCTCGCTGGCCGGCCGCTTTGCTCATCAGCAGGCCTTCCCGCCCCACCCGCTTCAATTTTGTCCCCGGATCAGCGGAAAATTTTTAGAAATTCGTTTATAATAAACGCTGAAGAAAGCCTGCAGGATTAAATAAAAATAAAATAGTCTTCATCCCGTTCAGCAAAGTTCAAGTAAGGAGACTGATATGGATCAAGCACAGGATTCAAAGTTTGGCTGGGGGACAGTGCTCGACTGGTTAACGACCACTCTGGGTCGAATCATCATTGCCCTGATCGTCCCGGTAGTAACCTTTGTCATCATGTGGAGAGGTTTCATCTTTTTGCGGGAGGGCAATGCCCCCCAATTGGTCATTGCCCTGGTCGCCATCATCTGGGGGGTCGGGGGCGTAGCACTCATCTATTTTGTCACCAACTGGTTGATCGAGCAGCTTTCCCCGGTGTGGACAACCCGCCTGCAGCCTTTCCTTTTCATTGGCCCGGCGGTGTTAATCCTGGCCTGGTACCTGGCCATCCCCACCTTCCGAACCCTGCTGAACAGCCTTAAGGATCGAACCGGGGATAATTTTGTCGGATTAGCCAACTATGTGGCCGTATTCACGCAAAGAAACATGACCATCGCCTTCCGCAACAACCTGCTGTGGATCGTCTTCGGCGCCACCCTTTCCGTGGTCTTCGGTCTGCTCGTGGCTGTCCTGGCCGACCGCTCCCGCTTTGAAAACTTTGCCAAATCGATGATTTTCCTGCCCATGGCCATCTCCATGGTCGGCGCCGGGGTGATCTGGAACTTTATCTACGAGGTCACAGAAGCCGGGTCCGCCCAGATTGGACTCTTGAATGCCGTCTGGGTAGGTTTAGGAGGAGAGCCGCAGGCCTGGACCGCCATGCTCCAGCCGTGGAACAACCTCTTCCTGATCGTGATCCTCATCTGGATGCAAACCGGCTATGCGATGGTGATTTTTTCCGCGGCGATCAAAGGAATTCCCAATGAGCTGCTGGAAGCTGCCCGGGTAGATGGGGCCACAGAAATAGAAATTTTCTTCAAGATCATGATCCCCTATATCATGGGCACGATCATCACCGTGGCTACCACCGTCGTGATTTTCACCCTGAAAATCTTTGATATCGTGATGGTGATGACGGGAGGGCAGTTCGGCACCCACGTGATCGCTACCCAGTTTTTCCGCCAGGCTTTCACCAATCAGAACAAAGGTTATGCATCTGCCATTGCTATCGTGCTGGTCATTCTGGTAATCCCGATTATGATCTACAACCTGCGGCAGTTCGCTGATGAGGAGGCTTTCTAGATGAGAAGCGATAAAAGAGAAGAACGTTTACGCCAATTTGTGATCAACGGAACACTGCTGCTGCTGGTCCTCCTCTGGACGATTCCCACCCTGGGGTTGTTGGTCTCATCCTTCAGAACCAGGTTTAACATCCAGACCTCGGGCTGGTGGACAGTTTTCCCCCATAAAGAATGGGTCCTGGTGGAAGAATTTGATATTCCGGAAGGGACCGACCCCGATGGGGTGATGAACATCGCCGGCACCACGGGAACTTTCGACGAATTCCGGGAAGGGATCACCACGGAGGACGGCCGGCAGATCATCTGGTCCGGAAATAAACGACTGGGGACAATCAGGATCAACCAAGAAAAATGGGTCTTACTCCCCGAGTTCACCCTGGATAACTACAAACAGGTGATGATCGGCAAAGACTTCACGATAGATACCGCGGACGGAGGGACGCTAACCGTGCAGGGGGACAATCTGACCAGGGCTTTCTTAAACAGCGTCACGGTCACGGTCCCGGGCACCATCATACCCATCTTGATCGCCGCTTTTGCCGCCTACGGCTTTGCCTGGATGAACTTTCCCGGCAGGAAAATGCTCTTTATCATTGTGGTGGCTTTGCTGGTGGTGCCGCTGCAGATCGCCCTCGTGCCCATCCTCACAGACTATGTGAAGCTGGATCTCAACGGTACATTCCTGGCCATCTGGCTGGCTCATACCGGGTTTGGATTACCCCTGGCCACCTACCTGCTGTTCAATTACATCAAAGGGCTGCCCCGGGATCTCCTGGAATCCGCTTTCATCGACGGCGCTTCTCACTTCACCATTTTCCTGCGCCTGATCATTCCCCTGTCTCTGCCGGCCCTGGCTTCTTTTGCCATCTTCCAGTTCCTGTGGGTGTGGAATGACTATCTGATCGCTCTGGTGTTTATCGGCGCGAAACCTGATGTTCAGGTTCTTACCATGCGCATCGCGGAAATGGTCGGTTCCCGGGGGGCGGACTGGCATTTGCTGACGGCGGGAGCTTTTGTTTCCATGCTCCTCCCCCTGATCGTGTTCTTCAGCTTGCAGCGCTACTTCGTCCGGGGACTGCTGGCCGGTTCCGTGAAAGGTTAACCAGAAGCCCCTTGTCCTGACAGCTGTGCATCTCTAGGCCTGGGTGATCCCTTTACCCAGGCCGTCTTTACGCCCGCCACCGGGTTTATGATCATCCTGAGGAGGAAAAATGAACTACAACCAGATGGGAAACAGCGGCTTATTAATTTCAGAAATTGCCCTGGGAACGATGATTTTCGGGGAAGATACCTCCCGGGGAAGTGATCAGAAAACAGCGGTCAATCTGATCCATCAATACCTCGACCGGGGAGGCAATCACCTGGATACGGCCAACGTCTATGCTAACGGCCGATCGGAAGAGATTGTGGGGAAAGCCCTGAAAGGCAAAAGGGATCAGGTCATCCTGGCTTCCAAAGTCCGCTTTGCCATGGGAGAAGGTCCCAATGATCAGGGGCTGTCCCGTTTGCACATCCAGCAAAGCGTGGAAGACAGCCTCCGGCGGCTGGGGGTCGACCATCTTGACCTGCTCTATATGCACTGCTGGGATCCGCTCACCCCGCTGGAAGAATCCCTGCGGGCTTTTGATGACCTGGTGGATGCCGGGAAAGTGCGTTATATCGGGGTTTCCAACTTTAAATCCTGGCAGCTGATGAAAGCGCTGGGAATCAGTGATGCCCGGGGCTGGATCCGGTTTACGGCCGCTCAATACCAGTACAGCCTGGTCGAGCGCGGGATCGATGATGAAATCAGCGAGCTGTGCCTCGAAGAAGGCCTGGGCCTCATCCCCTGGAGTCCGCTGGGCGGGGGGTTCCTGACCGGTAAATACCGGCGGGGAAAAAAACCGGAGTCCGGCCGCCTGGCGATGATGCCCGAGGAAGCGGAAGAGGCCTGGGAGCGGAGGTCCCGGGAACGCAACTGGAAAATCATGGAAGTGATGGACGATATCGCCTCCAATTATCAGATCACCCACCCCCAGATTGCCCTGGCCTGGCTGCTGGCCCAGCCGGGGGTCTGTTCGGTGATCATCGGGGCCCGGACGGAGGAACAGCTCCAGGAAAACCTGGACGCCGCCGGCTCTCCCCTCCCCGCAGAAGAAATTGAACGCCTGAATGAAATCAGCGCTCCGCCGCAGCGGTACCCCTACCGGTTCATTGAAGCCTACGGTCAGCGCTGAGGATAAAGCAAGGATAAGCCGCAGAACTAACTTCAGGGAGCAAAGCCCATGAATCAACCAGACTATGTCTTTCCCCCCGATTTTACCTGGGGAGCCATCGCCTCAGCCTATCAAATTGAGGGCGCCTGGAACGAGGACGGCAAAGGACTGAGCATCTGGGACACCTTTGTCCGCCAGCCTGACCGCATCCTGAACGGGGATACCGGCAGCACGGCCTGCGACCATTATCACCGGATGCCGGATGATGTGGCCCTGATGAAAGAGCTCGGCCTGCCCAACTACAGCTTCACCATCTCCTGGCCCCGGGTGCTGCCGGCGGGAACCGGAAAGGTGAACGAGCGGGGCCTGGATTTTTATGACCGGCTGGTCGACCGCCTGCTGGAAGCCGGAATCAAACCCAAAGCCACCCTCTACCACTGGGATTTTCCCCAGGCTTTACAGGACCGGGGAGGGTGGCCTGCCAGGGAAAGCGTCGCCTGGTTTGGCGAATATGCCGCCGTGGTTTTCGATAAATTAGCCGACCGGGTGAACATCTGGGGAACGCACAACGAACCCTGGGTGGCCGCTTTTCTCGGCTATGGTGCGGGCATTCATGCTCCCGGAATCTGTGACGCCACCCAGGCCTACCAGGCCGCTCACCACCTGCTGCTGGCGCACGCCCGAGCCGTGGAAATTTACCGGGCAGGAGGTTACGGGGGTGACATCGGCCTGGTGCTTAACCTCAACCACCTGATCCCGGCCTCCAACCGGGAAGAAGATCGGGAAGCTGCTCAGCGGGTTTACGCTGAAACCCACAGCTTGTTCCTTGATCCCATCTTTCACAACCGCTATCCGGAAGATTTCTTCTCCTGGCTCGGCCCCCACCGTCCGCATGTTGAACCGGGTGATCTGGAAAAAATCGCCGGCTCGGTCGATTACCTGGGGTTGAATCACTACAATTCCGACCTCGTCCATTATGACCACTTCGGGGGCTGGCTGAAAGCCCGCTTAGAACCTTTTTCTGCCCCGGGCTGGGGGCGCACCCAGATGGGCTGGGGGATCAATCCCGCCGGCATTAAAGCCGAGGTGCTGAACATCAAAAATAATTATGGAAATCCTCCCCTGATCCTCACCGAGAACGGCTGCGCGGCCCCGGATCATCCCGATGAGGCCGGGTTTGTCAATGACCTCGACCGCATCCGCTTTCTCCGGGCCCATTTGATAAAATTACATGAGGCCGTCCAGCAGGGAGCCAACCTGCAGGGTTACTACGTCTGGAGCGTGTTTGACAACTTTGAGTGGGAGAGGGGCTACTCCCAGCGATTTGGCCTGGTGCGCATCGACTTCGACACCCTGGAACGGATACCCAAACAAAGCGCTTACTGGTACCGGAACGTGATCCGCAGCCACGGAGTGACTATTTAAGTGGATGATAAAAATCTATGAACGGAAAAAACCCTTGGTGGCAGACCGGCGTGATCTACCAGATTTATCCCCGCAGCTTCCAGGATACAACCGGCAGCGGAGTTGGAGATCTGCCCGGAATCATCCAGCGTTTGCCCTATCTGAGTGAAACCCTGGGGGTGGACGCCCTCTGGCTCTCCCCTTTCTACCCCTCACCGATGAAAGACTTCGGCTACGATGTCTCCGACTACCGGGATGTCCATCCCCTTTTCGGCACCCTGGAGGACTTCGACCGCCTGCTGCGCGAGGCGCATGAACGGGGTCTAAAAATCATCATTGACCTGGTGCCCAACCATTCCTCCGACCAGCACCCCTGGTTCCAGGAATCCCGGTCCTCCCGGGAAAATGACCGGCGTGACTGGTATATCTGGGCAGACCCGGGGCCGGACGGCGCACCGCCCAACAACTGGCTGAGCGTGTTCGGAGGATCCGCCTGGGAATGGGACGAAAACACCGGTCAGTATTATCTGCACTCTTTTCTCAAAGAGCAGCCCGATCTCAACTGGCGCAATCCCCGGGTGAAAGAAGCCATGTTTGATGTCGCCCGGTTCTGGCTGGACCGGGGAGTGGATGGTTTCCGGATCGATGTCGCCCACTACATCATGAAAGATCCTGATCTGCGGGATAATCCCCTCAACCCGGATCTCTCTCCTTCCATCCACCGCCCGCTGGGAGAATACGACTCCCATTTTCACCTCTACGATAAAGGTCATCCGGACAACCACCAGGTCTACCGGGAGTTCCGGGAGATCCTGGACGAATACAGCCAGGAAAAACCGCGGATTGCCATCGGTGAAATTCACATCATGGACTGGGAGGAATGGGCCAGCTACTACGGGGAGAACCTGGACGAAATTCATCTCCCCTATAACTTTTCGCTGCTGGCGGTCGAATGGCAGGCCGATCAGGTCCAGGCCAAGGTCGACCAATTAGAAAGCGTCCTCCCCCCGGGTGCCTGGCCCAACTATGTGCTCGGCAACCACGATGAACAGCGCCTGGCCAGCAGGATCGGAGAAGATCAAGCCCGGAATGCGGCCCTGCTGCTCCTCACCCTGCGGGGAACGCCCACCATCTACTACGGCGACGAAATCGGGATGAAAGACGTGCCCATCCCCCCGGATCAGCAGCTTGACCCCGCCGGGCTGCGCCAGCCGGATCACGGTCAATCCCGGGACAGCTGCCGCACGCCCATGCAGTGGAGCCCTGGCCCCCGGGCCGGGTTCTCTCCTCCGGGTGCGGAAACCCCCTGGCTCCCCCTGCCCGATGACTACACGCAAACTAACGTCGAAACCCAGCTGGCGGATCCCCGGTCCCTGCTGGCCCTTTACCGCCGGCTGCTGGAACTGCGTAAAACCCACCCGGTTCTGCAAACAGGAGCTTACCGGCCGCTGAAAAACCCGCCGCCCGATTGTTTCTGCTACTGGCGGGAAAACGAATCCCAACAGATGCTGATCTGCCTCAACTTCAGCGGCCAGCCCCGCACCCTGGCTGTCCCCTCCCTGGAAGGGGCTAATTTGATCCTCTCCACCCACCTGGATCGGTCCGGCCCGGTCCCGGCAGCTTACACCCTCAGACCCCACGAAGGATGTCTATTCTCATTATGAAACCTCCCCTGATTGACGCGGTTATTTTCGACCTCGATGGCGTGATCACCGAGTCCACAGCCCTGCACAGCCTGGCCTGGAAAAAAATGTTCGACCAGTTCCTGAAAAACCACGCCCGGGAAGCGGATAAACCTTTCCACGAGTTTTCCCACGAAGACGATTACCTCGCTTTTGTCGACGGCAAACCGCGGTACAAAGGGGTGCAGTCGTTCCTGGAATCGCGCGGGATCCAGCTCCCCTATGGGGACCCTGAGCAGGAACCCGGCCAGGACACAATTTGCTCCCTGGGCAATTTAAAGAACCACTATTACAACCAGCTGCTGGAAGAAAAAGGGGTGGATATCTACGCCACCACCGTGGAATTAATCCATCAGCTGCGGGAAGCGGGAATTCCCCTGGCCGTGGCTTCCTCCAGTAAAAACGCCCGGCGCGTGCTGGAATTGACCGGCCTGATCGACCTCTTTCAGGCCCGGGTAGACGGCGTAGTCTCCGCTGAACTGGGCCTGGCCGGTAAACCCTCGCCCGATATCTTTCAGGCCGCCTGCGACCGGCTGGGCGCCCGGCATGAGCGTTCTGTGGTGATCGAAGACGCCAATTCCGGGGTACAGGCCGGCTACCGGGGTAACTTCGGCCTGGTGATCGGTGTCGCCCGGGAAGATAATCAGCTCGAGTTGAAGCTGAACGGAGCCGATATCGTGGTGGAAGATCTGCTGGAGATCAACATCGAAAGGATGAGAAACTGGTTCACCACTGGTATCCAGGAAAACCAGTGGTCGATCACCTATGACCACTTTGATCCGGACGAAGAGGGAACCCAGGAAGCGCTGTGCACGATCGGCAACGGATATTTCGGCACCCGGGGAGCGATGGAGGAAATTCCTGCTCAAGCTGATCTCCATTATCCCGGCACCTATATAGCCGGCGTTTACAACCGCTTGGAATCGAAAATTGTGGGCAGGACCGTGTCCAACGAAGATTTTGTCAACTGCCCCAACTGGCTGCCCATCTCTTTTAAGATCAACACCGGGGAATGGTTCGATCCCTCCCGGGTGGAAATCCTGGAATTCAAACGCCGGCTCAACTTTAAAACCGGCGTGCTGTCCCGGATGATGATCATCCGGGATCAGGAAGGGTACCAGACCCGGATTGATTCCCAGCGGCTGGCCAGTATGGCCGATCCTCACCTGGCCGCCCTCAGCTACACCATCACCCCCCTGAACTACGCCCGCACTTTCACCATCCGGGCAGAGCTTGACGGCGACCTGATCAACCAGGGCGTGAAGCGCTACCGCCAGTTGAGCTCCCGGCACCTTCAACCCCTCAAAGAATCCGGCCGAGGAAACCTCAGCTCCCTGCTGGTGGAGACCAACCGCTCCCGCATAAAAATAGCCGAAGCTGCCCGCCTGGAAGTGTTTTCCGGACAGGAACCCGCTTCGCCGGATTACCTGATCAGCACCCAGCCGGGAAAGGTGACCACCACCTTTGAAATCGAAGCCCGTTCCGACCGGCCGGTGACCGTCAATAAATTGGTCTCCATCTTCACCTCCCCCTCTCCAGCCGGTAAAGATCCTTATGCCCTGGCCCTGAAAAAGGTCCAGACCCTGTCCGGATACGAGTCCCTCAAGCAGGCCAGCCAGGATGCCTGGGAAACGATCTGGGATCAAATCGACATCAAGATCAAGGGGGATCGGCTGGTTCAAAAGATCCTCCGGCTGCACCTTTACCACAGCATAATCACCGCTTCACCCCACCACAAGGAATTGGATGCCGGGATCCCGGCCCGGGGGCTGCATGGTGAGGCCTACCGCGGTCATATCTTCTGGGATGAAATCTTTGTGATCCCCTTTTACAACCTGTTTTTCCCGGAGACCTCGCGTTCGGCGCTGATGTACCGGGTGCGGCGGCTGCCCGCGGCCCGGGCCAACGCCCGGGAGGCCGGGTACCGGGGGGCGCTTTTCCCCTGGCAGAGCGGAAGCCAGGGCGGGGAAGAGACCCAGAAGCTGCACCTCAACCCCATCTCGGGGAAATGGGGTCCGGATTACAGCCATCTGCAAAGGCACATTTCCCTGGCCGTGGCTTATAATGTCTGGTCTTATTTCTGGACCACGCAGGATCATCAATTCCTGCAAGACCACGGGGCCGAATTGTTCCTGGAAATTTGCCGGTTCTGGGTGGACCTCGCTGAAAAGGATCCGCAAACCGGACGCTGTTCGATTTCCGGCGTGATGGGGCCGGATGAATTTCACGAGCATTATCCGGGAGTCCAGGAAGGCGGGCTGCGGAACAACGCCTATACCAACCTGATGGTGATCTGGTCCCTTAACCGGGCTTTTGAGATCCTCGATCTCCTCCCCTCCCCTTCCCGGGAGGAAATCAGCGGCAAAATAGACCTGACCGCAGAGGAACTCCAGGAATGGAAGCAGGTTGCTCACCAGCTGCATATCCCCCTCTCAGAGGAGGGGATCCTGGAGCAATTTGAAGGTTATTTCCAGCTGGAAGAACTGGATTGGGAACATTACCGGAAAAATTACGGGGATATCCAGCGGATGGACCGCATCCTGAAAGCGGAAGGAAAGTCACCCAACGATTACAAAGTGGCCAAGCAGGCCGATGCCCTGATGATCTTTTATCTGCTCAGTGAGCAGGAGATCAGCGGTCTGCTCAAGCAGGTCGGCTGCCGTCCGCCGGAGGATTTGCTGGCCAAAAACTTCCACTATTATCTGCAGAGGACATCCCACGGTTCCAGCCTCAGCCGCCTGGTCCATGCCTATCTGGCCCACCTGGTGGGGGAAGATGAGTTAAGCTGGCAGCTGTACCTGGGAGCCCTGCGCAGCGATTTTATGGACATCCAGGGAGGGACAACCCGGGAGGGGATTCACCTGGGCGTGATGACCGGGACTGCCCTGTTCACCCTCCGGACCCATGCCGGGCTGGACTGGAATCAGCATCATCTGAAGTTCAAGCCAGAACTTCCCTCCGGCTGGCAGGCGCTGTCCTTTAACGTCACCTTCCAGGGAACCCGGTATGAAGTGCATCTGACCACGGACCAGATCAGAATCAGGCAGCACGCGGCAGAGCCCCGGCTGGTGGAAATTGACGGGGAACAGCTGCAGCTGGCGGGCGGGGAATGGCAGACAGCAGCGGTCCGCCCCGACGCCGGGTAAGCGGCATCTTCCGCGAACGTCGATTGAGTCGGTCCGCCAGGCTGGGTATCGAAATCAGGGAGCGGCAAGACCTAATGCATGCACACATTGGCGCGCTCCATCCGCTGGTTTCGATACATTTTTCGCTCCGCGAAAAACACTCAACCGACGCTGTGGGAGACGTTTTACAGCCTCAACCCGCGAAGGCATCAACCGGCGCTGTGGGGCACATTATAGGGTCTTTATGCGTGAAGGTATCAACGCTTTTCATCCATGCCATCCGTGGCTGCGGCGCACCGGTCCTTCCTGAATGAATTCTTGTCGATCCTTCCCCCTTATGATAAGATAATTTGAGTGCCAGCTGACCAAAATTATTGAGGTACCATGCAAAAATTGATCAAAGCCATCCAGGATTCACCCGTGAAATACGGCGCACTGCTGGGATTGATTTTCATAGTGATAATCACTGCAGGATTTATCTTTTTTCGATGGGATGTTCCCCTCGGACCCACCCTGGAAGTGCCCACAGCCACTCAGGTGGATACCGCAGTTCCGGAAACAGCCACAATAACAGATACCCCGGAACCCGGCAACACCCCAGTTCCCACCGCTACGCCCCAGCCTACCCTGACCCCGACCATCGAACCCCTGTGTGGTGGTCCTCCCCAGATGACGATTTTGATCGCCGGGGTGGCTTCAGATGGTTATTTATACGGCCTGGCCGATGCTGTCAGAGTGGCGAGGATTGATTTTCAGACCGGAAAAGTTTCCGTGGTCGCTGTCCCCCGTGATCTGTGGGTGGATATCCCGGCTCTTGCCGATCACGGGATCACCCAGGGAAAGCTTAACCAGGCTTACTTTTACGGCACGGAGGGAATGGGCCTTTATGATGGGTCCGGTTACGGCTCAGGGCTGCTGGCTCAAACACTGCAGGAGGATTTTGGTCTGCACGTGGATCATTATCTGGCTGTCAACCTGAACGCTTTCCGGAACATTATAGACGGCATTGGAGGGGTTGACGTCTATCTCCCCGAGCCGGTTTACACGAAATGGTTCGGCGAACCCAAATTATTCAAAAAAGCCGGGTCCCATCACCTGACCGGGAAAGAAGCGGAAAAAATAGTCAGGGCGCGGATTGAAATTGGCGATTACGGCAGAATTAACAATCAAACGCTGGTTTTACGGGCCTTAGCTGCCAAAATGATCACTCCTTCAGGCCTGAAGAATCTGCCGGATATCGTCAACCGCTTGATCAGATACACCCTCACTGATTTAAGTCCTTCCGATGTCAGCAAGCTGCTTTGTCTGGCAGAAAAGGTCGATCCCCGGGAGGATGTGGTTTATAAACCGATACCCGAAGACATGACGGAGGGGGAATGGGTGATGGATGAATATCAGGGATATAACGTATATGCCCTGACTTACGATCAGGAGCAATTGCGGGAAGTATTCGCGAACTTCCAGCAGGGGCTGTGGCCGTAAACACAAGGTCCTTGACTGGGCTTGATAGAGATCAGCCGGGCGCAATGATGCGCCCGGCTGATTTTATGTTACACTTGACCGTGAAGAAATCATCCCGTCATCTTGAGGAGAACTTATGCTCGGCGACGTTTTAATCATCAAAGATAAACACAAAACAGCGGCCGCCCAGATCCTGGAGATCATTGATGCCCGACCCCGTGAAAAGCAGGTCATCGCCATCGGCGGTGAGTCCGGATCCGGAAAAACCGAAGTAGCCCATGAGCTCGCCTGCCAGCTCAAAAAACGGGAAAACCCGGCAAAAATCATGCACATCGATAACTACTACCGGGTCCCGCCCCGGGAACGCACCGCCTGGCGCCAAGCGCACGGGCTGGAAAGCATCGGATACACAGAATACGACTGGGAGTTGATCAACCGCAACCTGGATGACTTTCGGGCCGACCGGGATCAGGTGGTCATGCCCTGCATTGACCTGCTCACCGACCAGGTCGATCAGCTGCACACTTCTTTTCAGGGGCTCCAGTATCTGATCATCGAAGGGTTGTACGCCGTGAAAGCGGATGCCGATCTCAAGTTCTTGATCGACCTCACCTACCGGGAAACCAAAAACATGCAGTTTGCCCGCGGAAAAGAGCCCATCAACGATTACCGCTGGCAGGTGCTCGAGCGCGAACATCAGGTCGTGCAGTCCCTGCGCCCCTTAACAGATCTGTTAATCACGGCGGATTTTCAAATAAAAAAGCTACAATAAAACGTATGCCCTCTGTTATCACCTTCGGGGAAGCGCTGATTGATTTCATCTCCCTGGAAACGGGTGTGTCGGTAGCTGCTTCCTCCGGGTTTAAAAAAGCCGCCGGGGGAGCCCCGGCGAACGTCGCTGTCGGCCTATCCCGCCTGGGAGTCAAATCTGCCTTTGTGGGGAAGGTGGGCGAGGACCCCTTCGGAAAATACCTTTACCGCACCCTGGCCGCGGCCGGAGTGGATACCACCCAGCTCCTGTTCTCCCGGGAAGCCCGCACCGGCCTGGCCTTCGTCTCCCTCACGGAAGACGGGGAACGGGAATTCAGTTTTTACCGCCATCCCAGCGCCGATATGCTCTATCACCCGGACGAGATCAACCCCCGGATCCTCGACCGGGCGCAGATTTTCCATTTCGGATCCCTGAGCCTGATCCAGGAACCTTCCCGCTCAGCAGCCCTGAGCTGGATCACTCATGCCCGGCGCCGGGGCCTGCTCATCTCCTATGACCCTAATTTACGGGTCAACCTCTGGCCTGATCCGGCTTCAGCCCGGCGGGGAATCCGCTCGGTCTGGGATCAAGCTCAGCTGATCAAACTCAGCGCAGAGGAATTTTCTTTCCTGGTGGAAAAGCAGGTCAACTTCCAGGATCTGGATCAAGTCTGGACCGCGGCTCAGCAGCTGCAGCACAAACAGCTCAAGCTGCTGGTGATCACCCGGGGAAAGGACGGCTGTCTGGTCCTCACCCCCGGGGGCATCGACCATTATCCCGGCTATCAGGTGAACGCCGTGGACACCACCGGCGCCGGCGATGGATTTATGGCAGGTTTGCTGGCCGGGCTGATCTTCCAGGGAGCAGAAACAGACCCCCTCCAGCACCTGGATGAAATTATCCCCCTGGCGAACGCTGCCGGCGCCTTAACTACGCTCAAAAAGGGTGCAATTTCCGCCCTCCCCACCCTTCCCGAGGTGCGTGAATTAACCTCCAGGTAGAATTTTCATAGTATGATAAGAACAGCGGCCAAACCTGCAAACTTTATTAGTCTCCCCTCAGGAACGGGTTGTTATTATGAAAAGCATCTCTGACAGATTGATCTTGAAACTGAAGCTGCCCCTGCTGCTGGGATTCGTCCTGCTGCTGATCTCCGGTTGTGAAACCCTGCCTGCCCTTCCCAACACCCCTAAATACCTCGCCAGAGGAACCTCCACCAGTACACCTTTCCAACCCCGGGAGACCTTTACCTCCACCCCCGAAGAGCCGCCTACCCTGATCCCCTCCGAAACCTTTCCTGCCGAGCCGACAGCCCCCGGGATAACCGCTTCCCCTGAAGAAACACCCGCAGAACCGACCTTCACCCCGACCGTTTTAGAGGTTTCGCCCACCCTGACCATCCAGCCCACCACCGGCCCAACCCTCACCTCCCAGCCCACCCAGAAGGCGGAGGACTCCCCCCCGGTGGTGAGAGTGAGCGTGACCACCAACTGCCGGACCGGCCCCGGCGTGGGTTACACCCGGATCAGCTCCTTATCCCCTGGGAAAAAGGCCGTGATCGTCGGCCAGAACCCTGACTATCCCTACTGGGTCATCCAGGACCCCTGGAATTCAGGGAGTTCCTGCTGGTTGTGGAATTATTATGCCTCCACCCAGGGTGACCTCTCCAATGTAGCTTTGTACACGCCGCCGGCCGCCCCTACGGCTCCCCCCACCTGGACACCTACCCCCACCCTGGAGGCGACGGATATTCCGGGGCAGCCCACCAGCACAGCAAAACCGCCCACAGCTACCAGCACCCCTCAGCCGCCCACCGCGACCCGGGAGGTCACCCCCGGAACCCCGACGGACACGCCCACTCCGGCTCCCACAGCATCCAACACCCCCGTTCCCCCACCCACGGCCACCGCTTCCTCGCCTTACTGCAGTTACACCTCGGTCCTGTCCGGAGAAGAAGATCAAATCAGGAGCCTGATCAACCAGGCCCGGAGAGATCACGGCCTGCCGGCATTGAAAGTCGATTCCCGGCTGGTAACCGCTGCCCGGGACCACGGCCGGGATATGACCTGCAATGGACTGTGGAGCCATGATTCTTCCGACGGCACAAAATCCTGGGAGCGGATCTCGGTGGCGCTCGGTCACAGCTCAAGCTGGTGCTATACTCACTGCTGCTGCGCGGAAATTTTTTACGGCGGGGGAGGCTACCTGACCCCCTCCTATGCTTTCAACTGGTGGATGAACCACGAGTCGCAGGATCCCAATTACGAGGATAATATTCACAAACGGACCATCCTCTCTCAATATACAACCCATCTGGGAGTCGGTGTGATTTACTATCAGAAGGACGGTACGGTCCGTAAATTCTACACCGTTGACTTTGCCCGACCCTGATCCCCCGAGGATATACCCATGCGGATTGCTTTTCTAAACCCCCAGGGAAATTTTGACCCCGAAGACAGCTACTGGACCGAACATCCCGATTTTGGCGGTCAGCTGGTTTATGTCAAACAGGTCGCCCTGGCCATGGGGGAACTGGGCCACCAGGTGGACATCCTCACCCGGCTGATCAAGGATCCCCAGTGGCCGGAATTTGAGGGCATGTACGACGCTTTTCCTGACGCCCCCAATGTGCGCATCGTCCGTTTACCGGCCGGACCCGATCAATTCCTGCGCAAAGAACTCCTCTGGCCCCACCTGATCCAGGATTGGGTGCCGAACGTGATCTCCTTTTACGAATCGGAGGGGGAATTTCCCGCTGCCTTCACCGCCCATTACGGGGACGGGGGATTGTGCGGGGTGCTGCTCAACCAGCAGCTGGATATTCCTTTTACCTTCACCGCGCACTCGCTGGGCGCCCAGAAGATGGACAAAATGAACGTCAGCGAGGGCAACCTGGAGGAGCTGGACGCTTATTATCATTTCGGACGCCGGTTGACCGCCGAACGCCTGAGCATGAACCGCTCGGCGGTGAACATCACCAGCACCAACCAGGAACGCTACATCCAGTACAGCCATAACGCTTACCGGGGAGCGGTGGATTGGACGGACGATGAGCGGTTTGCCATCATCCCTCCGGGGGTGAACATGGACCTTTTCGACCGGGATTCCCGCGCCCCTGAAGAAGGGCAGGTTTACCAGCATATCGAGCAAATGCTGGCCCGGGACCTCGCTCCCGAACGCCTGGATTACCCCTGCATCCTGGCCGCCAGCCGTCTGGACCCCAAGAAAAACCACCTCGGACTGGTCCGGGCGTTCGCCCGCAGCCCCCAGCTCCGAAATCAAGCCAACCTGGTGATCATCACTGGAAACCTCGATCATCCGTTAACCGACTACAGCGGCGCCGGGGAAACCGAGCGGGAAGTGCTCGATTCCCTGCTGGAGGTCATTGACCGCAACCACCTCCGGGGTGAAATTTCTATTTTTGCCCTGGGGGGACAGGACCAGCTGGGGGCGGGGTACCGCTATTTCGCTGACCGGGGCTCGGTGTTCGCCCTCACCGCCCTCTACGAACCCTTTGGTCTGGCCCCCCTGGAAGCGATGGCTGCCGGGATGCCGGCCGTGGTGACCAAATTCGGGGGCCCCAGCGAAAGTTTATTATCCGGGGATCAAGAATTTGGACTGCTGGTAGATCCCACCGATTACGCAGAAGTCAGCGCCGCCCTCTACAGCCTGATTGCCAACCCGGAAAAATGGCAGGAATACGCCCGGCTGGGCTATCAGCGCGTACATTCCCGCTTTCTCTGGAAGCGAACTGCGGAAGGTTATTTGAAAGAGATTCACAAAGCTGCCGCCGATCAATCTATCCTCAGTGAGAAAGGATCCATGCCCATTCATCCCTACTTCAAGGAACCTGAAACCACCAACGATGTCAGTCTCGATCAGCTTAAAAATCTCTACCTGGAATATGAAATCCTGTGTGTGGGAGAAACCCTGGTAGATTTTATTTCCAATAAGCGGTCCAATTCCCTGCGCACCGCCCAGCAGTTTACCCGTTTTCTGGGCGGACAGCCGGCTAATGTCGCGGTCTACGCGGCCAAACTGGGCGTCCGCTCCGCTGTTCTTTCCCGGGTTTCAGACGACCGCTTCGGGGAATTTCTGGAAGAGAGCCTGCAGCACCACGGGGTGAACACGTCCCATTTGAGCAAAACGGATCAGCTGCCGACCTCTTCCATCTTTCAGACCAAAACTTCCGGGGTGCCGGATTTTCAGGTCAACCGGGGGGCGGACACCCTGCTTACCATCCGCGATATCCCCGAAGAGCTGATCAAATACTCCCGGGTTGTGCACACATCCTGTTTTGCCCTTTCCCGCGAACCTTCCCGGTCCGCGGTCAGGCGGGCGCTGCGCCTGGCCAGGAGGCACGACAAACTGGTCTCCCTGGATCCCAACTACAACCCCCGGGTGTGGCCGGACAAAATGGAAGCCTGGGAGGTCCTGGCCCAGATCATGCCCTATGTCACCCTGGTCAAACCTTCCCTGGAGGACGCCCGACTGCTCTTTGACCCCAACCTGGATGAGGACGAACTGGAAAAAGCCTGCCTGGATACTTTCCACGAACTGGGCGCGAAAACCGTGGTCGTCACCCGCAGCGGCGGCGTGGTCACGGTGTCTGACGGCGGCGGTGTAGAAAGGATCGGCCCCCTGCCCATGGTGGATGTCGACAGCGTGATCGGAGGCAGTGACGCTTTCTGGGCAGGGCTGCTGGTTTCCCGGTTAGAAGGCAAATCCTGGAAGGAGAGCGTGTGCTTCGCCCATGAAATTGCTGCCCTGAAGCTGCAGAATGTCGGCCATATTGAAGAACTCATTGACCGGGATGAAATAACCCGTAAAGTTAATCAAGTTATTCAGGATATATAATTCCTGATCAGAATTCAAGAGCGAGGTTTACATGTCATGGAAGGCAGCTCATCTATCCATTCACGGTGATCCTCTTGCTCCCCTGGGAGGCATTCACCACGGGGGACAGAATGTATACGTCAAGGAACTTACCCGCCATCTGGGCGCTCTGGGCCTGGAGGTGGATGTTTTTTCTCGCTGGGAAAGCGAAGAAACCCCTGATAAAGAAATAATTTCCCGGAACGCCAGGGTGGTCCGGGTCCCTGTGGGACCCGCGGAAGCCATTGCCAAAGAAAAAACGATCCGCTATCTGTCAGCTATCGCTTCCTGGATCAACAGCTACCAGGAAAAGCAGTCCGCGCCCTATCAGCTGGTGCACAGTCACTACTACTTCAGCGGTGCGGTCGGCGTTCACCTCAAAAATCAGTGGAAAGTGCCCCTGGTTCATAACAACCACTCCCTGGGAGCGGTCAAGGAACAGGCCCTCGGGTCCCGGGATACCAGCCCGGATATCCGGGAGGAAATCGAGAGAAAAATCTTTCAGGCCGCGGACCGCGTGATCGCCACGGCTCCCCATGAAAAAACCGAGCTGGTGGAAATCTATCAGGCCGATCCCGGGCGGATTACCGTCATTCCGCCAGGGGTGAACCTGGATCTCTTTGCTCCCCAGGATCCTCAACAGGCTAAGTCATCCATCGGCTACAGCCCGGGCGATTTCCTGGTCACCTATGTCGGCCGCATTGAAAAGCGAAAAGGGATTGATACCCTGTTAAAGGCCGTGCACCAGGCCGATGAGGAACGCCTGCAGCTGGTCATCGTCGGGGGTCCCCCGTCTTCCAAAGCCTTTTTAAGCTGGACAGACCTGGGGGAGGAGCCTTATTTACCCTACCGGGACCTGCTGGAAGAATACAATCTGGAAGGTCAGGTGACCTTTACCGGCGGAAAACCGCAGAGCGAGCTTTCTACCTACTACAGCGCGGGGGATGTCACCGTTATCCCCTCCTATTATGAACCTTTTGGCCTTACTGCCCTGGAAGCCATGGCCTGCGGGGGGTGCGTGATCGGCTCCCGGGTAGGCGGCCTGGCCCACACCATCAAGGAAGGTCAGGTAGGGATGCTCTTTGAACCCCGGGATGCCGGGCAGCTGGCGGATAAGATCCTGGAGCTGAAAGAGAAGCCCAATTTGAATCTGGATTTCCGGAAGAACGCCAGGGGGTATGTCGAAGAAAACTACAGCTGGCGGAATGTGACCAAACAGATAGCCGGTGTCTATCAGGAAGTGATTGAGCCAGGGGCCTGAGCGCGTTGATCCCACTCAATCGACGGGAGCGGCTGCACCTCACAGCGCCGGATGGCAGGGGAAACCTCCGCAGTCAGCGCCGGTTGAGCCTTTTTCGCGAGTTGAAGCTGTAAAACATCTCCCTCAGCGTCGGTTGAGTGTTTTTCGCGGAGCGAAAAATGTATCGAAACCAGCGGATGAAGCGCGCCAATGCCCTGCATGCGTGTGAACCTGCCGCTCCCTGATTTCGATACCCGGCCTGGGGGCCCCACTCCATCGACGGAAGCAACGCGACCCAGGAATAAAGCGCGCGGCCTATTCCCCTTCCCCCGGCCAGACCCCGGCCTGAAAGTCCCGCAGCAGCTGCCCGATCGCTTCCTCATCCCCCAGCAGGGCATAGGTGTTCTGCCCCCGCGCCGGATCATACACCTGGGAACCCTCCACCAGCTGCTGGGGCAGAGTCTCAAACTGCACATCAGCGTTCAAATCGATCCTCTCAGCCAGGCACACCAGCTGGCTGATCTGAGCAGGGCTGAGGTCGGTCAGCACGTTATCCCGCATCCGATCGATCAGGCCGGGAAGCGACCCGATCCCGGAAGGCGTGAGCAGCTTGGCGGCCACAGCTTTCAAGATCACGGTCTGGTTGTTGATCCGGCCAAAATCCCCGATCTCGATCCGCTGCCTGGCCAGCATCTCCGCCTGCTTCCCGTCCAGATGATGGGACCCGGCCTTGAGGAACAACTTCGGTTCCCCGAACTGCTTCCGGTAGACGTCCTGGGCCAGATAGACGTCAATTCCCCCCAGGGCGTCGATGATCTGCACAAAACTGTTCAGGTTAACCGCCAGATAATGGTCGGCGCGCAGGCCGTAATTGGCCTGGAGGGTCTCAGCCAGCAGCCCGGAGCCCGCTCCCGAACCCCGATAATAACCCATACCTTCGGTCCCGTAAAAATAGGCCTGGTTGAGTTTTCCAGCGGAAATGCCGTGGTCACCGATGCTCGGAATCTGAACCCAGAGGTCCCGGGGCAGGGCCAATACAGTCACCTGCTGGGTCTGAAAGTCCACCCGCACCACCCGGATGGCATCAGCCAGGCCGTAAAGGTAGCGCTCAGAAGCCACCCCGGAGACCAGGATGGTCATGTTCGGCGGTCCGCCGCACACCGGCTGGATGGTGGGCGTCAGGCTGGCCCCACCCGCCTGCTCGGTCTCTTTTTGAGCTGCTTCCCCGGCCAGATCCGGGGTCGAGGTAGGGAGAGCCAGGGCGGAATCCAGCGGCTGGTACCAGGTCGTTAACCCCCAGTATAAACCGCCGCCCGCTAGAGTTACCACCAGCAGGAGGACGCTCAGGATCTTAACCTGCCGGAGCGGCAAATCATGCGTGATATAGTGATTGATCCTATCCAATAGGTTTTTGTTCATAGTCTTTCACCCGGGCAAACTGCCCGCAGGCCTCAAGTCTTTCTCAGTATGCTCAATTTCCGCAATATCATATCACAACCCACCTGTCCAGACCAGCACAATGGATCACAGCAAAACAACTTTTTTATCGTAATCTATCAAGCAGGAAACAACCTGGAGGGAAGGCCTGACAGCCGGATCAAACCGGCCCCGGGGAACCCTAGGGATATGCGCCGGCCTGAAAATCCGCCAGCAGCTGCCGGATCTCTTCCTTGTCGTAGGTCAGGGCATATGCTTTATAATCATGAACCTCATCATAAATCTTGCCTTCGGTCAGCATCTCCTGGGGGAAAGTCAGGAAAACGATGTCCTCCCCCAGGTCAATCTTGCTGGCCAGGCAGAGCAGTTTGCTGATCTCGTTGGGAGTAAAGTCCATCAGCACATTATCCCGGTAAATTTCGATCAATTCCGGCAGCTGCTTGATCCCCCCGGGCGTGAGCAGTTTGCGGACAAAGGCTTTAAGCAGGATCGTCTGATTTTCCATCCGCCCAAAATCACCGATCAGGGTCCGGTGCCGGGCGACCATCTCCGCCTGTTTGCCGGTGAGATGATACGTCCCCGCTTTCAGATAGAGCACCGGCTCATCAAAATAATGTTTATAAACGTTGCGCGGCAGGGTGACCTGGATCCCCCCCAGCTGCACCACCATCTGCCGGAAAATCCGGGTGTTGACCGAAAAGTAACGGTCCACCGGCAGGTTGAAGTTCAGCTCCAGGGTTTTGGCCAGCAGCCCCGGCGACTGATCCTCATCCGGATAATAACCCATCCCCGGCGAGCCGTAAAAATAGGCCTGGTTTAACTTCCCCTCGGTAATGCCTTCTGT
Organism: Anaerolineales bacterium; assembly: GCA_034520505.1. Taxonomy (GTDB): domain Bacteria; phylum Chloroflexota; class Anaerolineae; order Anaerolineales; family UBA11858; genus B10-G9. Next base: position 2,995 of record JAXHNK010000007.1, on the reverse strand, counting down.
AACCCCGGGGATGGATACCGGAATATCCACCCACAGATCCCGGGGCAGGGGCAGGACGGTGACCCTGCCTCCGACATAATCCACCCGCACAATCCGGATGGCATCCGACAATCCATAAATATAATTTCCCGAATCCACGCCGGTCACTAAAATGGTCTGGGTGTCCGGCCCCCCGCACATCGCCCGGGGAGCTGGCGTGCTGCTGGGCAGCGGGGTCAGGGTCGGCTCCGGGGTCCGGGTGGGAGTCTCAGTGACCACCGGCTCGCCCCGGGTGGACGTGGGCTGAGGAACAAGGGTATCAGGGATCTCCCCGGGCTGCAGGGTCTGGGTGCTGGAGGAACCCAGGGGGACCCCCAGCGGCGTGTTCCACCAGTTCAAAAACAGCATCCCGGCCAGGATGGGACCGGCCAGCAGCAGGCTGATCAATAAACCGAATAGAAAGGGACGCTCTCTGGCTATACGCATAGAACTACCCTAATAGAGCCCCGTAGTTAATGGGTGATCCCTTAATTTTGTCTGACATTGAATGACCCTACCAGATAACTTTTCCTGCGTACCCAGCACTTCACAATAAATAATAAAAAAACCATCCAGGGTAAATCTATTCGATTATTTCAAACTATGGGTCAGACTAAAGCAACCAATTGATTCTTTTTTATGTGCTGGTTATTCTTTAATCAACTTCCCTGCCTGAAGATCTTCCAGGATCTGCTGGATTTCTTCCGCGTCGTAGGTTAGCGCATAAGTGCGGTAACCCTGGACCTCATCCATCTGCCTTCCTTCAGTGAGGATATCCTGAGGGAATTCTAAAAAGTGAACGTCCTCATTTAGTTCAATCTTTGCGGCGAGGCAAATCAACTGACTAATTTCTTTGGGTGAAAAATCCATCAAGACGTTTTCCTGATAAATTTCCACCAGGTTAGGAAGTTGTTTAATGCCTTCAGGCGTGAACATATTTTTGATAAAGGCTTTCAATAAGATAGTCTGATTCTTCTGGCGGCCAAAATCGCCAATAACCGTGCGGTGGCGGGCGACCATTTCTGCCTGCTTCCCGGTCAGCAAATAAGATCCGGCTTCCAGATAAACCCGCGCTTCATCAAAGTAATGCTTATAAACAGTATTGGGCAGGTAAACGGGTAAGCCGCCAATCTGATCAATCATCAATTCTAAAATATGTACGTTTACAGTGAAATAATGATCAACTTCTAAATCGAAATTCGTCTCCAGGGTTTTTGCCAGCAGCCCTGGCCCATAATCTTCGCTGTCGTAATAACCCATTCCAGGTGTTCCATAAAAATAAGCCTGATTCAATTTTCCATAAGTGATGTCTTCGGTTACCCCCGGTACGGAAATGGGAATTTCCACCCATAGATCGCGGGGAAGAGGGAGGACAGTAATATCTCCAGATATAAAATCAATTTGAACAATCCGAATAGCGTCCGCCAGACCATAGGTATAATTCTCAGAATCAATTCCAGTGAACAACAAGGTCATTTTTTCGGGTCCCCCACACAGCGGCTCATCCTGGGGGGTTGGCGTAGCCGTTTTCGGCGCTTCAGTAGCAGTTGCTGTGGGCTGAACTGTTTTTGTTGCCGTTTCTTTTATCTCGGGTGTTTCCGTTTTCCCATTTTCTGTTTCAACAGTGGGTGTGAAATCATCCAGGGGGGTTCCCAGCGGCGTGTTCCACCACCGGTTGAGGAAAAAACCGCCTAGAATAACTGCAAGAACTACCACCAAAATAATTCCATACTTCACCGGTGATTGTTTGATTCTATCCATTTAACTGCTCCTGTTGTCAACTTATATCCTGTTTCTTATCCGCCGATAATTATAAATCGAACCCAATTTCATCAAGATGATTACAAAACTTCCCTTCTACCCTTTCATCAATTTATCTCTGAGAAACCTGAAATATAATTTAAATCCCAGGGGGATAAACCGGGGTTGGATGAAAGGTAAATTCCAGAACTTTCCTTTCATCGCATCCCGATCATACCGCGCCAAAAACTTTTTCACTCCGGGGGAAATTAATGAAATCAACTTTTGATAGCCATCTTCACCCATACTCTCCAGAAGCTCCCTGATCCGCCAGTGCACGTCCAGCTCCCGCTGCAGGGGGCGAACGGTGTCCTCGTAGGCCTTATCTTCCAGCACCGCCTCTGCAGCGGCCCGGGCACCCCATAAACCGGTGACTGTCCCCCCCACCGTGGTCACCTTGACCTGACCAGCGGCGTCGCCCACCAGCAGCACCCTGCTCTCTCCCACCCGCCCCCACGGCCGCAGGGAGGGATGATGCATCGCGGCCTGACCCGCCTGATAACCGTCGGCCGTCAGGTGATGAGAGTCCAGGAAGCGGTCCAGCACCGCCCGCAGGTCGCTGCCGGGATTCCCGATCAGCCCCACCACCGCCCGGGAACTCGATTCCGGGATCAACCAGAAAAAGTAGCGGGTTTCCCCGACGTCAAACCAGACCTTGGTCAAGCCGGGGTCCCATCCCTCCGGCAGGTTCACTTCCGCCTGCAGCAAAGGCACCGCGGCCGGTCGGGGCAGCCCTGCCGCCTTCGCCACCCGGCTGAAGGCACCGTCAGCCCCGATCACCACGGGTGAGGACATCACCCGCTCATCACCATCCCGGTCGATAAAAACCAGCTGCGTCCCCTGTTCACTTTCCCGGAAACCCTGAAAATCCAGGCCCAGAAATACTCCTGCGCCAGCCTCCCGGGCCCGATCAGCCAGCGCCTGTGTGAGCTGATTCCGCTCCATCACCAGATCAGGATCTTTCAGGGAAAGGGTCTGCTCCACCCCCTGGGCCGCAACCGCCAGCCGGTCAACCCGGTGGCAGATCCAGGAAGGGGGAATTTCACCCAGCACCCGCCGCAGGCCCTTGGTGATAATGTACGTCCTCCGGGCGGGGTTGACTGCTTCCTCACGTTCAAAAACCGCGGTTTCCAGGCCGTTTTCCGCCAATAACTCCGCCGCATACAAACCTGCTGTT
>JAXHNK010000006.1:0-290545 GCA_034520505.1 Anaerolineales bacterium | reverse complement strand
CATGAAGGATTTCTATGACATCTGGCTCATCAGCAGACAAATTCCCTTTGAGGGGAAAAAGCTGAAAGAAGCCATCCGGAGAACATTTACCAAAAGACAAACACCTATTCCTGATCAACCTCCGTATTCTTTTCAGCCAGATTTTGCTGAACAGCAGCAGCGTATCTGGTCTCAATTTGCTGCCAATGCTGGGGTAGAGGATATCCCGGATTCTTTTGTCGGGATTTTGGAGGACTTATCCGATTTTCTCCTCCCGCTCTGTGTCAGCCTGAATGAGAATGAGGATTATGTAAAACGTTGGCAGCCCGGAGCGGGTTGGTAATAACCGGGGATCTGGATGTTAAGACCTTGGAGGAGCCGCTGAAAACAGCCGGGACACCTCCGAGGTCTGGGTGGTTAAGGGGAAAACTGAAACAGCAGTCCGGCAAATGAGGGGAAGATGAGTGTCAGGGGTTCTGGAGCGTTTTTACCTTGACAATTCTTGAAAAACTAATACTATTAGGAAAAACTAATAATATTAGGATAAACTATGACCAAGCAAGACCCAACCCCAGAACTCTCCCGCCGGGAACGGGGCCGGCAGGAAACCATAGCCGAAATTCTGCACACCGCCCGGAAGATCATGCGCGAAGAAGGTGTGGGTGGGCTGACCATCCATGAGCTGGCCCGGCGGATGGGGATGCAGCCGCCCTCCCTCTACAACTACTTCGACGGGTTGATGGACATTTACGATGCCCTGTTCCGGCTCGGTTTCGAACGCTGGGATGCCTATGTGCGGGAGTACACGGCCGGGGCGGAGGGCTGGAGGGATCAGTTCCGGCTGGCGATGGAGGCGTACCTGACCTTCGCGATCCAGAATCCGGAGCTCTACCAGCTGTGCTTCGAGCGCCCGGTGCCCGGTTTCGAACCCACCCCGGAAAGCCTCAAGGTGAGCACGGACAACCTGCAGGCCTGGGTGGCGCGGATTGCCGGGTTCAAAGATCAGCTGGACACCGACCTGCCGGCCGAACAGCTGACCGACCTGCTGATCTCGCTCTCCCACGGGATCACCGCCCTGCACATGGCCAACCAGCCCGGCCTGCCGCTGGGGGAGGGACGCTTCGGCTCGCTGATCCCGGCTGCGGTGGAGCTGATTGATCAGGCCTGGTCGCAGGACTGATCCTACTTTACTGGTATCTGGAGGACAATATGAGTGTGTTAACCAAGCAGTCCGACTTACCCCTGGCATCCGAGGTGCCTTATGTCACGGCGGATGAAGCCGAGCAGCTGATGCTGGTGGAGATCGAGCGATTCCTGGCCCTGATGGAAAACCTGGAGCCGGAAGATTGGGAAAAGCCCACCGCCTGCTCGGCCTGGAACGTGCGCGATATCCTGGCCCACCAGGCCGGCGGTTACGCCGGCGGAGCCAGCCTGCGGGAGATGATCCGGCAGGGTTCCCAGAAACCGGGTCCCGGGGAGCTGCCCGAGGATGCGGTCAATGCCTTCCAGCTCCGAGAGCGGTCTGACCGCACGCCCGAAGAGCTGATCGCCGAGCTGCGGAAGGTGGGTCCAACCGCGGCCCGGAAATGGGCTCACGGCTACCGGCTGTTCAAGTTTTTTTCGATCCCCCATCCCGATGAGGGACGGCTGTCCTTCCGCCATCTGATGTGGGTGATCCACAGCCGGGACACCTGGATGCACCGGCTGGATATCTGCCGGGCGGTGGGGCGGGAGTTTTTTCAGACCCCCGACCATGACGGCCGGATCGCGGCGCTGGTGATGCGGGACACCGCCCGGGTGCTGGAAAAGAAGACGGCCAACCCGCCGCTGCGGATCGAGCTGAGCGGAACCGCCGGCGGGACCTGGCTGACCGCGCCCGGGGAACCGGCTGCGGAAGTCCGGATGGATGCCCTGGCGTTCAATATATTCGCCTCCGGGCGGTACAGCTTTCAGGAAGCACGGTCCCTGATGGAAATTTCGGGAGAAACTGCAGCCGCGGAGGAAGCCCTGAAGAAGCTGCTGGTGCTTTATTAACAAAACCCCGGGTTGTCCGGGGATGTGATCAAGCGTTGAATCACTTTTATCGGTAAAAACTTTATCCGTAGGAGGAGTGATGAATGGAGAGTTGAAAGGAAACCAGGGACGACGTTTGCTGCGGGCCGGGATGGTGCTGTTCAGCCTCGGTCTGCTGACCGGCTTTGCCATCCCGCTGCTCAAACACCCCCGGCTGGGCCTGTCCAGCCATCTGGAAGGGGTGCAGAACGGGATGCTGCTGATGATCCTGGGGCTGGTCTGGCCGCGCCTGAAGCTCAGCGCCGGTATGCTGCGGGGCGGGTTTTACCTGGCGCTGTACGGGACCTTCGCCAACTGGGGGACCACCTTTCTGGCCGCAGCCTGGGCCGCAGGGGGTGAGCTGATGCCCCTGGCCGGGGGAGATGCCGCGGGAACTGCCTGGCAGGAGGGGCTGGTGAAATTCGGCCTGCTTTCCCTGGCCCTGGCCATGCTGCTGGTCAGCGGGATGGTGCTCTACGGCCTGCGGGGTAAGGACCCGGCGGCGGAGGGGTCCGGATAAAAATCCGGGAGGTTTGTCCCGGAGAGGACAGCGCCGGCCGCAGTTAAGGTTTTGGGTGGGAGACGGGAAGAGGGGGGAAACACTTCCGGCGGGATGGACGACGGATAGGGAGATGGAGGGACAGGGAGACGGGGAGAGAGCCAGGCAGCGGCTGACGGCAGCCCGGGAGGATGGCGGTTATGATCTTTCAGGGAGGGAGATCGCCGCGGGGGTGCGTCACTCGCGATGACCAAAGAGGCTGCTTCTGCCGGTGGGATCAGGCTGCTCCGGATCCGGCAAAGAGCGGCTCCGGGAGCAGGGAGCGGATGAGCAGGAATTTGGGGTCCGCGTTTTCCGGGGGATGTTCCAGGACCTGATGGAGGGCCAGGATAGGGGGATTGATGATCAGCTTTCCGCTCTTGTAACGGTAGATCCAGTTGTGTTTGAGCAGTTCGTAGTAGCCGTCGCCCGGCTTGGCGAGGGTTTCGCACCAGGTGTTGTGCAGGTCGGTTTTGAAGATCAGCGGCCGGTTAAGGCGCAGGTCGGTTATCCCGTTCAGCGCGCGGAGCTCTTCCGCCAGCTGGAGCACCCGGTCCCGGTCGGTGTACGGTCCGGTGTAGACGTAGACCGCGCCGTCCCCCAACGGGACTTGCTTTTTGGTCTTCAGGCCCTGGGCGGAGGGCAGGCTTCCGCTTTGAAAGGCTTCCTTTAACACCTGGAAGAGCCGATGGGGACTGCTGGTGTGGAGCATCCATTTGCCGATCCCGCGGGCGGGGGCTTCCGGGCGGGAAACGGCCAGCCAGTTGCGGGTGGTTTCTGGGAGGGAGGAGTCGGTGGTCATCACCTAAGAGTATAGCACGGGATCCGGCGGGTTGGTGTGTTGGCGGGGTAAAACGAAACAGCGTCGATCGAATAGACTGAACGGAGTGAAGGTTGTATCGAGATCAGCGGGTGGGAAATGAAGGGTTCCCGCACCCTGGTTTCGATAAAAATTCTTCGCTGGCGCTCCGAATTCACTCAACCGACGGATGCGGCGCAGCCTGGCGGCTGCTGCTCAATCGACGAGAGCACCTTAACCGGCGGGTGTATCTCAACCGCTGGCCGCAGCACAATCAACCGGGAGCGTCTCCGGTGAGCCATTCTTAACATTTAACAACAAAGCGGGGCGGAGATTCATTTACCAGAAGATCCCCACCCCACATTGGAGTTTAACGTTCGCTCAATTAGATTCTAGCTAGCTCCATTCTTCATCACTGGGTTTATCACTGAAAGAAGCCATCCAATCTTCGACTTTCCTGGCAGCGATTTCACGCCCACCCAACCCGAAGGCCAGGGCAATCGCCACGGCAACCGCGCCCAGCAGCAAGCCAAACGCCAGGTTGACAATTTCTGTGGCAACTCCAAGCTGGCCAAGGGCCATCGCGATCACCAGGAAAATCACGGCCACCCGTGTCACCTGACCCAGGAGCTTGGCGTTTTTTATACCCGTACTCTTGATGATCGACCCTGCCAGGTTAGCCAGGTACATTCCGGCGCCAAAGATAATAACCGCCAGAACCGCTTGCCCGACGAAACCGATCACCTCGGAGACCAGGGTTGCGACGATATTCAACCTTAAGAGATTAGCCGCTTCAACCGCGGCAAAGAGCATGATACCGACAAGCACCAGAGTACCGACGATTTCCGAAGGTGTGCTTTGTCCCTCACTGGGCTCGGATCCCAGTCCAATCCAGACCAAAACACGGTCAAACCCTGCACTGGAGAGAAGATTGGCCACCAGGCGTTTCACCCACAGCCCGATGTAATAGGAGACACCCAGCACCAGAACCGCGCCAAACAGCAGCGGGATGGTGTCCCATACCACCGTGAGCATGCGCGTTGCCGGACCTGAGATGGCTTCAATGTCCAAGGTATCAAGGGCCGCAATCACGACCTGGATCATGATCAGGGCGTGGACCACGGTGCCAGCCAACTTGGATATCTTTTGATCTTTCAGCTCTAAACGTCTGCTTAGACGATCTGCTCCTGCCGCAGCGAGTAGATTCGTGATCACTTCACGGACAATGCGAGCCACAAACCAACCCACCAACAGAATCGCTCCGGCACCGATGAGATTGGGGATCACCGACAGCAATTGGTCGAACATCGCCTGCACGGGAGCGACTAAACCTGCCATGCCCAGCGCATCGAGAATAGCGGGCAGGAACAGCAAGAAAACCAGCCAAAATGCAGCGTTGGCCAGGGATTGTCCAATCTGAGGTTCACCCTCTTCCATCCCCGCGCTGTCCCTCAGCCGTTCTTCGACTTTGGTAGCCTGGAGCGTCTTGGTGATGGCAAACTTCAAGACACTGGCAATCAACCAAGCAGCCAGAGTGATCAGGCCCGCACCCAACAATCGTGGTGCAAATCTGAGAACTTCCGTCAGGAAAGCGTTGATGGGTGTGGTGACCATGGTTAAACCCAGCTGCTGGAAAAAAGCCACCAGCACGAACAGCATCACCAGGTAATAGACCGCTTTTCCTCCTACGCGGGACGAATCAGCGGAAGGTTGATCATCTGTTGCTAACCAGCGAGCGATCTTGTCATCTAATTGGGTGCGCTTCAGTATTTTGCGGACGATTGCAGCCAGGATCAAAGCCACAATCCAGCCCACGATAAGGATAGCAAAAGCGCTCAGGATATTGAGTGTCGATCCTGACAGTTGATCGATAAATGTCTGAAAAAATTCAGGCATATCTCATACTCCTTTTTGTATTGACTACTGAGGATAAAATTCTCTAGGCTTGGATACTCCATCAGCTGTTCAGGTCATATTTTTCCTCCTCCTTTGGCCTGATGTCTCCTTATATCCAGTTGATGGATAGTAGCAACTTCCGACAGATAATACGATATATACTGCCAGAAAGCTTTCAATTCTAATTTTATATTAGCATAAATTCTTTCCAAAAGTCAAATGGATAAAAAAGGACCTCCCTAACCAACCTTCTCAGGAAAAGGCATTTTTTGGCTGGTACTGGGGGATGCTTTCAGGATCAAGAAATACATAGAAAAATAATAGCCGCAGATCGCCATATTCCTCTCAGGCAATACCTCCAGGATGAAACAAAGGTTCCTGAAAATTCCCATTTCACCATGGCAGCCGATATCTAATAAATACTTCGTCCCCTGCATCTTTTACAAAAAGACGATGACACACTAAATGCTTTGGCTTATTTATATATTGTCGGTTTTGTATGTGGAATCAAGCGGGTGGGAAATGAAGGGTTCCTGCACCCTGGTTTCGATAAAAATTCTTCGCTGGCGCTCCGAATTCACTCAACCGACGGGTGCGGCGCAGCCTGGCGGCTGCTGCTCAATCGACGGGGAGCACCTTAACCGGCAGCCGTGCCCGGGGGAACTCTTCCACAGGACAAGCCCGGCCGGGAAATCTCCGGGGGCATTTCTCGCGCTTGACAGAGAGGGCGTTTTCCATGACACTTGGATTAATTTCTGAGCACCAGCACAACCCCACCCGAGGAGGGTTATGAAGCCCAAAGTCTATGCCGTGCGCTGTTTGGATTACGATCAGGTAGAGGAAAAATTGGAGGAGCTGCTGGAGATGATGGGGGGCATGGCGCCCTTCCTCGCCCAGGGAAAACGGACTGCTCTCAAGGTCAACCTGCTTTCCGCGGCTGCTCCCGAAAAAGCGGTCACCACCCACCCCGCGGTGGCAGGGGCGGTGGGGGCGGTGGTACAAGCGGCCGGCGGGGATCCGCTGCTGATCGACAGCCCAACCGGGGCTTACGCCCACAGCCGGTCGACCCTGGAGCGGGTCTACCGGGAGACAGGGATGGCGGAGATGGCCGCCCGGTTGGAACTGGATCTGAATTTTGACACCGATTACCGGGCGGTTTCTTTCCCGGAGGGGGAGTTGATCAAACACTTCGAGATCATGACCCCACTGCTGGAAGCGGGGACGATCATCAATCTCCCCAAGTTCAAAACCCACAGCCTGATGATCATGACCGGGGCGGTTAAGAACTGCTTCGGAGCCCTCCCGGGACGGATCAAACCGGGCTACCACGCTAAGCTGGCTGACCGGGCTCACTTCGCCCGCATGCTGCTCGACCTGGCGGCCTGCGTCGCTCCCCGGCTGACGATCATGGACGCGGTGTTGGGCATGGAGGGGGAGGGCCCCGGTAACGGGGATCCCCGCAAAATCGGGATGCTGCTGGCTGCGGAAAACCCGCTGGCCCTGGATGTGGTGGCAGGGGAGATGATGGGTCTGACCAGGGAGGATAACCCGCTGCTGGTGGAAGCTGAGAAGCAGGGGCGCTCCCCGACCCGGCTGGAGGAAATCGAGCTGGTGGGGATCGACCGCGATCAGCTGCAGATCCTGGATTTCAAACTGCCCTCCACCCATTCCCCGATGGCCGGATTGCGGACTGCCAGCTGGTGGCAGAATTTATTTGAACCGCTGTTCAAATCCGGACTGACTCTCAAGCCGCGGGTGATTCAGCAGGAGTGCATAGCCTGCGAGGACTGCGTGAACATCTGCCCGGAGGGAGTGATCGATATCAAGGAGGGGGAGCATCCCTACGCCTGGATCGACGATGAGGGCTGTATCCGCTGCTACTGCTGTCATGAGACCTGCCCGGTGGACGCGATCAAGCTCCATAAGAGCCTGCTCTACCGGGTGGTGATGGGGTAGGGCGGAAAGACTGAGGGGGGAGACCGTGCGCTGACTGCTGCCCGGTTTGCTCAACCGACAGCCGCATCTCATTCGATGGCCTTGATTATGTAGACGAGAGCACCCTAACCGACGGCTTTGACTCAATCGACAGGTGTGCTGGTTTTTTCCACCTTTGACGACCGTAATTTGATAACCACGATGGCGATCAAACCGCCTGCCGCGGTGAGCAGCAGGATCCCCAGCAGGGGACGGAAGAACACCCAGGCGACTGCGATGGTGATCAGGGAGAAAACGGCCGCCAGCAGAAAGGCTATCAGCCTGGTGCCCGCGCCCACGATGCGGCCAAAGAGGGGGATGACATCGGCAAGCACCGAGAACACCCGGGTCATCAGGTTCAACCCGATCATTATCAGCAGGAAGCCGCCCAACCGCAGCAGCCAGGTGATGACCCGGTTGCTCTGCTGGGCCTGCTCGAACATGGCATCCGCCGAATGAATCCCGGTCTGGAGGAGTTCGACCTCCCCGCCTGCTTTTGCCCGGTAGGGTTCAAAGGTGCTGCCCACCTGCCGGGCGACCACGCTGACCGGCGTGGGACGGGTGACCTGGAATTGAATCCGGACATCACCGATCCGGGGATCAGCCGGATCCTTGCCGAGGTAATAGCCCCCGTTGTGCACCTGACCGCTGTCCCGGACGGGCTGGGGCAGGGGTTGATCTGCTTCCACCGGGAGTGGTTCATATTGGGAGATCTTGCCGGCCAGCGACGGCGATAAGGTGAACGCGCCCAGGGTGATCTTATCCGCGGTCAGGACGGTGGAATCGTAGGGCATCGAGCCCGGGTTTTGGTGGCCGGCTGGTCTGGTGAAGTTTTCTGAATTGATGTGGCTCTGGGACCAGGTTTTGCTGTAGGAATAAGTGGTGATGGTTTCTTCTCCGCCGCCGACTTTGGTCCTGGTTTCGGTCTCTTTGCTTTCCTTCCACTGGTACATTTCCACGGTCCGCTTTAATTTGAGCGCGTTCTCCGAGACGCCGAACACCGGATCGGTCAGCACGGCGTCGGTGGTGGCTGTCCCGCTCACGTGGATTAGTTGACCTTCGTTCGCGGGGTCAACGCTGTCGGCCGAAACCGAGAGGACGACTTTGCTCCCTTCGGTCAGGGATTTGGCCCGCTTGACCGCCCGGCCTTCGTTCCAGAACAAGAGGGGGAAAGCGAGAACGAACAGCAGCAGGCCGAACAGGATCCCTTTGAGGGCGCCCCCGATCCGGCTGAACCACGATTGATGGGTTACTTCTGTGTAGCGATCTTGGGACATGGGGTTTCTCCTTGGCTTGCTGATCGGTGAATTAGTTTTCCACGACCAGGGAGGGGTGAAACGGGGAATGTGAATTTATTGACTCAATAGTTGAGGATTATAACAGATTTTGAGATCGGGAAGGAGGATCAGAGGGCGCTTTTAATCTGGAAGGGCAGCGGTGCCGGCAGCTCGCCGGGATAGTAAGAAACCCGGTACCGGATGGGGTTGGGATCCCAGCCGGCGGATCCTTTCTTACGACGGAGGGAACCCTTCCCCGGAGGTCGCTTGCCAGAGGGCAGCTGTGCAGGCAGCCCGCTGGAAGGAAAGATATCGTGTATCGGATGGGGCTGAGAACCCAATCACCGGTTCCTTTCTACTGATACGGGGGTCCTCCCCTCCGGGTCTCATACTGTGGTTATTCTCACTGCGGGTTAATCTCTCCGGGTTGACCGAAGGGGCTGTTCTCTTTATAATTTAGGTAGACCTAAAATATACATTAGAAAAACCTGAAGAGGATGGCTTATGGCAGAGCAAACCAGGCAGAACTCTTTTTTAAACCGCAGATCGTTCCTGAAATCACTCCTTACTGGGGGGCTGTCCCTGACCGGGATAGCCGCTGCCCGGCGGGTGCTGGGTGGTGATCCGGCCTCCTCCAAGGCCAGCATGCCGCCGCCGGAAGGGGCCCGCCATGAGGGGGAGGAGCACGAAAACCCCTTCGGCGCGGTCGGCGAGGTGGACCATGCCCGGAACGGCTTCGATCCCCAGGAAATGCTTTACGACTGGGATTACGGCGAGGTCAGCAGCCTCCCGGATGGACAGACCCTGCGCGAGTATGAATTTGTGGCTCTCGACAAAGAAATTGAAATTGCGCCCGGAATTTTCTTTCCGGCCTGGACCTACAACGGCCGGGTGCCCGGACCCTCGATCCGCTGTGTGGAAGGCGACCGGATCCGGATCCATTTCCGGAACGCCGGCAGCCACCCCCATACCATCCACTTTCACGGGGTCCATCCGGCTTCGATGGACGGGGTTCCAGGAATCGGAGCAGGGGATATTCAGCCCGGGGAGAGCACGGTCTATGAGTTTGACGCGCTGCCTTTCGGCTGCCATCTCTATCACTGCCACTCCACCCCGCTCAAGCGCCATATTCATAAAGGGCTGTACGGCGCATTTGTGGTGGATCCCGATCCGGAGTTATATACCGGGAAGGGGCGGGAGATCGCCAGAACCCGCAATCATCAGTATCCGGAAAACCAGGCTTACAACGAGATGATGATGGTGATGAACGGCTTTGACACCAATTTTGACGATGACAACGAAGTCTACGCGGCCAACACGGTGGCGTTCGCTTACATGGACAGGCCGATTCCCATCCGGGGAGATCAGATCCAGCGGGTGTACCTGATCAACACCACGGAATTTGATTCCGTGAATTCCTTTCACCTGCATGCCAATTTCTTTGATTACTACGATCACGGCACCACCCTGGAGCCGACCCTGACCACAGTCGACACGATCTCCCAGATCCAGGGACAGCGGGGGATCCTGGAGTTCAGCTTCCAGGATTTTGAGCCCGGGAGATACATGTTCCACGCCCATCAGAGCGAGTTTGCCGAGCTGGGCTGGATGGCATTTTTTGACCTGCAGGGTGAAGGGGAGGGAAGCTGACCATGGCTGAAAACACCACGATCAAAAAATCCGGACTTTCGCTCGGGCTGAAGATTGCTTTGCCGGTTTTGGCCCTGATCCTCACCCTGGCGCTGTTCGTCTTTACTGACCCCACCGCGGTCTTCCAGCGGGGGCTGCCGCCCGTGGAGGATTTGACCATCACCCGGGTGGAAGTAGTCGAGGGCGGCTTCCGGGTGCAGGTTTACAACGACGGTCCTGACCCGGTTGAGATCGCCCAGGTCCTGGTGGATGAAGCGTACTGGCAGTTCACGGTCAATCCGGATGCTGTGGTGCCTCCTTTAGGAAGCCGGGAAGTTTTCATCCCCTATCCCTGGGTGCGCTACGAAGCTCATGTAGTCACCCTGCTCACTCCAGCCGGGATGACCTTCAGCGCGGAGGTTCCTCTGGCTGCCCCGCTGCCGGGTTTCGGGTGGAATCAGTTCTGGGCCTACGGCCTGATTGGCGTCTTTGTGGGGGTGGTTCCCGTGATCCTGGGTATGCTCTGGTTCCCGGCCCTGCGCCAGCTCGACCGGCGCTGGCTGGAAGCCGTGCTGGCCCTGACCCTCGGGCTGCTGGTCTTCCTGCTCCTGGATACCTTCCTGGAGGCCCTGGAGCTGGCCCGCGAGATTCCGGAATTCTTTCAGGGGGTTCCGCTGGCGGTGCTGACCGGCATGCTGACCTGGCTGCTGCTGGAAGCGGTTGGTTCGGGGAGCGGGAAAAACGCTTCAGGAGAGCGTTCAGGGTTATACCTGGCGGGTTTAATCGCCCTGGGGATCGGGATTCACAATATGGGCGAGGGCCTGGTGATCGGGGCGGCCTTTGCCGCCGGGGAATCTGCCCTGGGGACCTTTCTGGTGGTGGGTTTCATGCTGCACAACATCACCGAAGGGGTGGGGATCGCTGCCCCGCTGCTGCCTGCGGATGGGGAGGAGGGGGGTGCCCGGGGGGTGCCCGGAGTATTGACCTTCCTATGGCTGGCCCTGCTGGCCGGGGCCCCGGCCTCGATCGGAGCCTGGATCGGTGGGTTTGCTTTCTCCCCGGTCCTGGCCACGCTGTTCTTCGGGGTCGGATTAGGCGCGATCTGGCAGGTGATCCTCGCGGTCGGGGGGCTGCTGGTCCGGCGGGCGGAACAGCGGGAAAGTCCTGTCTTCAGCTGGCCCAACCTGGCCGGGTTCACCCTGGGGGTGCTGGTGATGTACCTGACCGGGTTTTTGACGTGAGAATGGACCTCCAGGAAATTGGTCCCGGAGGAGCCGCCGGACGCAGCTGGAGCACCCCCGAGGTCATTCACTTTTGGGTTTTCCTGAGCTTGTCTTCACCAGGGTTCCCTGGAATTGGTAAGAATCGGTTTCCACGCTGCATCTATATGGAATGAGAGAAGGATCTGGTTTTATTTGTACGTAGGCTGGGAGGTTGCAGTGAACAAGGACACCCTGCGGGAAAGACGGGAAAAGGAGCGGCGGCAAAAGCGGATCAAAATGTTCCTGATCATCGGGGGAGCGGTCCTGGCATTTTCTCTATTGACGGGTTATCTGGTCTGGCGGGAAAACCGGCCGCTGCCGGGAGAGCGTGTGCCGGTGATGGCCAATGCTGCGGAGCACGTGGCAGCTGGAGAGGATCCGGGACCGTTTAATTCCAACCCGCCCAGCTCTGGGCGCCACTATGGACAACCGATGGAAGCGGGCTTTTATGAGGAGAATGATCCTGCTGCGCAGGTTCCCCATCCAGAGGGGTATATCCTGCACAGCCTGGAGCACGGCTATGTGGTGTTCTGGTACAACTGTCAGGTTCTCGAAGAAGAGGACTGCTCGGCGTTGAAATCCGAAATCCGGGATGTGATGGATGGTTTCCAGAATTTCAAGGTGATCGGCTTCTCGTGGGCGGAAATGGACGTCCCGGCGGCCCTGACTTCGTGGGGCAGGATCCAAACTTTTGAGACTTTTGACCCGGACCTGGCCAGGAAATTTGTGCAGGCCAACCGCTACCAGGCGCCGGAACCCAATGCCCCTTGAGCTGTAGGTGTTGAAAGATCAATTGATCCTTTGAGCAATAGGAGGAAGTTGAAAACATGAAAAACCAAATGGCGTTCCAGGTCAAACTGGATGTTCCTTACGAGCAGGCGGTCGAGCAAACCGCAGCCGCTCTCAAGGAAGAAGGGTTCGGTGTGCTGACCGAGATCGATGTCAAAGCTACCCTGAAGGAGAAGCTGGATCTGGATTTCAAGCGCTATGTGATCCTCGGGGCCTGCAATCCGCCTCTGGCCCATCAGGCCCTGGAGAGCGAAGAGATGATCGGATTGCTGCTGCCCTGCAACGTCACCATAGCTGAAACAGAGGGTGGTTCGCTGGTTTCAATCCTCAACCCGGAAATGATGTTGAACATTGAGCCCCTGGGAAAGGATCCAGCAGTGAAGCAGGTTACCGGCCAGGCAGCAGAGCGCCTGCTACGGGTGGCCGCAGCGCTGTCGGCCTGAGATCTCAGAAGATAATCTAGAGGAGAGCTATGAAAAAAATTCATTTATCTATTTTGATCCTTATCGCGGGATTATTCCTGCTGGGAGCGTGCAGCGCGGTTCCCAGAGCCACAAATGGCGCAGGGGTGGGAGAGCCGGTGGTGGTTGATGGTGGTGCGTACCGCAATCTCTCGGCGGAAGAACTGGCGGTGATGATGGAAGGGGAGGATTTCCCGCTGGTGAATGTGCATATTCCTTTTGATGGAGATATCCGGGGTACGGATCTTTCCATCCCCTTCAATGAAATTGAAGCTAACTTGAACCGGCTTCCGGAGGACAGGGATGCAAAAATTGTCCTTTACTGCCGGAGCGGCAACATGAGCCGGACGGCATCAGAAACTCTGGTGGATCTGGGTTATACCAATGTCTGGAACCTGAAGGGGGGATTCAAGGCCTGGAAGGCTGCCGGCTATCCCATGGCAGGCGAGTGAGTCCGGGTATTGATCCGGCAGCGGTAATAACCAGATCCTGACGGTAGAGGTTTTCAGCAAAGAGGTATGCGGTGACGATCCGGAACTGATCAAGGAAGGTCAAAAGCTGGTGATCCCCCAACTCTCCTGATCGATTGCTCTATTCTGAGGATAAAAGGCAGCCCCTGGTGGAGGCTGCCTTTTTATTCATCCAGGGTATCAGACTTCCGGGTCACTGAAAAGTTTCCATCCCCTCCGCATAATGAGTGTTGATCGCCAGGATGATCTCCAAATTACAGAGCGCCTGGTCATGGAAGATAAACTCTCCCTGAAATTCAGGACCCGCAGTGCGCTGGATCTTATTGTCCACAAATTTTACCCCGTAATAAGAACCGGAAAACGAACCTGTGATCTGATGTTCGGTGACCTCAGACTCCTGATAATTCAAGGCTTCCGTGTTGTACCCCAGCGTACCGCTCTGCACACCCTGAGTATCCCCGATCGTACCGATCCCCATCTCGGTCATCAATGATCCCACCAGACCTTCTTCCGGGGGAAACGTGATCACCCAGGTCTTTCCCAGCGGCACATCGAGATTGCCCACTGAAGGCATGCCGCCCATATTGACTGCCTCCAACATCTCATTGAATGAGCCTGATTCAACCGAATCCAGGAGAGCCTGCTGATCCATGATCAGGCCCTGGTACTCCCCCGAAATCACCCCGGAAAGGCTGCCCTGCCAGCCGCAGCCCACCGGCCGGATCTCCTCCAGGGTGTGGCGGGTATCCCCTCCCTCCGGGAGTTCGGCCCAGGCTTCCAGCCTGACTTGTTCGGTGTTCGTGACATCATAGGGCAGCCGGACAGAGCCCTGGGCCAGATAGCTGTACTCTCCTACTTGCAGGTCTTTGTCCGCAGTGAAAGTCTGCTCAAGCTCCTGACCGTTCAGCCGGACATGAACCACAAATTCCTCCGGCTGCTGGTCCTGATCAATCCCATCTATCTGAGCAGCAACATACAATTGGTCCTGGTCACCGTCCTCCGGCATCCCATAGGTGACCGTGAATTGGCCGTCTTTGAGCTCTTCCCGTCTGGACGGATGCATTAAAGTGACGACCTCCCTCCCCCGGGGATCACCTTCCTCGCTGGTGACCAGCTTGAGCTGGGCACCGTGCCAATCCTCCCTGTGCTCGGTATGACTTGAGGAGCTCTGGGTTTTTTGATAGGCTGTGGAAGCTCTCAGGCCGTTTTTGATCAATTCCGTGAAAAACTGCACCGCGGAAGCCTCCCCCCGGGAGCTGTACACGGAATCTGTCCACCCCAGGACAGCGGTGTTTGTGCCCATCAGGGAATCCGCCAAGCTGCGGTCCCGCATAGTCTGGCAGCTGGAAAAATAAATCACCTTATCGTCCAGGCCGTCAGGATATTGGGTCTTGAAGAAATCGGTGGTCACCACCTCGGCCCACACCTCCGAGCCCGGCTTGTGAGTCCAGGCGACCCCGGGTACTTCCCGGGGGCTCCGGGTCAGCTCACCCCGGGTTTGATAATGCCCGGTCTGCAGCAGGGTTACGCACTCCCCTTCAGTGACTTCAGTTCCCTCGAACACCCCGCCGGTGTTCTCGGGCAGCTGCTCACGGTCCCCGGAGACCACCGGCTTTCCGGATGTGGTCACGCTTTTCCCGGGACAAAATTGATACCCGTGAGCGTAAACGTGGATCAGATCATACGCCTCCCAGCCCTGAAACTGCTCCAGGGATGGACCGGCCGCGTTCTGATCCCCCGTAATCTGATTTTTAGCATGGCTTTCACCGGCCAGCACCTGTATGCAGTCCGGACACTGGTAATCCCGGGTGTCCCGCAGCAGCGGCTCTACCCCGGCATGAACATCCGACCCGTACTGCCAGGCAATGGGAACGACGAACAGAGCCTGTTTGCGAACTTTTTCGCCGGGGGGATTAGTTCCGATCGGACCATCAGGTTCCGGCCGAAAGGGGCTGAGCATCCCTGGACTGCCGGAGGAGGGCGTCTTCCGGGACTGTTCAGACCCTGGATCCTGAAAAGCCTCCGGATGCAGGAATATCAGCGGCGGCCCACCCTGAACCCGGTAGTAGATTCCCCTTTCATCAAAAAGGAGTTCTGTCAGATCATTTTCTTCCTGGAGCCGCTCGGTTGCAGCTGCCATATTCCCGCCGTCCAGAAAGGCTTGCTCCGCCAGATCCATGACCTGTAAGCTGCGTTCCAGGATTTCCGGCTCCGTTTCAGCAAATGAGCAGGGGTATCCCAGCCGCTCACAGCGCTTCTCATCTTCGGCTCCGTCGTCAGGATTGGTTGCGGCAGCTTCCGGGGACTTCCGGGGAGAAGATGGCGTGGATTCGGGGGTGACAAACGGCAAACGGCATGCGGAGATTACAAACAGGAAAACAATCATCAACAGGAGGAATTTTCCCCCTTGATCTGGCAGCAAATCAGACACAGTAGATCTCCTTGGGAATGGTCGGAATTCAGTTGGATTATAAGAAAACCGCCGGGACAGCCGCAAGGATTGCCCAGGGATACTAAGCAACTGTTAATCTCAAGATACCCCTCCATTTTGGACAAGGCAGAGTGCAGTCCTGGACCGCATCATAGAGAACACCTTGAAACTCCTCACTCCTTCTGGTATTTTGACAAGCAGCCCATCATTAAGATTGAATTGCTGCTTGCTGAAGCTGAGGATTCAGGAAATTCCATGAACTGAAACATGTTTACGGACCTGTCCCTCCCCGCCGCCTGGGCCAATCGCTGGGGATCGATCCCATTTCCTTGAAGATCAGTAATTGGAACTGCGTCTACTGCCAGCTCGGCAGGACAGTGCCGTTTATCAACCGCTGTCAGGGGTGCATCGCCCGGGAGGAGATCTTCGCTGAAGTCCGGGACGTATTGGGAGATCCTCCCCAGAAGAAGATTGACTGGATAACCTTCGTCGGTTCCGGAGAGCCTACCATCCACCAGGGTTTGGACTGGATGATCCAGTAGGTCCAGGAGCTGAAATCAGGAAAGCGGCCGCGGCTGAGCAGGTGCCTGGGCATGCGGATTTAGGGATTTAGCAGGGCTTTCAGTCCTCTTTCTCCCGGCGGGATTCGCTGATCAACAGCCAGGCCAGCAGTCCGGGAACGAGGACGGCGAGACCAAGGAACAGGGCCGTGGTGGAAAAAGGGTCCTGCGGGGGTTCAGGGTTTTCCTCAAGCGTCGGACTGGGCAGGGGGGTGGGGGTTGTTGAGGGTTTTTCTGTCGGGGTGGGGACAGCGGTTTCCCGGGGGGTCGGGCTGGGGGTCCCGGTGGGGGTGGGGACCGGCTGTGTGGCAGCTTTCTGGACCAGCAGATTCTGGCCGGGCCAGATTTCGTGGGAAGTAAGGTTGTTCAGCCGTTGGATCTGGTCGATCTTTACCCCGTAAGCGATGGCTACAGCCCACAGGGTTTGCCCCTGCTGCACTTCATGGATCACATCCCCATCCGGCCGGGCGGTCCCCACTGTGACCGGGACGATGTACTGGGGCACCTGGGCCGCTGCTGCCGGGGTTCCGGGCATCTGGGTGAGCAGTTTGAGGGCTTCCTCCTGCTGCTGGCCGCTGCTGGTTTGCAGGGCTGTTTCTAACACGTAGGCGTAAACTGGCTTTCCCTGGGCGTTTTTTCGGACCGCCACCCCGGCGCCGATGTCGCTCCTGCTTGAGGAAAGCATGGTGTTGGTGTGGGGTGCGTCCCCCAGCCAGATCTGGACCGCTTCGTCCACGGTCATTTCTGTCCCCGCCACCCAGTTCTCGGAACGAAGGCCGTCCTGGGCGATGCTCCCGGCCAGCGGATAGCCCAGGGAGATCAGCCACTGCCCCAGGGTAAACCCCGGGGGATGAGTGTGCCCCGGCGCGCCGCTGGCGATCGCTTCCGCTTCCCACTGCGCCGCCTGCATCAGTGCGGGGTGAGTGTTGAGGGCGTTGAGGCCGTTCTGCAGGCGAAGTTGATTGACCGCAGCAATCAGCGCTTCCGGGCTGGGGGTGTTTTCCTGAAAACCTGCGCTCACTGCGGGGGCAGCAGCGATCGCCGGGGCGGAACCCAGGAAGAAAAGGATGGTTAGAAGGAAAAGCAGCGGTCGTTTCAAGGTAGTTTCCAGGTGGAAGGGGAAGTTTTCTGGTTTATTTCCACGGGACAATGGTTTTTCGGAGAATGCTATTATACAGGATGAAGCCCAAAATACGTAGTCTTCTCCGGGAATCAGGAGCAGGATTCCCCGGAAGAGCCGCTGCTCCCGGGACAGGGTTTTCTAGACGTGGTACCATTTCTGAAAGGGGAGTGGGGTTGAGCTTTTACCCCGGGAAAACCTGGAAAGCTGTCTGGTATGTTGATTAATGGAAAGGAATCAAGATGATCGTTTTTAAACATGCCCACGTGGTCTCCCCGGACAGCCCTGCCAGGGATCAGACGGTGGTCGCGGATGGGGGAAAAATCACCTCGGTGGGCCCTGCTGCAGCCCTGGACATACCCCCGGGAGCCAGGGTGTTTGATTTGTCCGGGAAAAGGCTGCTCCCGGGATATATCGATGTGCACATCCACGGTGCCCTGGGCTATCAGGCCATGGGATCTTCCCTGGAGGACCTGATCCGGGTATTACCTCAGTTCGGGGTGACCTCGTTCCTGGCGACCACCGTGACCCTGCCCGACCCCGAGATCGAGCGGCGGCTGGGGGAAATGGCGGAAGTGCTGGCTGATCCCCCCGGGGGAGCGGAATGCCTGGGGATCCATCTGGAAGGACCTCATCTCTCTCCCGCCCGGCCGGGGATGGCCAACCCTGATTGGTTTGAGCCCCTGACCCGGGAGGGGTTTGACCGCCTCCAGGAAATTTCCGGATCGAACATCCGGATGATCACTTTTGCGCCCGAGGAGGGAGGAGCGGCTCAGCTGATTCCCTATCTCAGAGACAGGGGGGTGGTCCCGGTGATCGGCCATTCGAACGCGGCTTATGAAATGGTCCTCGATGCTGTTGAGCTGGGATTGGACCAGGCGGCCCATACCTTTAATGCCATGCCTCCTTTTCACCACCGCCGACCGGGGGTGATCGGGGCGGTGCTGGCCTCCGATAAGATCACGGCCCAGCTGATCGCCGATGGAATTCACGTTCATCCCGGGGCGATGCGGGCGCTGCTGAACGCCAAAGGCCCCGAACGGGTTTGTCTGATCTCGGACGCGGCCCCTTTTGCCCAGTGTTCAGAAGGGGAGTATTCTTGGGATTCCTATCAGGTGGTGATCAAAGAGGGAGCCATCCGATCCCCGGAGGGGAACCTGGCCGGGGCGTACCAGATGATGGACCAGGGATTGAGCAACCTCGTCCAGCTGGTGGGGTTGAGCCTGGAGGACGCGTCCCTGACGGCCTCGCTGGTGCCGGCAAGGTCCCTGGGGGTTGATCAGCGCAAGGGGAAGGTAGAACCGGGCAGGGACGCTGACCTGGTGGTGCTTGACGACGACTATCGGGTGGTGATGACCGTGGGGAGGGGGGAAGTCCTCTGGGAAAAGGAGCAGGCGAGTCATCACCCGGGCGCATCTACCGGGGATGGGCTTGGAAACGGGACGGTCCAATCTTGAATCACGAGATTGATATCTTGTCCAAAAGGGGTGCCGGGGTCTCTATCAGTGACCCCCCAGCGCTTTCCACGATACGATTGGCCACGGGAGTCGGGGAGATGCCTTTGTTAGCTGTGGCCCCGGCGATCCTGGACGCTGTTCATGATGCTGTCGGTGTATGGCCGGACGGGATCCCGCTCACCCCGGAGAGGATGCTGCAGGCCTTAGAAAAGGAAAAAGGGGATTTTGATGCCTAGAATGAATGATTTGCCGGTGGATTTGGACCTGGACGCGGTCCTCCTGGCCCAGGAAATGGACCCTGAGCTGGTCCGGGAGCGCAGCCCGGGGCTGGTGGAAGACACGCTGAAGGTGATGGAGGAGGGAAAGCGATTCCTTCAACCGCGGGTTTATTATCAATCTTACCGGGTGGATAAGGTTTTTCATAACCGGCTGCTCCTGGAAGGGGGGAAGGAACTGCGGGGAGCGTTTTTAATCAGCCACCTGGCTCCGGCGGAAGAAATTGTGGTTCTGCTGTGCACCATTGGAGAAAGTTTAGAAGACAGGGTTTCAGAGCTCTTCGCGCAGGATCCGGTTCAGGCTTTCATGCTGGACGCACTGGGTTCGGCGGCTGTTGAACGGTTGAGCAGCAACGCGGTGCGCCAGTTTGAAACGCTGGCCGAGCGCAAGGGCTGGGGGGTGAGTGTCCCCCTGAGCCCGGGCATGGAAAGCTGGACCCTGGAAGAAGGACAGCCCCAGATTTTCGACCTCGTCCCGGGGGAAGAGATCGGTGTTTCCCTGACTGAAAGTTTTACCATGAGACCAGCGAAGTCGCTTTCCTTGCTCCTGGGGATGGGCCCGCAAGTGGAAACCCTGGGCACGATCTGTGATTACTGTGCCGTGCGGACTACCTGCCGGCACCGATCGAACGGGGGACACTAAACCGATAGGGGGATGTTCAGGGCCCGGTACCTGTGTTTTGTCGGGCACAGGCGGTATGTTCAGGGCCCGGTACCTGTGTTTTGTCGGGCACAGGCGGTATTTATTAATCAAAAGCGCCGGTGGGGTCTTCCTGGAGGGAAAAGGGTGAGAGTTTTTCGCTCTGGGGAAAAATTATCGAAACCCGCGGGTGAAACCTGAAAATGACATACCTTGACCGCCGGGGGTTCGGGTGCTATTATATATCCTGTAAAGATGAAGTAGGTAAAAGCAGCACAAGGTTAAAACTGCCCAAACTTGCGGAAACTGGGTGGTTTTTTTTGTACTCAATAAACTGCTTCACAACAATTTAACAAGTAGTAAGGAGAATCAAAAGTGGCAGAAAAAGAAACAGGAACCGTTAAATGGTTCAATGATGCAAAAGGTTATGGTTTTATCGAGCGCGAAGCCGGTGAGGACGTTTTCGTCCATCACTCAGCCATTATGGCTGAAGGTTTCAAGTCCCTGCGCGAGAACCAGCAGGTAGAGTTCTCGGTTCAGCAAGGAGATAAAGGTTTACAGGCTGTTGACGTAGTACCTATGTAAACATTTATCAGCGCACCTGACTGCATCTGATTGTTGAAGCAGTAGGTCGAATACAAACCGTCCGGTTTTCCGCAAACCGGACGGTTTTTTATTTAACTTAGATTCAACTCATAAGTGCAACATGGAAGGTTGAAAGAGGTGAGCTGGTGTAGTATAAGCCTCTAGAGACCTCTCAAGTCAAAGGAGCGCTTATGAGCTACCACCAGCTCACCCAATGTCAACGATATCAGATATATGCCCTTTTGAAAAGTGACCATAACCAAACGGAGATAGCCCAAACGATCGGGGTTCACAGATCTACCATCTGCAGAGAACTGAGAAGAAACCGCGGCCAACGAGGATACCGCCCTAAACAGGCTCATCGAAAAGCCGTAAATAGACGCAGTCGAGATCGCAGCAGGATCCCGCCTCAAATCTGGGGATGGATCGAAGAAAAGATCCGGCAGGATTGGAGCCCGGAACAGATCACGTTGTGGATGAAAAAGTATCGAAAAATCAGTGTCAGTCATGAGTGGATCTACCAGTACATTTATGCAGACAAGCGAGCTGGAGGTGATCTTCACAAACATCTGCGGTGCCAGAAAAAGCGTCGCAAACGGTATGGTAGCAACGATCGCCGAGGGAAACTAACCAATCGAGTGAGTATCGAGCAGCGTCCAGATGTTGTGGACGAGAGAAACCGTCTGGGTGACTGGGAAGCAGATACTGTGATTGGAAAGAAAAGTCCATATGCATTAGTTACCCTGGTGGAGCGGAAATCCCGCTTCACGTTGGTGAAAAAGATCAATCACCGCACGGCTGAAGCTACAAGGAATGCCGTAGTTCACATGTTGAAACCCTATCGACCAAAGGCACTGACTATCACTTGCGATAATGGTCGAGAATTCGCTGGTCACCAGGAGATTGCTGAAGAGCTAGGTGTTGATGTATTTTTTGCTCACCCTTATTCCTCCTGGGAAAGAGGAACGAATGAAAATACCAATGGTCTCCTGAGGCAGTACTTTCCGAAAGGCAGCGATTTCTCGATGATAACCGATGGAAGGGTACAATTTGCACAGAAACGCCTAAATCGAAGACCTAGAAAATGCTTGAATATTATGACACCTGAAATGGTGTTCTTCAAACTAAGTGACGTTGCACCTGAAACTTGAATCTAAGTAATATTTGAGGAATTGGAGGCTTCCGCCCGGGTCGGTAAATTAAGGCCGGGAGTTAATCAGGCGTTATCCCTGATCCTGGTGATATTCGGTGTATTTTTCTGCTTTTCCCCGGACCTGATCGGCGGGATATTTTTGCTGATTGATGACCAATTTTTTGTGGGCCGCCTCGACAGGGTCAATCTGAAATTTATCAGCCAGCTCCAGGAGATAAATGAAGACATCGCCGATTTCTTCTTCCAGGGCTGTTTTTTCCCGGGAGGAGAGGTTTTCCCCGGTTTCCTTCCACTGGAAAATTTCCAGGATCTCGGTGACTTCCACACTGAGCGCCATGGCCAGATTTTTAGGGGCGTGATACTGTTCCCAGTCTCGATCGCGGATGAATTGTTTAACCTTCTTTTTTAATTCCTGCATAGTTTCCTCCAATTGATCCAATGGCTGTATTGTACTGGATTTCAGGGATTGGAACTTTCCGGCTTACAGGGCGAGGTACAGAACCGCCCAGCCGGCAGCGCGCACGGATAGTTTTCCGGATAATCTTTTGGTATGATAAGTATCAAAGGATCACGATCCTTTGATCGGATTCCTTTTCCCTGCTTGTTTGCCCTGGGGCGTGCCGCCAAGATCAGGAGCTGTCTATGTCTAGAGAAGCTATGCTTTATGAACAGCTTGAAGATAATCAAGTGCGCTGTAATTTGTGTGCTCACCGCTGTGTGATCGCTGAAGGACGTGCCGGGATTTGTAAAGTCCGGGAAAATCGAGGGGGCGAGCTGATGACCCTGGTTTACGGGAGGACCATCAGCCAGAACATCGATCCTATCGAGAAAAAGCCGCTCTATCATTTTTTGCCCGGGACCAGGTCGTTCTCGATTGCTACTCCGGGATGTAATTTTCACTGCCGTTGGTGTCAGAACTGGGAAATAGTTGAATATTCTGTCACCAATCACCGCGATTATGGAAAACAGGCCACGCCCGAAGAACTGGTGGCTTCCGCGAAGCGGGAGGGATCAGAGAGTATTGCTTATACTTATACCGAGCCGACGATTTTCTTTGAATATGCCTATGAGACTGCAAAACTGGCTCACCAGGCGGGCATGGGCAACGTTTTTGTGACCAACGGGTATATGACGCCAGAAATGCTGGAGGAGATGGGCCCCTATCTGGACGCAGCCAACGTGGATCTAAAGGCCTTCCGGAAGGAAACGTATCAACGCTATGTCGGGGCAGCTTTACAGCCTATCCTGGATAATTTGATCAAAATGAAGGAGATGGGGATCTGGTTGGAAGTGACCACCCTGGTGATTCCCAAACTCAATGATGACCCCGAGGAGCTGCGGGATGCTGCCTCCTTTATCGCCCGGGAATTAGGACCGGAGACCCCCTGGCACCTCAGCCGGTTTCATCCCCATCGGGAGATGAAAGATCACCCCCAGACACCAATCTGGACTCTGCGCGAAGCCCGGGAGATCGGTCATGAGGAAGGGCTTCATCATATTTATCTGGGGAACACGGGGGATGAGAGCAACACTATCTGCCATCAATGCGGTCAGCTGCTGATCAAACGCAGGGGGTTCTGGGTGCTGGAGCGAAAGCTCAGCCGGGGGAAATGTCCGGAGTGCGGCACAGCCGCGGCAGGTGTGTGGAACCTTTAACCGGGTGATCTTTTTCCTGAAGAAATTACTTCCGGAGGTCGGGCGGCTGCCGACCTCCGGTTGAGTTTAATTTTCAGCGGGTGAAATTGTAGGATATTAAATCATTCCCGCTGGAGCTGGCGAGCAGCTGGGAAGGGGCATCAATGGAACCCAACCAGAATTCCCAGCTGGATCCTGCCCGGTTGAGGTAGAGAAACTGCCGGTTATCTATCCAGCGCACATCCCTGACCAGGGAGGTCCCGCTCAGGGGCTGCGGGGGAGAGCCGAGCTGGCCGATTTGCGGGCTGCCGCCCCCGCTGCTGGTATAAAGGAAGCGGCTGCCGTCCGGGGACCAGGCTTCAAAATTGAGCTGTCCGGTGGCATAAATCGTGTCTCCGGATCCGTCGGCAGCCCGGAGGTGAAGCTCACTGAGGTTGTCAGCCGGTGCGCCGATGGGGACCTGATAAGCCAGCTGTGTGCCGTCCGGGGATAGTTGAGCCGGGGAAGCAAAAAACGGAACGGCGAGGAAGTTCAGCAGGGCAGTGGGGGCACCCCCGTCCGCAGGAATGTGCCAGAGCGTGGTTTCGGCCGTGGGATCTCCCAGGGGGTCCTGTGGAGGAATGATAACCCGCACCGCGGAGCTGTCCGGGAGCCAGACCGGATGGGGGTAAAGGGCATATTCACTGTAAGTGTAGATCATGGGGAAGGAGAGGACATCATTCCGTCCTGTCCCGTCCGTGTTCAACAGGCTGATCAAATCGGGTTTGACCAGGGCCATTTGAGAGCCGTCAGGCGCATAATGAAATTCTCCACCCGAACCGGGAGCCAGCAGAGTGGTCAGCGTGCCGCTGTCGGCATCCACCTGATGGAGGTCGTTGGCCAGAAAATATCCGGGACCCTCATAAGAGGGATAGGTGTTAAAGGTCAGGAGGTGGGAACCTGGAACCCAGCCCAGGTTTGCCGGGTTCGTAGCCACGGCTTCGGAGTCTACTGCCAGGGATTCGAAGTCAGCGGAGCTGACCAGGGTCCGTGTGTTTGAGCCGTCCGAGTTTACTGCCCAGATTTCTTGATGGAGGGGATCTACCCGACGGGTAAAGGCTAACCGCTGACCGTCGTCAGAAATCCTTACACTGCTGACATCTCCCAGGCTGGTCAAGGAAACCGGGGCTGCTCCCTCCCTCCAAAGCCAGAGGTCTCCATCGCTGACATAAGCTATCTGGAGGTGGGCTGGTTCAGGGGTGGGGGTGTCAACCGGAGCGTCTGTGGGGGAAGGGGCGGTTTCAGCTGATCCCTCGGGGGAGGGTGAAGGTCCCGGGCCGTCAGCCGCCAGGGTCGCGGCTACGGAAGTCGCGATGGTGTCTTCCGGGGCGGGAGATGCCGGGCCGGGGATCCAGGTGCAGGCCAGCATGGAAAGCAGTAAGAGAGATAGAGTAAGGCTGAGTCCGGTTTTGGGGTGCATCATACCTCCAGGGCTGGTCAGAGGAAGCCAGGTTTGGAATTTTTTCCGCTGTTAAATGTTGATTTTACTACAGGAAAAAGGGTTGTTTGATGAAGAACTGATTAAGTTAATTATTGTGCGGAAAGAGGGCAGCCCTTCACGGAAGCTTCCCCGGAGAACAGGAGAGAGAGTAAAGAAACTCTTTTTTGCTGACAGCCTTCAGGGGAAAAGGGAAGGATCACCCTGAATACTTTTAATTTCACCCTACCATGTCGCTGTAGCGGCCCTGGATGGAAGGTGAGAGAGGCGGGGAATCAGGGGGCTGTTCCGGGAAAGTGAGGTGAAAAGTTGTTCCTTCACCAACCTTGCTCTCCACAGTGATTTTTCCCCCGTGCGCCTCGACGATCCCGGAGACGATATACAGGCCTAACCCCGTCCCTTCACCCACGGGTTTGGTGGTGAAAAAGGGTTTAAAAATGTCATTCTGGAGATCCTCTGGGATACCCTGACCGTTGTCCGTGATCTCTAGATTAAATTCAGCTTTTTCGGGGTTATATCTGGCCTGGACCCGGATGACACCCTGGCTGCTGATGGCATCCCGGGCGTTGGTTAACAGGTTGATCAACAGCTGGTTGATCTGATAACGCAAACAATAAAGCTTTGGTAAATGTTCATCGAATTCGGTTTCAATGCGGATAGCGTCCTTTTCCCTCAGCTGGTGATCGATCAGCACCAGGGTTTCCTGGATAATATCCGGCAGATGATGGGGTTGATATTCCGCGGGTTGGGCATGAGCGTAATAGCGGAGGGAGCTGACAATTTTGGAGCATCTGAGCACGCTTTCTTTAATGTTTTTCAGGTGTGTGGTGCACTGATCGGCTGTCTTGTCAGTAAAATGACCTCCCTGGATTTTATGCAGGAGTAATTCGCTCCAGGTGAGTATGCTCTGGAGGGGGGAATTAAGTTCATGGGCAACCCCTGTGGTCAGCATCCCCAGATCAGCCAGCTTCTGGGCGGAGAGGGCGACTTTTTCTGCCCGGATCCGCTCCTTGACCTCTGTCTGCAGCTCCCTGGTTTTATCCTCCACCAGTTCTTCCAGGTGGTGGTGGTAGCGAATGAGTTCTTGCTCCACAGTCTTCAGGGTGGTGATATCGTGGCTGATCACCTGTATTTTTTCTCCGTCTGGAGAAGGGATGAACGTAGTTTGAAAATACCTGTCGTCCCGCTGGTCTTCGTACGTGATTGACCGATTTTCCCGCAGGGCCAGGAGGGCTTTTTGCTGGCGAAGCCGGCCTATTTTTCCTGGAACAATATAGCTGATATCTTTACCGACCAGATCTTTTCCGGTAAAACCCAGGCTTTTTTTCATCGCGGGGTTTGCTTCCAGAATGCAGAAATCCTTATCAACTTCCATGATCATATTCGGTGAGTTTTCTACCAACCGGCGGTATTTGCTCTCACTGGTTTTCAGGTTTTCAAGCATCTGCTTCCGGTGTTCGATCTCCGACTTTAATTCACAAGTTAAAATCCGGCTTTCCTGGAGGGAGCTGGACAAATCTGCAAGCAGCACAGCGATGGCGGCAATCAATCCCAGCCCCACGCTGAAAAGAATAAATCCAGTATTGAGCCAGAGAGAAAAATTATCCGGTTCAATCAGGAGCTGTAAATGTTGATGGGGGTAAGGGATCACATCCAGAGCATAAAGCGCCCAGATACCGAACCAGCTGATGATATTGACCGTCATCAGCACCAGCGCCGACCGGATGTTGAGAAACACAGCGGCCAGCAGTGCCCCCACCAGCATCCAGATGCGTCCATCCCCTACCGTGCCCTGGGTGGCTGAGGTCAGAATGCCGACGACAAAGAATATGCCGATGAATAACTTCGCCCGGGTCGGGTAGCTTGCCTGTTTAAATCCGAACTGGATGAGCAGAACCATCAGATACCCCGCGGCGACCAGGAGGACAAAAAACCAGTCTCCTTTAGAGAGGTTGGTCAGTAAGTTGATGGTCCCGGCCAGAAACCCGAAAATCACGGCGGCGTTCAGGATTACTTCAAAGGCATGTTTGCGGAAATCATCGAGCCAGTTCTCGTGGATCGGCAACCGGAAAAGATCTAAAAGCGCCTGGAAATTTTTTACAGGAGGTACTTGCTGCATGGGGTGGTTCTCCCTGGGATACGAATCGCTATCGATGACTGTAAGATATTGTAATGACTTTGTTTCCCAATCTTGTATTAATTCCATTACCGCTTCAGCAGAGTATGGGATTATTTATCCGGCTCGGGCAAGGCTGAAAGCGGTTTTCCAGACAGGCCAGGAAAAAGCCCGATCACCCGGGAAAAATTCAGTCTATAATAGAGGTGCATTGCCCCGTTTTTGCTTTCAACCCGGTATCCGCAGATCGCATTGATCGAGAAGGAGGTTGCCCATCGTAAAACTATATACCGCTCCGGCTTCCCGGGGTAAAACATCCTTTGTGCTCTCCCGGGCCCGGGAAACCACTCGGGGACCGGGTGGAGAACCATGGGTGATCCTGCCGGGACAGCTGCAGCTGCTTTCGTTCCACCGGCGGTTGGCGGAACAGGGCGGTGCCCTCGGGGTCCGGGTTGGGACCTTTGACACCCTTTACCGGGAGATCCTGGAAGGTTCAGAACAGACTGTGGTGAGGCTGGAGGAGACTGTTCAAAAAAGGTTGATCAGGGAAGTAGCTTCCAGGCTGGAGCTGGATCATTATCGATCTATTGCGGAACTGCCAGGGTTTGTCGACGTGGTGTTTGATCTGATCAGAGAGTTGAAGGCTGGCGCCATTGCTCCGGGAAGCTTCCTCCGGGCCCTGGAAGACGCCGGTCTTGGCCCCCGGTTGTCCGAACTGGGGAGGATCTATCAGGGGTATCAGTCCTGGCTGACCAGGGAAAACTTTGTGGATTATCCCGGTGCGGGATGGCTGGCCCGGGAAGCGCTGGCTGAAAACCCGCGGTTGGGTGCTGACTGGCCGCTGGTCCTGGTGGACGGCTTTGATGATTTCAACCCGGTTCAGCTGGGGATCCTGAGTGATCTGGGGGAGAAGGTGGGCGAGCTGATCATCACCCTTACCGGTGAAGGGGAGGGGGAAAGCCGGGAATTGATTTGCAACCGCTTCAACCGGACGCGGCGTTTGCTGGAAGAAACGTTTCAATGCCAGGCTCAATCGCTGCCGGTGGAAGGAGAACAACCTGAAAGAATATCCAGGGTTGGCCCCCGGTTGGCCGAAGATATATTCTCTTCCACTGCCCGGGGCAGGGAACCCTATGAAGGACTGAAGATGATTGCTGCTCCCGACCGGGAGTCTGAAGTGAGAGAAGCCCTGCGCTGGCTGAAGGAGCTGATCGTCCGGAATGATGATATCGAACCCGGGGACTGCGCCGTGCTCTGCCGCAGCCTGGAACCTTATCGTCCCTATCTGGTCCGGACCGCCAAAGAATTTGGTTTGTCGGCTGCTGTTCAGGGGGAATTCCCTCTAGGGGAAAATCCTGCGGGGGCGGCTTTGATTAACCTGCTGCGGTTGGTTGAACCCGGGGATGACTATTTGAACTGGCGCAGGGTTGTGGAAGCCTGGCGGTCGCCATATTTTAACTGGACAAAGGCTGTTCCCCGGGGAGACGATGAAAGACCAGTGGGTATTGAACCTGGAGATGGAGAAACCATCGCCTGGGTGGCGCGCTGGGGAAGTGTGCTGGGCGGAGAAGAACAGTGGAGAGAAACTTTCGACCTATTAAAGGGAATGGAGATCAGGCCCGGGCCCTGGGATGAGGAGTATCCAGAAGTTCCTGAGATGCTGCCAATCGGGGAGCAGGCGGAGGTGCTGGAGGGAAAGTTTCTCCGTTTCCTCCGGTTTATCCGTCCTCCGGCCGGCAGCCAGACGCTGAGAGATTTCACCGCCTGGTTTGAGGATCTTATCGGGGAACCGGATGAAGAAAATTCTCCGGCCGGCGGCCTGAATGTGTTCAACCGGGTGATGGATGCTTCTCCCGACCTGGCGGAAAGGGACCGCCGGGCGCTGCTGGGGATCAAGAAAGCGCTCCGGGGTTTGATCCGGGCCGAGAAAGTGGTCGGATCGCAAACGATCAGCTATGGAAGTTTCCTTCAGGATCTGGAGCAGGCCCTGGAAACAGGTCATGCTCAGAATACGCCTTATCCTCCAGGGAAGGCCATCCTGGCCGCGGATGTGGTCCGGGCCCGGGGAATACCCTTCCGGGCAGCTGCTGTGCTGGGATTGGCTGAAGGAGAATTTCCGGCGACAGCGATAGAAGATCATTTCCTCCAGGATGGGGACAGAGATTTGCTCAGAGAGCGTTATAATCTTCCGCTGCGGCGGTCGACGGAAAGCGCCGAAGCGGGTTATTTTTATGAGGCTGTAACCCGCGCTGAGGAATTTCTCTTGCTGACCCGCCCCCGGATAGCAGAAAACGGGGCGCCCTGGGCGGCTTCTCCGTTCTGGGAGGAAGTCCTCCGGCGGGTGCGTAATCAACCTGTGCGGCTGACCAGCAGCTCTCCCTTACCCCCGGAAAGATGTGCCTCCTGGGGTGAATTATTCCAAACAGCTTCATTGGATGAGGAAGGCGGTCTGTGGTCCTGGGCTGAATCCAGGAGGCCTGAAGAAGCCGACGGCATTAATCTGGGCAGCCGGATCCTCGAGGAAAGGACCCGGGACCGTTCCGGGAGGATCGGGGAATACGATGGAGGGCTGACGGCCTATAAGGAAATTTTTACGGGCACTTATCAGCCCGATCATGTCTGGAGTTCCAGCCGGATGGAAAATTACCGCACCTGTCCTTATTATTTTTTCACGGCCAGTGTGCTCTATCTGGAACCGATGGAACCACCCCGGGAAGGTTTGGACGCCCGGCAGCTGGGTAATCTTTATCATCGGATACTGGAAGAACTCTATCGGGAGGTGGGGGAAGATCCTCCCCTGGAAACTTTGCTGGAAACCCTTCCGCTGGTGGCAGAAAAAATTTTTGAGGACGCCCCCCGGGTGGAAGGGTTCCGGGCGACCGCCTGGTGGGAGGAGACCTGCCGGACCATTCTGGATAACCTGGAAAGGTCACTGCAGGTGATTGAAACTTTAGATCCCCGGTTCGGGTTTTTCCGGGCAGAGCAGGCGTTTGGGATCTCCCGCTCCGGCGGTCCGGCCCTGGTTGTGGATGGCAGCAGTGGGGATTATTTCCGGCTACGGGGGTTCATTGACAGGGTGGACAGATCGGACGATGGCCGCATCCGGGTGGTGGATTATAAAACCAGTTCTCCCTATACATTCACCTCTTATGCCCTGAAAGAGGGGAAAAAAATCCAGCTGCCCCTGTACGCCCTGGCGGCAGAACAGGCCCTGAATTTAGGAAAGGTCGCTGAGGGGTTTTACTTTCATGTCCGCCATGCGGAACCAAGCCGGCTGCAGCTGGCCAGTTTTTCAATGGATGGAGAACGCGGTCCGGAAACGGCGATGGAGCGGGGAGCGGCGGCTGCCTGGGAGGCTGTCCGGGGAAGCAGGGAAGGGCGGTTTGTCCCCCGGGCCCCGGACCAGGGCTGCCCCGGTTATTGTCCGGCTGCCGCTTACTGCTGGCAGTATGATCCGGTTTACTGGTGAGAGGAGAAATGGATGACCAACGATAAGCTTCACCCCCTGGTTCAGCAAATGGATCCCAGCCCCGAACAGCAGGGGCCGGTTATTTCCCGGGGTTCAAACCTGGTGGTTACTGCCGGGGCGGGCACAGGGAAAACGAGAACACTGGTAGCCAGATATCTATCCTTGTTAGCAGAGGGGAGGGAACTCCGGTCGATCGTGGCGATTACCTTCACGATCAAAGCGTCCCGGGAGATGCGCAACAGAGTCCGGGAAGAGGTCCGGCGTTACCTGGAAAGGGAAAACCTGGAACCCGGCGAGCGGCGGAAATGGCAGGGAATTTACAGGGAACTGGACGCGGCCCGGATCAGCACTATTCACGGATTGTGCGCGGAGATCCTGCGTACTCATCCGGCCGAGGTGGGGATCGATCCCCGGTTTGAGATGCTGGACGAGGGCGCTGGGGCGGTGAGACGATCCCGGGCTGTGAAGGCCGCTCTCAATCAGGCCGCTAATGACCGCGAAACCGCGTTTTTGTTCTCGGCCTTCGGTGCTTGGAGTTTAGAACGGATGGTGGGGGGGCTGGTAGAAAAACGGCTGGATATTGCTGGATTTCAGGATGCGGAGGACGGCGATTTATGGGCCGTATGGAAGGAGTTGTTAATTGAACCCCTGCGGAAGTTCCTGGAAGATCCGGGAGTTAAGCACGGGTTCCGGGCCCTGGAGGGGATCCGGCAGGCTGGGCTGCTGGATCAGGCGGCTGCCGCTGGTGACGCCCTGGTTCCCCATCTGAGGGATATCCTTCATCACTGGCAGGCTGTCTCCCAGGCTGAGCAGCGGGGGGATTGGGAGGAGATCTCGCGCCATCTGGCCCCGCTCCGGCAGGCGTTGAAGCAAAAAGGGCGCAAGGCGAATTGGGACCCTGCGGAACCGAAAAAGATTATCAGCGATCTGCAGGGGGCTTATGACCACTATTTGAAAGAATGGGGAGATGATCCGCTGGATCTGGCCCTGGACCGCCAGCTGGCGGATAGGATCCTTCCGGCGCTGCTCAAAACCGCCCGGATGGCAATCAGCCGTTATTCACGGGAGAAACAACAGCTCCGGGCGCTGGATTTTGATGATCTGGAATGGGAGGCGGTCCAGCTGCTGACCGAGCACCCCGGGGTTCGTTTGGGGTGGCAGAAAAAGATTAACGCGCTGCTGGTTGATGAGTTCCAAGATACCAACAGCCGGCAGCGGGATTTGCTGGAGCTGCTCAGCGGCAGCCAGCAGAACCTGTTTATCGTCGGGGATGGGAAGCAGTCCATCTACCGCTTCCGGGGTGCTGATGTAGCTGTGTTCCGGGAAGAAAGGGACCGGATCCACTCCCGGGGGGATGGTTTTCATCTGGCCACCTCTTATCGAGCTCACGCCGGTCTGCTGCGCGCCCTTAACGCCTTACTGGCCCCGGTCCTGGGCGATGAAGATCCGGAAAAACCTTATCTGGAACCTTTTGCTCCTCTGGAACCTCACCGGGCTGATCCCGCGCCGGGCTTTTCTTCGCCTTATGTGGAGTTTCACCTGACAGTAGGCCGCAAGAGCAGAGGCGCGTTGGATCGGGCTGCTGAAGCTGCTGCTTCTCGGATCAGGGAGCTGATTGAAGGACAGGACAGATCCCTGGAAGGAGGGGGTGACAGCCCGGCGGGAGATTTTGACTACGGTGATGTCGCCATCCTCTGCCGGGCGGCAAATTCTTTTGAGGCTTACGAACGCGCTCTGGAGAGGATAGGGATTCCCTTTTTGACTATTTCCGGGCGCGGATTTTATGACCGTCCGGAAGTGAGAGACGTATTGAATGCCCTGACAGCGCTCGCGGATCCAGGAAACGATCTGGCCCTGGCGGGCTTACTGCGGTCCCCGGGAGGGGGATTATCCGATATCGCGCTCTACCGGTTGAGGAAACGCCAGAAAGCAGAGGGGTTGTCCTCCCTGTACTCGGCTTTAGGCGAAAAGGATCTGGCTTATCTGGAGCAGGAAGCCAGAACGGCAGAGAAGGTCAGAAAACTGATCGACGATCTGCATCACCTGGTGGGAAGGGAATCGGTTGTCGATGTGCTGTCTGCTTTCCTTGAAGAGACCAGGTACCGGTCTGCGTTGAAAAATGCCGGGTTAACCAGGAGCGTGCACAACCTCAATAAACTGCTCGCCGATGCTCAAGACAGCGGACTGGTCAGCGTTCAGCAGTTCTTGGCTTACGTTCAGCAGCTGCGGGACGTCGCTGTGAGGGAAGGTGAGGCTCAAGCTCTCTCAGAGGGTGCGGTTCAGATTATGACTGTCCATCAGGCCAAAGGGCTGGAGTTCCCCGTGGTTGTAATTGGTGACGCTTCGAAAAGGACTCCGGCGCCCAGGGGGATTTTACTGGACGATGATTTTGGCGTGGTCTCCCCATTCAGCCGGGACAGCACCGGGGTGGAGGAGGGATCGCCCAGCGAAAACCTCTCTGTATCCTCGGCGGCCTACCGCATGGTAAAGCAGCGGGAGGAAGATCGGGAAAAGGCTGAATCCGCCCGCCTGCTGTATGTAGCAGCCACCCGTGCGCAGGAAAAACTGCTGATCAGCGGCTGTGTCCGGGGGATCAATCAGGACGGTACTTTTTCCAAACCCTCCGGATGGCTGCGGATGATGGGAAAACATCTGGATTTGAGCAGCACGCCCGTGGATCACCTGTGGAACGGAAGCGGGGTCCGGAGCATGGATCTGGAAACGGAAGCCGGTCCCTTATTGTGTGCTGTCTATGAACCGAATTGGCAGGCAGAACGCCGGAAAATTTTCCAAGAGACCGGATCCGGGGAAGCTGCTCCCCCTGATGAGAAGCTGCTCAATCCGGTGGGCGAATCAGCACCTGCTGAAGAGAGGGAGCCAGAAGAGGACCGCCAGATTTGGCGGGTGGTGCCCCGGGCTGATAAACCGGGGATTCCTTCCTGGGTGGTTGGTCAATTAGTCCATCGAGCCTTCGAGCGCTGGCTTTTTCCGGAAAGCAAATCGCGGGATTATTTCAGCTGGGCAGCCGCGGAGCTGGGGCGGATGGGGATCTATGATGAGGATTTGATCCAGAGAGGGGCCTCCCGGGCAGCAGAACTGTTAAGCAGGTTCCGGCAATCCGAATTGTTTCAGGAGATGGATGCGGCGGAGGACCTGAGAACAGAGGTCCCCTACACCCTGATCGATGATCAGGGTGAGTTCCAATCGGGGAGGATCGATGCCCTTTACTGGAAAGACGGCGAGGGAAAGATTGTGGAGTTCAAGACCGACCGGGTGGACGACCTCCAATCCCTCAGGAAGTTGATAGCAGAAAAGGAATATGACCTGCAGGTTGAAGGTTATCAAGAGGCAGCCAGCCGGATCCTGGGGGAGCGGTTGGCCGGCAAGTTGGTCTTTCTTGATGTCAACCGCACCGTTCAAAGTTTAGACTTCTGATGAGGCCTGACCTGCCTGCTCCGCCCCGCTGCGTCCCTGACCCAGAAGTTCTCGGTGAGATGGATGCTCGGGAAATAAACCTTTTCTGAGTCCTCCCGGGGATCATCAAAAAGAAAACGAGCACCCAGCAAATTCGGGGTGCTCGTTTTTCTATACGCGGAAAATGGATCTCAGGTTTATTGATTCATTCCCCTGATTTCATCCGGGTCGCTGTGGTTTCCAGGGCCTGTTCCAGGTCGGCGATTAAGTCTGCGGTATCTTCAATGCCCACCGAGTAGCGGATGAGGGATTCGGGAATACCCATGGCCTTCCGCTGCTCCGGGGTAACTTCCACGTGGCTGGTGGTGCGGGGAGGGCCGGCGACAGTTTCCACCGGGCCCAGATTGGCAGCGATGTGGGCAAAGCGCAGCAGGGGCAGAAAGGTGCGCACAGCCTCAAAGTCACCCTTGAGGAAAAAGCTCAACACCCCGCCAAACCCGCTCATCTGCCGCCGGGCGATGTCATGATGGGTGTGGGATTCCAGACCCGGGTAATAAACATCTTCCACAAAGGGGTGGGATTTTAAGAAACGGGCGACAGCCAGCGCGTTCTGATTCTGCCGTTCTACTCGCAGGGCCAGGGTTTTCACTCCGCGGAGCAGCAAATAGGCCGATTGAGGGTGGAGGGTGGCTCCATTGATTTCCCGGAAGCGGAAAATTTTATCGATCAATTCTTCGCTGCCGCAGATCACGCCTCCCAGGGCGTCGGCATGACCGCCCAGGAATTTTGTCGCGCTGTGGAGCACCAGATCGCAGCCCAGAGCCAGGGGGGTAGTGTTGATCGGGGTGGAGAAGGTATTGTCCACGATCACGATCGCTCCCGCTTTTTTCCCTGCCGCAGCCAAACGCTCGATGTCGATGACTTTCAACGTCGGGTTGGTCGGCGTTTCCAGGTAAAGCACCTGGCAGCCCTGACTCACTTCCGATTCAATTTGTTCGTGATCGGTGGTGTCGCAGAGTTTGACCTCGATGTTCAGCCGGGGCAGAAAGTTGGTAAAGATTTCGTTGGTCCCGCCGTAGGTATCCTTTACCGAGACCACCCGGTCGCCGGGTTTAAGGAGGGCATAAAGCGTGTTGCTGATAGCGGCCATGCCGGTCGAAAAACTGGTGGCAGCTTCTGCTCCCTCCAGCTGGCGGAGCTTCTCTTCAAAGACCGCCACGGTGGGATTTGTGTTGCGGCTGTAAATATGCCCGTCCGCTTTGCCGACAGCGACGTCGTACCAGTGGTCGAGATCGGTATAACCGTAGGACACGCTGTGTACTACGGGAACCTGGGTGGATCCTTCCCAGAAGTTTTTTTTCTCTTCACCTCCCCAGACCGCCCGGGTTTTGATATCGGGGGTGGAAGATGGGGTGTTTTTGAGGGTCATATTGTTATTCTCCAGATAAAAGATGAATGAGGATAAAGCAGCTGCCGGCCTGATTTTTAGCCCTGATTATGTAAATAATTCAGGGCAACAGCGGCCAGGGCAGCGCTGCCTAAGGGAAGCGCAGATTCGTCAAGGTCAAAATGAGGGTTGTGATAGGGCCGGAAGTCGCCTTCGATTCCCGCGCCCAGATGGAAATAAACCCCGGGGACTTTTTCTGACATATAACCGAAATCTTCTCCGGCCAGGCTGCGCTTGAGGGGCAGCACACTGTCCTGGCCCACTACTTCATTTAGACTGGTGCGCACTAAGTCAGTCAGCCGGGGATCGTTCAGGGTCGGGGGAAAAACTCCCTGGATGTTTAGTTGAAAATCTCCGCCCCACGCTCGAACGGATTCCAGGGCGCTTTTCAATGCCTGGTGGATCTCCCGGCGGGTTTCCTGATCGTAATAGCGGATATTCCCGTGCAGGGAAACCTCCCCGGGGATGACCCCGGAGCTGCTCCCGCCGTGGACGGCTTCACAGGATATCAGTGCCGGCTGCAGGGGGTCGGTATACAGGGGAGGGATGGCCTGAATGGCGTTGATCACCTGGGCCAGGAGCCCGATGGGATTTACGCCCTGGTGGGGAGAGGCGCTGTGCGAGCTGACCCCGGTGATCACCGCGTCATAGGGATCAACCCCGGCCATAATGGGACCGCTTTCCACGGCTATCTTTCCCGTGGGAATGGTGCTGTCTACGTGAAGGGCAAAGACCGCATCTAATCCTTCCAGGGCTCCATCCTCAATCATCCTCCGGGCGCCGCCTTTTCCTTCCTCATCCCAGCCTTCTTCCATGGGTTGAAACAAAAAGCGGATTTCACCGGGCGGCCGGTCAGGGTATTGACTCAGAATCCGGGCTGTTCCCAGGAGCATGGCGGTATGAGCGTCATGCCCGCAGGCATGCATGACCCCGGGGACCCGGGAGGCGTAGGGGACCTGGTTGGCTTCCTGGATTTCGAGCGCATCCATATCCGCCCGGATGCCGAGGGCTGGTTTTCCGGAGCCCAGCCGGCCGACCACGCCGGTTTTGCCGATTCCGGTCTGGGGATTAAGACCGAGCTCGTGTAAAACATCGGTGACCAGTTTTGCGGTCCGGTGTTCCTGGAAGCCGAGTTCCGGGTGCTGATGGATCTCCCGGCGCCAGGTCACCAGCTGGTCCTGGATTTCCCGGGCCCGGGAGAGGATATCAGAGGTCATTAAAATTACTCCTTTGCTTTCTGGTTCCGGGTGGATAAACCATCCTTACCCCAGATAGCGGGGGATTTTCAGGTCCCAGGTTTTTGTGAAAACCCGTACCTTTCCCTCGTAAGCATCCAGCACATTGGTCAGGTAAAAATAATCAGCGTCGGACGTCATCCGGCTGTAGGTATCCACCAGAATTTCCCATTCATTCCTCCGCAGGCCCATTTTCCCGGTGCAGGTTACATCAGCAGAAAGCGGTTGATCCTCGCAGATGAAAAAGATATCCTCACTTTCGCTGAACACTTCCAGATCTGTTTCCAGCAAATGGGTGTGTCCATCAAGGGAGAGGTCATCAATGGTCAGCGACCGTTGGGCGACATCTTCGGTAATCTGCCGGGTGCGGCTGGGTTTGCGGAACTTGTTGTGGGGCATGGGCCGGTTCTTTTCGGGTTCTGGAAAATCCGGGAGAGCCTGATCTTCGGGTCGGGCCGGACGAACCGGGAGCTGCAGCGCGCTCCCTTCACCCGTGCGGATGGTGAGGGTGACCGGCTCCGGGGAAGGCCAGGCGAACGGCCAATAGGTAGGGGAAAGGGCCAGGCGCCAATGGTGACCTGCCGGGAGACGGTGTCCGGCCGCGTCCAGTTTAAGGACAACCGGATAAAATTTGCCGGGTTCCAGCTGTTCGGGATGAAGATGGCTTTCCCGGTGGGTGAGATTGAGCACCCCTTTGCTGACCTGCAGGGAGGATCCGTCCGGAGAGACATCGCACAGGCGGGCAGAAACCAGGGCCAGCGGCTGATCGGCGGCCAGTTCCAGGGAGACCCGGGGATTACCCAGAATTTCCACCGGCTGGGAAGCGGGCGGCGCGTCAAAGGTCAAACACAGGCCGTCTTCCCGGCGCTGGTCCGGGGGGAAGTCGATGGGATCACCGTAGGGACACCAGATCCCGGCTTCCGCGCCGTGAAACTGTGATCCCCGGATATTGAGTTCCTCGGGGTCAGCAGGCGCGGGGGCCAGCGTGGTTCCCTTCAAGAAGAGGGTTTCCGGCTGCAGGCGGGGTGAGGGCCAGCTTTCTTCGGCTCCCCAAGTGCCGGGTCGATCCTCGTAATGCGGGGAGGGAGGAACGCCGTCCTGGATCCAGAATCGAAACTGGGGTTCATCCATGATCCCGGTCTCTTTGCCTTTCAACCAGTGGTCCCACCACCGCAGGCATTCCTGGAGGAAACCGATTGCAGGCCGGGGTGTGGCTTCATGAGGGTATTCATGGACCCAGGGTCCGATCAGGCCTTTTTTGGGCCCCGGCAGCCCTTGAAGCAGGCGAAAAACGGCGTTGGTGTAGGCATCCCCCCAGCCGCCGATCGCGTAGACGGGAGCCTCTATGGCCGCATAATTTTCACAGACCGAGCCGTGCTGCCAGAATTCATCCCGGGTCTGGTGTGCCAGCCAGGTGTGCACGTAAGGTGGGGTGTTTTCCAGGCGGTTGAACCACATCTCCCGCCAGCGGTCGCCCACCAGCAGGGGATCTGGGGGGAGGGCGTTGAGCTGAAACATGCGGGATGCCCAGCTCAACATATCAGAGCCCAGCACACAGCCCCCGATGTAATGAACGTCATCTGCATAACGGTCATCGGTGGAAGCCACACTGATTACTGCTTTCAACTGGGGAGGGCGCCGGGCGGCAATTTGCAGGCCGTTAAACCCGCCCCAGGAAATCCCGACGATGCCGATCGAACCGCTGCACCAGGGTTGATCCGCAATCCATTCCATTATTTCGAGGGCATCATCCTGCTCTTGGACCAGGTATTCATCTTCCAGGATGCCGTCTGATGCTCCGGTTCCCCGCATATCCACCCGCAGGCAGGCGTACCCGTGACCGGCGAAATAGGGATGATAGGAGGAGTCGCGCACTGCGCGGGAGTCATCCTTCCGGTAGGGAAGGTACTCCAGGATGGCTGGAACAGGGTTTTCTTCCGCGGATTCGGGAAGCCAGAGGGTGGCTGCCAGCCGGCATCCGTCAGACATGGTGATCCAGGTGTTGGGAGTTTTACGCACGGAACAGGGGAAAGAGTCTTTGATTTTGATCATGAGGGTTTTTTCTCCACTGGGGTCAGGATTTGATTTTCTCAGGAAAATGGCAGGCAGATTGGTGACCGTCCTGGTCTACCACACGCAGGGGGGGAACTTCCACCCGGCAGCGTTCTTCAGCATAGCGGCAGCGGGGATGGAAGGGGCAGCCGGAGGGTGGGGTCCGTGGGCTGGGAATTTCCCCGCTTAAAATGATGCGTTCCCGGCAGTCCCGCTGCCGGGGATCGGGGACAGGGATGGCAGACATTAACGCTTCGGAATAGGGGTGCTGAGGGTGATTGAACAGCTTTTCAGTTTCCGCCAGCTCCACGATCCTTCCCAGGTACATCACCGCCACGCGGTCGGAGATAAATCCGATGATGTTCAGGTTGTGGGAGATGATCAGATAGGTGAGGTCCAGGCGTTCCCCCAGTTCTTTGAGCAGATTGAGAATACCGGCCGCAACCGACACATCCAACCCCGCAGTGGGCTCATCGGCCATCAGCACCGCCGGTTCCAGGGCCAGCGCGCGGGCGATTCCCAGCCGCCGGGCCTGGCCGCCGGATAATTGGTGGGGATATTTATCTGCTTGCTCGGGGGCCAGTCCGACCATGGCTAACAGCTCTTCCACAGATTTCCGCTGCTGGGGAGGAACGCGGTGGATGCGGTAAGGCTCGAGGATCAGGTCTGAAGCTTTCATCCGGGGGCTGAGGCTGGAGAAAGGATCCTGGAAGATCATCTGCATTCGAGAGCGCAGGGGGCGGATTTCCCGGAATGAAAGCTCGCTGATTTCGTTTTCCAGCACCACGATTTTCCCCCGGGTGGGTTCAACCAGGCGCAGGATGGTCCTGGCCAGGGTGGTTTTTCCCGAACCTGACTCACCAACCAGGCCGAGTGTTTCTCCCTTGCGGATGTTAAGATCCACTTCGGAGACTGCTTTTACAGAACCGGCCTGCTGACCGAGGATTTGATCTAACAGAGAAGATTGATCATGAAAGTGTTTATCTAAGCTGCAGGTCTGAATCAGGATCTCATCACTGGCGGGTTGGTCCCTTCGGGGAGAAGATGGGGGTTGAGCTGATTCTTGTTCCAGGAGGGAAGTTATCGGGGAGCCTTCCCAGGCCGGAGAATGGGCATGACAGTACACGGATTGCTGGCCTACCTGCCAGTAATCAGGTTCGACCTGGCGGCAGATGTCCCGGGCCAGATCACAGCGGGGAGCGAATTTACAACCCTGAGGCATGTCCCGCAAGCTGGGAACCAGGCCGGGGATGGTCAGCAGCCGGCGCTCCCGGACGCGGTGCGAGGGGTGAGAACGGAGCAAGGCCAGGGTGTACGGATGCTGGGGGTCATCGAATAGGGGGAGGACGTCTCCGGCCTCGACGATATTGCCGGCGTACATGACAATCACCCGGTCGCAGATCTGGGCGATCACCCCCAGGTCGTGGGTGATGTAAAGCATGGAGGTGTTCAGCTCATCCCGCAGGCCGCAGATTAATTCCAAAATTTGAGCTTCCAGGGTGACGTCCAGAGCGGAGGTGGGTTCATCAGCGACCAGCAGGCTGGGGCTGGATAACAACGCTAGAGCGATCATAATCCGCTGGCGCATACCGCCTGAAAATTGATGGGGATACTCTTTGATCCGTTCGCCGGGGTTGGGAATGCCCACCCGTTCCAGCATTTCTACAGCCTTGTTCCGGAGCTCCTGGTCCTGCACGTTTGACTCTGGAGGATGATGGGCGAGCAGAGCATCGAGCATTTGCTGCTCGATGGTAAAGACCGGATTCAGACTGGTCATGGCATCTTGAAAGATCATGGACAAATCTTTGCCCCGGATCTGGCGCATTTGTCCCTGGGTGAGGGTGGAGAGATCTCGTCCGTTGAAGAGAATTTCTCCGCCGCTGATTTCGCCGTTGGGTGGAAGCAGACGCATCACGGCCGAAGCTACCGTGCTTTTCCCGCTGCCGGACTCCCCAACCAGGCCGACGATTTCTCCTTTTTTGATCTCAAAATTGGCCTGCTGAATGGCAGTCAGGATCCCTTCCCGGGTGTGATATTTGATTTCCAGGTCCTTGACCTGTAAGATATTTGCAGTCATTTTAGATACCCCTCGTGCCGGATAGAGTGGGGTCCAGGACATCGCGCAGTGTTTCCCCGAAGAGGGTAAAGCCGAGGGTGGTGATGATCAGGGTCAGCCCTGTCCAGGTGATGGGCCACGGGGTCTGGCGGATATAGTTGAACCCTTCGGAAAGGATCACACCCCAGGAGGGGGTGGGTGGTCGAACGCCCAGGCCGAGGAAAGACAATCCGGCTTCAAAAGTGATCACGACCGGCAGGTCCATGGCCGCCAGGATTAATAAAGGGGCGATGATGTTGGGGAGGATGTGGAAGAATAATATCCGGAACCGGGTGGCTCCCAGCGACCGCTCGACCTCGATATAAGGTTCCTGTTTCGTGCGCAGCACCTGGGCGCGGGCGATGCGGGCGTAACCCGGCGTCCAGGTAATGGCGATGACCAGCATGACATTGGTCAAAGAGGGACCGAGCAGGGCCAGGATGGCCAGGGCGAGGATCACGGCGGGAAAAGCCTGGACGGAATCCAGGATGATCAGGGTGATGTCATCGATGATCCCGCCTGCGTAACCGGCGATCAGACCAATGGTTAAGCCAGAAAACAGGGCAGCGGAAACCGAAGGGAGGGCAACCCCCAGCGCGATCCGGGAACCGTAGATCAGGCGCGATAATAGATCGCGGCCGAGGTGATCGGTTCCTAACCAATGGGCACGGGATGGCCCCTGGAGCATGCTGGGGATGT
Organism: Anaerolineales bacterium; assembly: GCA_034520505.1. Classification (GTDB taxonomy): domain Bacteria; phylum Chloroflexota; class Anaerolineae; order Anaerolineales; family UBA11858; genus B10-G9. The sequence goes on along the minus strand of JAXHNK010000006.1, from coordinate 249,559 downwards.
CCTGAGCGGCGAAACCATAGGGAGCTAGGAGGGGGGCAAAGACGACCAACATCAGAAAGAGGAAGACAATCAGAAACCCCAGGGCGCCGAGCGGGCGGCGCAGCACATCTCCCAGGACGGGAAGTCGGTCAAGCAGCTGCTGATAACGGGAAGTGGATCTGGCTCTAAATTCCATACTAACCTCTAACTTTTCCCAGCTGGATGCGGGGATCCAGGTAAGTGTAAAGGATATCTGCGAGCAGGTTTGCTGCCACAAACAGGAAGGCAACGACCAGGACACCTGCCCGGACGACCGGATAGTTCCGGGCTTGAATGGCGTTGTAGATCAGGGTACCCATCCCCGGCCGGGTGAAAATCAGCTCCACAAAAACCGCCCCGGCCATCAAGTTTCCGATCCCCACGCCGAGAACGGCCACGGTAGGGATCAGGGCGTTTTTCAGGGCATACTGGTAGTAAATTTTCCGCAGCGGGATGCCGGCAGCCATTTCCGCCCGGATATAGGTCTGATTGAGCACTTCTAGCAGACTGGCCCGGACCAACCGGGCCAGATAACCCACCCAGGTGATGGCCAGGGCAACAGCGGGCAGGGCGAGGTGTTGAAGGTAATCGAGCCAATTCCCTTTATCGCCCAGACCGATCGCCGGCATCCATTGCAGGTTGACAGCGAAAATCAGCAGCAAGAATAGGCCCCCGACATAGGAGGGTACGGTGATGAAAGAAATGGAAATAATGGCGGTGAACCGGTCCAGCCAGGAATCGGGATGGGTGGCGGAGTATACTCCCAGGGGGATGCCCAGGATGACTGCCAGGGACAGGCTGGTCCAGGCCAGAATCAGCGTATGGGGGAGAGCGGATTTGATCAACATGCTGATCCTCCGCCCGGTGAAGATGTCCGTTCCCAGATCTCCCCGCACCAGGTTGACCAGTGAAATTTTGATTTGCTGGAGGATAGGTTTGTCCAGGTTCATGGCCGAACGGATCCTGGCTATGCGCTCGGGATTGGCCCGCGGTCCGAGCAGGCTTTTTGCGGGGTCACCGGGAACAATATGGACTAAAAGGGTGAGATAGATGGTAACCAGGACCAGGACCAGCAAGGTCATGAACAAGCGCTTGAGCAAATAATTGCGCATCGGATGATCCTTCCTTTACTGAAGTAAATACGGGCCGGGGGGACAGTATTTATCTGGAGCCTGCCCCGGGGCAGGCTCCAGATGGGATGTCATTACCGGGCAGCAGGTGTTATTCAGCTGCTGTGAAGAATTCTACCTGAGGCTTCCCGTTGGGCGTAGTCGCCGGGGAAATTCCCAGGTCATAACCATAAACGCGAACCCCGTGGGTGACCCAGACGGTATGGGCAGCTTCATCCCACAGCTTCTGCATTTCCACGTAGAGATCGTGCCGCTTATCGGTATCAAGGGTGACCATGGCTTCTTGATGCAGCTCGTCGTATTCCTCGCTGCACCAGGACATGGCGTTCCAGACGCCGACCTGGTCGCAGGTGAACCACATTGTGGCCCAGGCGGGGTCGTTCTGCATGGAGTAGCCGCTGACCATCAGTTCGTTGTTTTCAGCTGCCTGCTCGCCGAAAGTGGTTGTCCAGTAGGTGCTGGAATCCATGGGGTTGAGCTCGATGTTGATGCCCACTTCTGCCAGGTTCTGCTGGATGATTTCCGCCCAGATGCGGTCCATTGCCGTGTCCTGTAAATCCAACCGCAGGTCAATGGACTCCAGTCCGGCCGCGGCCAGATACTCTTTGGCCTTCTCTACATCCCGTTCGTAGCAGGGGGCGTCTTCCCAGTGTCCGACCAATCCCGGGGGGATCAGGGTGCACTGACGTTCGACCTTGCCCATATAGGCAGCCTGGATGATGCTGTCCACATCAATTCCGTAAATCACGGCCCAGCGCACATTGGGATCCTGCAGTTTAGGATGTTGAACGTTTATGCCCACCCAGCTGTAACGAAGCGAAGGTTTTGACCAGACCCCGAAATCAGCGTTTTCTTCAAAGCGTTCTACAGAGGCGATGCTGATCAGACCAAAGTCGAGGTCTCCGGATTCCAGAGCTACTTCAGCGGCTTTATCGTCTTCGATGGGGATGAGCTGAATCTCATCATAGTAGGGTTCTTCTCCCCAGTAAGCGGGGTTTTTCTTGAGGATGACCATTTCCTGCGGGCGCCATTCTTCAAAGAGGTACGGACCGGTTCCGATGATGTTGGTAGCGAAGCCTTCCAGCCCAACTTCTTCCACGTATTTTTTACTGATGATGTTGCCGCTGTTGACCGGCATGGTGGAGTTCCACAAGGGGGCATAAGGTTCGGTCAGGTGGATGATCCCGTTGTAGTCGTCAATGATTTCCACGTAATCCAGGGTGGCCCAGTCGTCGGCATAATCCGCACTCAGGTCAGGGTCGATGAACCGTTCGTAGGAGAATTTGACGTCTTCAGTGGTCAGCTCGCCATAGCCGTCGTGCCACATCACACCCTCGCGCAGCTTAAAGCGGATCTCTAAGCCGTCCTCAGACTGTTCGATCTCTTCAGCCAGCTGGTTGCAGAGCTCATAAGAGTTGGGGCAGTAGCGGACCAGTCCGTTCATCACAGCGTTGGATACCACTTCGTCGTTTTCGGAAATCCGGAAGGCGGGATCCAGATTTTGAATATCTCCGTAGAGCCGAATCCGAAGTATTTTCGGTTCCGCGGCTTCTTCTTCAACTTCGACCTGCTCTTCTTCTTCGACGTCCTGGTCCTCTTCTGCGGGGGCAGCTTCTTCTTCGACGGATACTGGCTCGGATGGAGCTTCCTGTTCTGCCGGCTGACAGGCGCTGAGGGTCAGCCCCATCACGACCAGTAAACTCAGTAATATGAGATAACCTTTCTTCATTCTCGCTTCTCCTTTATCTTGATTGGTGGATGGTAAATGGTAGGGTAGAGATTGAATAATTTGAAATCTGGGCCCTCCTTTTTCATTGAGGCTGGTGTGATTGGCCGTGGTGTTCGGTAATTAGCATCACCAGGCAGTGTTCTGAGTGAGCACCGGTAAGCAAACGATAAAGGATAAAGGCTGGTTTTCTATTAGTTTCAATCTGCGGCGAGGGTGGGTGGTAAGCAAACTTTATCTTGGTTTAGCAGGAGGGTCGGTTTCCTGATTAAGTTATTGGCAATAATTCAGCCGCCAAAGTTAAGTATACCGGTATACTAGCATTTGTTTTCCGGGTTGTCAACGGGTTGATCCTCCCTTTTTAAAAGTAAATTTTTCCTGCCGCGGAGGGAAGGCGGAATATTAGCCCTGGGTGCGCTGGGATGAGGTTGTAAGGGATTTGACTGGAGGAAAGCAGCAGATCGACGCTGAATTTTAGGTTGAAGCTGGGTTTGTTGATCCCCCTGCTTCCCGGTTGGCGGCCGGGGTCAGGAGATTTTTTCTAATTCCTGGATGGCTTTTTCAGCGGTGTCCAGGATGTGTTCTTCTATCAGGCTGACCGCCTTTTCCTGATTTTTGGATTTGATCACATCCAATAAAGCCTGATGCATTTCAGCATACTCTTCTTCATCCCCGGGTCGGGTCAGGTACATGAAATAAAGCACCTGGGTCTTGATGCTGTCCAGAAGGTCATTGAGGATGGTGTGTTCGGTCTTTGACCACAGGTAGCTGTGAAATTCAATATCCAGCTGGATGAGGGCTTCATAATCTCCCCGGTCAAAGGCAGATTCCATCTGGTTGATCAGGTTCTGAAGGTGATCGAAATCTTCCTGGATCATGGTGCTGCAGACCAGGCGAACAGCCAGGGCTTCCAGGGTGCTTCGCACGGAGGCTAATTCCTGCAGCCGCTCCCGATTCCAGGCGGAGACCAGATACGCACCTGTGGCATCCCGTTCCAGCAGGTGCTGTGCTTCCAACCGGGCAAAGGCTTCCCGGACCGGCGTGCGGCTGACGTTGAGTCCTTCGGCAACTTCCGCTTCCCGCAGCCGCTGCCGGGGTTTGAGCTGCCCATTGACGATGTAATCTGAGATAATGTTGTAGACCGAATCGGATAACTTCTTCTTTTCCATCCTGATGGAGGGAAGGGGAGGAAGATGGGACCCCGGCTTATTTTCTGATTGGTTTTGTTTATCAGGCATGTGTGTCTCGATTGGAGAATATTCTGCCGGTTTACAGCTATATGTACCCGAAAAGTTGGTTTTTGGCAATGACCAGTGCTGACCCGGTGTTTTTGAATCTTGATTCCAATCATAACATAGTCGTCATCTAAACCAGGATTCAGTTTAGCAGGAGCAGGATTGATTTCTCAACACCGGTTTGCCGGAAGAGGGTGCCGGCAGAAGAAAACAGAGAATGGTTCCCTTCAGGCTGCCGTTTTCTGTCTGGAAAAGGGGCGATTAGAAAATCCACAAAATCAGCCAGGGATGTTAAAAAATTCCGGGGTTTTTGCTGGGGTCATGGTATGATAAGAATGGTCTAGCCGGACGGATAGATCTGCAGGTGGTGAGATCATAGAATCTTTTTCTTAGGTGCCGGTGATGATTGAAAAGGAAACGTATTTCAGCTTTGTATATTGCACAGGAGTTTGCTATGACTGAAAAAAAATATTCTAAAATAAAATTCCTACTGGCCAGTGATGATCCTGAGCAGATGCATGAAGGTTTAGTCAGGGTCCGGGAAGTGCTTCCCGAAGCCGATCGGGAAGACGCCCGGGAGCTGGTTGAAATGGTTTCGGCATTGTTCTATGTCGATTTGCTTGATCATCCGGATCAGGTGTATGTCATTGACGAAGCGGTCAGCCTGGTGGCTGATTTTGGGGAGTTTGTCGTTCCCATTTTGTTAAAGACGCTGGACGCTGGAGATATGAAGGCTCAGCTGACCATCGGTCATGCCATCGGCCGGGTGGGAGAAGCGGCCATTGATCCTCTCCTGGAAGCGATCTGTGAGGAAGAAGAGTCTGAGTGCCAGATTTTTATCCTCTATGCCCTGGGGAAAATTAAATCCCCCCAGGTGATCAAAGCTTTTGAGTATGCCCTGGAATCGTCCCGGGCGGATGATACCGAGCTGCGGGATACAGCTGTCCGGGCTCTGGGAAATTTTGTGGAACACATACCCCCGGAAGATTTACCTGAAGAATATAAAAAAGAGATGCTGGACGAAATCCAGGAAAATTTGTCTGATCCCAGCGCCGGGGTGCGCTCGAAGGCCATCCGCAGCTACGGGAAATTGGCCAGGTTCGGGCATTTGAATAAAGAGGAATTGGAAAAATGCCGGGAAACCTGCGAGCTGCTTTTAGGCGTGGACCAGCAATTTGATTGGGATCGAGCGTATATTGTTCGCAAGGAAGCTCAAGAAGCGCTGGATTGTTTAGACGGCTGCTGATCCTGAAAAATCAAACAGAAAACTCACAAAGGCAGCGTCTTCAGCGCTGCCTTTGTGAGTTTAAACGAACTACCAGGGCCGATGATGATCGACCGGGCTCCCGGGAATGGGTGAATAACAAGGACGCGTTTAATCAGGGAGAGAGTTCTGAATCCAGAATCGGGGGCATCCGGCATCCAGTCTCCAGGCTCAGGACTCGGCCTTAAGGATCCGGGCCAGGTCGATAGTTTCCCGGTAGAGGACCTGAAGATCGACCGTCTGGTTCTCCGGGTTGGAGGGGTTGATTCCAACAGCGAAGAAATCTCCTTCCCCTTCGATGATCAGGGGCAGGGTGATTTCCAGCAGATAATCGGTAACAGCCGGGGAGAAAAACCTTTTTCCCTGTCAATCAGAGCAATCATGTCAGGGAGGTTAGTCTGGAGGCCTTTCCTCACTTAAATCAGAAATCTTAACTTTTGTGGTGTTTGTTCCACCGGGAAGTATGAAAGAATTCCCCGTCGGAGGGGGGTCACCTCCCTGTTTTCGGGATTGGAAAGGGGAGCAAATTCATCTCCTTGAGAAATATTCTAAAAGTTTATCCTTATGCTATACTTGGACCAGAAAGTATGGCCTGGCTGGGTCAGGCAAGACTGAATAGACAATTAACCACATAGAGATCACATTCACTTACCAGGGAGAATTGGTATGGCTGAAAAGCCAATAATTATCATACTCCTGGGACCTCCAGCTTCCGGAAAGGGTACCCAGGCGGATCGGATCCAGGAAGAACTGGGTATTCCCCACATTGCCTCCGGGGACCTTTTTCGAGATCACATTTCCCGAGAAACTGATTTAGGCAGCCGGGCAAAAAGTTATATTGACCGCGGGGACCTGGTACCTGACCAGCTGACAATTGACATGGTCGCGGAAAGGATCAGCCGGAAAGACACAAAAAAGGGGGCCATGCTGGATGGTTTTCCCCGGACCATAGTTCAGGCTAAAGCCCTTGATGAACTGCTGGCGAAAAGTAAAAAGGAACTGATCGGGGTGTTGTACTTCTCGGTTCCGGATGAAGTGCTGGTTGAGCGGTTGAGCGGACGCCGGATTTGTCCTGTGTGCGGGCGATCTTATCACGTTAAGTTTTATCCTCCTGAGCAGCCGGGGGTCTGTGATGTTGATGGGGCGGAACTTTACCAGCGTGAAGATGATCGACCAGAGACTGTGCGCCAGCGCTTAAATGTGTACAGGGAGCAAACCAGTCCTTTGATAGATTATTATCGTACCCGGGGCCTGCTGATTGAGATCGATGGAGACCAGCCCATTGACCACGTGACAGAAGATATCCTCTCGGCAATCAACTCCCTGTAAGGGGATTTTCCCCGCTTCTCTTTTTTGTCCTCAAATCGTCGGACCCGATAATTTATCGGACCCGGTCTCCCGGGTTTGCTGCCGCGGTCACTCAATTTTTTGGACCACTACATAGTTCCCACTGGTCCCGGTAATTACCACTTGATCCCCCGGGAATATTTCCTCTTCCCCCGGCGCGAGGATGGCGCTCCACCTTTCTCCAGCAATTTGAACCTGACCCTTTTCCAGGGGGGAAATTCTGCTCCGGGCAAATCCCTTTTTTCCGGATAGGGCTTCCCTGCCCGTTAAAATAGGAGACCGCTGAGCCCGCAGGGCGAAGGTTGTCACCACCCCGAATACGCCTCCAGTGAGCAGGGAGCTGATCAGAACCAGGGCAATGGATACCCGCTGGAATTCAGGGGTGCCCGGAGAGTTGAACAGCACCAGGGCGCCGATGATTAATGCCCCGACACCGGCTGCGGTTAATGCCCCATGGGTCGGAGCTTTGAGGTCCAGGACGAAGAGCACAAAGGCGATGACCAGAAAGATTAATCCAAACCAGTTCACGGATAAAATTCCCAGTCCGTATCCAGCCAGCGCCAGAGAGACAGCGCCTACAAATCCCGGAACCCAGGCACCAGGATGACTGAGCTCAATTAAGATAGCCTGAACGCCGATAGTGATCAGGATGAATAGGATGTTGGGGTCGGTGAGCAGCTGCAGCAGCTGTTCAATCAGAGAGAGTTTCAAATGGTCTGCGCGGGCGTTGTTGGTGGACAGCAGGATGGTTTTTCCCGACACCTGAATTCCGTCTCCATCCAGTTGGCCCAGCAGGTCGGGGATATCCGCTGCCAGGTAATCGATCAATCCCACCTGAAAGGCTTCCCGGGCGGTGGCTGCCTGGGCGGTTTCCACGGTTTGTTCAGCAAAAGCAACCGCTCGCTTTCCCCTGGTTTCTGCCAGGGTGCGAATCTGGGCCTTGATGATCTCTTCGGTTTTAGAACGGGCTGTTTCCCCCAAATCTTCACCTTGAAATCCTACCGGGCTGGCAGCTCCAACGGCTGTTTCTGGCGCCATCGCGGCCCGGTGCCCCGCCAGAGTTATGATGGTTCCCGCACTTCCGGCGATGGCGCCCCGGGGGGAAATGAAGACAATGATCGGCACCTGGCTGGACCGGATGATTGAAACCATGCGCTGCATATGCGTGATGCTGCCTCCGGGTGTGTTTAGTTGAAGGATCAGGGCCTGATAATCCCCCTGTTCTGCCGTTGTGACTCCCCGTTGAAGGTATTCACTCATGGCAGGGGTGAGCGGTCCTTCCAGGTTCAGGACCAGCACCGGGGCAGGGTGTTCCTGAGCCTGGCCGGCGAGGACAAAAAAGCTCAGAGCGAAAAGGATTAGGATCAGGGCGGTGTTGATTGGTTTCATGATAGTGATCATTTGGAGCGTCCCGGGTCACTGCTTAAATTATATCTCCTTTGGTTTGGTTGGAAAACTATTTCGGTGAGTGTACGATCCAATAAGAATTGGAGATTGTGCATAGGTTACTAAAACTCCAGCAGGGGAAAAGAGGTTTCGCCAGGGAGCTTGTCTGAACAAATGCAATTTTCGTGTTGACGCTGGGAAAAGATCATGCTATATTAACATATTGTAGTAAGTCCATTACAACTTGCTGCAGTAGCAGAACGTTTGGTTCTTGAGCAATTCTTTGTTTGGAACGTAGGGGGGAACGCCCTGCTAAGTTCATATCACATTAGTACGAAGGAGATTTATTATGGCAGAGCGTGAGACCGGAACAGTGAAATGGTTTAACGCAGGAAAAGGTTATGGTTTCATTGAGCGCGATAATGGAGAAGGCGATGTCTTCGTTCATTACAGTGCGGTCACTGGGACAGGCTTCAAAACGCTTGACGAAGGTCAGCGGGTTGAGTTTGATGTCGTAGAAAGCGAAAAGGGACCCCAAGCTCAGGAAGTTAATACCCTGGGTGAGAGCTCCAGCGTTTCAGCTTTCGGCGATGAAGACGAAGACGAAGACGATGACTTCGGAGATGATTCTGACAGCCTTTTCTAAGTAATCTAAAAAGTAAATAGAAAAAAGAGCAGCTGAAAAAGGCTGCTCTTTTTAGTTTAATTTTTGTCTGATGCGTTACAATGAGAATATGTCCAGGAGGTTAAGCAGTGGAATGGTATCGAGACCAGATAGAAGTGCAGTCCCGGGGGAAAGGTCTTTTCCCATTTACTAAAAAGATCAACCGGAGGATCCAGAACTGGGGGATGAATTCCGGGATGTGCCATTTGTTCATCCTTCATACCAGCGCTTCCCTGATCATCAGTGAGAGTTATGATCCCACGGCCCGGCAGGACCTGGAAACTTTTCTGGACAAGCTGGTCCCGGAAGATCAGGCCTGGCACCGCCATACCCTGGAGGGGAGCGACGATTCTCCCTCCCATATGCGTTCTATTCTGACTGCCACCAGTCTCAGTATTCCCATCGAAGGAGGAAAACTGGCCATGGGAACCTGGCAGGGAGTTTATGTATTTGAACACCGGAGTTCCCCGCATCTCCGGAAAATCCTGCTGCGCTGTTTGAGCGTTGAATAAAAAGGTCAGCTTGATGAACAGGCGGTAATTGTGGGATCTTAAAATTTTACCAGCAGTGATGGAACCAAAAATGATGAAAACACCCTGATCATCTATGACCCGAGATTGGCGGAGTCCTTTCTGAGAGAATTTGAACGGATATTCATGGACTGCCGTTGATCTTTATGATTCCAGCTTGGGAAAAAGCTGGGAAAGGAAAACGAATCAGGTATAATTATTGACAGATCCGAGTGTAGGGAATTCATGGTGAGGAAATCAATTATGGTCAAAAAGACCTCTCAGAAGCTGCGGGAATGGCAAAAATTAGTGAAGGAATTTCAGCATAAGAGTGATCGATCGGTGGCAATTCTGGGAACAACCTATTTAAATACTCATCTGGGCCGGCTGTTGGATTGTTTTATCATTGATGATGCCAGGGTATCGAAAATGCTACTGGGGGAGGAGAATCCGCTGGGAACTTTCGAAGCCCGAATTAAAGCCGCCTATGGTTTTGGCCTGATCAGCAAAAAAGAATATCATGACCTGGTGCATATCTGGCATATCAGAAATAGGTTTATCCGTGATCTGGACGAGGGGAGATTTGACGAAGAGGATGTCCAGGAACTGTGTCTGCGCCTGAAAATTCCCCATGATGTCATCCTGCGGCAAGAAGAACCCACCCCCCGCCGGCTGTTTGTCTTTTCTGTGGCGATCCTGGCCCAGCAGTTGATGTGGCGGGCATCGCAGGCGGCCCATGAAAAACGGACACCGCGGGACAATTTCATGCTGGTGGACCTGGGTTGAGCGGTTATTCTTTGCTTCATTGACAGTACGGGGGATTTTACGATCAGGGTCTTCATCGTCAAAGCTATCGATAAAAATTTTTAATTACTGGGAACGCTTCGCCGCAGTCCACCGGGGGAATCAGAACAGCGGATCATCTATCCATTCCCAGTTTTGGGTGTTCATCAGGGTGGAAATGGCGTTAATCTGGCTGACCGTCGCCTACTTCGGAGGAATTGTTTCTGCGGATTGTTTTCCCTGGAAACTGAGTACGTGGTGGTTGACGGCGGCCTTGGGTGCCGGCGTTGTTTCCGGGTTGTATGGGTTGTTTTCTATCCGCTGTCCGGAACGGGAATTCCCACTGCCTTTGGGGCTGACGCTGGTTTATTTATTTTGTTTTGTCCTGGGTGTGGTCCGCTAGCGTTCTGACCTCCCAGATTTTCAGGATCTTGCTTTCATCCTTGGATTATGCGGAAAACCGCGAGGTTGTCTATCTTACGGGAAGGGTGATCAGTTCTCCCGACCGGAGAGATCAAGCGATCAAAGTCCGTGTTCAGGCAGAGCGCTTGCGGAGGTCCGGCGAAATTTGACTTACTGGCGGATAACGGCCGCCAGTAAAGTAATCCCTGGAAGTGGATGGATAATATCAACCCGCAGCTGATTATATTATCGGTGGCATCTGATGATGATTAAGGACTTCCTGACCGCGTTCTGCTGGACTGACTGGGTGGTTTTTCACTGTTAAGGACGGATCATAATGGTACAATTTCCGTAGTTCCAGACGGCACCCAGATGTGGGTAGAGGTGGAATCTGAACCCCGGTAAGGAAGGAACCTCATGGATTGGTTTTTTTTATCTCCGCATTACGATGATGTTGTTTTTTCCTGTGGGGGACTGGTCTGGGAACAGGCTCAGGCAGGCGGCCGGGTTGTGGTTGTTACAATCTGCGGTGGCGCTCCTGACCAGGGAGAATTATCCGATTTCGCGCAGGAGATTCATCAATCATGGGAGGCGGGAGAAAATCCTGTCGCGGTGCGACGAAAAGAGGATGAGCAGGCCTGCCGGATGCTGAATGCCGAGCCACTTCCTCTTTCCCTTCCGGACGCTGTCTATCGTAAATCTTCCCGGAAAGGAAGGTTTTTTTATGAGGACGAAGAATCCCTGTTTGGGGGGTTGGACCCCCGGGAAGAAGGGCTGATTAATTCTCTTGCTGAGCAGCTGGAGGGATTGTTGTCCACTCCCGCTGTTGTGGTCGCTCCTCTGGGGATCGGGAACCATGTTGATCACGAATTAACCAGAAAAGCTGCCTCCCGTTTGGATCGGGAAATATTTTATTATGCCGATTTCCCCTATCTGCGTGAGGAGGAGGGGAGACAGATACGGGAACACTTACAGCGTTCGGGGGAATGGAAGGCGAAAAGCTACACCCTGAGTGCGGCCGGGATCCAGCGCTGGCAGCAAGCTGGTCTTGCTTATCAGTCCCAGATCGACACTTTCTGGGAAAACGAAAAAATTTACCGGGAAGAAATCAAACAGATCGTTGAACCTGGTGATCAGCTGGACCTCTGGTGTCCTTTCAGTGAGAGCTAGGCCGGATGGAGATCAGGGTTTTGAAATCAGTCTGCCTTGCGATCCTGGTATGGATGTGATAGAATAGCGGCACTTTAACGGAACAGGAAGGGCTTTTTGGATTGGACGATGTCCCTTAAAAGCTCTTTTGCTGTTAATACTAAGCCGAAACACTTATAATAGGAAAGATATATGCCATCCTCATTTTTAACTCAAGAAGGATATGATAAACTTCAAAAGGAATTAGATTATCTTCGGTCAGAAAAACGGCAAGAAGTTGCTGAGAGACTGAGGGAAGCCCTGGATGGAAGCCCGCTGGGTGTTGATGCCGACGTGGAAGTGGAATCGGCGAAAAATGCCCAGGCTTTTGTAGAAGGGCGGATTCAATACTTGAAGGATATCCTCGCGCAAGCTAAAATTGTGGATACTCTGGAAGAAACCGATGTCGTTCAGATTGGAACCCGGGTTACGATCAAATCCTCGGACGGAGAAAAAGAAACCTATACGGTTGTGGGGAGGCCAGAATCGGATCCCACAGAAGGTAAAATTTCCAACGAATCTCCTCTGGGCAGCTCCTTGTTGGGTCATTCCAAAGGGGATGAAGTAGATGTGCTAGCGCCCGGCGGAGTTTTCAAAGTGAAAATTCTGGATATAGGTTAAAACGGATAGGTAACGATCCTCACCCGTGCGCTGAACTATCCGCACGGGTTTTTTTTAATCAAAAGGAAGCTGTTATGGCCAAGTATTCAAACCTGGAGAAAGTTCGTTTAGAGAAACTAAAAAAACTGCGGGAGGAGGGCATTGAACCTTATCCCGGACGGGTGGAAAGAACCCATACAATTCAGGGGGCGAAAGAGGAATTTCTGACAGCAGAGGAAGATGGGGTGGCTGAAGAGATTCAGGTGGTGCTGGCCGGCCGGATCCGGTCCATGCGCCCGATGGGAAAAATCACCTTTGCGGATATTGAAGATGGAACAGGCCGGATTCAGTTGTTTTTCCGGGCGAACGATATCGGAGAAGAGCGGGTAAAATTTTTTGATGATCGTTTTGATCTGGGGGATTTTATCCAGGCTGGAGGAAAGATTTTTCGCACCCGGACGGAGGAAATTACCGTCTGGATTGCAGAGTTTAAGATGCTGGCCAAGGCGATAACTCCGCTTCCGGCTGCCAAGGATGAGGTGGTAGATGGGGAAGTGGTTCAGCATGCCACCCTTTCAGACCCTGAGACCCGCTACCGGCAGCGTTATGCGGACCTGGCCGTGAACCCCGAGGTCCGGAAAACATTTCGTACCAGGACTCAAATTATCCGGGCTCTGCAGACGTTCCTTGATGCGCGGGGCTTTTTGGAAGTTGAAACTCCTGTGCTGCAGCCGATATACGGTGGAGCTGCTGCACAACCCTTTGTCACCCACCACAATCAGCTCAAACAGAACCTTTATCTGCGGATTTCCTTTGAGCTTTATTTAAAAAGGTTGTTAGTGGGTGGTTTTGAACGGGTCTATGAGATCGGGCGGGATTTCCGAAACGAAGGGGTTTCTTTCAAACATAACCCTGAATTTACCCAGCTCGAGTTTTACCAGGCTTATGCGGATTATCGGGATGTGATGGAATTAACCGAGCAAATGCTGGTGTTTGTCGGGGAGCAGGTTTTGGGGACCAGGAAATTCACCTATCAGGGTGAGGAAATTGACCTCAGCCCCCCCTGGAAGCGAGTAGAACTTCGACAGGGTTTACTGGATGCGACGGGAATTGACATTTCTGAACATGATTCAGCTAACTCCCTGGCAGAGGCCATGAAAGGGCTGGATGTGGAATTCGATCCGACAGCGTCGCGGGGTAAGCTGATTGATGATTTGCTCGGCCATTATCTGGAGCCCAGTTTTATTCAGCCTACCTTTTTGTACGATTACCCCCGGGAAATCTCTCCGCTCGCTAAAAGTACTCCCGGAGATCCCTCCACTGTCGAACGGTTTGAGGGATTTATGGGAGGGATGGAATTATGCAACGCTTTCACCGAGCTGAATGACCCCCTGGATCAAGAAAAGCGCTTTTTGGAGATGGGACGTTCCTATGCCAAGGATGAGGATGAACATCATCCGCTGGATGAGGATTATCTCCGGGCGATGCGTTATGGAATGCCGCCCAACGGCGGATTCGGGATGGGGGTGGATCGTCTGGTGATGCTGCTGACCGATCAGCCGACCATCCGTGAAGTGCTGCTCTTCCCCCATTTGCGGGAAGAATGATTGACTGAGTTCTGTTCTTTTCGTGGGGTGGTGGAGAATTGCAGGGTGAGCCTGAAGAAAATGGTAGCTCTCAATCAGAATAAAGAAGGATTGTTCCTGTTTCTGATTATTAATCATTTGCGGGAAAAGATATGAAATACCAGAGTAAGTATTTCATCATCTTGTTTTTAGTTTCTTTGATTTTCCTAAACTTGTTTTTTGTCGTTCCCGATGTCCTTTCCTTTGGCAAAGGGATCGTGCAGTCGCTGGATAAGCCGGGTATCTGGCGGGGAGCGCGCTTTGCCCGCAGCATAAACTTTGCGGATTATGTGCTGTTTCTCCGGGAGCAAATTCCTGAGACGGGGACGGTGATTCTGCCCCCGGAAGAAGTCAGCATGTGGACGCTGGCAAATACCCCGGCTATGGAGTTTTTCCTCGCTCCCCGGGAGATCCGGAACTGCCAGACCCTGGCGTGCGGGGGTGGTTTTATAGGGGCGGATCAAACCTATATTTTGATTATGGGTCTGGATCGATTCCCCGGGGCGGAAATCCGGGATCAGGAAACGAACGTGCGCATGCACAATGATACCTGGGGAGTTTATGGTCCCGAACAGGGGTCGGGTGGGGGGAAAAGTTTTGGGGATGGACTTAACTTCAGATTGTTTACCGGGGAAATACTCCTTCCTTTATTACTCTTTCTCCTGATTTTGATGCTCGGTTTTCTCGATGTTTCCCTGGTCCTACCCTCCCTGCCAGCCTGGTCGCGGGTGGGGATCGGATATGGGATGGTGATGGGCTTGGTTTCTATCAGTGGTTATTTGCTCCTTCTTTCAGGGTGGGTTAGCGACCTGTCCCTCATCCTGTTTCTTTCCCTGGGCTTGATTTTGCTCCTGACCGCCGGTCTGGCTCTCAAGAAAAATGTTTCAACAGGGAAAATCCCCCTGCTTTTGGGGGAATTAAAACAGCCAGACATCTGGTTGATCCTGATCCTCCTTCTGGGAGGGCTGTTTATTTTCCTCGCTGTGGGATCTGGAGTTCATGCCACGGATGCTTATGTGTTGTGGGGCGCGAAGGGCGCGGGGCTGGCGGCTGAGGGGTTAGACGGCGTCACCCGGGGGACGAACACGACGGAATATCCTCTGCACATTCCGCTGTTATTTGGATTACTGCAAGATACATTTGGGGAAACATTGCCTGCCTCGAAAATGATTTTTCCAGTTTATTACCTCAGCCTGCTCCTGGTAGTCTATGGATATCTAAAGGAAAAAATGGTTCCTCATTTTGCTGGATTAAGCACTCTGGTTCTGGCTACGATGCCGGTGATGGCGCGCCATGCCAGGATTGGTTATGCAAACCTGCCGCTGACCTTTTATTTAGTTAGCGGCGCAGTTTTGTGGAGCTGGGCGGCATCCAGGAACGAACGATCCTCAGGGTGGGGTGCCCGGCTGACTGTGGGAATCCTGATTGCCCTGGCTGGATGGACCCGTCCGGAAGGTTTCTGGCTGGGGACAACTTTTTTGCTTGTAATTGCGGGGAGGATGCTCAGGGGACAAAAACGGTGTAGCTTCCGGGAATTACTGCCCGTTATCTCAGTGCCGGTGGTCTTATGGTTAACTTGGCTCGTCACCAAAAGCACATTTTATCCTGAGGCGGATGCTCTGGAAGGCAATCTTGCCCGTGCCAGCCAGGAGATATTTTCAGGGCGTATTCATTTCTCTGAGTTGGGGAAAATCTTGAACTATTTTTTCACTCAAGGACTAAATTTCCAGGCCTGGGGGGTGAGCGGTTTTGTTTTTCTGCTGGCCGGATTTTTATTCCTTGTTAAACCGGGGGCCGGGGGGAAGGAAATTTACGACTTTTGGACACCTGGATTGCTCTGGACCGGGTTGATAATTGCCCTGTATTATGTGTTTTCCTTTGACCAGGTTCATGAATTAGATTGGTGGTTGAATACCGGGTTTAACCGGATGATCATGCCGGGGATGGTCTTGATCTGGACAGGTTCAGCCCTGGCTCTGGCCAAATTTAAGATCAATGAAACTGCTTCTTCTTCCCGGGAACCCAGGGGGTGAAGATTGATTTTCGGATATTTTTATTTGAGGATAACTGGGTTTCGCCTGGCAGCACCCCAGAAAAAAATCAGCGAAGCGGCCAGAGCAGGGGGAGAATGATTAATATGACCAGCATGGACAACAGGATCAGCGGCCCTCCGATTTTCAGGTAATCCCGGAAGCGATAATTCCCCGTTCCCATTACCAGTGTGTTCACGGGTGAGGCCACGGGGGAAGCAAAAGCTGTTGAGGCCGCAAAGGCAACCAGAAGTAAAAAGGGTTGTGGTTGGTAGCCAAGGTTCACGGCCAGGGAGAGTGCGACGGGAGCGATTAACACGGTGGTGGCTGTGTTGGAGATTACCTGGGTGAATAGCGAGGTAACAAGGAACAGGGTGGCCAGGATGGGAATCACGCCCATGGTTCCCAGCGTATCTGCCATCCAGGCGGAGCTCATATCTACCAGGCCTACCTTTTGTAAGGCAGTGGTCATGGGCAGCATCCCGGCAATGAGAATGATACTTTTCCAGTCTACAGCGTTATAAGCTTCTTTCATTTCCAGACAACCGGTGATGACCATCAGAAAGGCTGCCAGCATGGCGGTGGTGGAAAGCGGCAGCCAGTTGGTGATCAGCATCACCAGCATGGCTGTCAGGATCAAACCGGCCAGGATCATTTTTGATCGGGGGAGAGAACCCTTCAGAGCTTCCGGCTGCCCTACGACCACAAAATCCCGCCGCATATCTTGTAAATCGGCAATGTTTTTCCACGGACCCTGCACAAAGAGGGTGTCCCCAAACTGTAAACGGGTGTTCTTCAAGGAAAGTTCTTTTTCCGCTCCCGGACGGTTGATGCCCAGGACGGTCATTTTGTAGAGGCTGCCAAATCGGGAGGATGTCAGGGTTTTTCCAATCAGTCGGGAGCGGGGCGGCAGCAGCACTTCCGCGACTCCGACTTCATTGTTGACCAGGGACTTTTGGTCTTCTGCTTCTGCAGGTTGAACGCCAAGGTTGAGCCTGGCTGCAGCCAGGCTGATGTCCCCGGTTTTTCCCTGGCAGATTAATATATCGCCGGATTGGATGGTGGTCGCGGGAGAAGGCGTGATTTTTTCAGGTTGATCATCCGTGACCAGAATTTCTTTATCACCCATCCGGGCAATTGATTTTGGTGATTGCTGGCGGAGGATTTCCAGGATGGTGATCTGGAAGTTGTTCCGGAGGTCTGCCTCCTGGATTGTTTGATTGATCAGAGGCGAATGACCTCTGACACGCAATCTAAAGAGGTCATCAGGGAGCTTATACAGCTGGACAAGTTCTTCAGGGGAGTCAACTCGCTGGAATTCTCTGCTGGGACGGTAGTCCGGCAGAAGCCAGCGGCTGGTGAGGGTGATGAAGGCGATTCCTGTGAGGAGTAAGCTAAACCCGATGGGGGTGAAATCGAAAAATTGAAAAGCCTGATAACCATTTTCAATCAGCAGGTCGCTGACAATGATGTTTGGTGGAGTCCCGATCAGGGTCATCGATCCGCCCAGCAGCGCCCCGTAGGATAAGGGAATCAGCAATTTTGAGGGGCTGATGTTTTTCTTTCTGCCGATGCTGATGATCGCCGGCGCCATCACGGCCACAGTTCCTGTATCACTGATAAAACCAGACATCAGTGCCACCGTTCCCATGATGATGATCAAGAGGCGAAAAGTGCTTTTCCCTGCCAGGGCAATAATCCGCTGGCTGATGGTATCTGCCAGGCCGGTTTGCAGCACAGCTCCACCCACCATAAACAGGGCGGCGACGGTTATTACGATCGGGCTGGAGAATCCTCCCAGCGCTTCTTCCGGCGTGAGAATCCCCAGGATCATCAGACTGAGCACCACCCCCATAGCCACCAGGTCGACAGCCAACCACTCGGTGATAAAGAGGAGGATGGCTGCTGTCAGGATGCCGACCGTGATCCACATTGCTGCTGACATAGCGCTTTTTCCTGCTGAAGCCTGTTCGGGTAATAAACTCGCTATAGTGTACCAAAAAAACCCGGTTAATGAAGGATGATCAACGAAGGATGATCAACTGAAGAACAACCGCTGAACCTGCTCCTGCGGTGGAAGCAAAAAAGTTCACCACATCATTTGTCAGCCATTTTTTTCCCCGGATTATCCGGGTCCTGGTCCCACAATGATGGTCGGGGTGTTTTTCGGTTTCAATCTGGCACCCGTGACAGAAGTAAACACCCTGCCAGGCAGCTCCCAGGAGAGAATCCACGAGTGAGCCCCAGAAACCGCTGAGAGTGAGGGTAAAAAAGCCCGCGATTGCCCCGCTCAGGGGCGGTTGAACAAAAACCAGGCAGGCAATCAAGGCCGCGCCGGACAGCGCGGCCAAACTTCCCCTAGGGGATACAGCGCCTGAGGTGCCGGGGGGGACCCGGGAGCCGGTAGTGATCAAACGGGGAGCGGTAGAATGTCTGGAGCCCAATTCAGTTGCCCAGGTGTCGGCATTGACGGCAGCCAGCGATCCTAAATAGGCGGGCCAGGTCCAGTTTTGATCAGGATAAAGGATCGTGATTAATCCCAGGATCATACTCATACCCCCGTTGGCCAGGACCTGAACCGCTTTCCTCCCTGCTGGTTCAGAGGAACTGACCCCTCTTTTTCTTTCTGCCCTGAACCGGGACCAGAAGTTAGAAGTCAGGAAGAAGAGCAGCAGCGGGATGCTCCAGATCAAACCACCCGCTGCATAGATCACACTGCCCAGGGCGAAGGCAGCGGCAGCTCCAGAGCGAGTTAAAGCCCGGAAGTGAAAGGCTCCCCAGCTGATCCAGAAAGCAAATAATATTCCTGTCAAAATCTGCATAAAATTGTGGAAAACCCGGGTGAGATTGTGGATAACACGAAATTATTGGGGATAAATAGGTGGTTAACGTTGGATAAGATAAAGGCCGATGTGGAAAAAGACGGCAATTAACACGCTGCTCCCCCAGAGAAGATGGGCGAAAAGCTGGTTTTCCCGCCGCCTGTAAAGGAAAAGGGCCAGGACGAAATTGCTCAGATAGGCTGTGAAATTGATGATGGGGAGGAGGATTAACCGGACGCTGTCCAGGGGCTGGTGAGGTGTGCCCTGGGGAGTAAAACCCAGGGAAACTTCTTCTTGCTGAGGAATGATTGACAGGGTCCAGATCAGCAGGGAGAGATTCAACAAAAAGCCAGCTGCTAATAAGATTAACACGGACCTCTGGCTGCGGAGCGTGGAAAGCAGGGATGAAGGGCGGATGGTTTGGGAGGGAACATGCTGCAGGGAACCCAGTTCAATCAGCTGATGGTAGGCTTCCAAAAATTGATCGTTATCTGCGGGGGAGATAACCAGGAAAGAATCCTGGGCTGCGATCACGATCAAATCTTTTTTCCGAGCTGCTAAAAATTCTACCGGAGAACTCCGGGCGTTTTTTTGCTTGCCGATCACAGATCCTGGCCAGGTTATCAAGGATGGATCAGGGGCGTTTTCCAGGTCTTCTGCGCGGTGTGCCCAGCTGACAGCGGTCATAGGGATCGTTTCCTGTCTCCATCCCCACTGGATATGCAGGCTTCCCCGGTCTAAACGGTAGTGAGCGTTATGCAGGGCATAAAGGCGATAGGTGAGCAGAGGGATGCCGATCAGGGAACCCAGGATGATCAGCAGATAGGGCAGCAGGTCGAGAGTTACCTGGGCTTGACTGGTTTTCCAGACAGCCCAACCGGCTCCGGCTAATAATCCGCTGATTAACCCCAGGTGAAAAATGGTCCCTTTCCGGCGGGGAGGGTAGAAAAAATAAGTTTCCTCCATGGATGTCATTTATACCACAGAGGATTCCTCAGCTGGACGGAATGGAGAAGGTTTTGGCACAGCTGCTCTGAGAGTCAGGATTTTTTCGAGTTGGATTGAAGCCAATAAAAAGACCTCCGGAGAAAAAGGTCCCGGAGGTCTCAGATCGATGAAGAGTTTGGGTAATCAGGGTGGAATTATTTGATTGAGTAGCTGACCCGGGCGCTGACCTGGATGATCAGCTGTCCTTCGGAAACAGGTACAGCGGCCGAAGTTGTTTCAGCCTGATCATATTCGATCCTGGTCACTGGTCCACCACCGTAGGTTTCCACACTGACCAGCTCCCCGAGCTTTACTCCAGCAGATTCTGCGATAGTTTCAGCTTTTGCTCGGGCATCCCGCACGGCCTGTTCCAATGCCTGACGGTTGGCATCTTCTTTCTGGGAAGCATCAAATTGGATATCCTGGATGGTATTGGCTCCTGATTTAATCACTTTGTCCAGAACGATTCCTAATCGGTCTACTTCGGTCACCGTTACCCGGAGGGTATTATTGACCACATAAATTTCCCCGGAAGATTCCTCAAGGCTGGGCATGGATTCCAGTCGGGGTTCCTTGTTCTGTGGTTGATAGACCCTGAAGTTAATTGTCTGGATATCTTCAGCAGGAATTCCCAGCTCCTCTAAAACAGCCCTGATCTGTTCAACCTGCTGGTTATTCTCTAGAACAGCCTGCTGTACGCTGCTGTCTTCAGTCACCATGCCGATGGAGATCCGAACTAAATCTGGAGTGAGAGCAACAATCCCTGAACTCTCCACGCTTATTGTCTGGCGGGCGGTATCCCCGGGGTTTGCCTGTTGGGTAGAAGGCAACGCCTGGCAGGCGCCGAGGGCAAAGCCGAGGATGATCACTACTGGTAAAAGTTTTCTAAATTTGTTCATTTTGTTCTCCTGTTTGAGCTTTATGCTCTTTTACTAAGTTAATGGTTCTTTTTCAGTTAGAGGACGAAATAAAACCGAAAAAAGTTCCTGAACCGGAAGCTAAGTTCATTTTCCAGCTGTGTGGCCATCTAGTTTCGGCAGGGAGTGCATCTCTGGTTTGAAGGGTTTTCTTGCAGATAACTCTTCAAACCGGTACAATACTTCAAACAAATGTTCTAGGAGGGTGTGTTTTGAGTTTAGATTATGAACAGCTCAGGCCTCAGGTAAAACAGCTCGGCCAGCAGGCTGTGCTCCGGGAACGGCGTTTACAGGATTTAAGGCAAAAAGCCCGGAAATCTCTAGTTGAAAATGCTGGTCGTTCAGCGGAACTGCTGCAGAAAATTGACCGGGTTGAACCTCATTACCCTGCCTTACGGTGCGCACTTCCCGGGAGGGATCCGCTCAATGAGAGTTATTCCCCGGGAGACCCGCCCCGAGATGTCAGGGTATTAGCCGTTGACGGCTCTCAGATCAACCCCGATATCCACGGCGAGGTGGATTATTATTTGATTAACCTGGGTGGGATCTTTTTGCAGATCAATCAGGATGCCCCGCCTCATGTGCTGGTGGACAGTCAGCTGAAGTATGCTGAGGATTTATATACCGATTTCGGGATGGTATCGACCAGCCAGGTGGCTCTGGAGCGTGACCTCGCGGAACGTATCCGCCTGGCGGAGTGGGCCGGGGACCGGGTGGGGTCATCAGGGGGGGGAAGATCTTTTATCACCCTCACGGATGGTCCCCTGGAGCTCTGGGAATCAAAAGATCCTTTCGGGAAACGGTCTCCCGCTTTTCAACAGGGGCTTGATGCTTATTTAAAATCTTTAGAGGAGCTGGATCAAATGGAAGTGATCACGGCCGGATATGTCGATCGTCCCCGGGCGGACCTTGTGGTCCGGCTGCTGGAAATCGGGGAGACGGCGAACGAAGATCTTGATCAGGGAAAGCCGCAAAGAATTTTTTCCGGGGTAAGTGACGCCGATTTGTTTTTACCGATCTTAGGGTCCGGCCAACGATCAGCTGTGTTTGGCATTCAATCCCGCACCTCAAGTGATTATCAAGGAAAACTTGCCCTTCATTTTTTTTATCTCAACATCGGGCGGAAAGGGAAACCTGATGTGGCCCGGATTGAGGTCCCGGCCTGGGTGGCGCATGATCGGAAAAGCCTGGATGTCCTCCATGGGGTGCTGCTGGAACAGTGCCGGGTTGTCGGGGGTAAAAGTTATCCCTATGTGCTTCACCGGGCTCATGAAATTGCGGTTGTGGACCGCGGTGACCGGGAGCTGCTCACCAGCATGATCCTCAAAGAACGGCTGGAGCAGGGGCTGGGCCCGGGTGAGAAATCGAATAAACAATTTTACAAAGACCTGACAGGTCGAAAGAGGTATCGATGAAAAGTTTCATCCAGATAGGTCGACTGCTGCGTGCAGGGGTTAGGGGCTTTGTGGCCGGCTGTACAGTAGATCGGATTGACCTCCCCCGATTTGGAGCCCTGGTCCGGGTCCCCCTGGCCGGGGATCTGGAGGCCGTCGGTTTAATTTATGATATTCATGTGGATGACGACGGCCTGGTCCGCCAGCTGGCTGCGGCCAGTGAGGTTTTACCCAGCACCATTCAGGATGCTCAGGTCAACCGCAATGTGCCCCTGGAAATCAGCGTGTTGACGATAGGACACCTCCGTTCGGGTGCATTTTCTCCTGCCTTGCCGCCCCGTCCACCGCTCAGTTTGAACGAAATATTCCTCTGTACTGAGGAGGAGATTTCCAAATTTACCGGGGGCGGTCAATACGGGTATTTTCGTCATTTTCTTCATCACCCTGATCTGCCCCTGGAAGATGTCCTGGTCGCTCATCTAGCTCAAACCCAACCCATACACCGGGGGTCCGGCAATCCGGATTGGATCCAGGGAGCGGTTAGGGAGCTGGTGGTGCTTCTCCGGGAAGATTATCAGCGTTTGATGGGGGTGATGTACTCCCTGCGGGATCTGAAATTTGAGAGCATACAGCTGGAGGTTGAATAATGAGTGAGAGCAGGGGTCCAATTGGCTTTGTGGTTGGAGGGAGTCTGAAAGACAACCTGAAAGTCCGGTTGACAGTTCCGCCTGATCGGGTTCAAGAAGGTGCTTTTGTGGTCATTGAAAGCGGGTTCTGGCTGTTTTATGGATTGGTGACCGATTTGCGGTTGTCTGCGGTTGACGACCGCTACGCTGAGGGTCTTCCAGCCGGTCGCCTGCCGGATCAGCTGGAAAATATCATCCGGGAAGAAACCCTTTCGGTAGATTTGGAAGTCCTTCCTGCTTTGATGCTGGAGAGGGGGCCGGATCCGGGATCGGATGAATATCATGATTGGAAGAGGGAGCAGGACGCAAAGAGCTCCCCCCAGCGAGCTCGCCCGGTAAAAACGGTGCCTCTCCATCATGCCCCGGTTCGGGCCGCGTCTTCGGGAGATATTGAGGAAATCTTCGGTCAGGACAAAAAGGGGTATTTCGTCTTAGGGAACACCCGGGAACAGGGACATCCGGTCAGAATTAATCTCGCAAAATTTATCCAGCGCTCATCGGGAATCTTTGGGGCTACGGGAACAGGGAAATCCTTTCTAACCAGGATGGTCCTGGCGGGGTTGATCCATTTCAACGCTGCCTCGGTGTTGGTGTTTGATATGCATAATGAATACGGATTTGACGACACGGCCTCCGATACCGGTCAGCGGGTGATTGGTTTGAAAACCAAATTTCCCGGCCGGGTCCGGGTTGTGGGCCTGGGAAGGGGAGCTCAAATCCGGGGACAATCTCCTGATTTCAACCTGGAAATTCCGCTCTCTGCTCTGCAGCCAGCGGATATTATGTTGTTGAGCCGGGAACTTAATTTAAGGGAAACCACTCCCGCCACCCTGGACGCGCTGGTAAAGACCTTTGGCCGGGACGATTGGTTCCGTGAGTTCCGCGATTTACAGGTTGGAACGCTGATCGATAATGGGGAAGGGAAAATGATCCCGGCGCCGGGAAGTGTAGCCCACTGGGCGAACGCGAACGGAGTCAACATCATGGCTGCGGAAGCCCTGCACAGTAAACTGCGGCGGGTCTTCGGTAAGAATTATCTGGTGGAGAATCCGGCAGCTGATGGAATCCGGGAAATTGTCAACCTCCTGGAGGGGGGACAGCATGTCATCCTTTCATTTGGAAAGTATGAGAGTGATCTTGATTACCTTCTGGTTTCTAATCTGTTAACCAGAACGATTCGCCGGCGCTGGGAAAAGCTGACCAACGATTTCCGGAGTTCGGGGAAAGAAGAACCCCAACCTCTGGTCCTGGTGGTGGAAGAAGCCCATAAGCTGCTCAACCGGGAAATGGCTGCTCAAACAACATTCAGCCGGATCGCCCGGGAGCTGAGGAAGTATTATGTTACTTTGCTGATCGTGGATCAGCGGCCTTCACAAATTTATGATGAAGTCATGTCTCAATTAGGCACCCGGATTTCGGGGTGGTTGGGAGACGAAGAGGATATCCGGGCCGTGCTTTCCGGTCTGGCGGGCCGCCAGGCGCTGCGGGGAATGCTGTCCCGCCTGCAGCCAAAAGAAGAGGTCCTTCTGCTGGGATGGGGGGTACCCATGCCGCTGCCTATCAGATCGCGGCGTTATAATGAAGATTTCTGGAAGGAGTTGATCGGAGACCAGATGCGGGTGGATGATCAGAGCGCAGAGGATTCGATCAAAGAATTGGGCTTTTGAACAGTAAGCCAGCCGGCGATGAAAGTCGGTCCCGGGAAGGGATCGGTTCTCGGTAATTTCCGGGCGCTTTGGCCTGTCTGAAAAGGGAGAGAAAACGGAGGAGAAATGCAAAATTTTGACCTGGTGATCATTGGCGGCGGTTCTGCGGGGTTATCGGCAGCAGAATTTGGAAATAAACTGGGGGTGAGAACCGCAATTATTGAAAAAGATAGAATCGGCGGCGACTGCACCTGGTCTGGTTGTATACCCAGTAAAGCGCTCATTGAATCCGCGAAGGTACTGCACACCATCCGGGGGGCTGAGCATTTTGGGTTCCAGGTTGCTGAACCGGAAGTCTCTTTCCGGAAGGTAATGAGCCGGGTCAATCAGGTGGTTGAGGACATCTATCAGGGAGAATCCCCGGAGGTGCTGCGGAAGGCGGGAATCGAGGTCATCAAGGGAGCCCCAACATTCCTAGACCGCCATACAGTTGAGGTCAACGGTCAAGAAATTGTCAGCAGAAACTTTATCCTGGCCACCGGGGCGCACCCCTATATTCCCCCCATCCCGGGATTAGGAAAAACCGACTATTTGACCTATGAACACGTCTGGATGTTGAAGGAACTGCCTGAACGCTTGATTATTTTGGGAGGCGGCGCTGTGGGCGTCGAGTTCAGCCAGGCGTTTCAGCGCCTGGGTTCTCAGGTGACGCTGCTGGACGCCGGCAGCCGTCTGATCAAAGAGGCTGATCCCCGGGCCTCAGAGACCCTGCAGAGGGTGCTCGCCGGGGAAGGAGTAGAAATACATAATCAAACGTTGGCCAGTAAAGTCTGGCGGGATGATGACGGGATTCACGTCCAGGCAGGCGACCGGGAGTTCTCAGCAGATCAGCTCTTGCTTAGTGTTGGCCGCCGGCCCAACACAGATGGTATGAGCCTGGAGAAAGCGGGCGTTGAATATGACCTTCAGGGAATCAAGGTCGATCGGAACATGCAGACCAGCCGCTCCAACATCTATGCGGCGGGTGATTGCACCGGAGGCCCTCAATTTACCCATGTCGCTGGTTGGCAGGCTTCTAACGCGGTGAGGAATGCCCTTCTTCCCTGGTCCAGGCAAAGTGTGATTGAAAATCCCCCCTGGACGTTATTCTCTGATCCTGAAATCGCCCAGGTGGGTTTGAATTCTCTGCAGGCTCGAAAAAAATATGGCGATAATGTGCAGGTAAAAACCTGGCTGATGGACGGGGTTGATCGAGCTCACACTTCGGGAGCGAAAGAAGGCTTTGTTCAGGTTGTCTTTCGAAAAAGCGGAAAGGTGCTGGGAGCGACCGTGGTCGGAGAACGGGCGGGAGAGTTAATCCACGAATGGGTTTTGGCTGTCACTCATGACCTTAAAGTCGGGGATATCGCTTTATCCCTGCACAGTTATCCCTCATACGCGATGGCCAATATGCAAACTGCGACAGAGATTCAGACAGCGAAGACCCTGAGCGGTTTTCAGGGCTGGGCTTTAAAATTGCTCGCTCAGGGTTGGGATTAAATCAATTCATGGAAATTTTCTTATGGATTGATTCCAGTCATCTCGGCACTGATCTCCCATAAGCGTTCAGCTGTTTCCTGATCATAACTGACCGCTGAGGATGAAACCATTTCCTTGTCCTGGAAGTATTTCCCAGAGACTCCTTCCACCCGGGGTGAGGCAGCCAGATAGACACTGGTTTCGGCGCCTTCCTGAGGGGACTTGGCGAAAACCTGGACCAGGGGCATGATAAACCTCAGCCAACTTTTACCTTCCCGGGCAAAATTGGTAGAAACCAACCCCGGATGGAGGGCATTGATGGTCACCCCACCGTCCGTCAACCTTCTGGCTAATTGATAAGTGAAATAAAGATTCGCCAGTTTGGACCGACCGTAAGCCTTCATCGGGCTGTAATCCTCTTTCAGTTCCAAGTTGTCCAAATTTAACTTCTGACCTCGGTGAGCTCCCGAAGAGACGTTGATGATCCGGGAAGGTTCACTGGCTTTAAGGGTATCAAGCAGCAGGTTTGTCAGTAGAAAATAGTTAAGATGGTTAAGGGCAAAAGTCATCTCGATGCCGTCCGCGCTTTCCTTTCGTTCCCAGAAAAGACTTCCGGCATTGTTCACCAGGACGTCTAATCGTTGATGCCTGCTCTGGAAGTCAGCAGCCAACTGGCGGATCTCTTCTTGGGAGGACAAGTCAGCGGCCAGGTAGCTGACCTGTTCGTTCTCCGTTTGCTGCTTAATGGTGTTAACGGTCTCCCGGCATTTCCGGGGGCTGCGGCTGACCACGACCACCGTCCCTCCCCGGCGGGCCAGTTCCAGGGCTGTGACTTCTCCAATACCGGAGGTGGCTCCGGTGACCAGGCATACTTTACCGTTCAATTTTTCTTCTTGGTTCATATTTTTATGTTTTCCTCATCTTTTGAGTGGGCAGGACTAGTATACTGGGATTATGAGCATAACCTGTTAACTATCTATAAGAAACCCTGATGAGACCAGACAAAATCTTCCGCAAGAGTATCGCTATAACCAATCAGCATGGATCCTGGGTGTTTTTATTAAGCCCGCTGATAATCGGGCTGTGGGTCGGGAACAGCTGGTCCATTTCCGCGGTTTACCTGGGGGCAGCCGCCCTGGCGGGATTCATGATTCAGCATCCGCTGATAATCTTGTTTAAAGCTTACACCGGGAGGAGGTCAAAGCGCGATTTACCTGCCGCGTTTTTCTGGACGATGGTTTATGCGCTGATTGGCAGTGTCGCTGTGATGGGATTGATCATCCAGGGGTTTGCTTATCTGCTGATTCTGGCTGTCCCGGCTTTATTTGTCATGATCTTTTATTTGTATCTGGTCTACCTGCGAACGGAAAGAAGGCAGCTGGGAATCGAGTTAGTGGCCAGCGGCGTGCTGGCCCTGGCTGCCCCTGCGGGATACTGGGTGGGGGTGGGTGCGGCCGATCCCCTGGGCTGGTGGTTGTGGGTCCTGACCTGGCTGCAATCTGCTGCTTCCATCGTTTACGCTTACCTGCGCCTGGAACAGCGGGAACTGGACCAGGTGCCGGGCTTGAAAGAGCAAATTAAGCTGGGAACCCGGGCGTTCGCGTATGTCAGTTTCAACCTGGCGGCAGTCGGGATGCTCGCCGGCTTTGACCTCCTTCCGGATTGGATATTCATCCCTTATCTGATTCAATGGTTAGAGACCTCATGGGGGATCACCAACCCGGCAGTGGGTAAGAAACCGACCCAGATCGGGTTCCGCCAGCTATTTGTCAGTGTGCTGTTTACTTTGGCGTTCATTATCGCCTGGAACATCTAAAGAACCGCAGGGGGAATTGGAAGGATATTTTCAAGTCCTGTGATCTTGTCCGGGGAGGTAAGACCCGGAAAAGGCAATACGTCTAGGAGGGTGAAGATAGATATTCATCTGATAGCAAAGGAGTTTCCTGTGTTACCGAGACGTTTATTTGGCCTGTTGATCATCCTGGGTTTGACTGCTTCGGCATGTTCCCTGGGAGCTGAGGTTGACCCTGGAAAATCCGGGGAGGATTCTAAAGAAATTCAGGAAAATGTTCAATCTCTTACCCCCTCAGCGGAAGAGAAAGATTCTGAGGATGAATTCGAAAACAAGTCTCAAGAGGTTTGTGAGGACCCATTTTCCGGCAGCTCTCCCAGTTTCAACACCGGCTACTGGGATAAGACCAATTTCTGCCTGCACAGCGTGGACTATGACACGATTATTTCGGGAGGCCCACCTCCGGATGGAATTCCTCCTTTGGACAGCCCCACCTTTGAGAGTGTATCCTCGGCCGATGAGTGGTTGGAAGGTGTTGAGCCGGTGATTTCTTTTCAGATCGGCGATGACGCCCGGGCTTATCCGCTGCAAATTATGACCTGGCATGAGATTGTCAATGATCGGGTGGGAGATAAACCGGTTGTGGTCACTTTTTGTCCCTTGTGTAATACTGCCCTGGCCTTTGAGCGCCCGGAAATTGACGGGGAGGTGCTCACTTTTGGGACCAGCGGCAATTTAAGAAACAGCGATCTGGTGATGTATGACCGGCAGACAGAATCCTGGTGGCAGCAGTTCAGCGGGGAGGCGATTGTCGGTGATCTGACCGGCACCCAGCTGAAGTTCCTCCCGGCTGCGATCAATTCCTGGGCTGATTTCAAAGAAAAATATCCTGACGGCAAAGTGCTGTCCATTGATACCGGCTTCAACCGCAGTTACGGGACCAACCCCTATGTGGGATACGATGACGTCAACGCGTCCCCATTCCTGTTCCGGGGAGAGGTTGATGGTCAGCTGCGTCCCATGGAGCGGGTGGTGGGGGTGCTGGGGGAAGAGGGAGAGGCGCACGGCTATCAGCTGTCCTATTTACAGGAAAACCGGGTGATCAATGACCAGTTGGGCGGCAGGTCGATAGCTATATTCTGGAAATCAGGCACGGCTTCGGCGCTGGATTCCAGGAGCATTCCCGAGGGGGACGACGTGGGGTCTACCGGTGTCTTTGCGGCGGAAGCAGACGGCCAAACCCTGACGTTCACAGCAGCTGAGGATGGACAGTTTGTCGATGACCAGACAGGTACAACCTGGGATATCTTCGGTCAGGCGCTGGAAGGACCCCTGGCGGGGGAAGAGCTGGAGTCCATCCCCCATCACGATACGTTCTGGTTTGTCTGGTCAACTTTCCAGGGACCAGAAAGCCTGCAAGATTTGAGCTGACCAGATCCCCCAGGGATACACTAGCCGGAGGAACACCTGTTCCTCCGGTTTTTTGTTTTCTCCCTCCTGAATAAAAAGGATTACAATAGTTTTGATTAACCCATTTTTTGAGGCTGCAGGAGGACTATGAGTGAATTCGACGTGATCCAGAACACAAAAGAGGGGCCAATTACCCAGAGGAAGCTGGAAAAGGATCTTGATGCTCTGGGTGTCAGGGCCGGGATGGTGCTGGTAGTTCACTCCTCGTTGAATTCCCTGGGTTGGGTCAGCGGGGGAGCGCCTGCGGTGATCCTGGCCCTGGAATCTGTCCTCGGGAAGCAGGGAACGCTGGTGATGCCCACCCATTCGGGCCACTATTCGGATCCAGCCCACTGGGAAAACCCTCCGGTTCCCGAGGATTGGAAACCTGTCATCCGGGAGACCATGCCGGCCTTCGACCGGGCGCTGACACCCACCCGGAGCATGGGAGCCCTGGCGGAATGTTTCCGGAAGCAGCAGGGAGCAGTACGGAGCAGTCATCCTCACTATTCCTTTGCCGCCCGGGGCCCGGAGGCGGAACGGATCACGGCTGACCAAGCCCTGGATTATGGATTCGGTGAGGAAACCCCGCTCGGTGAAGTTTACCGCCTGGGCGGGCAAATTCTGCTGATGGGTGTGGGGCAGGAAAGCAACACATCCCTTCACCTGGCTGAATACCGGGCGAATTATCCCGGGGGACAGGAGATCATTCAGGGAGCTCCAATCCTGGTGAACGGGAAACGTCAATGGGTGCAGTTCCGGGAGTTGGTGGAGGAATCAGAAAAATTTCCAGCTCTGGGGGAAGCCTACCAGCAGGCAGGGGGAGAGATCCACCGGGGGATGGTAGGGAATGCCGCATCAATGCTCATCCCCCAGCGGCCGCTGGTAGATTTTGCGGTGGACTGGATTCTTGCTGATCGGAAGTAGAGCAGGGGATTCGCAGGGACCACCCTTTACTGGATACCAGAGATCATTATAATTAACGCCTGCGTAGATTAATCACAACCGGAGAGGTAGGAGAAAACATGTTGAATTTACAGTTATATGGAAACAATCTCCAGCAGTGGCTGCTGGGCACCGGTGTGCTGCTGGGATCTTTCCTGATCCTGATTTTGATCAAGAAGATATTAAAAAGGCGTTTGCTAAAAATGGTTGAGGGTTCCTCAACGGAAATTGATGATTTTCTGATCCCTCTGGTGAACCAGACCCGGTTGTTCACCTTGTTCGCGCTGAGCATTTTTCTCGCTTCTTTCTTCCTAATTGTAGCTCCGGATGTCCAACAGCGGCTGGATAATGTCTTCCGGGTGGTGCTTTTTCTCCAGATAGGCTTCTGGGGAATGGGAGTGATTTCCTTTTTCGTCAACCGGCAGGTATCAGGCAAGCTTGATCAGGACCACGGGGAAGATGCCACCACCATCGACGCTCTTGGGCTGGTAGCCAAAATTGGCCTGTGGATTGTAGTCAGCCTAGTGATCCTGGATAACTTGGGGGTGAAGGTTGATTCCCTGATCGCCAGCCTGGGTATTGGAGGGATCGCGGTTGCCCTGGCAGTGCAGAATGTGCTGGGAGACTTATTCGCTTCCCTGTCTATCGCCATGGATAAACCTTTTGTGATCGGTGATTTTGTGATTGTAGATGAATTTGCCGGGACAGTGGAAGATATCGGATTGAAAAGTACCCGGATCCGGAGCTTATCCGGTGAGGAGTTGATTTTTTCCAATGCTGATTTGCTCAACAGCCGGATCCGCAATTTTAAACGGCTGGAAGAGCGGAGGATTTCCTTTTCGGTCGGGGTGGTGTATGGAACGCCTGCTGATCAGCTGGACCGCATTCCTGAGATGGTGGGAGAAATTATCAGCCCGCTGGAAAATGTGCGTTTTGATCGGGTTCATCTTAAATCGATGGGCGATTTTTCCCTCAATTATGAAGTTGTTTATTATGTGCGCCAGCCTGATTACGAGGTTTACATGGATGTCCAGCAGGAAATTAACCTAGCCATTTACCGCCGTTTTGAACAGGAAGGCATCGAATTTGCCTTTCCCACTCAAACTTTACACCTGGAAAAATAGTTATTGCAAACCTCGAAATCCGGTTCAAGGAGCGGCGGTGATCAGCTGCCGCTCTTTAATTTAACCGGCCGGAAGTCATGCCCGGGAAGAAGAACCTGTAGAGGACAAAAATAGTTGCGGTGGGAGATTGAGATGGACGTTAGAAACTGTTCAGCAAATCGCCCAGCGATTTGATCACCAGACAATCAGCATCGGGAAAAGTATCCAGCCGGTCTATCAGCACCGGGTACAGTCCCCATTTCTTGGCGCCGAGGATGTCGGCGTAATAATTGTCCCCGATATATGCCGCCCGCCCGGGATCGCTTCCGGCCAGGTTCAGGGCATGGTCAAAGATCCTTTTGTCTGGTTTCCAGCTCTCGACTTCTCCCGCGGTGAAAGAAAACGCAAAATATTCCTCCAATCCCAGTTCGCTAATTTCCCCCTCGAAGGGCAAAGAACGATTGGAAACCAGACCCAGGGTGTACCCGGTATCTCTCAGGGTTCCCAGTGTGGGATGGACATCGGGGGCGACCACCGTTCTCGGCTGGTAAGCATCCTCCCAACGGGGGGCAAGTTCACCCGCAACCTCCCCGGCCTCGTGAGTTGAACACCCATAGGCCAGGCACTGCCGGGCCAGGTAATTTTCCCAGAACGCGGGGGTAAATTTGCCAAACTTTTGGATATCCCGGGCAGCTTCCGGTGAGCTGGCCCAATAATAATGGACAAATTGACGGGTTTTTCGGTAAGCTTCCGGGTTGGGGGGGCGGCAGATGTGTTCTACCAGCCGGAAGAACACATCCAGCGAGGAAGGATGGCGGGTAATTAAAGTGCCGTCAAGGTCAAACAGTAAAGTGTCGATCTCGGGGGATACTCGGCGCACCCTAACCTCCGATGTAATGCATTTCTACCTTGTCGTCACCCGAGGATTTCTGTTGGTGCCGGTCTTCGGAATAGGAATCATCTCTGGCCTGCCACAGGGAAGTGATAAAGGACAGGATCTCCTGATCCGTTTGATCTTTGCGGAGCAGCTGGCGGAGGTCGTGACCCTCTGTGGCAAAAAGGCAGGTAAAAAGCTGGCCGACCGCTGATAAGCGTAAGCGGGTGCAGTCGCCGCAGAAGGGCTGGGTTACAGAGGCGATCAACCCGATTTCACCTTTACCGTCCCGGTATTTCCAGCGGGAAGCGACCTCGCCCCGGTAGTTGGGTTCCAGCGGCTTCAGAGGAAAGGCTTGATGGACTATTTGAGCGATCTCTTTAGCAGGCACGACTTCCTCGGACTGCCAGTTATTCGTGGAGCCGACATCCATATATTCGATGAAGCGGAGAATGTGACCTTTTTCTCTGAAATAGGCAGCCATGGGGAGGATCTCGTTTTCATTTACCCCTCGTTTGACCACCATGTTAATTTTGGTCTCTTCAAAACCGGCTTCCTCGGCAGTTTGGATGCCGTCCAGCACCCGTTCCACGGGAAAACCGACGTCATTTATCGCCTGGAAAATTTCATCGTCTAACGCATCAAGGCTCACTGTCACCCGGTCCAGGCCGGCTTCTTTAAGTCCGGCTGCCCTGGGGGCGAGGATGGAGGCGTTGGTGGTCAGGGCCAATTCGACGTCGGGCAGGGCAGAGCGCAGCATCCCCACCAGGACTTCCAGGTCTTTGCGCAGCAGGGGCTCACCACCGGTCAGCCGGATCTTTTGCAAACCTAATTGGTGAAATAGTTTGGACAGCCGGATAATTTCTCCAAAAGTGAGCAGTTCCTGGCGGGGAAGAAAGGCATAGTCACTTCCGAATACTTCTTTGGGCATGCAGTACCGGCAGCGAAAATTACATCTGTCGGTGACGGATATCCTCAAGTCCCGTAAGGGTCGGTTCATTTGATCGGTTAAACTGGACATGATCTTCTCTTTTTTCAATCGGGATGTGATTTATTTAAAAAAGCCAGGAACTCCCGAAGCTTACTGCGGGGATGAATGGCTTATGTATCCTATCACCAATATATAAATATTGTATAATCATCACATGGTGACTAAGGTTTTTAAATATCGCCTTTACCCTACAAAAGCGCAAAGAACGGCTATGAATGATACTCTTGACGCTTGCCGTTGGGTCTATAACAAAACGCTTGAACTTCGCAAGGAAGCATGGGAAGAACGCGGAGAATCTATCTCTCGATACGAAACGATCAACATGCTGCC
The DNA here is from genome assembly GCA_034520505.1 of Anaerolineales bacterium. Taxonomy (GTDB): domain Bacteria; phylum Chloroflexota; class Anaerolineae; order Anaerolineales; family UBA11858; genus B10-G9. The sequence goes on along the minus strand of JAXHNK010000006.1, from coordinate 216,198 downwards.
TGATTGGAAACGAGAATATCCTTGGCTGAAACAAGCCCATTCCCAGGTACTGCAAGAGGTATGCACTCGTGTTGATCTTGCTTTCCAGTCGTTCTTCAGACGCTGCAAAGCCGATCAAAACCCTGGATATCCACGCTTCCAAGGCAGAGGCTGGTATAAATCGTTTACCTATCCTCAGAGCGGATTTGAGCTTCTTGAGAATGAAAGATTGCGGCTTTCCAAAATTGGAAATATGAAGATTGTCTATCATCGTCCGTTGGAGGGGGAGATGAAAAGACTGCATATCAAACGGGATGCCCTTGGCAATTGGTTTGCTTGTTTTGTTGTTGAATTGGAGCCAGAACATTTGCCACCCGTTTCGCAAGTTGTGGGGGTGGATGTCGGTCTGGAAAAATTTGCCACACTTTCCAATGGTGATACATTGGATAATCCTCGCTTCTTTCGCCAGGAAGAGAAAGATCTTGCGAAGGCGCAGCGAAAACTCTCGGAATGTAAAAAGGGAACAAGGGAATATCATAAGCGCAGGCGTGTGGTCCGACATATTCATCGGCGTATAAAAAACAAGCGAAAAGATTTCATTCACAAATTGAGTCGATGGTTGGTGGATAATTACCAGATCATTGTTTTTGAGGATTTGGACATTCAGACTATGCAAGATGGCAATTACCGCAGCATGAATAAAAGCATTGGAGATGCCGCTCGGAACGTCAGTTTTGAAAGCAGCGTCGAGGTGATGTGCAGTGTCTTGCGTGGTTCGAAATGCCCTTCGTGAAAGCCCTCGGACAGCGTGATGCTGTGGGGAAGCCACGCTTGCATCAATACATAAGATTATAAGGCATAAGGATAAAAACGAGATTAATGAGTTCGTTTGAATCCGGGCGGAGGTAGGTTAAACATCAGGTGATGCACTTAAAAGGGGTTCGAGAACGACGCTTCCAGATGATCTTCGCGGCAGTTATTTTGGCTACCATTCCCTGTTACTGCCTGGGGTTTGGTTTGCTGCGTTTAGGGGGGGAGACAAAACGCACTTCCACTCCCACTGTCGGATTGACCTCCACTTTTACGCCGCAGGCAACCCGGAGGTTCATTCAGCGTACTCCATTTCCAACCTTCACCCCGACCTTGACGCTTTCTCCGACGCCCACTTTCACCCTCACACCTACTTTCACCAGCAGCCCTCAGCCAACAGATACCCCGCCGCCAACCCTGACCCCGACCAGCACCAGTCCGCCGACACCTACTCCCACGATCCTTCCTTCGGAGACAGCTTCAGAGACAGCGTCCCCCACCGCCAGCCCAACGCCCACCGCCGCGATGACTTCTACGGTATCGCCGTAAATTTGTCCTGGAGCAGAGATCATGAATCCTATCCAGACTTTATTAACATCCATGACTGCGTTTCCTGGTTTTTCCGGAGGTGATGATCCCATCACCGGGCATCTGCGTGACCTCTGGGGTCCCCTGGTGGATCAATTGAAGGTGAACAAACTGGGAACTCTTTACGGTTTGATCCGGTCCGCCAAGGGTGAAGGGGCGCCGGATGTTGTGCTGTCGGCGCACATGGATACCATCGGATTGATGGTCAGCGGGATCTGGGATGATTTTTTGAGGATCAGCCGGGTGGGGGGAGTGGACAGCAGGGTGCTGCCGGGACAGGAGGTCATCATCTGGGGCAGGGAAAAAATCCCCGGGATCATCGCGCTTCCGCCTGCCTATCTGCTTCCGGAGGGTGCTTCCTCGGAAACGGTTGAACTGCAGCATATGGTTATTGATACCGGGCTGGCGAAGAGTCAGCTTCAAGAACAGGTTGAAATTGGCGACAGGGTTACTTTTGCTGGAGAACCGCTTGCTCTGGGGGAAAAGTTAATCAGTGGACCGGGTCTTGATAATCGGGCCTCCCTGGCAGCCCTGACCCTGGCGTTGGAAGAACTTCACCAGCTTGACCTGGCCTGCAACCTGTGGGCTGCTGCCACAACGGCGGAGGAATATAATCAGAGCGGGGCTCAGGTTTCAGGTTTTGATCTCCAACCTGATCTTCTAGTGGTCCTGGATGTCACTTTTGCCCGCGGCCCAGGAACCGCGGATCACGAAGCTTATCCGCTGGGGGAAGGGATCACCCTGGGATGGGGCCCGAGCATCCATCAGGATTTGTACCAGCATTTTGCCGAACTTGCGGAACGGGAAGGCATCCCCTGGGTGATGGAGCCCCTTCCCGGCCGATCGGGGACTGACGCGGATACTTTTCAGCTGACGGCGAACGGCATTCCCACGATGGTGATCAGCATTCCCCTGAGGTATATGCATACCCCGGTGGAATTGGTTGACCTGAGAGATGTGGAGTGGGCGGGACGATTGCTCAGCAAATTTACCGCGAATTTCCGGGCTGAAGATCTGCCTTTTTTAGCTGAAGGTGGGATGAGTTTATGATAGGTATTGGTGCTTCTCAGATCGATTTGTTGGCCCGTCTGAGCAACGCTGCTGGTGTTTCTGGTGATGAAAGCGCTGTGCGGGAGATTGTGCTTGCCGAGCTGGGGTCGTCGCCGGTAAAATGTCGGGTGGATGCGCTGGGCAACCTGCTGGTTACTCAGGAGAGAGATCCGGAAAAGGGCGCTCCCCGGGTGCTGGTTGCCGCTCACCTGGATGAGGTGGGGTTCATGCTGACCCATCATCAGGGGGATGGTTTGTTCAGATTTGCCCGGGTGGGCGGGGTGGATAAAAAATCAATCCTGGGGAAGAGGGTCATCGTAGGCAGGGAAAAAATCCCGGGAATAATCGGCTGTCAGCCGGTGCACCTGGCAGTTGGAGAGGAAAAGACTAAAACGATCCCCCTGGAGAAGCTGCGTATAGATGTTGGCGCGGAAGCGACTGCGAGGGTGAAGGTGGGCGATCGGGCGGTCTTCGGGACGGAGTTTAAACAGCAGGGAGATATCCTGCTGGGGAAGGCTTTCGATGACAGGATGGGAGCTGCGACGCTGGTGGGTCTGGTAAAGAATCCACCGCCGGGAATTGAACTGCTGGCCGCGTTTACCGTGCAGGAAGAAATTGGTTTGCGGGGTGCCGGGGTGGCTGCCCGGAACCTTGATCCTGACCTGGCGGTGGCTCTGGACTGCACTCCGGCGAGGGATTTTCCATCTTTTGACGAACAAACCGAAAACACCCGATATAACACCCGGTTGGGAAGGGGGCCTGCGATTTATGTAGCTGACGGCGGCACAATTTCCGATCCCAGGCTGGTTGGTCAGCTGATTGCCGCTGCAGAGGCGGAGAACTTACCTTACCAAATCAGACAGCCGGGCGGGGGAAGGACGGATGCTGCCGCCATTCACCAGCAGCTGGGGGGAATCCCCAGCGTTTCTCTTTCGGTTCCTGCCCGCTATTTACACACTCCGGTATCCCTGGCGCTGCTCAGCGATTGGGAGGCAGCGGTTAATTTAATCCATTCAGGGTTGGCCAATTTGCAGTTGGAGGACATCAAGACCGATCGCTGATCGATTTCAGGTTTTAATGGTCGAGGTTCAAGGAAACAAATTATGGAAACATATCTGCGCTCAATACTGCAGGAATTGGTCCGGATCCCGGCTCCTCCGGGCGGGGAACAAGAACTCCGGAATTTTGTCCAGGGAGAACTTGAGGGCATGGGGGATCCGATGGCGGTCGATCCTCTGGGTAATTTAATCCTTCCCTTAGGAAAGGTTGAGGAGGATCTGCCTGCCATCCTGCTTTCCGCTCACCTTGATGAGGTGGGAATTATCGCTACCCATATTGATGACCGGGGGTTTATCCGCTTTACTAATCTGGGCAGTCTCAATCCAGGTTATCTGCTGGGCTCGAGGGTTCGTTTTCTCACGGGAACCGAAGGGGTGATCAGCGCCGAGGGAAGTAGAAAAAGCAAACGGGTCCCGGATATGTCCAAACTTTACATTGATGTCGGGGTGAGCAGTCGGGAAGACTGTCCAGTGCGGGTGGGGGATCAGGCGGTTTTTCAGGGTCCTTATCGGGATGCAGGCAAACGGGTGATTTCCCGGGCTCTGGATGACCGGATCGGGGTGGGGATCTTAATGGACCTCGTCCGGAAGATGAGTAAAAACCGAGCCGATCTGCCCCATCGACTGATTTTTGTTTTCAGCGTTCAGGAAGAAGTGCGCCGGAGGGGAATTGGACCGGCAGCCTATCAGCTGAAGCCTGACCTGGGGTTAGCCGTTGATGTCACCAGCACCGGCGACACGCCCGGTGGGAAGAAGATGGAGGTAGGTCTGGGCGGAGGTCCGGCGGTTAAAATCCGGGATCAGGGGATGCTGGCGGATCCCCGGGTAGTTAGCTGGATGATTGAAGGAGCCCAGGCGCTTCAGATTCCCTATCAGCGGGAAATCCTGGAGGGGGGGACCACAGAAGCTGCCAATATGCAGGTTTCCCGGAGTGGGGTGCCGGCGGGATGTCTCTCCATCCCCTGCCGATACGTCCACAGCCCCTCGGAGATGGTGGATTGGAACGATGTGGAAGGGGCATTGAAATTGCTGGAAAACCTGCTTGCTCGACCTGTGCCCCTGCTGAACAGCTGAACCACCGCTGTTTTCAGTTTGATACTTTCGTGGTTTAATACGAGTCCCCGATGACCCCCAAGGGTTTTTCAGGAAATTAGAGGGTTCAAGGCTAAACCAGGATGAAATTCTATGGATAAAAAACACTTCAGTTTGACGGCCGCAGTTATATTGGGATTGCTGCTGGTTTCCTGCAGCAGTCTTCCTTTTTTCAATCCCCCGGATTCTGGCACCCCGGAAAGTGAGCTCGCTCCAACTTCAACCCCGGTCGCCCCGCCGCCGACTGAGGACATCGTTCCCACCACAACCATCAGGACTACCCTGATCGTCTGGGTCCCCCCTCAGCTGGATCCCGCAAGCGATTCGCCGGCGGGAAACTTGTTCGCCGATCAGCTGAACGCTTTCCGCTCAGAACGTCCCCAGATCGATCTGCAGGTAAGGGTCAAAGCGGTGGAAGGACCGGGCGGATTGCTGGAAACGATACGGGCTGCCCGGGCTGCCGCGCCCCGGGTGCTGCCCGACTTGATCGCCTTACCGCGGAATCAAATGGAGACCGCGGCGGATGAAGAACTTTTGATGCCCCTGGATGATTATCTGGGGAAAATTGAAGGGGATGGTTGGTATCCCTTTGCGGCTTCTCTTTCTCGATTTGAGGAAGTAACTTATGGGGTTCCTTTTCTCGGTGATGTTCTAGTTTTAGCTTATAAGAGTGATATTTCCGAGGACCCCCTTGCTGATTGGGATTCAGTTCTGGAAACTCAGAAAGCTCTGGCTTTTCCGGCGGCGGACACCCGGTCCCTGGTTACGCTCGCTTTTTACCAGAGCGCGGGAGGAGAGCTGGGAGATTTGAACGAACCTCCGGCGGTGGATAGAATTCCCCTGCTCAACGTGTTAAATTATTACCAGCAGGCTCAGGCGGGAAGCGTGATGCCCTACTGGGTAACTCAATTTGAAACAGATCAACAATCCTGGGAGGCTTACCGGGAGAGACAGGCCACACTGGTCCTGACCTGGAGCTCTACTTATTTCAACGCAGAGTCCCCTAATACATCCCTGGCTCCTTTTCCCACCCGGGACGGCGTACCCTACACTTACGGGACAGGCTGGGTCTGGGCAGTGACCAGCCCGGAACCAGAAAGAGCGGAACTGGCCCTGCGGTTGATTGAAGAGTTGATGGATCCGGATTTCCTGGGATCCTGGTCTTACGAATTGGGTTATTTGCCGGTCAAATCTTCCGTCGCTCAAACCTGGGGGGGGAATCTCTCCGCACCTTTCCTGGACAAGATGCTGCTTTCGGCCCGGATGGTCCCTGAGCAGCGGATTTTGACCAGCGTGGGACCTCTGCTGCGTGATGCCGTGCTGGCGGTGCTGAAAGATCAGGTGGAGCCGGAGGCAGCTGTGGAGGAGTTCCTGGGGCGTGTGGAAGAGCTCCCCTGAGTTGTTGGCAGGGATGGGAAAGAACACTGTCCTGGTTCCACTTCTCAAAACCCCCGCGGCATGTTATAATGACCAGCCGTGAAATTATGAGAAAATTAGTTCAGCGTAATTTATAGATGTGTAGAGGGTAATTTGAAATGAATGAGTTAATGAAAGAAGTTGAAGCCCCGGTCAATCCTAACATTCCTGACCTGCGATCCGGTGATACGGTGACGGTCTTTGTCCGGATCAAAGAGGGCGATAACGAGCGAACCCAGCAATTTAAAGGGACTGTCATCCGCGTGCACGGCCAGGGAAACAGCGAGAACTTTACCGTTCGGCGCATTGCCAGCAACGGCATCGGAGTGGAAAGGACCTTTTTAGCCCGTTCCCCGATCGTGGAAAAGGTGGAAGTTCACAGTCACGCCTTTGCCCGCCGATCCCGCCTGTATTATTTGAGACAGCGCAGCGGCAAAAAAGCCCGCCTCCGGCAGAAATTTACTAAATAAGTTCCAGGAAAGAAATTTATCCGGGTGCAGTGAAACCACTGCACCCTTTTTGTATTTCTGGCGGCTGCTCCTGCCGGGGGGAAATTACTGGGTATAATGTTTGCAGGCTGTCTAACCATTTACCAACAGCCTGCATCAGGTTGAGATTTCCTGAAATGGGGAGCGCTATGACTCAAGGAGAAACCGCGAAAAGGATGAACAAACCCATCGGGATCTTTGACTCCGGGATTGGCGGCCTGTCCGTGCTGCGGGAGATCCGGGAGCGGCTTCCCGGGGAGGATTTGATCTACATCGCGGATCAGGCTCATGTTCCTTATGGGCCGCGGTCCATGGCAGAGGTCAAGCTATTTTCCCGGGGCATTGTCCGTTATCTGTTGGATCAGGGCGTCAAACTGGTGGTAGTCGCCTGTAACACGGCCTCGGCTGCGGCCCTGGCTGATCTGCGCCGGGAGTTCCCGGGCGTGCCTTTCGTGGGCATGGAGCCCGCGGTTAAACCGGCGGCTGAAAAAACTGTCAGCGGTGTGGTTGGGGTCCTGGCCACCCCGGCTACTTTTCAGGGGGAGCTTTATCACCGGACCGTAGAAAGATTCGCCAGCGGGGTGACTGTGCTCCAGCATACCCTCCCGGGTTTAGTGGATCAAATTGAACAGGGCGAGATTACGACCCAGAAAACCCGGGCTGTACTCGCGGCGGCCCTGCGGCCGATGATGGATCAGGGAGTGGATAAAATTGTCCTGGGCTGCACCCATTATCCCTTTGTGATTCCGCTCATCCAGGAGATCGTCGGGGAGGAAGTCCAGGTGATCGATCCCTCCCCTGCTGTAGCCCGACAGGCGGCGCGGCTGTTGGCTGAAAGGCAGCTGATTGGGTCATCCGCCCGCATTGGAAAGATTCGATTCTTGACCACGGGGAATGAAGAGGATTTTGGGAAGATCGTTCAACATCTATTGGCTGAAAAGGGGGAGATTGGTGGCCTGAATTGGTCTGGAGATCGTCTGGGGGAAAGGGTGTAAGAAACATCCCGGTTGAGCCCCGGGCTGTCTTTCCAGCGGGAGGAAAATTTATCCCCTGTTTTTCAACCAGGAGAGCAGCCTGTCTTTTTCCCAGCAGTTGATCACATCCCCGGCTTCAACCCAGGCCCTCCTGGCCGCGGCCACTCCGTAGAAGATATAGTCCATTTCCAGGGGGGAATGAGCATCGGTGTTGATGGTCAGGGGGATTCCCATCTCGACAGCCCGGCGGGCATAAACATCCGATAAATCCAATCTACGGGGGTTGGAATTGATCTCCAGGGCGGTGCCGTGTTCGGCCGCGGCTTGAAGGACGGCATCCATGTCCAGGTCGGCTGGTTCCCGTTTGCCGATCAGGCGGTTGGTGGGATGGGCGATGATATCCACGTGGGGATTCTGGATGGCGTTCAGCAGCCGCCGGGTCACTTTTTCTCGGGGTTGGCGCATGGAGGTATGCAGGGAGGCAATCACCAGATCCAGGCCGGCGAGTATTTGGTCGGGGAAATCAAGGGATCCGTCAGCAAGGATTTCCAATTCTATTCCGCTGAGCAGGTGAATGCGGTCACCCATCTCTTCTCTGACCGCTTGGAGTTCCTCCAGTTGTTTTTCGAGCTCAGCGGACGAGAGGCCTCCGGCAATTCCCAGGCTTCTGGAATGGTCGGTAACGGCCAGGATTTGATAGCCCCGTTCCACTCCCGCTTCCGCCATTTCCCGGATAGAGAATTTACCGTCGCTCCAGGTGGTGTGGCTGTGCAGCTCGCAGAGGATGTCTTCCCGGTTGATCAGGTCCGGAAGCCGCCCTTCCCGGGCGGCCTGGATTTCCCCGCGGTCTTCTCTTAACTCCGGGGGTATCCAAGGCAGGCCGAGGGTTTGATAAACTTCTTCCTCCCGGGAGAAATGGAGCTCTTCCTGATCGCTTTCCCGCACCAGGGCATGTTCCGAAAGGGAGTAACCCTGTTCCTGTGCTTCCTTCCGCAGCCTGACGTTGTGATCTTTGGCTCCGGTAGCGTACTGCAAAGCCGTGCCGAAATGCTCCGGGGGATGAACCCAGAGCTGAGCCCGGATCCCGCTGCTGAACACAACGCTGGCTTTGATCTCCCCCCGGCTGACGATTTCTGCAACTTCGGGATACTTGACGAAAGCCTCAATCACTTTCTGGGAATCGCCGGCTGATGCCAGGATATCGAGGTCTCCCACGGTTTCCCGCATCCGGCGGACGCTTCCGCCTGTTTGCGCATCTTCTACCCCGGGCTGCTCCCGGAGAAAACTGAGTAGACGCTGGGCCAGTGGGAAAGCATCCCCCAGCAGGGTCCGGTCCGTCCTGTGCTGCAGAGATTCTAACCCTCTCAGGACATTTGTTTCTGTCTTGGGGCCAATACCTTCCAGGGATTGCAGCTGTTCGGCCTGCGCCGCGGTCTTCAACTCTTCCAGGGTTGTCACCCCCAGTTCGCGCCAGAACAGAGCCACCCTTTTGGGGCCCAGACCCGGCACTTCCAGCAAATCAATCAGGGTCGGGGGTACCTCAGCAGTCAACGTCTGATAGTATTTCAGATCCCCGGTTTCCAGGATTTCTTTGATCTTTTCGCTGATGGCTTCGCCCACACCGGGTATTTCTTTCAGGGACCCATCCTGGTAGATGGTTTCAACTTCTTGCCCTAATTCCCGCAAACTTTCCGCGGCTTTTCGATAGGCCAGCACTTTGTAGATCACTTCACCTTTTATTTCCAACAAATGGGCGATGTTTTCCAGGAGGTCGGCCAGCTGCTTGTTGTTCATCAGCGTATGGTTTCCTTTGTCTCGGTACTCAGCCCGAGGATTTTTGATCCCCGGATCAGAATCAGAGGTTCATTTCTTTTTTTAAGTTCTCAATCGCGGCTACCGGGGTGGGATCGACTCCGTAGCTCATCGCCAGATAATAGGCGACATAGTCTCCCAAATGAAGGGCGGTCCACAGCTGGGCCAGGCGGCTTTTCCCCCGGGCAGAAACAAAATCGGTATTTAATCCCTCCAACATCAGGTTCTTTTTGGTCAGCTTCACCCGCAGCTTGTTCCGGGGGTGATTGGATTCTGCCTGTAAAAAGAGGGTCATGGTGCTTAATAAAGCGTCCGCGGGGTTGACCACACCGGCCAGGGTGTTGTGATCGGCCTCAGGCAGGGTTTCAAATTGAGCCCAGGATTTGGCAATTTCACTGATCTGGCCTTTCCAGCGCCGGGCTACCGGGGCCATGATCCCGGCGCCAAAGACGCTCACCCACCGGCCGACCAGCTGCCCTGCCAACCTTTTTGCCGGATTCTCTGCAATGGGAACATCCCCGGTGAGATTTTCCCTCTGGGCTTTCAGCGCAGTGACAGCGTCCTGGATTTCGGCTGTGGGATCGGGCATCAGGCCCAGTTTTACCAGGGCGGCCAGCAGCAAGCCGAACGAATAGCCCACAGCCGCCCGGGGCTGCCCCTGGTGCTCAAACTGCCATAAATCACAATCGTTCGCCCGGGCTTTTTCCGCTAAGGTTCCTCCGGTGGTGACCGCCAGCACGCGGCAGTCCTTGATCACAGCTTCCTCGAAAGCAGAAAGGGTTTCTTCTGTGTTTCCTGAATGGGAGGAGGCGATCACCAGGATGTGTTCGCCCTTCGCCCAGGCGGGAAGACCGTAATCCCGGTGGATGATGATCGGCACCGGGCAGAGGGGAGCAGCGTGAGCTTTGAGCAGGGAACCGCCGATAGCTGACCCTCCCATCCCGGCTATCAGCACGGCCCGGATATCGCCCCCTTTTTGAAGGGGAAAAGTCTGGCCGATTTCCCACGCCTGTTGCAGCTGTTCGGGGAGGTGATTGATTTCGGCAAGCATATTCTGCGTGTCAATCCGGGAAAATTCTTCAGGTTGGTTCAGGATCATAACAGTTCGTTCCTTTCGGGCGCTCAATTGAGGGTTTATTTGAGGTCATTCAGCAGGTCGTAAATCACCCGGCGCGGCCAGCCGGACTGCCGGGCGATCTCTTTGGAAATTTGTGAGGGGCTGGATTCCCCCGCTTGTTGTGCTTCCTGGAGGGCTGTCAGGACTTTTCCTTCGGTCCATTTCAGGTCTTCCTCATCTGCTCCTTCGATGACCAGGGTGATCTCCCCCCGGGGTTTTTCCCTGGTGAAATGAGTCAGGACCTGGTCTACCTGCCCGCGGACAAATTCCTCGTGAATTTTGGTCATTTCCCGGGCAGCGGTCATTTTCCGATCGCCCAGGACGGCGAGGATATCCTCCAGGGCTTCCACCAGGCGGTGGGGTGTTTCCAAAAAAATCAACGTGGAGGAGCAGGATTTGACTTCAGTGAGCAGGTCCTGCCTGGCTTTGGATTTTCTGGGGAGATAGCCAAAGTAGTAGAAGGAATCCGGAGCCTGACCGGATGCGGATAGGGCAGCGATCGGAGCGCTGGGGCCGGGTACAGGCACGACCCGGTGGTTTTCAGCCAGGGCTCCCCGGACCAGGTTGTAGCCAGGGTCATTGATCCCCGGCGTGCCCGCGTCTGAGATCAAAGCCAGATCTCCCTCGAGCAGTTTCGCCAGCAGTTCCTGCAGTTTTTGGGTGGAACTGAAATCGTGGAAGCTGATCAACGGGGTGGTTATTTGATAATGGTCGCGGAGCACCTTGGCGGTCCTTGTGTCTTCAGCGGCGATCAGGGGGACTTCCTTGAGGATCCTGACAGCTCGATAAGTGATGTCTTCCAGGTTACCCAGGGGGGTCGCTACGATATACAGGGTTCCCATCTTATTCTTCTTTCCCCCTGCCGAGGTTGTTTTTTATTTTACGGGCTAATTCCCGGCGGGAAAGCATAACCCGCCTTCCGCAGCCCAGGCACTCTATTTTGATATCCCCCCCGAGGCGGATCACTTTCCACTGATCTTCTCCGCAGGGATGTTTTTTCCTTAATTTGAGGATATCGTTCATTTTTAGATCCGGTAACATGCTGGCATTATAACATCAGAACGGGCTCCTGCAGGCTGTTGGGAGCGGTCCAACGTTCAGCCAGGATCAAGCCGGATGGTATAATGCTGGGTAGGAGAAATTCAATGACAAACCTCGATCCAGCCACTCTCATTTCCAGAATTATTGTCTTATTAACAGCTTTTTCCGTGCATGAGTTTGCCCATGCCTGGACGGCGAATTACTTCGGGGATTTAACCCCGCAGCGGAACGGCAGGCTCACCCTTAACCCCCTGGCTCATCTCGATCCCATGGGATCTTTGATGCTGATCGTCGCCGGTTTCGGGTGGGCGAAGCCGGTCCCCATCAACCCGTATGCCTTGCGAAAAGCTTCTCCTTCCGCGGTGATGTGGGTGTCATTAGCAGGTCCCCTATCCAATTTTTTGATGGCTGTTCTGGGAGCGATCCCCTTTCGCGTAGGATTGGTTTCCCTTTCAAACGTTTATTTTTCCCAGGGGCGATTATTTCCCACCCTGGACAGTTTTCTGTGGGATTTTATTTCCATTAATTTGATCCTGATGTTGTTCAATCTTATCCCGCTGGCTCCGCTCGATGGGGAGAAGATAGCTGGTTACTTCTTTCCCCCTTCCTGGAGGGAAATGCTCGATCAAATCCGGCCCTACGGCCCGATGATTTTGTTGTTCCTGTTTATCGCCGGACCTTACCTGGGGATGGATGTACTCGGCTGGCTGCTCGGTCCACCACTGAGGTTTTTCGTCCGGCTGCTGATTGGCGCATAAATGGTCTCGCGAATTTTTTACCGGGTGTGGCAGTCCTGGCAGACAGTCACCGGGTCGCTGAGTGAGCAGGACCTGGAAGATGTCAGGCAGGACCTTTCCCCCGCGGAAATTGAATTATTCCAGTCGATGTCCCTGGCTGATCAGGCTCACAGCCTGCGGGTTTACCGGGCTTTAGCTGCGGAAGGAAGGGATCACCCGGCCTTGCTGACCGCGGCTTTGCTTCATGACGCGGGGAAGGCGGACAGGTCATTTAATTTGTTTGATCGGACAGCTGTGGTCCTCTTGAAAAAGTTCCTGCCGGGAAGCTATCAATCCCGGGGACGATCCGGCTCGAAAGGCTGGGAGAGGGCGGTCTTTATCGCCAGGGAACATCCCCGGTGGGGGGCGGAATTGGCCCAAGAAGCGGGAAGTGATCCCCTTGCAGTCTGGTTGATTAGACATCACCAGGCGGATTTATCCACTCTCCATGCCGGGCCGGAGAAACTGGGGCTGCTGTCATTTTTAAAACAAGCAGATAATCAAAACTAGGATTAAAAATGAAACTACAAATTACGATTATCGGATTAGGACAAATCGGTACTTCCCTGGGGTTGGCTTTGAACCCTTACAGTGAGAAAATGGTCCGGGTGGGTCATGATAAGTCACGAACCACGGCGAACCAGGCCAAGAACCTCGAAGCTGTTGATAAGGTGGCGATCACCCTTTCCGGGTCGGTGAAGAAGGCGGATATCGTGATCCTGGCTCTTCCTATTCAGGAGGTTCGCCCGGTACTGGAGCATATAGCTGTTGATTTGAAAGATGGCGCTTTGGTCATGGATACATCTCCGCTGAAAACCCCGGTAATTCGCTGGATGGAGAAATTTCTGCCGGAAAACGTTGATTATGTGGGAGTTACCCCGGTGATCAACCCGGATTACCTTGAGGACGTTGGGTTTGGCGTGGATGCCGCCCGGAGTGATCTCTTTGCAGGCAGCTTGATGGCGATCTGTGCGGGTAAGAATACCGATCAAAAAGCGGTAAATATGGCCACCCAGATTGTCGGTCTGGTTGGCGCTGATCCCTTTTTTGTTGATCCGGCAGAGATTGATGGATTGATGACCAGGATTTATCTGCTGCCCCGGATTTTGTCCTCCGCTTTGCTGGAGGTTACCTTGAATAAGCCCGGTTGGCGGGAAGGACAGAAATTAGCTGGAAAAGCATTTGCCAGTGTCTCTCAACCGCTGATCGCCGATGACCAACCCGGGGCCGTGGCCAGCATGGCTGTCAATGATCAAGAGAATGTGATCCGGGTGATTAACGATTTGATCCGGGAGCTGGTCAGCTTCCGGGAAGAAGTTGAAGAAGGAAATGAGCAGCGGTTAGCGAAAAGGCTCCTCAGTTTACAGAAGAGGCGGGACCTCTGGCGGCAGGACCGCCAGGCGGGGGCATGGTCGGATCATAAAGTTTCTCATGATCTGGAGAGAAGCAGTATTTTAGGAAATTTACTGGGTTTTCGGACGCCAAAACCTCCGGAGGAGGATGAGGGTTAATGCCGGCAGATCGCACACCGGGATGTTTTTGTTATATGGTTGAATGTGCGGATGGGACCCTCTATACCGGTTGGACCACCGATCCCTGTCGGCGGGTGCAGGAACACAACGCCGGTCAGGGAGCCCGCTACACTCAATCCCGGCGGCCGGTGAAGCTGGTTTATCTGGAAGAACACCCTGATCGATCCTCGGCTATGCAGCGTGAATACCAGATCAAACAGCTGACCCATGAACAAAAGATCGACCTGGCGGAAACGACATCCGACTCCGGGTAGTCTGGGGTGCTTTTATGAGGGAGCGGGCATTTAGCGGACGGAAAAAGAAGACCTTGTTTTCCGTTCTCCTGAGGATACAATAAAGAAGAGCAGGATTGATTTTTTGATAGTCGGATTCCATCGGCCGGGCCTGGCTTGAAAGGGCATGATTTTCAACCAGGCTCCACGGATGGAAGCGTAATAATAAAGGAATGGATATGACAGATAAATTTGATTGGATCAGTACTGAACTGCAAACCCTGCGGGACACCGGGCTGTATAACCACATCCGCACCTTGGAGTCTCCCCAGGGAGCCTGGTTGGTCGTGGATGGTAAACGGGTTTTAAATTTTTGCGCCAATAACTATCTGGGATTGGCCAATCACCCCCGGATCGTGGAAGCTGCTTGTCGGGCTGCTGAAGAGTACGGCGTAGGACCGGGGGCGGTGAGAACCATTGCCGGAACCCTTGACCTGCATCTCAAGCTGGAAGAGCGCCTGGCTAAGTTCAAGCGGGTAAAAAAAGCAATCACATTCCAATCTGGTTTTAATGCGAATTTAGCCACTATACCCGCTCTGGTCGGGAAGCAGGATGTGATTTTTTCAGACCGGCTCAACCATGCCAGCATTATTGATGGGTGCCGTCTATCAGGAGCCAAGATTGTCCCTTATGAACACTGCGACCCTGCTGCGCTCCAGCGTTCACTCGATGAGTACCGGGAACAATACCGGAGGGCGCTGGTTGTAACTGACGGTGTGTTCAGCATGGATGGCGATGTCGCTCCCCTCGATGAGATCTATGAGATCAGCAAGGATTATGAGTCTATCCTGATGGTCGATGACGCCCACGGGGAAGGTGTGCTGGGGGAAGGGGGAAGGGGAATCGTCGATCATTTCGACCTGCATGGAAAAGTTGATGTGGAGGTGGGAACTTTGTCCAAAGCCTTCGGGGTGGTTGGCGGAGTGGTGGCGGGTAATCCCCTGGTGGTTGAGTGGTTGTATCAGCGCGGACGCCCTTTCCTGTTTTCTTCCGCGATGACTATTCCTGATGTCGCCGCCTGTATAGAAGCTGTCAACATCCTGGAAAATTCCACAGAACTGGTGGATCGTCTGTGGGAAAATGCTGATTACTTTAAATCCGAGATGGAAAAATTGGGCTTCGACACCGGCAAAAGCGTGACCCCCATCACGCCGGTTATGCTGGGAGAAGCGGCTTTGGCCCAGAAGTTCAGTGAAAAGCTGTTCGAGGCCGGAGTTTTTGCCATGTCAATTGGCTATCCCACGGTTCCCCGGGGAGAAGCCCGAATCCGGGTGATGATCTCCGCCGCCCACAGCCGGGAAGATCTTGATCAGGGTTTGGCCTCATTTGAGGAAGTGGGCCGAAAGCTTCAAGTGATTGACTGAGCTGGAAATATATATTCTAAAAATCCTGAATACTCTCCGGTTCTTGTGGGATTAAGAACCGGAGAGTATTTTTTTAACTACAGTATTTATCAGGCCTTCACGCACGGGGAAATTGTTTATTGGCCGACCGGGTTGGGATTGGTAAGCAAAGCCAGCGCTTTGTTCAATTCAGCGTTCATCAGCACAGTTAAGGTTTTCCCTTGAGTCTGGTCGGGGATATTGATGACCTTGATGACTTCCTCCAGGTGGCCAGATTCCGGAATTAATTCATCCAGAAGGTTGGCTGACCCCTGGAAAAAAGATTCCCGGAAAATGTTTTCTTCGTCATCAGGATAAAGCGCCAGGTAGCGGATGGAAGCTTCGACCAGATCCAGGAAAAAATGGGTGCCGAAAGAAGGGTCGGGCTGGTAATCGCCGTGTTTTTTGGCGATTTCTATCAGCATGGCCGTGTTGCTGATGTCCGACCAGGAAACCTTGACTCCCAGTTTGTGATCTCCTCTGCTCCCCCATCTCCCCGGTCCGAGGAGGATGAACTTCCGCCGGGGCAAGATTTTATTGAGCTTACCGACTGTTTTCCCCACCTCAGTGATCATTTGATAATCACCGAGGGAAGCGTATTTATCGGGGTCTACATAAACGAGATGTGTGATCCCGGCGACAGTGCCGTTGGTGATATGGCGGTTGGTGGAAAAAAGGACATCGTCCGGATCAGGATGCTCGGGAAGGCGAGCCGGCTGCTGGCTCTGGTGGTAACTCTGGGAGCGGCACTGCAGCAGATACAAATGATCACTATCAGCGGCGAACTCAATATCCACCGGATGTTGGAATGTCTCTTCCAGCTCTTTGAGAATATCATGTAAGTCTGAGAGGAAAGTGGTTCTGGTGAAGAGCCCTTCAAATGTCGCTGCTACTTGGTCCTGGGAAAAATTGATCCTCAGCGGGCGGGTCAATGAGACATGATCTTCCTCAATGACAGAGATAATTTTCCCAATCTCCGGGTATTCCCTGCCGTGCGATTCAAATAAAGCTGCCAGGTCCAGGGTTTCAAAGGAGTTCGTTTTGAGGTTAATGAGGTCGATCTCTTTGGGTGAATATCTTTGGATTTCCTCAACGGTCAGGTTAACCCGCAAACCCGGCTGGCCGGGAGCGACCAGGATGGGATAATCACTGCTCAAGCGGTCAACTGCCCTGGTTCCCAATCCGGGAACGATGCGGATTAAACCGTCTTCCTGCTTGATCCGGCTGGACCAGGGAAAATCATTATTGCTGAAAGCAACCCCGGCGTAAGCGGGAAAGTAGTACTCACCGACCCTTTCTCCGACAACCTCCTGGACCATAATACCCATTTCTTCGTGTTCATCAAGCAGGTCGTGCTCCAATCGGTAATCGATAGGATCCGGTCCGAACATGGAGGCATAAACCTCGGCGATGGCATCTAACAGCGCTTGAACCCGCTGTTCTTTAGACCCTTGATTCGCTAAAAAGAGGCTCTTGTATTTTCCGGCGAAAGCCATCCCCATCCGGTCTTCAAGCAGGCTGGAACTTCTGATGATCAAAGGAACTTCTCCGAAATCGTCCAGGGCATGGGAGAGTTCTTTGACAAACCGGGGCGGGAAGGATGAATTCTTGAAGACGTGAATGACATAGGGATATTCTTGGCGAACCTGATCGGGATCTTTGTATTTTTGTTCCACGATATCGTCTAATCCATTTGTGCTCATGAAATAATAGATATAATCCGAAGCGATATACCAGGTTTTGGGGGTAATTAACTTATCCCGCAGTTCAGAAGTCTTCTCTGATTTCCTGAGAACCTGCCTGGCCAGAAACAGCCCGGAACTTTTGCCTCCTATTTTTCCGTGGCTGCCCGGGGAACAGATGGTATGGCGGACCAGATGGTGAAAATCATCCACGGTGAGGAAATTTTTAGCGACGGCCAGGAATTTAGGTTCATCGCTGAGCAGCCGCCGGATCAAAGAAGCCCGGAGGCTTTTCTGGCGGGGTTCGGTGACTTCCAAGCCGCCTTCTTGCAGATGATGATATCTTTCAATGGCAGATTGGATATCTTCGAAGGATGAACTGGGATTGGCCAGGGTATTGACCAGAAAGATCGATTGATCTTCTTTGATCCATTGGTGGATATGGTCTAAGATCACCTGGGGCGGGAGGTGTTTTTCAGCCAGCTCGAAAATGTCATTGCTTACCGTCAGTTTATCCTTCGCTTTGTTGAATTGGGAAGGACGGTTTATCCCCGCCTCTCCATTCTGGGTGATATAGGCGGGGCTGATATATTCCAGCAGCTGATCAGCTCCTTTGACCTTATTCCAGCACAGCAGGTTAACCATTTTACGGGAAACTCTGATCAGCAGCTGCGGGTCCGTTCTCCGGAGAAGGTTGAGGATAACCCACCACTCCGCCTGCGGTTCTTTGGGGGAGCGATCTATTCCTTCAGCAAACACCTCTTTTAACCGCAGATTTAACAGGTAATATCCTAACTGCTCAGCAATTGTATTAATCAGCTTTCTTTCTTCCTTAAGAAAAGGTCCTTCATCTTCCTCGGGTCGTTCCCGGGTGTAGGCAACAGTAATTTCCCCCACAACTTCATCTTGAACAACGATCGAAGCGGTCTGAGACCAGGCCGTGTCGAAAAAGCCCTCTGTTTGGTAGGTCTTTTCATCCAGGATGATCCTTGCCTGGCATATATTGGGATACTGCCATCCAGGCGGAATTGCTTCAATGATCCCCTGGCAGACCTCTGGAATTGAAGCTTCAGGGTTGTTGAGCAGTTCCTGAACTTTATACAGGCAGTTTAACTCTTTTGCCCGCTCCTGGAGTTCATGAACCAGATCGTTGACAGGTTTTTGGGGAGAATCCATGGGTATCCTCGCTAGAACTTAATCACACCGATGCCTTTTCTACCGTCCACTTTGATGGTCAGCGGCTCAGGGAGCTGGATATGGCGGAGGAGGTCAGTTTCTTTCTCAACCGATTGCTCCTCCAACCGTTCCCAATTGATCTGGAATTCGCTCGTCAGGGGAAGAGAAAAATAAAAAATACCCAGGCTGGTCAGGTTGTGGAAATAGTGAGATCCTTGACTGAGGACCACGTTAAAATTCTCTCGGGTGGTTTCCACAACAGCCTGGGCTCCGGAGACATCTGCCCAACGGACGGGTATGCCCAACCAGGGGTCTGTGGTCCCTAATCTTCCTAGGACAATTAACAGATAAGGTCGGTTTTCTTCTACCATTTTATTATTAAAACTGGGCAGCTGGCGGGCGATAGTCTGGGTGTCCTGGGATCGGAAATTTTCCGGGCGGACGTAAAGGATATCCCGGATGCTTTGATTCAGACCGTTTCCTAAGGCATTTCTGGAAGCTAATAAGACATCTTCCTCAGACAGTTCTACCTCTGAGATCTCTACGATTTCTTTATTTACCGTCATCGGCCTGACCTGTAAAAAACCCAGCTGGTGTGGGTTTAATTTCAGGGCGAATTCAATTTCAACCGGTGTGTTGAGTGCGGATTCACAAACAGCAAGCAGCTCGATAATGATTTCATTTAAGGGGATTTCTCCTAATTCCAGAATCCGACCAAAAGTCAAAACCTTGGGTCCGGGGTTGGCTGTCCCAATCGTTAACCGGTTTGAGTAGGGGTCAAAGGTCGAAGCTAAATATTTTAATGAACCGTGTTTTTCCGCCGTGGTCAGACTCGCCGAGGTGAGGTATTCGGTTTCTTGGAGCGGATCGTACCCGGGCGGCTCTCCCATGTTCACGGACCAGAACCTTGTCTGAGTTTGTTTGAGGAGCTCGTCAACGGTCCTGTAGGGCGGTTTTACCTGGGGCCTGGCCGGTGAATAGCTCCAGGAAATACCTCCGTCGACGATGGTTTTTCCCAGGCCGAGCGCCAGATGGACCACGCCATCTTCATGTTTGACCCGTTCCTGGGGATAAAAATTGTAAGAGCGGGCTACCCCTGAGATCTCTGGATAGAATAGATTGTCATGTCGATTTCCGTGGACATTTTGAATGATCACGGCCATTTTTTCATCTTCGAGGTCGTGCCTGGTGGTTGCGATATAATCCTTTGCCGATTGAAAAAACAGGGAAGCGTACACATATTTTATGGCTTCTACCAGGCGGCGAAACCGGATTTGCGGGTCATAATGATTGTTGGGAATGATCTTGGTGGCATAAACGCCGGCAAAGGGTTCTTTTTCCCTGTCTTCCAGGAGGCTTGATGACCTGACCGCCAGAGGAACTGTCACTTGGTTGACCAATTCCCGAAGTTTTCCCAGGGCCTCGAAGGGCAAATCCGCCTGTTGAAAGGCCAGCCCAATTCGATCATCGGGGGCAGCGGATAACGCCAGGGGGTAAAGGTCGTTCTGTTTCATAAACCTATCAAAAATATCCGTACAGATGATAGACATATCCGGGATCATAATTTCAACATCAGGAAATCGATCCCCGGAAAATTTTTTCTGAAGGGTATCATGGATAAAGGCTAGCCCCTGAGCTTTTCCCCCGATAGAACCTCCAGCGGCTGTGCAAATCGCAGTACCCAGGTCGATAACACCGGATGTTTCGGATGGTCGTTGGAGGTCGTTTTCCATGATTTTTCCTCGCTATACCCAACCGCGGTCAGCACAGGCCTGGGCTACCCGCTCAACAGCGATCAGGTAAGCAGCGTCTCGGAAGGAAAATTGATGTTCTCGGGCGAAATCACTGATCTCAACAAAAGCTGAAGTCATCTTTAGATCTAACTGGCCCAGGACCTCATCTTTTTGCCAGTAATAGTTTTCGTTGCTTTGGACTTGTTCGAAATAACTGGAAATCACGCCCCCGGCATTAGCCAGCATATCGGGAATGATGATGATTTTCTTATCCTTCAGCATTATGTCGGCCTCCGGGGTAGTGGGGCCATTAGCTCCCTCAGCGATCCATTTTACCCGGGGGCTGATTTTACCCACATCATGGGTTGTTATTTGGTTTTCCAGGGCGGCAGGAATCAGGATATCGACGGGTTGTTCCAACCATTGGGAGCCGGGAAGAATCTGGTAGCCTAAATCGCGCGCTTTCTCCTTGTCGATTTCCCCGAACAGATCAGTTATATCCTGAAGTTCCTCGAGGTCAACACCTTCTTCTTTAACAAAGGCGTAGCTGGTTTGATCTTCTTGATTCCAGCAAGATACGCCCCGGACGGTTCCGCCCATTTGCAGGTAGAGCTGGATGGCGTTTTGGGCTACCGTGCCAAAGCCCTGAACGCTGGCTGTGGTTTGATCCGGCGCCAGCTGTTTTTCTTTTAAAGCTTCCCGCAGGGCGATGATTACACCGTATCCGGTGGCTTCAGACCTTCCCAGGGACCCGCCCAGGGTGACCGGTTTGCCGGTGATAAATCCGGGATATTTCCCACCCCGGATGGCTTCATACTCATCCAGCATCCACAGCATGTGCTGGGAAGTAGTCATGATATCTGGGGAGGGGATATCTGAGAGCGGGCCGACGTTTTTTACAATTTGCCGGACATATCCGCGGCATAACCGTTCCTGTTCCAGGGCGCTCAAATCATGGGGGTCGCAGATTACGCCGCCGGTGCTTCCACCTAGAGGGACATTCACTACGGCGCATTTCCAGGTCATCCACATGGCTAACGCCCGGATGGTATCGGCGGTTTCCTGGGGGTGAAAGCGGATTCCACCCTTGGCCGGCCCCCGGGCATCATTGTGCTGGATCCTGAACCCGCGGAAAATATTTACCTGACCGGAATCCATTCTCACCGGAATGCTGAAATGATATTCTCTCAGCGGACGGCGCAGCAGGTCCCGGGAAGCTTGTTCCAGGTCCAGCACATCGGCTGCTTGATCAAATTGAGATTGAGCGATATGAAAGGCATTATAGGGTTTTTCAGTCATTGGTTGCTCCTGGATTAGTACCTCTATGATAGTCAGGTCTGGGAAGGGCGTCAACGGATGAAGGTCATCTTTGTTCTGGGAGATAAATGTTTTGCCCTGAACGATCCCGGGATGGAATAAACCGGATTATATAATGGAGAGGGCACATGGAGAGGGCAGCTGTTGATTTTACAGCGAAATTTTGGTAGTATGAGAAGATAGATTAGATAAGAATTAAATTCCGAGTTTTCACCACCATTTTCTCAGCGAATAATATTACAGGTGACCTTTAGCGTTTTCCTCCATCCAATATGTTTTTAAGGAGGCAATATGTTTCGCAGGCGCCTAATCGTCATCCTGTTGTTGATCATCATAACCGCAGGGGTCACCAGCTGTGATTATCCTTCAACGATCCCGGTTTGTGAGGAAGGGGACTTGATCTCGCCGGAATTGACTTCTCCGGCGTTATGGGAAGTGGTTACCGGCAGCCATGTGGTTCTGGAGTGGAGCTACGGGAATGAGAGCTGTGAACCCGAAGGCTATCAGATCATCCTGTCCAAAAACCGTGATTTTTCCCCGCCCAGGATCACAGGGGGGACCGGCGATTCTTCAACCACCTGGTCACCATCCGCTCCGCTTGATCCCGCTTCAGAGTACTACTGGCGGGTAGCCGCCATGGCGGGTTCATCCGTGGGTCCCTATTCATCCCATATCAAATCATTTTTTACCGAACCAATTTGTGATCCATCCGATCAGACTGCACCCATCCTGGATCTCCCGGAAAGCGGGGGTATCTTTGAGCGCGGTTATTCCTCCCTGGAATGGACCTATCCATTATCGACCTGTATCCCGGAAAGTTACCGGGTTGAGCTGTCCCCCGATCCGGATTTTGCTGATACCTCCCTTTTTGGAGCCACTGGAAACCCCTCCACCCGCTGGGGACCGGGTTCTCCTTTAGATCCGGCCACCCAGTATTATTGGAGGGTTGCTTCTTTTGTGGATGGTGTTCAGGGACCATTTTCAATTACCTACTCATTTTTCACCGATCCGGTCTGTGATCCGGCCGGGTTAGCTGCCCCGGATAGGCTTGAACCTCTGGATGGTGCTGAGTTGACCACCGCTACCCCTCTTTACACCTGGTCCTATCCTGATGCTTCCTGTGCGCCGGAGGGATTCCGGCTGGAAATTTCCACCTCTCCCGACATGAGCAGTCTGACGATGATGGCCGATAACCCTCAAAGAGCCTATTTGAGCTTTCAGGCCGGTTACCCGCTGGCGGACTGCCAGACTTATTACTGGAGGACAGCCGTTTATGCTGATGGAACCCGGGGCCCGTTCAGCGATATCGGTTCTTTTTCCATTAATCTCACCGGTGACTGCGCCTGCGACCTCCCGGATTTGGTAGCCCCGGAGCTGGTCTGGCCGGGACCTTATGAGATCACCCCTGATCTGATACCTATCTTGGACTGGAATTACCCCGGATCCTGCGATCCAACCAGCTATCTGGTCAGCCTATCGCGGTGGCATGACTTTTCCGACACCTCGCTCTTTGGTGCCACTGGAACATCGAATACATCCTGGGCCCCGGGAGCACCGCTGGAACCCGCTACCCAGTATTGGTGGAAGGTGGCTGGGGCGACCCTTTCGGATGCGGGTCCTTACAGCAGTAACAGGAGTTTCTTTACCGGTCCGGAATGCAACTATGTAGGTACAGTTGGAACCCCGCAGCTGACCTCTCCGGCAAATGGGAATGTGGTTGATACCCCGGCGGCCGTTCTGAGGTATGAACCGGGCGGTGATCCGGGATGCATCCCGGATGGCTATTTGGTGAACCTGCAAACCGACCCCACCCTGGGAGGAACTAATCTATTAACGGAATACGGGCTTCCGGGTACGACCGTGATCACTGATCCCTTGAACAACTGCACCCGCTACTACTGGACGGTCACTGCAGTTCAGGATGGGTCTTACGGTCCGGCCTCGGATATCGGCTGGTTTTACACCAATCAGAATGGACTGTGTCCTATTCCGGGCATCCCGGGGTTGATGAAGATGAACACTTTCTGCCGTTCTGGAACTTATCCGGATCATTTCTCTGCCCTGCACACCTTTGAGGTTGGAGATTTCGTGGAAGCCGTGGCCCAGAATCCGTTGGGAACTTATCTGCTGGTCCAGATCCCGGGTCCGGACGGCCTGGTGCCCGAGGATCCCCTCGGAACCTGCTGGATAACGCTGGAATCTGCCGATCTGTGGGGAGATCACCGGGTCCTTCTGGTGGAAAAACCTCCCGAAAAGCCTACTGTAGAGCCTACTGAAGAGCCTACTCTAGAGCCTACTGTAAAGCCTACTGAAAAACCTAAGGTTACTGAAACTCCTCCAGCCTGCAGCCGAGATTTATCCCAGGATCAGTGCAAGGCAGCGGGCGGGACCTGGTCAACCTCCTCGAGGACAGCCCCTTACTGTATATGTCCCTGAGGAAACTGATTTTTCCAAATAAGCCAGCTCAATTCCCGAGCTGGCTTTTTGGACTGCATCGTCTGGCTTATTGCTGGCTGCTTTCTTTAGAAGCCATGATTAAGGTGAATTGATTGAGAATGGGGCAGGACGCGCTCAATCATTACCAACATTGTGAATGGCGGGCGTGATAAGTTTGAGTCAGTAAAACAGGTAAGGTCAGGATCTGGCTTTCGAACAATTGAAACATTTGACTGAAGCTGTAAAAATCAGTATAATATTAAAAGAAATTCTAATGTTTGGAAAGACAAAAAGTATCTGCACATTATATAAAGGAGTTTAAATTATGAAACTAAGCAGACCTAAAGTTATCACATTTTGGATTGCTGTTGCCTTGGCAGGACTTGGAGTTCTGGCTTCTCTAGGATTCCTGGATCCGCTCGCCAGTTATGCATTCTGGCTGGTAGTAGCCGGATTTGTATTGTTGGCGCTTGCAAATTTGCTGAACGATCTTTAGGGGTTTTGAGGCGAGACCAGCCCGGTAAGGGGTAGATTGTTATCTCTTTATCAGGTGTTCATTCCCCTTTCAATGAAATGCGAAAAAGACTGCTCGACCCCGAAAGTTTTTCTGGTGTCGAGCAGTTTTACTTTAAAAGATGCCAGGTGGTCTTCTCGGAGGTGGTGCAGGGTACTCGAGGGTGCTCCGCCTAACACAGCATTCACCAGGATGGCGACATCGCATCCCGCGATCAGGAAAGACTGGATCTGCTTGTGTCTCTTTTCTGGATCGGACCCCTTCAATAATTACCGGGGAGGACTTTTTTTACACGCAGGGGGATTATCCTGATCCACCCGGGGAGGACTTCCCCGCCCGGAGTAAAAAAGGGCTGTCCTAAAAGGGCTGTCCCAATACCTTTTAGGACAGCCCTTTTAGCTGCAGCCAGTACCCGGACTGGGCACCCGGTTCAAATAAAATCCCAGAGGTTCAGGAGGATGGTAAGATCAGATTTAATACTTTCGGGAGGAATTTTTAAGTTATTGGTTGAAAGGGTGCCGTGCATATTTGCGCAGAAATATACGCTAAGGAATGGTTCTTTACAGCCAAACTTGCCCTGTCAGATATCTTTTGTGTCCCTTTAGAAACATTTTTGTGTAAAGAGATCCCAATATTTGAGTATTGGGATCTTGCATGTCAGCCCTGGGGAAATTTCTGGTACCAATGAGATGTAATAGAATCATGAAAGTATTTTAGCTAGCCGTTTCGCCAGAGCAACGATCGTAAGAATAGGAGGCATACCTGGCGATATTGGTAAGACACTGCCATCACAAACAAAGAGGTTGTCCACTTCTGTTTGTAAATCTTTGTCCACAATCTTACCAATCGCAGCTGTTCCACCGGGATGGCCGCCCTGTACCTTTGAAAAGACGATGGATTTCCTGTCGGCTCCAGCTTCGATCAGTATTTCTTTTGATATCAAGGATCCTTCCCTTAATTTTTTCCGATCATTCTCAGTAATAGGTTTTGAAAAAGTTTCATTAATGTTGACATGACCAGTGGATTCATCTCTAATCTTAGTCATAATCCCGAGTAAATTGTTTTTCGCAGGAAAAATCCCTTTTATACCCATTTCGATAAATCTCAAGAGCCTGTGCTGATTTATGAATGGCGAGAGGATAAAACCTTTGCTTTCGTAGGCTCCATGATATACAATCGCCATTGTCGGTTCTTCAACTTGACTAAGGTCCTGTGTTTCTCCATAGGTATTCACCAGCAGATCCATAAAAAGACTTTTTCCTGCTTTGTCAAATCCCGATTTTTGGAGGATTACAGGTGTTCCGATCCCGCCAGCGCAAAGAATTACTACCCCCGCATGAATTTCCCTAGTACCACCAGGACCAGAAACTCTGACGCCCGTTGCCCTGCCATTATTCCTGAGGACTTTGTTTACCCTGGTCTCACACATCACCTCTGCGCCATATTCTTGTGATTCGGACAGGTAATTCAGCGCTGTCCATTTAGCATCATATTTGCAGCCCATCGCGCAATCACCACACCTCCTGCATTTTGTGGGGTCTATAAATTTGGGCATTGGATCCATGGTGTATCCCAATTCTCTGGATACTTCCAAAATCTTTTTTGAACCTTGAGATAAACGACGAGGGTTATAATCAACAATCTGCATTTCTCTCTCTGCTTCTTCAAATTCTTGCTCTAAGAGTATCCCATACTCGGCCAATTCGCTTTCCAGACAGCGGATACCATTGCCGCAGGAAACGACTGTGGATCCCCCGGCCATCAAGGTTCTCCAGAGAACAGCGCCATCTTTAGACCGGGGAGGCATCTTGGTAAAATAGCTCAGGTCAAAATACCGAAGGGAATCCTTAAAGGTTCCTATCGCTTTCTCCGGCTTTCCCCGGTCGATTGCTAAAACCTTTTTCCCTCTCTTAGATAGCTCCATTGCCAGCGTAGCACCCCCTGCTCCGGTTCCAACGATTACGAAATCATATTTTCTGGGAACCATTCTCGCACCTCCAGAGGATTAATTGAGCTGAGAACGCAACAAGTTACAGCTAACCTGTTTTTTAATTCATACCTTCTAACGTTAATAAACTTAAAAATGATGGGAAAATGAATAATCAATTTTCCGAAAAGATGAAGGAAAAAAGGATAAGCATCACATTTTCATAATACACGAAAACAGGCTATTTTGGGTATCTCCCATTTTCGTGCGTAAATGGGGGTTTTTGCACATCCCCTCAAAAAGGTTCAATCCAGCTTTAGTCTAAGATACTTTAATATGAAGCCCTGCTGCCAAACAGAGAGATATTCTGCCATTTTTACACCTGTTGATTGGTATTATAATCCGATTTGAACTACGGTTCCTTTGATACTGATCCCCATTGTTGAAACATAGAAAGTCTTGGCCCAACAACCACAAGCAGGTGCACACGAATGACCCCGCAGAACGACAAAGGCGGCTCCAAGCGCTTACATATCATCGGCGCTAATGAAATAGCCGCAATTTACGATCTTCCCAGGTTTTCTACAGAAGATCAGGCCCACTTTTTCTCCCTGTCTGCCCATGAGCGAGCTGTGCTTCCCGAGCTGCGTACCTACACATCGCGAATTTTCTTTATTCTCCAGCTCGGATACTTCAAGGCTGTGCGGCAGTTTTTCGTGTTCAAGCTTGACGAAGTAGTCCAAGATGTTACCTGGATTCAACAAACCCACTTTCTGGGCAGCAAGCTCCCAGAAAAACCAGTCGCTAAAGGAACACGGCTCAAACATCAGTCATTGATTCTTTATCTTTGCGAATATCGTCTTTGCGGTGATCTTGAGAGGCGGCAGCTAGCACACAAAGCGGAACAAATCAGTCTCCTCGGACGTGTTTCTCCGATTGCCTGGCAACATATCAACTTCCACGGAAGGTTTGAGTTCTTAGATCCACCCGCGCTTATCGATCTTGAATCGGTGGTACAGGACCTTGTTAGAGGGGAGTTCAGTATTTCCGAGGCTCTGAATTGAACCTTTTTGAGGGGATGTGCAAAAAACCCCATTAAGCCGCGGGTGCTTGTGGAATATTATTATCAACCAGGTGCCTACCTGGTAGAAAGATGTCAGAAATTTCAAGATTTCAATTACAATTGACTCATACCTAACAATTCCCCAAGAGGTGATCCATGATAAAAAGATCCCGAGTCCTGGTTGTTTTTCTGACCATAATCCTAGTAATACCTTTATATTCCTGTAAAGCATCACCGCAGCAGGTGTCTGTAGATCCCGGCGGCGATGAAATAGAGGAAGGACTGCTTGAGGCCAGGGGCGATGAAATAGAGGAAGGACTGCCTGAGGCCAGGGGCGATGAGATCGAGATCGTACAAACAGTTACCTATCAGGATGAATTTGGGTATAGGCATCTTCACGGGCTGCTGACCAATACCGCTGACTATTCAGTGGGTGGATTTGCTCTGGAGGTTCTGGTCGGGGGTGAGCAGGTAGCGGAAGCCGATTCAGATGGCGCTTACAGCATCGCTCCTGGAGCGGTCTTTCCGTTTAATGCTCGGTTGCCGCAGACTGTCACTGATCTGGACGATCTTGAAGTAAATGTAATTAATATCCAAAGGGGTCTGCAAGATCCTGTGGAGATGGAAATCATCCAATCCAAAATGAAAAGCGCTGATGGTGGGATCGTGACCCTTGTCGGTATTGTGCAAAATAATGGCAGCTCTGCCGGGTTGATCTATTCTGCCAGGGCTGCCGTGTATGCTTCGGATGGGGAACTGATCACCACGGCCCAATGCCAGGTATGTCCTGGCTATCTGCTGCCTGGTGAGGAAGCTCCAGTGCAGTTCCTGATTTATGGCCACCCTCCCAGTGCCGCAATCGCTAAAAATGAGATTTTTATCGCAGCAGAGGAAGCGGTCACTGTTGCTGGACTGGCGATCGATTTCAACGAACCGGTCCATAGCTATACTGATCCGGCAGGGCGATTTCACCTCCTGGGTGACCTGCAGAACAACTCGGATATTGTCTACAGCCTTGCGCTGACGGGAACCTTCTATGACCAGAATGGGGAGATTGTAGGAGCAGCAGCTTACAAACTGCCGGCTTATTCACTGCCGGGGGAAACATCCCCCTATGAATTTGTTGTTTCTGATCCCCTGGATTCCATCGCGGACTGGTTCTTGCGCATAGAATTAGCGCGCACAGGTGAATTCCGAACCCCGGTTTTTCTTCTGGTTCACAACGCGGGGGATTTGATCAAGAATCAGTATCAATGGACAGTGGCTGGGAATACTGTTAATGACACCGGCCAGACGCTCAGGATGGTCACAGTGGTGGTTGGAATCAGAGAATCAGGAACTGGAAAACTGGTAGGCCTGGCTCACTATATTGCGGCCGGAGAACTCCCTCCGGGTGAGGCGCTAAACTACACGGTTGATATTTACCCGGACCCTGCTTTTGATCCTGCTAATCTAGAGGAATTTGTCCTTCTGCTTGGGGAATGACCGGGAACATCACGTGGAATTCACAGCCCAGCGGGCTTTTGCCACCTGGGAGGCTTGATCCAGTGCCAGTTACCACATGATAAATGACTGTGGTCAGGTGTACCGGCACCCCCATCACATCAACTCCCGTGATTGCTGTGCCCCAGGCTTTTTCCCATGGAATATAAAAAGGCGCTCCTAGATGCGTAGCGGCCCGCCAGATCTCTGTTTTACAACCAAGAAAGGGACCGCAGGTGATCGTCCAGCCAGGTAACCAGGTCTCATCTATGGTCATCTCGATCGAACAGTCGGGGGGAGGCTTAACGGATCCTTCGATATTCCAGTGAACCGGCCAGCCTGCCTGGCCAGAAATGGGACCTCTGCCGTAAGTTCCCTGGGCATATGTAAAGGCCTGGCCCTTGAATGTTGATCCACCTGAGGGATCAGATCCGGTGATCCACATGGTGACCTGGGCTGGATGCCAGACGAATCTTCCTATATCAAATGATACTTCACCAAAAACAATCACTTCAACAAAGCCAGCGTTGGGGTCCCCGACGCCCAGTGCCTGATTGGGATCAGTAGTCTCTTGAATGCCCCGCAAGCCGGTTAGTGATAAGGAGAGCAAAATGATAACGATCTTTATTGTTAAGGTCTTTATCCTTGACGTAAACATCTTATCTCCCAGGTTAAAACATGAAATGGATTCAATTTTGAGTATACACCAAAAAGGCTTTCAGCAAACACTGGGATCCAGTCCGCAACATGGGTCCTTATTTCTTTGAAGATGATCCGCTTTCTTGAAAACCGGGGGCGGGTGCTTTCCCACCAGGAGCTTGTCAGGGAGGTAAAACAAGAAGAGGTGGATGAAGATTTAGTGCCCGAAATATTGCGGCCCATGATCAGTCGGCCGCGTAAGAAATTAGGCACTTTTTCGCGGAAGCGAGAATGGGTGAGTAATGTCAGGGGGAAAGGCTACGTGTTTGATGTAGGAAAGTAGGGTTTGGAACAAGCTGCTTG
The DNA here is from genome assembly GCA_034520505.1 of Anaerolineales bacterium. Classification (GTDB taxonomy): domain Bacteria; phylum Chloroflexota; class Anaerolineae; order Anaerolineales; family UBA11858; genus B10-G9. Next base: position 186,479 of record JAXHNK010000006.1, on the reverse strand, counting down.
CCGGAGGAAGCTTCCTTCGTATTTTATCGCCAAATTTCCATGAGCGCATTTACCTTCTCATGTGTTTCCGCAGAAAAACCTTTCATCTGCTCATCAGTAATGAGGTCGTTAAACTTCCACCGCGCAAGCTGTTGAAGGACTGTGCTTCGCCTCAAATTATCAAACATCAACGCGATGTCTTTGTCTTCTGATTTCAGAGGCTTTCACACTTAGCGTATATTTCTGCACGAATATGCACAGCACCCTTTAAATAAACATCCCTGGCTGCCCCCAAGGGAATAAACTCTAAAAAGGAGATTCGGCGGGAGAAAACCAGAATTGGAATGATCTCCGTCCTGATCATATGCGGGGACAAACAGGAGCCCTGGATGTGAAGTTTTTGACAGCACTGGTAGAACGGTTGATCAACAATTATGATGTCAACCCTTCCCAAGTTTATGTCACAGGCGCTTCCAAGGGAAGATTAATGACTTCCACAATGTTGATTGAAGCCCCGGACCTGTTTGCAGCTGGGGTGGCTTTTATCGCCAATTTGCCCCAGCAGAGTGTCCGTTTGAAAGAGCCAGCCTTGCCCACTCCGTTGTTGGTTACTAATGTGACCAAAGATCCGCTGATGAAATGGGATGGGGGGTGATATTCCAGGAGGGAGATGGGTGATGCGGTCTGCGGAGGAGACTGTGAACTGGTGGATAACGGCTAATCAAGCAGGTTCTATCCCGGAAAGGTCTGTTTTCCTGGGAGGATATCCATCCGGAGGACAGCTGTCGGATTCAAATAATTTATTATCCAGCCGGGGAAAACGGTACGCCGGTATAATTTAACCGGGCAGAAGGGGGAGGATATACTATTCCATCTACCGCCCACCGATTCCCCCAGAACGCTGTCTTGAATAAGTTGATCGGGCCGGAATGTCGTGATGCTGAGGGGTCCGCTTGGCCCGGGAATTTTTTCAGGATCTGGTTGGGAATGCGGCATAGGATCGCTAGGGTGCTGGGGATTGCCGGATGTAATATATTTGTAATATATTTTAGTGCTGAAAATCACTTTATCCATCAGGAGGGGTAGTATTATCTGAATTCCGGGTGCAAAAAAAACTATTCCATCTTATAATAGAGCTGTATGTGAAAAAGATTACAAGTGGTCCGCTTGTCAACCGCTGTTTTTGAACCGGGTACCTAATCGTTCATCATAACAAACGCAGAGTTTTGTACGGCTAGATCTCACGCAAAAGGTGTTTATCTATGAAAGGAAAAATTTCCAGTCTCATCAAGAAATACGAGCAGGACCGGGGCAGGCTGCTGGATATCTTGCTGGATATCCAGGCTGAGTTCAACTGCATTCCTGAGGAAGCTGTGGAGGAGCTTGCCGACCAGCTGGAGCTGTCTAAGGTGCATGTCGAAGAGACAGTCTCTTTTTATCATTTCTTTACCCGGGAGCCGGCCGGAAAGTATGCCGTTTACCTCAATAACAGCCCGGTTTCCTTTATGTACGGGCGGGCTGAGGTCGCTGCAACTTTCGAGAAGGAAGTGGGGATTTCCTTCAACGATGTTACTGAAGACGGCCTGATTGGCTTGTGGGAAACCGCTGATATCGGGATGAACGACCAGGAGCCGGCGGCGATCATCAACGGCAGATTATTTACAGAACTCAACCCTACCAAAGTCAAAAAGATTGTCCGGGGGATGAAGAGCGGCAAGGCTGCTGCTGATATCGCTGAGGACGTCGCCGATGAAATCTACAGCCGGGGGACCCTGCGGACGATGGTCAAAAATAACCTTTACGCTCAAGGAAAAGTACTGTTTTCTGAGGTTGAGTTGGGAAAAGCGCTGAAAAAAGCGGTTCAATTAGCGCCCGAAGAGATCGTGGAAGAGATCAAGGCTTCCAACCTCAGGGGCCGAGGCGGAGCTGGTTTTCCCACTGGTTTGAAGTGGGAGTTTTGCCGCCGCTCGGAAGGGGAAGAGGTTTTCTTGATCTGCAACGCCGATGAGGGCGAGCCCGGCACTTTTAAAGATCGGGTGATCCTGACCCAGCTTCCGGAACAGCTTTTTGAGAGCATGGCCATCGCTGCCTATGCCCTGGAAGTGGAGCAGGGCATCGTTTACCTGCGTCATGAATACCAGTACCTGAAAGATTACCTGGAAGATGTGCTCCAAAAGCTGCGGGACGCAAACCTGCTGGGCAAAAACATCGTGGGAAAAGAGGGCTTTAATTTTGATATCAGGATCCAGCTGGGAGCCGGGTCCTATGTCTGCGGCGCGGAATCTGCTTTGATTGAATCCATGGAAGGCAAACGAGGGGAGCCCAGGAACCGTCCTCCTTTTCCAGTTCAGAAGGGCTACCAGGATATGCCTACCGTGGTCAACAACGTCGAAACCCTGGCCAAAGTGGTCCCCATCATGCTCAACGGAGCGGAATGGTTCAAGTCCATTGGCACCAAAGAGTCGGCCGGCACCAAGCTGTTGAGCATTTCCGGGGACGTCCAGGTGCCTGGCGTGTACGAAATGGAATGGGGGATGACCATCAAAGAGATGCTGGAGATGGTCGGTGCTACTTCGGTACAGGCTGTGAAAGTAGGCGGCCCCTCGGGCGTGTGCATTGATCCCACCCATTTTGGTCGGAGCATTGCTTTCGAGGATCTGGCTACTGGCGGCTCCATGATTGTCATTGGGGAAGAGCGAGATCTGCTGGAGGATTTCATATTGCCCTTCACGAATTTCTTCATCGAAGAGTCCTGCGGCTCCTGCACTCCCTGCCGGGACCTGACCGTGATCCTGCGCGATAAACTGCTCAAGATATTGGACGGCAACGGCTCTCAAAAGGATATTGATGAATTATACAAATGGGGCCAGATGGGAAAGGACGCCAACCGCTGTGGGTTGGGCCAAACATCCGCCAATCCGATCCTGACCACCATTGAAAATTTCCGGAACCTTTACGAAGATCGAGTTCAGACTGATGAGGACTACGTATCGACCTTTGATTTTGAGCAGGCGGTTGCGGATTCCTGTGAAGCGGTCGGCCGGGTTCCAAACATAAAATCCCACTAAGCCAACCAGATAAAAAAGTGGAAATGATATGAAAAAAAACGGAAAACTTTACTTTGAAATCGACAGCAAGCCGTGCTATGCGGAACAAGGGCAGTCGATCATTGACGCCGCCAAGGAAAACGGAATTTATATCCCTTCCCTGTGTCATCTGGAAGGGGTCAAACCAGCCGGTTCCTGCCGGATCTGCAACGTGAAGGTGGACGGCCGGACCATGACCGCCTGCACGACACCGGTGGAAGATGGCATGATGGTGGAGAATGACCTTCCTGAACTCCAGGAGCTTCGGAAAGCGATCGTGGAGACTCTGTTTGTCTCTGGAAATCACCACTGCCCGACCTGTGAGAAGAGCGGCAACTGCGAGCTGCAGGCATTAGCCTACCGCTATCAGATGATGGTGCCCCGCTTTCCCTATAAATTCCCTGAAAAGGGTGTTAACCCCCGCTCGGATCAAATTTATCATGACCGCAACCGCTGCATCCTGTGCAAGCGCTGTATTCGAACGGTGACCAAGGATGGAAAGAAGGTGTTTGCTTACCACGGCAGAGGCGGAGAGGATCTGCACGTGGAGATTGATGAGAAACTTGCTTCCCGGCTGACCGATGAGGAAGCCCTGGAGGCCATGGAAAACTGCCCGGTGGGGGCTATTCTCAAAAAAGAACGGGGTTTTGAGGTGCCGATTGGGGAGCGAAAATACGATCACCAGCCCATTGGCAGCGAGATTGAAAACTAAATGAACAGACAGGACGAAAACTATGAGTAAACCAATTGTCGCGACCACTTCACTGGCAGGATGCTTTGGATGCCACATGTCTTTACTGGATATCGATGAGAGGATTCTGGAACTGATTAACCTGGTGGAATTTCATAAGTCCCCGATCAACGATATCAAGGAGTTTACCAAGCAGTGTGATATCGGATTGATTGAAGGCGGATGTGCCAACAGTGAAAACATCGAGGTCCTGAGAGACTTCCGGGAACACTGTGATATCCTCGTTTCCCTGGGAGAATGTGCCATTATGGGCGGTCTGCCTTCTCTGCGAAACGGGATCCCGGTCCGGGAATGCCTGCAGGAAGCCTATCTCGACGGCCCCACGGTTAGTTCCAACACCGACAGGGTGCTGCCCAATGATGACGAACTGCCCATGATCCTGGATCGTGTTTATCCCTGCCATGAGGTGGTCAAGATTGATTATTACCTGCCGGGCTGTCCTCCTCAGGCTGATTTGATCTGGAATGCCCTCGTGGCCCTGGTCACCGGTGATGAGATGAAACTGCCTTACGAGCTTGTCAAGTTTGATTAATAAAGGATACGGATATGTCTCAGAAAGTAACCATTGAACCTGTCACCAGGGTCGAGGGTCATGGAAAAGTGACCATTCACCTGGATGATCAAGACCAAGTCGCTCGGTCCCGGTTTCACATTGTCGAATTTAGAGGCTTTGAGCGTTTTGTACAGGGCAGGCCTTATTGGGAAGCCCCTGTGCTGGTCCAGAGGCTGTGCGGGATTTGTCCCGTCAGCCATCACCTGGCAGCTGCCAAAGCCCTCGATGTGCTGGTCGGTGCCGGAACCGGTGAGGGGCTGACTCCCACCGGGGAAAAGATGCGGCGCCTGATGCATTACGGCCAGATCTTTCAGTCTCATGCCCTGCACTTTTTCCACCTCGCCTCTCCGGACCTGCTGTTTGGCGTTGATGCCGACCCTGCTATCCGGAACGTGATCGGCGTGGCCATGGAAAACAAGGACCTGGCTGTTCAGGGTGTGATGATGAGAAAGTTCGGACAGGAGATCATCCGGGCTACGGCTGGAAAGAAGATTCACGGCACTGGAGCCATCCCCGGCGGCATCAATAAGCACCTCAGCCCGGAAGATAAAGAGGCCTTCCTGAACGGCGCGGATCCCATGAACATCGATAAGATGATCGAGTGGTCGCAGGGAATCATCGACTTCTTTAAAGGTTATTACCAGGAAAACCAGGGTTTTATCGATAATTTTGCTGTTTTCCCCTCTAACCACCTCAGCCTGGTCAGGAAAGACGGGGCTCTGGACCTTTACCATGGAGTCATCCGGGCTGTGGATGCGGACGGGAATAAGGTGGTTGACGATGTTGACTCCCAGGATTACGAGCAGGTTGTCGAAGAGGAAGTGCGGTCCTGGAGCTACATGAAGTTCCCCTACATCAAGTCCCTGGGACCGGAGAAAGGCTGGTACCGCGTGGGACCGCTGGCCCGGCTGAACACCTGTGATTTCATTCCCACCCCCCTGGCCCAGGAAGAATTTGAGGATTACAAATCCCTCACCAACGGCAAACCCAATAATCACTGCCTGCATTATCACTATGCCCGGTTGATTGAAATCCTGCACTCTGCCGAAATGATGAAAGAGCTGCTGCATGATCCTGACCTGATGAAGGGGGAACTGGTCACCAAGGGAGAAAAGACCCACAAAGGCATCGGCTTGCTGGAAGCACCCCGGGGGACCCTGTTCCACCATTACGAGATCAATGACCAGGATCAGATCACGATGGCCAACCTGATCGTCTCCACCACTAACAACAATCAGCCCATGAATGAGTCGGTGAACAGTGTAGCCCACTCCTGGATGGATGGGAAAAAGGAGATTACTGAGCCGATGATGAACGCGGTGGAAGTGGCCATCCGGGCTTATGACCCCTGCCTGAGCTGCGCAACCCACGCACTGGGCCAGATGCCGCTGGAGCTTTCTTTATACGATGCCCAGGATCGGCTGATCGACAGGAAGAGGACCTGATCGATTTCATGCAAATCCTGGTTTATGGCTATGGAAACCCCGGAAGGCAGGACGATGGGTTGGGCATTGTTCTGGTGGATAGGCTGGAATCCTGGGCGGCGGAAAGAGAGCTCACCGGGATTACTTTTGAGAACAATTACCAGTTGAACATCGAGGACGCAGAAGCTATTTCAGACCAGGATTTAGTGATCTTTGTGGATGCCTCCCGTGAGGACATTGATGATTTTTGCCTTACCGAGGTGGATGGCAGCGGAAAACTTTCCTTCACAACCCATGCGGCTTCACCGGATTATGTGGTCAAATTGTGCCGGGAACTCTTTGATGTTCAACCCCGGGTGCTGCTGCTGCATATCAAGGGGTATCAGTGGGAGATGAAAGAGGGGATTTCAAAACCAGCACGGGAGAATCTCGATAAGGCCTGGATTTGGCTGAAGAACATCTTGGAACATCCCCAGAAGGCCCTCGCATCCCCAGAATTGCTTAAAACATGTTGAACAAGGAGGAAAAATTATCGTGGATCTTTCCGTAACCTATATGGGGCTGAAACTAGAAAACCCGATCATTGTCAGCAGTTCCCAGCTGACCAGCAAGATTAACAACATCAAGCAGTGTGCCGAATTCGGGGCAGGGGCGATTGTCTTGAAGTCCCTTTTTGAAGAGCAGCTGCTGGTGGATACTGGTCGATTGATGGATCAAGATGAGCAGTATTTCTGGTTTCCTGAGGCTGTCGATTTCATCAACTCCCATGCCAAAGAGCAGGGGTTAGATGAGTATCTGACATTGATCAAGGAATCCAAAAACCAAACTTCAGTTCCCATTATCGGCAGCATTAACTGCACCACCCCGTATGAGTGGCCCCGGTTTGCTGCGGCTTTGGAAGAAGCGGGAATAGACGGGCTGGAGCTTAATATTTCCATCATGCCCTTTGACGCTGACCTCACCAGTCAGGAAATTGAGGACAGGTATGTCGAGATCGTCACCGAGGTCAAGAAATATGTCCAGGTGCCGGTGGCTGTGAAGCTCGGCCCGATGTTTACCAACACTTACCGCCTGGTTCAGAAGCTGGAAAAGGCCGGTGCTGATGCGGTGGTGCTATTCAACCGGTTCTTCCAACCGGATATTGACATTGAAAAGGAACGGATCGTCCGGGGTAGTAAATTCAGCAGCCCGGAGGAGATGACCGAGCCCCTGCGGTGGGTTTCGCTGCTTTCCAACCGCGTCAGCTGTGATCTGGCGGGGAACACGGGGATCCACACGGCCGCTGGGGTCGTCAAACACCTGCTGGCCGGTGCGGATGCTGTTCAGGTTTGCACCACCCTTTATAAGAACGGCCTGAACTACCTGGAAACCTTAGTCTCCGACCTGGAAAGCTGGGGTCAGGAGCAGCATTATTCTTCAATTGATCAATTCCAAGGGAAGTTAAGCAGGGATTCCAAGGATCAAGCTGCTTTTGAGCGGATTCAATACATGAAGAAGACCTTGACGGAAGTTTAGGGTTTAGCTCGTCCTACTCCAGGATCAGGCCTTGATCAAACACAGGGTTGTAGTCTTCGGGGATCATCCCGTTTTCTCCAACCCTGTATCCTTTTGAGTTGTAACCAGCGGACCGGATGTTCTGCCCCTCGCAGGCGCTGATCCCAATCCATTTGCAGTTTTCCTGGCAGTGCTTCAACCCGTTGATCTGAACGCCCCAGCACTCGTCTTCAGAAAGGATGGACGTATCAATTTTACGCATAGCTAGAGTCCTTTGTGATTATCCCAGAACGTTGTGTGTTCTCTTGACCTTCCGTGATGCTGAGGGTCGTTTTTTCATTTTTAAAGCCATCCGGCAGCCTTTTGATCACCACCAGCCTTGGTTTGCTTTGCCGGGCCGCTAAATTTTCCCTTGAGCAGTCCGGCGAGCGGACGGGCAGGAAGCCGGTCCGGTTGGTGTTCCTCAGCTGTTCATTCAGCAGACGGAAGCGCCCGGGGACCGGACAAGCAATAAATTTCACAAACTGGATTGTAACATATGAATAATATCACATGCATTCTGGCCGGACTTCAGATATATTACAGATATATCAAAAGGGAGGCCGGTCCGCCGCTGGTAGGTCGGGGCTGATTGTTGGAGCACTGCTCAGCCAGCTGGAGGATGTTCCTCTCCCGGCGCAGAAAACCTGCTGTCCTTGTCCCCGGATTCCATGGGGAAAGAAACCGTTGCAGACCGGCGGAATGGCTTACCGGCTGTGTTAAAATGATCTCAGTTTGCTGGGATCGTTGGGTTGAATAATGAACCAGAAAGGAGAAAAATTACATGTCTGTTGAGCCACGAGGTGATTTCTTGTTTCGAGAAGACTTGAAGGAATTATCCCCCTTTGTCTCTGACCTCATCCACTGGGAGGCCGAACGTCAGGCCAGAAAGTTGATCTTTATTCCTTCTCAATCCTATGTGCCTGATGCTGTACGAAAGGCCTTAGGCACCCGCTTCCAGAATGTGTATGCGGAAGGTTATCCGCCAACCCGGATGACGCGGGAGCCAGAAGAACGGCTGAAGGATGTCGCCTGGCAGCTGGCCTATTACCGGCGCTACTCCGATCGGCGGTTTTACAAAGGAAAGGATTATGTCAATTTTGTAGAATGCCTTGCACAACGGCGCTGTGCTCAACTCTTCGCCCAGGGGTCTATCCGTCCGGAGCATATTCAGGTCAATGTTCAACCTTTATCAGGCACACCGGCAAACCTGGGGGTGTATTGGACGCTGCTGGACCCCGGGGACACCTTGATGGGCCTGGATCTTTACCAGGGGGGGCATCTTTCCCATGGGTCAGAGTTCAATATTTCTGGAAACCGCTACAATGTGGTGTCTTACGGAGTTGATCCCCAGACGGAAAGGTTGGATTATGATGCGATCCGCGATTTAGCCTTGAAGCACCGACCGCGGATTATCGTCGCCGGATACACATCTTACCCCTGGGCCCCGGATTGGGAAAAATTCCGGGAGATTGCCGATGAGGCTGGAGCTTATCTGCTGGCTGATATCGCTCATGTGGCCGGGATGGCAGCCGCCGGGGTTTATCCCAACCCGGTGGGGATTGCGGATGTGGTGACCTTCACCACCCACAAGACGATGATGGGACCCCGCGGGGCAGTGGTGATGAGCACAGACGAAGAAATTGCTAAAAAGATTGATTTAGCCATTTTCCCCGGCGAACAGGGCGGACCGCATGTTAATAAATTTGCAGCCATGGCAGTTGCCTTCAAACTTGCCCAGACAGAACAATTTCAGTCGCTGCAGAAGCAAATCATAGCTAATGCTCAGGCCCTGGCAAAAGGGCTGGAAGACCGGGGCCTGGATTTGGCCTATGGCGGAACGAACACCCATCTGCTGCTTTTGGATCTAAAATCCATCCCCGTCGATCCGGCGGAGCCGACCAGAGTTACTTACCCGGTTTGGGGAGAACCGGCAGTCCGGATTATGGACCTGGCGGGTATGGTGGCCAACAAGAACACGATCCCGGGCGATGAGGAAACCTCATTAGCTACGGGCATCCGCCTGGGGACACCCTGGCTGACCCAGCGAGGTTTAGGGGAAAAGGATATGGATACCATCGCCGGGCTGATCCATAAGCTGTTGACGAATATCCAGCCCTTCGCTTACCGGGGTTTGATCGGCACTCTGCCCCGCGGCAAAGTGGACCTGGACGTGATGGAAGAGGTCAAAGAAGGGGTTGCCCTGCTGGCTGAACGGGCAGGGATTGATTTTGAATATGAAAAGAGCGGTTACCCCCATTATTCTCTAGCTTCTTCTGAGTCGGAAGAGAAAATTGAATCCCTACGGGTGTCCGGCTGGCGGGCCAGGCAGCATGTCAATCAGGTTGTGACTTCCAATGTCCTGCCCCTGGAGCCCGGCGAAAGTCTTCTGACCTACATGCTGGATGAAGAAGGGAAATTGATCGACCAGGTATCCGTGCATAGAGAGGAAGGGGGTCCGCTGGGGCAGGACCGCTTCCGGATCACCTGTTCGCCCGCTCAGGGATGGAAAGTCCTGACCTGGCTGCGGGGACTGGCAGAGGGGTACACGGTGTTCGATCGGGACGATCTGTTCCGGAAGGTGGAAGGACCGGTGGTTGTGGAGATGCTCCCGGAAGCTGGCAGCCTGTCCGAAGCAGGTCCGCCTCCGGGAACATCCGCTCAGGAACTTTATCACCAGCATCCGGAAAGGTTTGACCTGGAAAAGCTGTACTTTATCGGACAATCAACTATCGATGGAGAGGCTAAAGGAGCCGATTTAAAACAATGGAGCTGGAGTGAGGAAGAAGGGGACCTCAAACGCACTCCGCTATTTGAAATCCATCAAGAGCTGGGCGGAAAAATGGTTCCCTTCGCCGGCTGGGAGATGCCCGTTCGCTATTCTTCAGTCAAAGAGGAACACCTCGCGGTGCGGGAAGGGGCGGGGTTATTTGATGTATCCCATATGGGGGTCTTCGAAGTCAGCGGGCCTCAGGCGACGACCTTCCTGGACACGGTATTTTCCAATTATGCGGCCTGGCTGGAAGACGGTCAATCGATGTACGGGTATTTTCTCACCCCGGAAGGAGAGGTAATTGATGATGGGATTATCTACCGCATCCGGGATGATTATTACTACATTGTGGTTAACGCTTCTAATGAAGACAAAGATTGGGACTGGTTAAACGCTGTGAATCAAGAACAGGTGGTGATTGATCAAGACCGCCCCTGGATCAAAGTAGAGGTCAGAGCCGAGCTGCGTAATTTGAAGGATCCGGCTGCTGGATCGGACCAAAAACGGGATATCGCTCTGCAGGGCCCTGCTTCTCTGGAGACGATCCAGGCCCTTACGGACGATCAGGCGCTCAGGGAAGAAATGGCCCGGATCAGAAAAACAGAACTGATCACCTGTGAGTTGGATGGATCCCGGCTTCCTGCCGAGCATCCCGTTTCAGTTGTGCTGGCCCGGACTGGCTACACAGGGGAAAGTTGGGGCTTCGAAATTCTAGTCCATCCGGATGATATGGAAGCTTTGTGGAGGGGGATCCTGCAGGTCGGAGAGGAGCTGGGGGTCAAGCCTGCCGGGTTGGCCTGCCGGGATTCCACCCGCATTGAAGCCGGTTTGCCGCTTTATGGACATGAACTGGCGGGTCCTTTTGAGATCAGCCCGGTGGAAGCTGGATTCCCGGGATATGTCAAATATCATAAGCCTTTCTTTATCGGGCGAAAAGCCTTGCTGGCCCGGGAGTCGACGCGGGATCGGGAGATCATTCGCTTCCGGATGAACGACCTCCGGGTGCGCCGGCCGCACACCGGGGATCCGGTGGTCGATGAACACGGCAAGCAAATCGGCCGGGTAACCAGCTGTTCAGTGGATGTAGAAGGATATCTGGTTGGGCTGGCTGTCGTTGACAAGCGTTACAACCAGCCGGATACCTCGATTTCAATTTTCCCCCTGCGGGGTAAGACACTGGAAGAGGGGCTGCTGCGCAACCAGAAGGTTTCCCTTCCGGCGGGGGCAACGGTGCTGACCCGTTTTCCGGAGAAGGGTCCCAAAAAACCATCTTTCATGTCCGGCGAAGATTAAATTCCCGGTCGCGTAAGAATAGACAGCCGCATCCACTCAATGCTATACTGGAGGGTGCGGCTGTTTTGTTTTTATTGTCTGATTAATCAAGGAGATTTTCATGGATCCAATTATCTTTCGAATTCCAGGGACGAACATCGCCCTGCACTGGTATGGTTTGATCATGGCCCTGGGAATTATTATCGCCGGGATGGTGGCAGAATGGGGCGTCCGCCAGCGGGGAGAAGAAGGGGAGCATGTCTGGGAGCTGCTGGTCTGGGCTGCCCCGGCAGGAATCCTCGGAGCCCGCTTGTGGTATGTGGTCAACGACATTCTGGGCGGAGGAAAATATTACCTGAACAACCCGCTGCGCATCCTTTATCTTCCTGAAGGCGGACTGCATTTTTACGGGGCGGTGCTCTTCGGGGGACTGGCGGCATATGCTTACGTCAAGCGGCACAAACTGGATTTCAGGCTGGTAATCGATGCTGCCGCACCGGCTTTGCTTATCGGTCAGGCGGTAGTCCGCCCGGCAAACTTTATCAATCAGGAGCTGTACGGCCACCCGACCGATTTGCCCTGGGGGATTCCTATTGACGCCGCTCACCGGCTGGCGCCCTGGGACAACCTCGCCCAATACCCTCTGGAGACCACCCGATTTCATCCTGCTTTCGCTTATGAAATGTTGTGGAATTTTCTGGCCGCCGGGTTATTGCTCTGGCTGGCACTGGAATTCAGCCGGAGGATCAAACCCGGGACCATTTTTGCCGGCTGGCTGATCCTGGAAGGTGTAGGGCGGGAAATCATTGAATTTTTCCGTCCCGATCAACCCCGGATTCCGGGCACGGATATCAGCTACTCCCGGATTGTGGCCGGGGTGATGATCCTGGTGGGCATCATCTGGTTGTTGATCAAATATGAGGTCATTTGGGTTCCTTTTCTGAAACCAGGGACGGATACATATCAACGTTCTTCTGCGGGGGCTTCTGACCCGAAGTAGGGGGAGAGGCTCTGGCGGGGACTGAAAACACACCGGGTGCGGTCCACCGCACCCGGTGTGTTATGTGAGACGCTCAGCCCCTCAGGGGCATACGCAGTACGGGTCTCCCTGGTAAGAGGTGGGCGTAAACCAGGTCCCTCCCGAGGCTTCACACTGGTCCTTGGGAAGATCCCGGCTGCAGGCCAGGGGAGTGGGCGTGAGTGTTGGGGTTGGGGTGGGAGGAGCTATGACGGTTGGGATCCGCTCCGGATCTGCTTCCGTCTCCAGGATCAGGTCGGAAACCCAGCAGGAAAGGTCCAATTTTAGGTCCCGGATGTACCACCACAGGGGAAGGTTGTGTTCGGACCGGCCTTCAATCTCTACTTCTTTGCCTTCCTCAAAAGCGGTAACTGTGTCATACACCGTCCCTGGACCTTTACGGCAGAAACCGTTCATCCCGAAGAAGCCCCGGGAAGCCGGTAAGGGAGCGGGCGGTGGTACCGGGAGGAACTGATAATCCCAGCCGAAATTCTGACCGGCCAGATCTTCAGCGGGTCCCAGGGTGATTTCTACTTCGATCGGCTGCGCTCCCCGGACCGGGGCGGTCCATTCCCCGGGGATGAGGATGCTGTCATTGGGAGGCGAGAGGGCGTCAATACTCAGGCAGTAAAGACCGTCACTGAGATTGGGGAAGTAGAATTCCCCATTGCTGTCGGTGGTGACGATTGCAGCAGGTGCGCTGAAGCAGAAACCGCCCTTTAATACGACCTGCACTCCGGCGATCCCCGGTTCGGAAGGATTATAGACGCCATCAGCGGTCAGTCTGCCGCTTATTTCCACACATCCGGGAGGAGGTGTAGTGTAGGTTCCTTCAGGAACCGCGCAAAGATCATGCCAGACCAGCCCCTGGATTGAGGCTTCGCCCAGCGGGGAAAGCAGATAGCGGAAATTGAGATCTCCGAGGTTTTCCCCGGGGCTGAGGTTCACGGTGTGGTTCTCGGGGTAGAGCGTTTGCTGGAACGGTGAGGTCTGAACGCAGTAGGAACCGGCTGGCAGGTTGAGCATCTGATAGGATCCACTGGAATCGGAATCCACCACCTCGAGTTCGGTTCCCCCGGGACAGGCTCCCTCTTTCAGGGATAGGGTGGCTCCAGAGATTGTGCCCTCCCCGGGTTCCTTCAGATTGTTCCGGTTGGTATCGATGTAGGTCCAGCCGCTGATTGAACCCAGCCCTCCTTCCATTTCCAGGGCGCCCCGGTCGCAGCTCACACCCTGGGGACGGGAGATGCCCCGCTGGTCATGAGCCAGGCAGCGGTCAGGATCTCCGGTATCCAGGGCAGGACTGCCGGTGCCCAGTTGGTGGCTGGGTCCGATCCCCCCGTTCATCCCCTGGGGCAGCAGCAGGGGATCCACCGGGCTGAGATCATCCAGCCCGACTAAACCACAGGTGCCGTCGCTGTCCACGTTGTAACCCAGTGAGTCCAGGGGAGATCCGGTGCAGTTTCCTCCCGTGTTGTTGGCCAGCACAGAGCTGCGAATGGTGCGCTCTGTGCCTCCTGCTGTCTGGATGCCTCCCTGGTTGTTTTCCGTAAGGGTGATAAATTCCAGCCGCAGGTTGCCGGTATTGTAAATACCTCCACCGCCCGATCCACCGGAGGCCACGATGTTTCCACTGATGGTGGTATTTCGAAGCAGCAAACCGCTTGCGGCGCCTTGATTAGTAAAACCACCCCCGGTTCCACCAGCGGCGATATTCTCGGTCACGCTGCTCTGGTAAAGGTGAACCATGCCGTCCTCGTTATAGACAGCACCCCCCTGGTCAGCCGCGTTAGCATGCAGCCAGACTGCGGTCAAGGTCATCTGCCCGCCGTTCCAGTTATAAAGAGCGCCGCCGTTGCCCATGGCGTCATTTTCTTCCATGGTCACCTGCTGGATGGTTGTGCTTCCCCTGTTCCAGATCCCGCCCCCGTGCAAACCAGCGCTGTTCAAACGGAACGTAAGGTCATGGATGTCCACAGTTGTGTTGGGTCCGATCCAGAGGCCCCCTCCGAGATCCTCAGCTCGATTACCGATCAGCACCCCGCCGTTGATTTCCAGACTGGAGTTATCGAAGTTGTAAATACCTCCCCCTAATCTAGCCGAATTCTCCAGGAGATGGGCGTTATTGACGGTTAACTCCCCACCGTTAAATATGCATCCACCCCGGGCATCACCCATTCCCCCTGGAGGCATAACAGCATGATTATAGTTGCAGGTGAAGTTGGTCAGAGTGAGGGTGCTTTCATTGAGCAGCCCGGCCCCCAGAATGGCTTCTCCGTCCACCAGGTATATTAAATCCATTTCCACCACAGCGGGACTGAAGATGTGAAAAGCCCGGTCGCCGTCTCCATGAACCGAGGGCGCGCCGGAGCCGAGGATGATCAAATCATCCGTGATGTCCAGGTCCCCGGTTTCAGCGGCGTCTTCATCAATTCCCGAGCGGGTGAGATGGTATCCGCCTGCAGGCAGATGAATGGTTTGCTGACCCGGGCAGGCGTTCGCGTTGTGAACAGCTTCCCGCAAGGAACAGTCACCAGCGCTGCACACCCCGTCGAAGGTATCTTCCTCCTTGGTGACGTGATAATCAGCTGTTCCGCAGTTGGGAATTGGAGTGCAGCTGGAGAGTAAGAATCCCAGTCCAGTAAACGCCCCAATCAGGAAAAACCTCAGCTTGCTATTCATCCTGGACTCCTTTGGTAAAGATATCAGCAGTCTGGCTGCCGGGCAGTGGATATTTTATGGGGTAAACGGTTAAGGAGGAAGAGTAAGGAAATGGGTAATTACGAATTAATTTTATCAGAAAAAACTGCAACTTCGGGAAGGTTTACCCGTATATCTCTCTGAAGGGTTCTGGACTGCAGCAGGATGACAGCGGATGATGTCACGAGGGATGGTTGATGAAATTAACAACTGAGGAACAAGGACCAAAAAACCTCAAGAATAGGAGAGGAAATTGGTCATCAGCAGAACAGGCTTTGAGGACTTCGATGTTATGATTAAGCTTTAGATCTATTTATGTTGATTTCATCCGGAGAAGCGGCCCTGATCAACAGGGGGAATAACAGAAAGTTTGGACTTACCGGGGTAAATTTCATCTGATAGTGAACAAGAAACTAAGGAGCGATAAATGAATCAGCAGCGGAGAACGAGCATTTTAGGGGGATCCATTCTCATCCTGGTGGGAGTGGTTTTATTAACAATTCAATTACTGCCGGGGTTTTTCCTGGAGTTCAGCTGGCCCTGGGTGGTGATCGCGGTTGGATTGTTCCTGTTTGCCCTGGGCGCTGCTGTGGGAGAGCCGGGGCTGGCGGTACCAGCAACGATTGTAGGCGGAATTGGAGGGATATTGACCTACCAGCAGGCAACCCAAAATTGGGAAAGCTGGTCCTATGCCTGGACTTTGATTCCCGGTTTGGTCGGTTTAGGCATTCTTTTGATGAACCTGTTGGCTGGCAAGGAAAAGGATTCTATGAAACAAGGTTGGACCCTGCTGCTGATTAGTCTTATCATGCTGGCAGTTTTTGGATCTTTCTTTGGAGCACTGGGGATGGTGGGGAAGTATTGGCCGGTGCTGTTGATCCTGCTGGGGTTGGGGTTAATGGGAAAAACGTTGTTTGAATCTAGAGATGCTGGATGAAAAGATTAAAGAGGTCCAGCGAGGAGTTAAAATGAAAACCAGCCGTTTGTTCTGGGGCGCTTGGTTAATCATCCTGGGCGTGTTGTTTTTGGCGGGAAATCTGGGTTTGATCCAGATGGATGTCTGGTCCCTGTTTTGGCCGATGATCATCATCCTACTTGGGTTCTGGTTTCTGTGGGGTAGTCTCCTGGGGCCAGGTGAAGTCTCCTCGAAAGAAGTTTCCCTGCCCCTCCAGGGAGCTGAACGGGCTGCGCTCACGATCAAGCACGGAGCAGGGCGACTGCAGCTATCAAGTGGAGCTGCTCCTGGCATGTTAGTTTCCGGTACCTGCGGAGGAGGGGTAGAAACCCGGGCCGTCCTTTCGGGTGGTCAACTCGACCTGGAGATAAAATTGGGGTTGTCCCAGTTTAAGGATCTGTTTTTGCCCTGGAATTGGGTGAATGATCGGGGATTGAGCTGGAATTTACATCTCTCTCCGGACCTCCCAATAGACCTGCGCTTGGAATCCGGCGCTGCTGAGTCCCGGATTGACCTGCGCGATCTGTGGGTGACGGATTTTGTCCTGAAAACGGCAGCCAGTTCAACCGATCTCACCCTCCCTGCCGGGGCGGGATTGACGAGCGTCAAGCTTGAGGCTGGAGCTGCTGCAGTTAATATTACAATCCCCGCTGGGGTCGCCGCCCGGATCACTGCCGAGAGCGGGTTAGCTGCTGTCGATATTGACCAGCATCGTTTTCCCCGGGACGGGAAGAGGTACCAATCCCCGGATTATGCCTCGGCCGAGAATAGGGTGGATCTCCGGGTAGAAACTGGACTGGGTTCAGTTCAGATTCGTTGAGCGTTTTCAGAATAGGAAGGCAGCATGGGAAAACTAAGTTTAAACCAGATCATCCGAGAAGGTCCTGCCGTAGAGCTGGGCTCATTCAGGATCAGGCCATTTAGCAGGGCGGTTTTCTTTCAGGGAAGGAGTATCGGTTGGGTTTGGAACCGGCCGGCTTATTTACAGATTGATCAGAGCGGCAGCGTCCGAAATATCCCGATCCTGGATTATACTCGGCTGCTGCAGGTTCTGTTCTGGACGGTTAGTTTATTTTTTGTTTTTGGGAGTGTGATCCTTAGCGTAGGGAGGAGGAATCGGCAATGAGTGATGGTTTAAAAAATATCTCTTTGACCACAGCTGAAAATATCCAGGAACTGCAAAAAATGATGGAAAAGCTCTTTACGGTCACCAGCCCCGGAGCTGTTTTCAGCGCCCCTGTCCGGGGTGATGACCAGACGGTCATCACCGCTTCTGAGGTTCAGGTAGGTCTGGGTGTTGGGTTTGGTCTGGGTGGTGGTCCCCACCCAGAATCCTCAGCCGGGGACGATCAACTGGGAAGCAGTGCCGGGATGGGCGGAGGAGGCGGTGGGGGTGGCGGGGCAGCCGGTCGACCCATTGCCGTGATTAATATCAGTAAACAGGAAGTCGAGGTCACGCCGGTGATTGACTTTACCAAGATTGCTCTGGCTTTTTTCACCGCCCTGGGCTCCATGTTTTTAATGCTCAATCAGATGAAGAAAAAATAAATCAGCCGCAAAACTGAATAAACCTGAGGAAGTACATAATGACTGACAGTCATCCAGAACCGAAGTGCGCCCAGTGTCCGCTCCGGAAAAAAGCAGAAGCCAGGCCAAATTCCATTTTGTCCAGAATCTGGCGTTGGCACACAACTTGGTGCCCGGGTTGGAAGGAGTATCAAAAATACCTGGAGGTCACACCAGGAGATAAGTAACAGATGACGGTGAGAAAGTGAATAAGATTGGTTGACAATTATTTTTGGATCTCCGGAAAACAAAAACAGGATCAGGTGTTCAGCAGCCAGCTGCCAAAGGTTGAAGGTGGGTGAAAACCTTGATCCTGTTAATCAATTTTTTCCCTCCCGGATCTTATCTTCTTCATACAAAGATAGAATTCCCCCTTGATATAATGATTTCGAGGTATAAATATTGCATCAACTGAATAGGTTGGTGTTTTCCCTGATGGGAGGAAGGAATTTATATGATGCGTTTTGATCGATTTACCGAACGAGCCCAGGAGGCAGCCCAGAGAGCTGCCGAGATCATTCAGCGCTACGGACATAATCAGATAGACACAGAACATATCCTGCTGGCCTTGATCGAGCAGCCTGAAGGAGCCATTTCTCAAATTCTCAATCAGCTCAATATCCATGGAGCGGAGGTAATTGACCGGTTGGATTATGTGTTGAAAAACACCCAGAAAGCCAGTATTTTCGGCAGCCGTGGGGCAGGGCAGGTGTTCATCACGCCCCGGGTTAAACGGATTGTCGATGTAGCTAATCAGGAAGCCAACAGGTTGAAGGATGAGTTTATTTCTACCGAGCATTTGTTTCTGGCGATCCTCGATGAAAAGAACACTCCCTCTGCCCGACTGCTGGATGGTGAAGGGGTGACCAAAGACCGGGTCTATGATGCTATCGATGAAATTCGCGGGGGACAGCGGGTGACCGACCCCAAGGCGGAAAGCCGTTACCAGGCGTTGGAAAAATATTCCCGTGATCTGACGAAATTGGCCCGGGAAGGCAAGCTTGATCCGGTGATCGGGCGGGATGCTGAGATCCTGCGGGTGATTCAGATTTTATCCCGGAGAACGAAGAACAATCCCGTGATGATCGGAGAGGCGGGAGTGGGAAAAACGGCCATTGTTGAGGGTCTGGCTCAAAAGATCGCTACCAATGATGTCCCGGAGATCCTTTCGGGCAAAAGGGTTGTTTCCCTGGATATGGGTTCGATGATTGCCGGCTCCCGTTTCCGGGGGGAATTTGAAGAACGATTGAAAGCAGCGATCGACGATGTTAAGCAAGCGGAGGGTGAAATCATTCTGTTCATAGATGAGCTGCACACTGTGGTTGGAGCCGGAGCAGCTCAGGGAGCGATGGATGCTTCCAACATGCTTAAACCTGCCTTAGCCCGGGGTGAGCTGCAGTGCGTGGGCGCCACAACCCTGGACGAGTACCACAAGTACATAGAAAAAGACAGCGCTTTAGAACGCAGATTCGCCCCGGTGTTTATTGAAGAACCATCCGTGGAGGATTCCATTCAAATGCTGGAAGGGCTCCGGGATCGTTATGAAGCTCATCATAAAGTGCGATTTTCTGATGAAGCCCTGCAGGCTGCAGCTAAATTAGCCGATCGCTATGTCACCGACCGTCATCTACCAGATAAAGCCATTGACCTCATGGATGAGGCAGCTGCTAAGCTGCGGGTAGCCCTGTACTCCTTGCCCCCGGATTTAAAAGAACTGCAGACCGAAGTGGAGCGGTTAAAGAATGAAGAAGAAGTAGCCGGTCAGGAGAGGGATTACGAACGCGCCGCCAATATGCAAACGCAGCGGATTCGGCTGGAAGAAGAATTTTTTGCCAAGCGGGATGATTGGGAAGCAGAACATGAATTGGATGAAGTGGTGGACGAACAGGACGTCGCCGAGGTGGTGTCCCAATGGACCGGGATCCCGATGACCCAGATGTTAGAAACAGAAGCTGAAAAGCTGCTTCATATGGAAGAACGGATTCATGAAAAGATCATCGGCCAGGACGCAGCGATTACGGCTATTTCGGATGCTGTCCGCAGAGCACGATCCGGGTTGAAGGACCCTAAACGTCCCATCGGATCGTTTATCTTTATTGGACCCTCGGGGGTGGGCAAGACCGAATTGGCCAAAGCGCTGGCGGAATTCTTGTTTGATGATGAAGATGCCCTTTTAAGGTTGGACATGAGTGAGTACCGGGAACAGCACACGGCCTCCCGTTTGTTTGGAGCGCCTCCCGGTTACGTGGGCTATGAGGAAGGGGGACAGCTCACCGAAGCTGTCCGCCGCCGACCTTACCGGGTGATCCTCTTTGATGAGATAGAAAAAGCTCATCCGGAAGTCTGGAACGCACTGCTTCAAATCCTGGATGAAGGCAGGTTGACCGATGGCCAGGGCCGGCAGGTAGATTTCCGGAACACGGTGCTGATTATGACCAGCAATCTGGGCACAGAATATGTCAGTCAGTCAGGCAGCCTGGGCTTTTTGGAAAGCCCTAGCGGAACAGCTGGGGAGCAGGAGAGTAAAAAGATAGAAAAAGCGTTGAAAGACGCTTTCCGTCCCGAGTTCCTCAACCGGATTGATGAGATCATCACTTTCTCTCCGCTGACCCTGGAGCAAATGATGGAAATCGTTGACCTGCAGATGGATGAGGTCGCCGCTAGGCTCCAGGAAAATGGGCTGGAGGTAACCCTGACCGAGCAGGCTCGGGAATGGCTGGCTCAAAAAGGTTATAACCCGGATTTTGGGGCCAGACCCCTGACCAGGATCCTCCAAAAAAATATTGAAAGTCCCCTTTCTAAACAGCTGCTGGCAGGTGAGTTTAAAGCGGGTGATGTGATTGTTGTGGATGTTGATCCTGAAGATGACAACCACCTGATTTTTATTCACCAGAACGAAGACTGAACCAGTTTCTTTGTGAAATTGCCAGACACCGGCAGGGATGTCATCCCTGCTGGTGTCTTTTAACGAGGAAAAAGGCGGGTAAAAATGTTGTCATTCCCGGCCTTTTGCGCTACACTGATAGCAGATTCCATTAGCTGTTCAGCTCAGACTTCCATGTTATTCAATCAGACAGTTTTCATCGGAATTGATCCAAACGCCAGCGGGAGGGAGATCACGTTTGCTGTCCTGGATCATAATTTGCAGTTAGTGACCATTGCCCGGGAGAATTTGAGCGCTTTATTGGCTTATATCAACGGGCAGCGAGCAGCTTTTGTGGCGGTAAATGCACCCAGCCAACCGAACCAGAATTTGCTGAAGGATGAAGAATACAGGGCTAATTTAGACCCTCAGCCTTCTCCTGGGCGTTGGACAAAATTCCGGGTAGCGGAGTATCAATTATTTCAGAAAAATATCCGGATCCCCTTTACCAGGTCAAAGGCGGCTGATTGCCCCCAATGGATGCAAACAGGATTTAAAATCTACCGCCAGTTAAAAGCGTTGGGATATGATCACTATCCTGCCGGGGATAAAGTCCAACAGATGCTGGAAGTATATCCCCATGCGGCGTATACCGTTTTATTAGGCACGATTCCGTTTAGAAAGGACACGCTGGAGGGAAGATTGCAGAGGCAGCTGGTTCTGCATTCCCGGGCCCTTGACCTCCCGGATCCGATGCGGGTCTTTGAAGAAATTACCCGATACCGTATCCTGCAGGGTATTTTACCGTTAGAGAGACTGTATGATCCTGAAGAGTTAGATGCCCTGGTTGCTGCTTATACAGCCTGGATGGCATCTGCTAAACCTTCCCGGGAATTGACCCTGGTGGGTGATCCTGAAGAAGGTCAGATAGTTTTACCCAGCGGGGAGATTAAACGAAAATATTCCTGATCAATCAGGCGAAATATTCTGAGCTGTGGAGGACCGGATCCAGAGGAAAAAATTCCCTGGAAAATTTTATTATGATAACTCGCAAACATGATACGATTTTTATCATCAACCCCAACGCCAATTTAGGCCAGGCCTGGAGGACAGCTGCTGACCTGCGCCCGATTATTGAAGAAAACGGCGGTGCAGATTGGGCGGGATCGGTTTATCCCACGCACACAACCGAGCTCACCCGGCAGGCGGTGGAGCAGGGTTATTCCCTGATTATCGCCGGGGGAGGAGATGGGACGGTTCATGAAGTTGTAAACGGGCTGATGGATTATCCCCTGGAAAAACGGCCCAGGATAGCGGTTGTCCCGCTGGGTTCGGGCAATGATTTCGCTCATGCCGTGGGCATGAGTTCTACGCCGTGGAAAGCCCTGCAGCAGATTTTCAACGGAGGAGCAAAACCATTAGATGTGGGGAGGATTGCAGATGATCGGGGACGGGAAGAATACTGGGTGAACACGGTGGGAATCGGCTTTGATGCCATAGTCACAATTTATTCCCATCAATTACCCGTAGTCAGGGGGTTTTTAATGTATTTCGCCGCCGTGATGAAAACTATATTTTTGAACCATGACCCCATTATGATGAAGGTAAGCCTGGAGGATAATTCCACCTGGGAGGACCAGATTTTAATGCTCACACTGTGCAATGGCTCCCGGGAAGGGGGCGGGTTTGTGATCTCCCCCCATTCGAAAAACGATGATGGAGAGCTGGATTACGTTTCTGTCAGGCGAATCTCAAGGTTGATGATGCTGCGTTTAATTCCGGAATTTATGCGCGGAACCCATCTCCGGTTTTCAGCGGTGGACACCGGTAAATTCCACCGGTTGGAAATTCAGGCCGACCGCCCGCTTTATATTCATTTAGATGGAGAAATATTTGCTGGTTTTTCGAGTGATTTGCGAGCTGTCAAAGCAGAAATAATTCCCGCTGCAGTTCATATTGTTAGCTGAGGGTTAGGTTGTATGCCTGATTGGAACCAAAGTCTGGCTCAGGCCGATTATGGACAGCTTAAAATAATCGCTGAAAAATGGGGGCTGCAGCTCCAGGCGCCGGACGAACGCAGTGCCCGGGAAAAGCTGGTTTCGAAACTGTTGGAAGGGGGCTTTCTGGAAGAGAAGCTGACCCAATTACCGGATAGCAGCACCAGGGCTCTGGCTTATCTGGAGAAGCACGGGGGGAAAGTTAAATGGACTCAGTTTGTCCGCCAATTCGGGGAAATCCGGGAAATGGGTGCTGGCCGTCGGGAAAGGTACAGACCAGAAAAGGATCCTGTTTCTACAGCTGAACAGTTATGGTACCGGGGGTTAATTGCCCGCGGTTTTTTTGATACTGACGCAGGTCCCCAGGAATTTGCCTATTTACCGGAAGACTTAAGACCCTGGATCCAGGAAAGTTCCTTTTATCCCCGGGAAGAGGATGGCGGGACTCAGGATCCAGTCTGGGGTAGAAAAGCTACGCCAGACGAACGGCGGGTACCGGTGCAGGCTGACGAGTGGATGCTGGATCACTTGTGCACCTTGCTGAGCGCAGCCAGGATGGGGACTAACCCCGCCGAGCACCTTCCGGACATGGACGAAGGGGAAGTCTCCTTTTATCAGGCGCTCCTTCAGGAGGCGGGAATTTTAATTGAAGGTCAGCCGGAGCCAAATGCGGTTAAAGAATTTTTTGAACTCTCCCGTGAGCAGGCTTTGCTAAAATGCTGGAAAACCTGGAGGGGGAGCCGTTCGATCCAGGATGTACATCAAACAGCGGCTTTTATCCTGGAAGGGGAACCCGATTTGGATCTTCCTCGGATCCGGAAAGTTTTTCTGAAGTGGATCCGTTCACTGCCCGGGAACACCTGGTGGAGCATTTCTGCATTAACAGCATCTGTCCAACAGCTGGATCCAGACTTTTTGAGGGTGACCGGAGATTATGAAAGCTGGTTTATAAAAAACAGAGAAACCGGAGAATACCTGCGGGGATTTCAATCCTGGGATCAGGTTGAAGGGGAGCTGATCCGGTATCTCATCACTGGTCCTGGTCATTGGTTGGGAATCTTTGACCTGGCTTATCCTGGTGAGGAGCCGGAATTTGCCCCAGCGGCGTTCAGAATTTCTGTTTGGGGTAAGAGCCTTTTACAGGACACCGCTCCTGATTTGCCAGAACGGGAGGAAGATTTTGTCCAGGTGCGGTCTAAGGGTTTAATCAAGATCTCCCGATATGTCGATCCCAAAGTTCGCTATCAAGTCGGCCGATTCTGCGATTGGGTCACTTTGAAAGGGGATGTTTACCATTATCAGCTGACGCCGGAGGGACTGCACCGGGCTCAAAGTCAGGGCCTTGATGTCCCTCATTTGTTGGCTTTGCTGAAAAATCACACCGAAGTTTTACCCCCTAACATCGTCACCGCTCTGGAGAGGTGGAGCGAAAAAGGTGTTCTGGCAACGATCCATCCCCGGGTGATTTTACGGGTGAGTTCACCCGCGGTCCTGGATGCTCTGCAAAAAACCCGGGCCAAACGTTTTCTTCAGGAGCAGCTGGGACCAACCACCATCGTCCTGCAGGAAGGAAGTGAAGATAAAGTGGCTGCAGTCCTGATTGAAATGGGTTTTATGGTTGAGCAGGAGAATTGACTGGTTTCCATTTTTGATACAGGGCCAGATTCCCCTCTTTCCCGTCGGAATAGAATGAATCCACAACTTCAAAGCCCGTATCCTTTGCTAACAGCTTAAGTTCCCGGGATGTAAAGTAGTGCACATACCTCAAACCGTAACCGCCCCGTTTCCAATCCAGCAGGTAATCCCCCTCATCGACCTGGTCGGAATTGAGGTCGATGCTTGACCACGGCTGGATCCGTTTTCTCAGGCGGGGACTTTTTAAAAACTGCCAGTTAGAATGGTAAAATACCCCGTCTCCGGTCAGGTGCCGGCGGATATTAGCGCAAACCTGGCGGCGGAGTTTGTCCCCCGGTAAGTGGTGCAAGACGGCAAAGGCAAAAACCAGGTTGTATTTCCGGCAAGGGAGCTGCGAAACCCAGTCTGTAGTGGTGAGATCGAGGTGAATAAACTCACACCGGGAGCCTGGGGGCAAATCAGTCGGGGTTTCAGCCAGAAATTTCTGGCTGAAATCCACTCCGGTGTAGATAGGGGGATTGCTTTGTTCCATCAGTTTCCTGGCCACTTCGCCGTTTCCGCAGCCCAGGTCAAGGATTTTCTCCCCGGTCCCGGTTTTTTCCAGCACCTGGATGACCCCGGGTTGAAGCCGCTGCCGGGTTTCCGAAAAGTCTCCGGCGAAGGTTTGGTAAAATTTATGGTTAAGGGCTAACAATTGCAAAGCAGTTTTTTGATTCATGATAGTATTATAAGCTGAGATAGCTCAATGATGGTTTTACAGGTGTCTTATCCCCGAAGGGGTTTCACTGGTGGCTTATGACAGATCAAGACCAAAATATACAGGAACAATGGCAGGAAGATCAAACGCACTCCCCGGCGGAATTGGAGTTAGCCCGCAAAACTTTACAGGAAATTGAAAAGGGGAAAGAAGTCTTCCAGGCAATTCGGATGTACCCTCTCCCGGACGGGGAAGGTTTTTTAAGTAAACATGCCCTGATCACTGCCTATCGACAGGAAGTCAGGCAGGGGATCCGGCCGGCTGACCGCAGTTTATTGGCCAAAATCAGGGTTAAACCAACCCGGACGTTATCGGGGGTGACTACCGTTACGGTGCTGACTAAACCTTATCCCTGTCCGGGGCAGTGTGTTTTTTGTCCGGATCACGCTGAGATGCCTGTCAGCTATCTCCCGGATGAGCCGGGAGCGATGCGTGCTTATCAACATCAATATGATCCTTTTGAGCAGGTCCAGGCCCGGATCGAAGCTCTTTATGAGATCGGTCATCCCACCGAAAAGATTGAACTTCTTATCCTGGGCGGTTCCTGGAGCGCGTACCGAAAGGATTACCAGGAATGGTTTATCAGGCGCTGCTTCGAGGCGATGAATGAGGCTGAGAGCGATTCTCTGGTTGAAGCCCAGCACCGAAATGAAACCGCGGATCATAAAAATGTCGGTTTGGTAGTAGAAACCAGGCCGGATTTGATTTCCAGGAAAGAATTAGCCTGGTTGCGTTACCTGGGGGTTACCAAAGTCCAGATGGGCGTCCAGAGCATGGACGATGATATCCTGGCCCGGAATAAACGGGGACATACCAGGGAAGAAACTATTCAGGCTGTCAGTTTATTGAGGGCAGCAGGGTTCAAAATTGTCCTTCATTGGATGCCTAACCTGGTGGGAGCTACCCTGGAATCAGATCGGGCCGATTTTGGAAAGTTGTGGCAGTATCTTGCTCCCGATGAACTGAAGATTTATCCAACCCAATTGTTGGAAGACACGGAACTTTACTCTATATGGCAGAGCGGGGGATATCAGCCCTATACCACCGAGGAGTTGATTGATCTGATCACCGATCTGAAAACCACCATTCCCCCCTACTGTCGGGTCAACCGGATCGTCAGGGATATACCTTCGCAGAATGTGGTGGAAGGAAATAAGCGGACCAGCTTACGGCAGGACATTCAGCGGAAACTGGAGCGGGAAGGACGATCCTGCCGGTGCATCCGCTGCCGGGAAATACGCGATCAAGAAGTGGATATAGACCAGTTGAAAATCACTGATCTGGTCTACCGGGCGACGGGCTGTGAGGAACATTTTTTTTCTTATCAAACCGGTGATGATCAGTTAGCAGGTTTCCTCAGGTTGAGTTTACCGACAGCGAAGGCGCCAGATACTGGTTTGCAGGATCTGGAAAACTCCGCCGTGATCCGCGAAGTGCATGTTTACGGTCAATCGCTGCAGCTGGGGCATGAAGTGGAGGGAGCGGCTCAACATACCGGGTTGGGAACGAATTTGTTGGAAAGGGGAGAAGATATCGCCCGCAAAGCCGGTTTCCCCCGGATAGCCGTGATCGCTGCTGTAGGCACCCGGGAATATTATTTAGACCGGGGATACCAGCGCGGTGAACATTATTTGATTAAATCGCTGTAAGGCTCGATTACCTATTGGATTTAACCCGGAAGAAGACCCGGGGGAAAAGAACAGTTATTTAGTTGAGCAGGTAAAAGGATTTCAAATTGCTGCTAAAACTTTTCATCTTTCTTGGGGGCGCAGCCTGTGGCTATGGTTTGTTTCGACTGCTTGGCCAACCGGATTCTTCAAGCCTCTCCCCAGAAGCTAGGATCAATTCCGCCGAACTTTCAGCAACTGGGCAAAACGAATCACCACAGCAGATGGAAACTCAAATTTTGCAGATTACCGCACTGCAGGAGATGAGTTCACTGCTGGTGGGTAAAAGGGATTTGGGATCTATTCTTGGTGAGCTGCTGAGGTTGCTGGAGGAGGTCATGGACTATGACTCTGCATCCTTTATCCTCCTGGATGACCAAGGGCAGGCCTATCTGGCTGCAGCCAGGGGGATCAAGCAAGAAGAGAAAGTAAAGCAGGAAATTGCCCAGCAAGCAGATAAGATAATTCCTCCTGGATGGTTAGAACAAAGAACTGTTTATTTGCCAGATGTCAGAGAAGCGAAGAACTGGGTCGCTGTGCCGGAGACAAATTATATCCGTTCGTTCATTGGTGGGTTGCTGTTCGATAATAACCGCTGCATAGGCATTTTGAATATCGACCACCGGGAAATAGATGCTTATTCCCAGGGGGACGTTCAGACTGTGCGGGCTTTTGCAGATCAGGCCGCAGTGGCCATCTTAAACTTCCGCTTGCTGGAAGAAATCAGGGTCAGCAACCGACGGCTGCAGGTGTTATATGAGCTGAATAATGAACTGGCTCTCACTCTCGATCAGGACGAAATTATCAAGCGAACTCTCCGGTTGATAAATGATGCCTTGGGGGGGGAAAAAGCGGATTTTTACCAGTATCAGATGGCAGAAGAATCCATTACGCTGGTGCTTTCTGAAGGAAGGGAACAGAAAGAAATCCAGACCATAAATCAATACTTACTTGGAGGCCAGAACACGAGTGACGTGGGCTGGGTGCTGGAAAGCAAAAATAGCATCCGGATTGATAACGTTAAAGAAGATGAATTGTGGATTGAATTCGCGGAAATTGATCAAGAAATCCGCTCCCTGATTACTGTCCCCGTCTTTATCGATGGTCACTTGTCTGGGGCTATGTCTGTTTTGCATTCCCAGGAGGCAGCCTTTAACCAGGAGCATCAAGACCTGCTGCGGGCGATTGCCCAGCAGGTTGGTTTGGCGTTAAATAACGCCCAGCGTTTCCAGGAAGTGAAACGTTTGTTGAATATGCTGGAAACTCATCAACTTCTTCAGGACCATCTCTTTGAACACCTGCCCGTGGGTGTGTTGCTCCTTGATGAACAGTACCGGATTCTGTCTGCAAACACACAAGGCTTGGAGATTATGGATTACCTCCAGCCTGATTTTGATTGGAAAATGGTCCATCAGCTGGGCACCCGTCCACTTCCGGGTTTGCTTCCCTACGCAGATCTGGAACGACCTCTGGAAGTAAAGAAAAACCCTGAAGATCGCAGAACCTTTGAGGTTAAAATTCGCCGGGTTGATACAAGCGCTGCTCCCTATTGGGTCTTGATGATCTCTGACGTAACTGCTGAATTAGAAACCGAAAAGATGCTGCAGATGCAGCAGCGCCTGGCGACCCTGGGGCAGTTTGCAGCCGGGATTACTCACGATTTTAACAATATCATCTCAGCTATCCTGGTCTATGCTGACATTCTGGAGCGGGACAAAGAGATGAAGCCGGAAAACCTTCAACGCGTGAATGTTATTCGAGAACAATCCCGGCGGGCTGCCGAGTTGATCGGCCAGATTTTGGATTTCAGCCGCAGATCAGTGGTCAACCGGAAAGCTATCAGATTAAGACCATTTTTAAACCAGACCAAAAGCCTTTTAGAACGAATTCTATCGGATACTTATTCGGTAAGGTTATCCATCTCGCCAGACCATCCACCCCTGGTGATCAAGGGAGATCACACCGGTTTGCAGCAGATGTTGATGAATTTGGTGTTAAATGCCCGGGATGCAATGCCCGAGGGTGGGGAAATAACCATCGCGGTTTCCCCGTATCAGCTGGGAGAATACGCTGACCCGCCAATTCCAGGGATGTCCCCCCGGGAGTGGGTGCTGATGGAGGTCATTGATCAGGGGATTGGTATTCCGGATTCGGAAATGGAACGGATCTTTGAGCCCTTCTATTCCACTAAAGAATCCAATCAGGGGACAGGCCTGGGACTTGCCCAGGTTTATGGAATAGTCAAGCAGCATGAAGGGTTTATTGAAATAGATAACACCCGGGAACAGGGAACTAAAGTATTAATTTATTTTCCTCTTGTCGTTGCTGAGGATCTCCACCCGGAGGATGGTGCTGCGAAAACCACCCTTAACGGGGGGGAAAGGATGATTCTGATTGTGGAGGACGACAACAATCTACTTGATGCTTTAAGCAGTTATCTGGAGGAAAGCAACTACCAGGTGATTGCTGCACAGGATGGAATCAAAGGGCTGGATATCATTCAACAAGTGGGAGATAATTTGTCTTTGGTTATTTCCGATGTGATCATGCCCGGGATGGGTGGCCTGGAAATGATCAAAAAAGCAAGGCAAGTTTATCCTGAAATTCCGGTTTTATTTATCACTGGACAGCAGGACCAGCTGGGGGACCAGGAAATCCTTCAGAGTGATCAGACAGCAGCTTTAACCAAACCTTTTACCCTTGAAGAGATCATCCATTGGATCAGAAATTTAGCTGGTCCCCGATAGGTGATAAAAAAATCCCGTCCAAAATTAACTTTTGAACGGGATGAGCAGATCCGATTTTTCTTCCCAGTTTAGTATTCAATTTCGCTGATCGGATTCAACTTGTCAAAGTTGTGATTTGCGGTGATCCAGCGGATACTTCCGGTCATGCCGCGGATAACCAGACTCTGGGTTTCACCCCCGTGGCCGGTATAGCGGACACCCTCAAGAAGTTCGCCATCCGTGATCCCGGTGGCAGCGAAAAAGACATCATCTGAGGACACCAGATCGTCCATGGTGATCACTTTGTCGAAATCATACCCCATCTTTTCCCCAAGAACTTGTTCTTCGCTGCTCCGGGCATAGAGTTTGCCCTGGAGTTCACCCCCCATTGCCCGCAGGGCACAGGCGGCCAGCACTCCTTCCGGGGTGCCGCCGATACCCAGCAGGGCGTCTATGCCTGATTCGGGGAGACAGGTCATCAAAGCTCCTGCCACGTCTCCATCAGGTATCAGCCGGATCCGGGCTCCAATAGAGCGCACTTCCTGAATAAGATCCTGATGCCGGGGCCGATCGAGGATTACCACGGTAACGTCTTTGATGTGTTTATCTTCCGATTCGGCGACGGCTTGCAGATTTTCTACCAGGGGAGCTTCGATGTCTATTTTACTTTTCGCTCGGGGACCAACGGCGATCTTGTCCATATAGACGAACGGACCAGGGTCATACATTGTACCCCGGGGGGAGACGGCAACTGTAGAGATCGAGTTTAAAAAGCCATTGGCCAGTGGTCTGGTCCCGTCAATGGGGTCAACGGCAATATCCACCCGGGGTGTTTTTCCGGTCCCCAGATGTTCCCCGTTAAACAGCATGGGGGCTTCGTCTTTTTCGCCTTCTCCGATCACAATCACTGCATCCATATCGATCGAATTCAACACCAGTCTCATCGCATCGACGGCAGCTTTATCAGCGACTTCTTTTTGGCCGCGTCCCATATAGCGGCCGGCAGATAGTGCTGCGGCTTCTGTTACACGAGCGAGTTCTAAGGCAAGGTTTCTGGTCGGTTTTTTAGTCATAGGTTTTTTAGGAAGGGGATAAGGTAGTTAAGTAAATAAAAGCCTGTTGGTGCGGCCCAGATCAGGGTATCCAGGCGGTCAAACATCCCCCCGTGACCGGGGAAGAGGTAGCCTGAATCTTTTGCTCCTGCTTGCCGCTTAATCATACTTTCAGCCAGGTCGCCTAAAGGAATTAGAGAAGAAATTATCAAACCAAGCACACCTCCTTCGATTAGCGTCAGGTTGATCCCGGAGGAAAATTGGTTCTCAAATAATAATACTAAACCAACTGATCCCAGGACGCCGAAAAGAATTCCTCCAACATATCCTTCCCAGGTTTTATTCGGACTTAACCGGGGGCTTAATTTTCTTTTCCCGAATTTGGTTCCCAGCAAATAAGCCCCGGTATCAGAAAGCCAGACGATGGAAAGGATCAGGTACGTCCACCACATTCCCAGGGAGGAATTTCTCAGCGAAATTAAATAAGAACCCAGCCATCCAATATAGAGGATAACACTGAACGTGGTTCCTAGATCGCCGCCCGTTTTCTCACCTCCATTTTCATAGATAAGCAGGTGGCTGGTAACCACGGAGAACAGGATCAGGGTCAGGATCAAATCTGCCATCCAGAAATCCAGGAAAACCCGGGATTGAGTGAGGATTAAGATCCCACCTAAAATTATTCCGGAGGAGGGTTGAAACCCCATCACCTGGAGAAGTTTTATATATTCCCAGGCTGCGATCAGAAGTAAGAAGGTGATTACGGTGGAATAGAAAAGACCTCCGAAATGGATGACCAGGAGGGCGATGGGCAGGAGCAGGGCAGCGACCAGGGTTCTTTCTCGGAGCATAAGGATTATTGGCTTTCCTCTTCATCAAGTTTAATCTCTCCGAAGCGCCGGTCGCGTTCACTGTATTCGGATATTGCTTGCAGGTAATCCTCTTTCCCAAATGCCGGCCAGTAAGTGGGAGTAAAATACCATTCAGCATAGGCACCCTGCCAGATTAAAAAGTTGCTGCAGCGGTATTCACCGGAAGTGCGGATGATCAAATCAGGATCCGGTGTGTCTGTGGTGTACAGGTGGTTGGAAATCAAATCAGCATCCACTTCGTCCAGCTGGTAGCCTTCTGCCAGGATCTGCCGGACTGCCTGGACGATTTCATCCCTTCCGCCGTAGTTGAAAGCCACATTAAGGACCAGCTTCTGATTTTCTTTGGTCAGATCGATAGCTTCCAGGACCTTCTTCCGCAGTTTAGATTCGATTTTATCCAGCTTTCCCAGATGACGAAGCTGGACCCCATTTTCGTGCAGATTCTGTAATTCCCTGTCAAGCATATTCTTAAAAATAGTCATCAACCCCTGAATTTCTTGCCGGGGACGCTTCCAGTTTTCAGTCGAAAAGGCGAAGATTGTCAGATATTCAATTCCAAACTCAACACTGGCTTCGATGATCGTCCGTAAATTTTCTGTGCCGGCACGGTGACCGGCCAAACGGGGAAGTCCTCGTTCGGCTGCCCAGCGGCCGTTGCCATCCATAATAATTGCCACGTGCTGGGGGATACTAGAGGGGAGTTCGGATTTGTTATCGACCATGAGAGCCTAAAGAGGTCCTTGTGCTAGTTAGTTGCCGGCTATTTCAGCTAAGGTCAGACTTGCATAATTTCAGCTTCTTTCCTTTCAGCAATTTTATCAACCTTTTCAGTGAATTGATCTGTGATTTCCTGCACCTTTTCTTCACCCTGGTGCAGGTCATCCTCCGTGATCATGTTTTCATCTTCGAATTCCCGGAGATTTCGGATGCTTTCTCTGCGGATGTTGCGGATTACAATTCTGGTATCTTCAGCTTTTTGTCCTACCACACGAACCAATTCTTTACGGCGTTCTTCAGTGGGTGTGGGAAGGTTAAGGCGGATATTTTCTCCGTCATTATTGGGCATCAGCCCCAGATCGGATTTTAATATCGCCCGCTCGATATTTTCCAGGGATGAAGGGTCATAGGGCCGGATGAGTAACATCCTGGCTTCTGGCACGCTGATACTGGCAAGTTCTTGAAGCGAGGTGTTTGTGCCGTAGTATTCCACAGGCAGGGTATCAACCAGGGACGGATTGGCTCTTCCTGTCCGGATGGTGTTCAGTTCCTGGACCAGGGCTTTGACTGCTTTTTCCATCTTGTCAGTTGTTTCCTGATATACATCGTTAAGCATGGTTATCCTCCATGAATAGGTGTTTATAGGAAATGATTTCTGCCGATTAACTCCCCTGTTTAAAAACAACTGTCCAGGGTTTCCTGGGTGTTTTTCCCTTTCGACTCCAGTCAGGTTGTCCTTCTTCCAATTATAGGTCTTTTTGGATGGGCTTCAAGTATGATTTTGGGGGAGTCTGGGGAATTACGAGAATAAGGACAGATATTTTCTCTGTTTTCTGGATGGACCGATGTTTGGTTTTTTTGAGTCTTAGGCCGGGGATATTTACAGCTGGTTTTTATCTGAAACCAGGGTGCCCACTCTGGTTCCGGTCAAGCTGAGGCGGAGAGAATCCGGATCCCACATATCCAACACCAGAATAGGTAAGCGGTTGTCCATACACAGCGATAGAGCGGTGCTGTCCATTACTTTTAATCGGAGGTTGATGGCTTCGATATAACTCAAGTGATCAAATAATTTGGCCTCCGGATTTAATTCCGGATCGGAATCATAGACACCGTCTACTTTAGTCGCTTTGATCAGCACATCGGCGTCAATTTCCATAGCCCGCAGGGCTGCAGCTGTATCGGTAGAAAAATAGGGGTTTCCTGTTCCTGCACCGAAAATAACCACCCGTTTCTTTTCCAGATGGCGAATTGCCCGGCGGCGAATATAGGGTTCGGCGACTGCCCGCATTTCAATGGCAGATTGTACCCGAGTGATTATGCCCTGCCGTTCCAGGCTGTCCATCAAGGCCATGGCGTTCATTACGGTTGCCAGCATGCCCATATAATCTGCGGTTGCCCGGTCCATTCCTCTTTCTAACCCCTGACGTCCGCGCCATAAGTTGCCGGCGCCAATGACAATAGCAACTTCTATACCCAGGTCAACTACTTCTTGCAGGTGCTCAGCGAGATCCTCAGCCCGGAGGGGATCAATACCAAAACCTTCTTCCCCGGCTAAAGCTTCACCGCTGATTTTCAACAGGATCCGATTATAAATTGGTTGGGCATTCATTGTTTTTCCTCACAGCCTGGTAAATCTGATCCTTATTATAAATGAAAAAGGCCAACCGGTTGGTTGGCCTTGGAAATTAATCTTCTATACTTTCACCCAGTTCCCAGCGTTGAAACCTCCTGATGACGATGTTCTCACCGATGCTGGCTATATTGTCATGGAGGAGTTCCTGGATGGTTATTTCATCGTTCCTGATGTATTCTTGACGCAGCAAGCAGGTTTCGTCCTTAAATTTGTTTATCCTGCCCTCTAATATCTGGTCGATGATGTTCTCAGGTTTTCCCTCATCCTGATACTGCTTGCGGGCGATTTCCTTTTCATGATCCAGGACCTTATCAGGGATCTCATCCTCTGAAATCCATCTTGGGGAAACCGCTGCGATCTGGAGGGCGATCTCGTGGGCGAATTCCTGAAAAGCGTCCGAACGGGCGACAAAATCCGTCTCGCAGTTGACTTCAACCATGACGCCAACCCTACCGTTGCCGTGTGAATAAAGTTCTATCATGCCTTCTTCTGCATCCCGGTCCGATCGTTTAGCTGCTTTAGCTAATCCTTTTTGACGCAGGACGTCAACCGCTTTGTCAAAATCACCTTCTGCTTTTTCCAGGGCTTGCCGGCAGTCAAGAATTCCCGATCCGGTTGCTTCGCGTAAGCTTTTGATCTGTTCTACTGTGATATCCATTGGTTAGGCCTCTTCCGTGTCCTCTGTTTCTTCTTCTTCATCTTCTTCGTCGTCTTCATCGACAGCTTCATCTTCACTTTCTTCTTCGCTGCTGGCGCCCTCATCGGCTGGGGGTCCTTGTTCTTCCTCGACCTCGGCCTCTGGGGCAGCCTCTTCGGATTCTTCCACTTCCTCGGCCTCTTCTTTTTCTATCTGTTCTTTTGCCTGATCGTTCTCTTCTTTCATCTTGGCCAGCGTGGCATCACCAAGCAGGTCTTCATCGCTCAATTGGTCCCTCAGGTCTTCCGGGAGCTGGGCTTCAGCCTCAGCAGCTTCCATATCTGCTTCCAGGTCCTTGCGCATATTTTTGCCTTCTTGAACGGCCTGGGCAATTTTGGAAACAATCAGCTGGATCCCCCGGATGGCATCGTCGTTAGCCGGGATCACATAATCCACGTTTTTCGGATTACAGTTAGTATCCACCATGGCGATCACGGGTATTTTCAACAAGTTGGCTTCGTGAACCGGGATTTCTTCCCGGAAAACGTCCACCACAAAGAGCAGCCTGGGCAGTTTTCCCATATCCCTGATGCCCCCCAGACGGCTTTCCAGCCGTTCAATCTCCCGGGTCATTCCCAGGGCTTCTTTTTTAGTGAAGAGTTCAAATTCGCCTTTTTCCCGCATTTCTTCCAGGCGTTCTAGCTCATGGATGCGTTCCCGGATCGTTTGCCAGTTGGTCAGCGTACCGCCTAACCAGCGGCCGATGACATAAGGCATGCTTACCTTTTCAGCGTATTTCTTGATAATGTCCTGAGCCTGGCGTTTGGTTCCTACAAACAGGATGGATCCCCCGTCTGCTACAGTGTCCCGGACTAATGCGTATGCTTCTTCCAGGGCTTCTACAGTTTGTCCCAGGTCGATAATATGGATATCGTTCCGGGCAGCGAAGATATAGGGCTTCATGTAGGGGTTCCACTTTTGGGTCCGATGTCCAAAATGGATACCGCTTTCCAACAGTTCTTTCATTGATACAATAGACATTTATTTCTCCTTGCGTTAGGCCTCCGTTTCTGTCTTCCCATCCCGGCACCAGTGGGAAACCACCGGCACGCACCGTCAGGTCGAGAAACGTGTGTGATTAATGATTCAAAACCTTTCCCGCCAGAAGGGCGGGAACGTGAGCAGTATATCATGTTCCAGATTGTTCGTCTAGGTCCCCGGGCTGGGGTGTCAGGGCAAAGTTAAAATGTCCTATTGCCCAGCAAAGTTAAAATGTCCTAATCTGAGGCATGGGTACGTTGTCCATCAAGGTCGAAACCATAATTTCGCCAGGGGTGATCAGCAGCCGGATAGCGTGTTCAGTCAAATGATAATATTACCGAAAGTGATAGGAGCTAATTTTATCTGGATCGGAGTATAATTTTAGCTGAAGTGATGTCAGTGAAAAGCAAGATGATCTGGAGAAAATGATGGGAGAAAAGAATTACAAGCACAAGGAATATCAGGTCGATGGTGAACATCTGGTGGAAAAAATCAAAGAGCTGATCCGGGAAGGAAATGTCCGGAGGATTATGATCAGGGATAAAACAGGGAAAACGTTGATTGACCTTCCTCTGACCCTGGGGGTGGTCGGTGCTTTCCTCGCTCCCCAGCTAGCAGCCCTGGGCGCCGTTGCGGCTCTGGTCTCTCAGGCAACGCTGGTGGTGGAAATCGCTGATCCAGAAAGTTAATTGGTTTTCCGGTTTTGACCAAAGCCTGAACAACCGGGGAACAAACAACCGGGGAGAACTTGACACTCATTGGACAGCAAAGTATAATCGCTGTGAAATATAAACCTTCGGGGTAGGGTGAGCATCTGCAATTCCCAATCGGCGGTAGAGCCCGCGAGCGCTGGTTACAGCGCAGGATCCGGTGAGACTCCGGGGCCGACGGTAAAGTCCGGATAGGAGAAGGTTGATTACTGGATGTGCCTTGCCGCTTGGCAAGGATAAGTGTTGATCAGCCCCGAAAGCATGTCCGCTTTCGGGGTTATTAATTTCAGACACTTGCTTCCTGCCCCAACTCCTGTCAGTTGGGGTATTTTGTTGCGGGTATTCAGTCAGGGAACAGGAAATTTATGGAAAAAAAACATCGTTCGGCAGTCAATCTCCTTGACCGCAAAGGATTCAAAGTTGTTTTAGCCCTGGTTTCGGGGCTGGTCTTTATTACCCTCTGGCAAATTCTGACCACCCTCAGCGATATTCCATCGTTCATCTTTCCTAAGCCGCTTGAGGTCTGGCACCGGTTTGTAAAGGTGATCCTGGACGGCAGCTTACTGTTTCATACCGGCGTTACCCTGATTGAAGTGCTCCTGGGGCTTTTTCTGGGTGTGAGCATGGCGATTGTTCTCGGTTATTTACTGGCGAAATCCGTTCTGGTTGAAAAAGTCCTGGCGCCTTACATTGTAGCCAGCCAATCCATTCCCATCGTGGCCATCGCACCTCTCCTGGTGATCTGGTTGGGTCCGGGAATTCTCTCCAAAATCCTGACTAGCTCTCTGATCGTGTTTTTCCCGGTGCTGGTAAATACCATCGTGGGCATCCGGTCTGTGCCTGACGAGTTATATGATTTGATGAAAATTTTACAGGCCAATCCCTGGCAAAGGCTGCGGATGTTAGAAATTCCTGCATCCTTGCCGGTCTTTCTGGGCGGCCTGAGGATCGGAGCTACCCTGGCTGTGATTGGAGCGGTTGTGGGTGAGTTTGTCGGTGCTGATAGGGGTTTGGGATTTTTGGTCAATGTGGGCCGCGGGCGCTATGACACTGCCCTGGTCTTTGTGGCTATCTTCACTCTGATTGTGATGGCTATCTTGCTCTATGGAACCGTGGTTCTCTTAGAAAATAAATTATTAGCCTGGAAAAAACGCGAAACCAGTTTAGATTAGTTAGAGGAGTCAAAAATGTGGAAAAAAAGGCTTGTTATTTTGTTTGTGCTGCTGCTGGGGTTATCCGCCTGCAGCGGAGGATCTGTCCCAGAAGAAAACGGGCAAGAACTGACCAAAATCCGTTTGCCGATGGGTTTTATCCCCAATATTCAGTTTGCGCCCTATTATGCGGCTGTTGATCAGGGGTTTTTCAGGGAACAAGGCATTGAACTTGTTTTTGATTATTCCTACGAAACCGACAACGTGGCCCTGGTGGGGGCCGATGAAATTTCCTTTGCTGTCGTTTCTGGCGAGCAGGTGCCTATGGCCCGGGCGGAGGGATTGCCCGTTGTTTATGTGGCCTCCTGGTATGCTGAATATCCGGTAGCCGTGGTATCTATGGCGGAAAAGGGGATCACTTCTCCGGAAGATCTGGAAGGAAAGAGGGTCGGTCTTCCCGGTCTATACGGGGCAAATTATATTGGACTGCGGGCGCTTCTCGGCCAGGTGAACCTGACCGAAAGTGATTTAACCCTGGATTCGATTGGCTTTAATCAGGTAGAAGTTCTGATCAGTGATACGGATGATGCCGTTGTGGTCTATCTGGCGAATGAACCCGTCCAACTCCGCTCGCAGGGATAT
Organism: Anaerolineales bacterium; assembly: GCA_034520505.1. GTDB lineage: Bacteria > Chloroflexota > Anaerolineae > Anaerolineales > UBA11858 > B10-G9. The sequence goes on along the minus strand of JAXHNK010000006.1, from coordinate 148,766 downwards.
GAGATCAACGTCATCCCGGTCCGGGATTATGTCCACCTGGTTTCAAACGGTTTGATCACCAATGAGACCACCATCGCAAACCAGCCGGAATTGGTAAAGGCAATGGTGGAGGCTACCTTAAAAGGGATCCAATTTACTGTCGAGAATCCTGATCAGGCCTATGAGATCAGCAAGAAATTTGTGGAAGGACTGGAAGATGCAGATAAGGACGTTCAGATGGAAGTTCTCAAAACCTCGATCAGCCTTTATCAAACCGATCCCTATGGTTACAGCGATATTACGGCCTGGGAAAACATGCAGGATGTGCTGTTGAGCATGGATTTGATGAAAAAAGAAATTGACCTGGATGAAGTATACACCAATGACTTTATCGAATAATAACCAGCCGATACTTAGTGTCAGCGATCTCAGTGTCACCTATACAGATGAGAAAGGATCACTGCAGGCCCTGCAGCAGATCAACTTTGCTGTCGACCCCGAGCAATTTATTTGTATCGTAGGCCCCTCAGGGAGCGGCAAGAGCACCCTGTTGAAAATTTTAGCCGGCCTATTAATCCCCACCCAGGGGCAGGTAGTTTTAAATGGAAAGCGGCTGCAGGGCCCGCGGAAAGGAGTGGGGGTTGTCTTTCAAAAAACGAACTTAATGCCCTGGCGGACAGTGATTGAGAACATCACCCTCCCTCTGGAGGTGAGGAAAGTTTCCCGGGAACAGGCTGAAACGAAGGCCCGGGAATTGATTGACCTGGTGGGTTTATCTGGATTTGAAGATTGGCTCCCCCGGGATCTATCAGGGGGTATGGAACAGCGGGTGGCCATTGCCAGGAGCCTGATCCATGATCCCAAACTGATGCTGCTGGATGAACCATTTGGGGCTCTGGATGCTCTGACCAGGGAAAAGATGGCCGCTGAATTATTGAGGATCTGGCGGGCGCGGAAAAAAACTGTTATGATGGTTACGCATGATATTCCCGAGGCGGTTTATTTGGCAGATCGCGTGTTGGCTTTCAGTCCTCAACCCGGTAATTTGCGCCTTGACCTGGAGATTGATTTGCCGCGTCCCCGCCAGGAGGAAGACCGTTATACAAGGAAATTTGTTGCCTACACTCAGAAACTCCGGGAAGCTATCCGGTGATTGGTCAGAGAGTCATAACCTTCTTTTGATATTTCAGGAGTGATAAATTGAAGAAAACTCTCATTTTACTTGTTGTTTTCTTGATGTTTTTCCCTGGTGGTGCTGGCGCCCAGGAACCGATTCATTTCAATGAACTGGTGATCGAGTTATGGCCGGAATATGATCAACCCGATGTCCTGGTTATTTATCGGGCATTTCTGGCTTCTGATGTTTCGCTGCCGGCTGAGATAACTTTTCAGATTCCCGCTGATGCCGGTCAACCTCATGCAGTTGCCGTCCGGGATGCGAACAATCAACTGGTCACAGTTCAATATCAACGCGTGGTTCGCGGAGAAGTTGCCGAGGTTATCTTCACTGCAACTTCCCGGGAGATCCAATTTGAATATTATGATCAGGGGCTCCTTGTTCAGGATCAGGAAAGAGAGTTTGTTTATCAATGGCCGGGGGTGCACCAGGTTGATGCGGCAGTCATTCAGCTGCAGCAGCCGCGCGGTGCGGAGGATTTGACTACCAACCCGCCATTAGGGAACACCTTTGCGGGAAGTGATGGACTGACCTATTATTATCAGGATTTTGAATTTGAGAGGGGCGAACCGCTGGAGATCACTGTCCATTATCAGAAACAAGACGATACCTTGACCATCCGAGAACAGCCCGTCCAACCCAGTGTGCCCCTGGAAGCCAATCCGAGTTTTTCCCTGCAGGGACGAGGTTTACTTCCCTGGATCCTGGGAGGTGTCGGGGTTTTGCTTATCCTGGGAGCAGTTTTCCTGTACTGGGATTTTGGATCAAGCAATAAACTGTCAAAAAATTTATCCGGGGTTTTCTCTTCTTCCCGGCGATCCCCGTCCGGCGGGTTTTGTCCTCAATGTGGGACGCCCCGGGATGAGGGCGACCGTTTTTGCCGGAGCTGTGGGGAGAGACTTTAAACCCTGGATTGAAGATGATCGCAGACCCATCCAACCAGGGCTTTCTCTGTCAACAGCTCTGATTTTTCATTTAAGGGACAGGGGGCCCTTTCCCCCTGGTCTCATCCTATTTTAGCTGAATTCTCATACATTTTTAATCTGTATGTGACAAAATGTATTTGTGTTTCGATGGACATATTATCGGTAGAATCTAACTCACCAAATGAGGTCATTTATGGAAGAATATACTCCCCTGGAAAATTCGTCCCCGGACGGGGGGAAAGTTAAATTTTTCATCGGTGGTGGATTAATTATCGCGGCCGTGATCTATTTGATCGCTTCTTCGGCAACAGCCAACGCCCAATATTTTTTAACCGTTCAGGAAACCCTGGAAAAAAGTCAGACTGGGGAGTTGGCTGACCGGAATTTGAGGATTTCTGGTGCTGTTGTCGGCGATACCATTGAATATGAAATTGAGACCCTGACTTTGCGTTTTGAAGTTGCCCATGTGCCGGCCGAGAATGAAATCCTCGAAGAAGAAGGGGGCCTGGCGGCAGCGCTGCACCGGGCGGTTGAAGATCCAGACCGGCCACGGATTGACGTGGTTTACCAGGGAGCAAAACCCGATCTGCTGCAGAACGAAGCTCAGGCAATTTTGACGGGATATTTGGATCAGGCTGGGGTTTTTCAGGCAGAAGAATTACTGCTCAAATGTCCTACCAAGTATGAAGGTGCAGTACCCGAGCAATCCCCGTAAGAAGCAGATAACTGGAGAGAGTCTATGATAGCTAATATCGGGTTTGGCGCCCTTTTTATCGCTTTGATTACCGCCCTTTACGGAGTGGCAGCAGCGATCTATGGAGAAAGGAGCAGGAAAGCCGCTTGGGTGGACAGTGCCCGGCAGGCTATGGCTTTATCTTTTCCGCTGCTCACCATCACGGTAGCGGCTTTATTGTACCTTTTACTGACCAATCATTATGAGATCGCTTATGTCGGTGAAGTGTCCAGCCGCAGTATGCCGGTTTATTTGAAAATGACAGCTCTCTGGGGCGGACAATCCGGCTCGCTTGTTTTCTGGTCGTGGTTGCTGGCAGGTTTTGCCTCGGCAGTCACCCTGGGAAAATGGGATCGGGATCGGGAATTTTTACCCTGGGTTATTGTAGTCACCCTGGTGACATTGGCTTTCTTTTTGATTTTGAGTGTGTTTTTCGAGAATCCCTTCGCCCGCCTCTGGCAACTTGATAGGGAAATTGTGACCTCTTTTTTCCGGCCGGTTGGAGCCCTTCCCTTTGTTCCCCGCGATGGGCGGGGGCTTAACCCCCTGCTCAGGCACCCCGGGATGATTATCCACCCTCCGATGCTTTATCTGGGATTCGTTGCTTTTGTCATTCCCTATGCATTTGCCATCGCCGCCTTAATCACTGGAAGAACAGATGACCGCTGGATCCAATTGACTCGCCGTTGGACGCTCTGGGCCTGGTTGTTCCTCTCGCTGGGTTTAGTGCTCGGTGCCCGATGGGCGTATGATGTGTTGGGGTGGGGCGGCTACTGGGGCTGGGATCCAGTAGAAATCTCGGCTTTCATGCCCTGGTTGGCCGGTACCGCCTTCTTGCATTCGGTCATGATCCAGGAAAAAAGGGGAATGTTTAAGCAATTAAATATGGTCTTGATCATTCTCACTTTTGACCTGGTAATCTTTGGGACCTTTCTCACCCGGTCCGGTGTACTTTCCTCGGTTCATTCCTTCGCTCAAAGTGCCATTGGACCGCTGTTCTTTGTTTTTATCTCGGCAACCCTGGCAGTTTCCCTCGGTTTATTGATCAACCGCTGGAATGATCTGAGTTCCAGGAATGAACTGAAGACATTCTTATCCCGGGAAGCTTTGATCCTGTTCAGCGTCTTGCTGTTTATGGGTATTCTGGTAACCTCTTTCTGGGGTGTTATATTTCCCCTGATTTCAGAATTGGTCACCGGTCAAAAAGTGACTGTGGGACCTCCATTTTACGAAAGAGCCACAGGTCCTCTGTTTGGAGGTCTGCTGCTGTTATTGGGTATTTGCCCTTTATCAGCCTGGGGGTATTCCTCTTGGAAAACGTTGAGGAAGCTGGTCTGGCTTCCTTTTCTGATTTCGTTGGCAGCCGCTGCGGCGGCTTTAGCCGGGGGTATCCGCCAGTGGCAGGCAATTCTGGCCTTCTGGTTGGTGGGTTTCTCCTTTTCGGTTTTGATCTATGAGTTGATCAGGGATGCCTTGGCTCGGGGGAGACGATATGAGCAGAATGTTTTCGATTCACTCTGGGGGCTGTTGAAACGAAACCAACGCCGTTACGGGGCAATTGTCATTCACCTGGGAGTGGTCATGATGGCCCTGGGCGTGATCGGCATTGAGTCTTTTCAGACAGAAACCCAGGCGACCATCCCGGAGGGTGGACGGATGGAGCTGGCTTCCTATACAATGACTTATCAGAGCCTGGAAACTTTTAATACCAATGACGGCAGGAATGTCGCCCGGGCGGTGGTCAGTGTTGCCAAGAACGGTCAGCTGATTGATGAACTTTATCCTCGCCGTGATTTTTTCTTTGATTCCAACCAACAGGTGACCATTCCCGGGGTGAGAAGCACCCTGGTGGATGACCTCTATATCATCCTGATTGATTGGAAAGCCATATCTCAAGAAGGAGCAACATTTAAGGTCTTCCACAACCCTCTGGTTAAATGGTTGTGGATCGGCTCCTGGGTGTTCATCCTGGGGGTGGTAATCGCAGCCTGGCCGGAAAGGAAATCTAAGAAGATCAGGAAATCCAAGCCTGTCCCGCAGGGAGGTATGCTGTCATGAGAATCCAGAAATATTATCAGGATGTGGTCGTGATGGTTCTGGTGATGATGGTTTTGAGTCTAAGTGCAGTTCCGGCTGGAGCGCAGGGATCAACTCCTTCTGATGATCAGGTCAATGAAATCGCCCGCGAGTTATACTGTCCGGTCTGCGAAAACATTCCCCTTGATACCTGCGGCATGGAAGTTTGTGAGCAATGGCGGGGGGTGATCCGGGATAAGCTCAGTGAGGGTTGGACAAAAGAAGAAATTAAGGCTTATTTTGTCAGCCAATATGGGGATCGTGTGCTCGGCGAACCACCCCGACGCGGTTTTAACTGGTTGGTTTATGTTGTGCCTCCAGTAGTTTTTGTGGTCGGTGTTTATTTACTTTACAAGGGGTTCAGGTCCTGGAAGTCTCAAGATGATGATCGGCTGCTGGAGGCTGAACGTGCTGCTGATCAAGGAAATGCAGATGAGGAATATTTATCCCGGGTGGAGGAAGAGCTCCGCGGCAGAGAATAAGGGAGAAAGAAAAGATGAAAAAATTATTGCTCTGGGGAGGGTTGACATTATTGTTGGTGATCCTGGGTGTCAGTTTGCTGCGGTCTCAGCAGGGTCAGGTCGGGCAGGGAGAAAAAGCCCCCGATTTTACCCTGAACACCTTTGACGGGACCACCTATCAGCTTTCAGATTTACGGGGAAAGGTAGTCGTAGTCAATTTTTGGGCTTCCTGGTGCGAGTCCTGCAAGCCCGAAGCCGCTGATCTAGAACAGGCTTGGAATATGTACAAACCCCGCGGGGACGTCATTTTTCTTGGAGTTGATTATGTGGATACAGAACCAGAAGCTCTGGCCTATTTGGAAGAATTTGGGATTACCTACCCGAATGGTCCTGATTTAAGGACCAAGATATCTCAGGCTTTTCGCATCCGGGGAGTCCCTGAAACTTATGTCATTGACCGGGAAGGGGAGATTGCCCACAGGCAAATAGGACCTTTCAGGTCCCTGGATGACATCCTGGCGGTCATTGACCCAGTGCTGGAAAAATAAGCAGCAAAGAAGGCGTACTATGGATATCGGATCAATTTTTTTTATAATAGGATTGTTTTTGGTAGTGGTCCTTTTTCTCAGCAGACCATTTTTAGAGGACAAAAAAGAGGGAGATAACATAGTACGGCATCGCTACTCCCATCTGGTCGCAGAGAAGGAAAGATTGTTGACCGCTATCCAGGAGCTGGACCTTGATTTCGAGCTTAAAAAAATACCTCCTGAAAATCACGCCAGAAAGCGAGCGCAGTTGGTGGAAGAAGCAGCGGAAATATTAAAAAAGCTTGATCAATTGGTGGGCAAGGAAGGGCATGTATCTCCGGTCAATCAGGTTTCAGAAGGGGAAGAGGATCAGCTGGAAGCATTAATTAAGTCCCGCAGAAAGCAGCTCAATCAAAAAAGTGCTCATTTTTGCCCCCACTGCGGAGGAGGAGTTCAGATCTCTGATCAGTATTGTGCCCACTGCGGTAAAAAGATATAGAGGAAAAAATGAAATTACCTAAATTGCTGGTTTTTATCTCAGGGTTTATCCTGACGCTGACCATGGGAGGATGTGTTTCCCTCTCAGATGATATTATCCCTCCCTCTTCAACCATTACTGCTGTCAGTCCGCAGTCGACTCCGACGGTTGTCTCAGCGACAAGCACCCCCGACACATCAGAGACGCTAGACGGATCTTCAGCTGTCAGTCCCACCCCGGCAGCTGAAGAAACCCTGGGCACTATTAACGTGGATTTATTAAACCGGGGAGCCGAGGGACTGGAAAGCGCCGAGATCACGGTCAGGTTAGAAGGCTTTGATCATATGGATCAGGTTTATGAAAAGATCCTGACCGTGAAGGCAGCTGAGGGTGCCGAATTTACTGATGTGCCGTTTTTACCCGGAAGGATGTTCTTTGCTTCGGTGCCGTTTCAGGGGGCTGTCTACCGATCAGACGTAACCGAGGTGAGCGCTGAGTCAGCTGCCCTTGACCTGCAGGTAGAAATTTATGGAACTACCACGAATCAATCGGGACTATTCATTGACCGCGCGCATATTTTTATTGATTTCCCTGAAGCTGAATTGGTTCAGATAGGCGAGATGTTTGTCCTCTCCAATTTTGGAGATCAAACGATAGTTGCCCCTGCCCCTGGAGAACCGGTGGTTAGCTTTCCTCTGCCCGCGAGGGCAGCTAATCTAAGTTTTCAAAATGGGGTATTGGGTGATCGCTTTATCGAAACGGAAGATGGATTTGGTGATACAGCCAGTATCCCACCCGGATCAGGCGTTTATCAGGTTATGGTTTTTTACGACTTACCGTATCCTAAGTCTCGTTTGACCTTCAATCAGGATTTAACCTTGCCGGTAGGATCTGTGATCATTATGACGCCGGTCGGGGATGTCAAGGTCAAAGGTTCGGGTATTGAAAGCCTGGGTGTACGGCAGATCCAGAATGGATCGATCCAGGTTTTCAACAGTGACAGCCTGGAAGCCGGGGACAGGTTGACTTTTTCCCTGAGTGGACAGCCCGCAGGATCGCCGGCTGATCCCAGTCTGTCAGCCGATGATCAGCGCCAGAATTTGTTGATTGGGTTGGGAAGTCTGGGTCTGGTGCTGATAGGGGTAGGTATTTGGTTTTATCGCCGATTGAATAAAGATGAGCTTTCTGTGTCCACCGAACCTCAGCCTGAAAACGACCAACAACAGGTTTTGGATTCCATCATTGCTCTGGATGACCTTTATCAGGCTGAAGAAATCACTGAGGACGAATATCAAACCCGGAGAGCCGAATTAAAGAAGCGGTTGAAGGATCTCCTGGAATTAGAAGAGAAGCAGGAATGATCAAGGTCCGGAATTTAATTAAGCGATATGGTCCTAAGACCGTACTTAAAGATTTGAATTTTGATGTCAAACAGGGGGAGTTTGTTGCCTTGCTGGGGCCGAATGGTGCCGGTAAGACAACCTTACTCAGGGTGTTATCTTCTCTCTCTCGCCCGGCCAGGGGCGAAGTACAAATTGCCGGATTTCAATTACCCGGACAGGCTTCACAGGTCCGGGATCGACTGGGTGTGCTGTCTCATCAGCCCTTGCTCTATGGTGATTTAACCGCGGAAGAAAACCTGTGGTTTTTTGGCCGGATGTATGATATTGATCATTTGCACGACCGATCTTCTCAGGTGCTGGAGCTGGTCGGCTTGAGTAAGCGCCGGAAGGACCTGGTAAGGACCTTTTCCCGGGGTATGCAGCAGCGATTGGCCATTGGGCGGGCGGTTTTGCATCAGCCCCAGGTAATGCTCTTTGATGAGCCGCATACCGGTTTAGATCAGGATGCCTGCGCGATGCTGGATGCCATCATGCGGGAAATAGCCAACCAGGGGCGGACGGTGGTGATGACCTCTCATGACCTCTCCCGGGCTGCGGATCTGGCCACCAGGTTTGATGTTATTTCCCGGGGGAAAATAGTTGCTTCGGGAACAAAATCAGAACTGGGAGTTGGAAATTTACTTCAATTTTATCGGGATTCCCTCAGCGAAGTGAGGGCGGAATGACCCTGCGTAAATACTGGAAAGCACTGTGGGCGGTGGTCTGGAAAGATTTGGCAGCCGAATTGAGGAGCAGAGAGCTGTTATCTTCCATGCTGGTGTTTGCCCTGCTGGTGATCCTGATTTTTAACTTTGCTTTGGAGCTCAATATTCAAGCCCAGAAAGCGGTCACCGCCGGTGTGCTGTGGGTGACATTTGCCTTTGCCGGCACCCTGGGGTTAAATCGCTCTATGGCTTCCGAGAAGGATCGAGGATGCCTTGATGGGTTGTTGTTAGCCCCGGTGGACCGCAGTGCAATATATTTTGGGAAAGTAATCGCTAATTTAATGTTTATGTTAATTGTGGAAGCGATTGTCCTCCCGGTTTACGCTTTTCTCTATCAGGTAAATTTATTTAATCCAGGCTTGCTGCTGGTGATCGTGCTGGGGTCCATCGGTTATGCGGTTGTTGGTACTCTCCTGGCGGCGATGGCAGTTCAGGTAAGAACCAGGGATATCCTTCTACCCATTTTGCTTTTTCCCCTGGTGGTGCCGCTTTTGATTGCGGCTGTCAAAGCCAGCAACGGTTATTTGCAGGGTTTTGCCCTTCCCGAGATACTGCCCTGGTTAAATCTAATTCTTGTGTACGATGTGATTTTCATTGCCATTGCTTTTATGACCTTTGATTTTATCGTGGAGGAATGATGAATACTGACAAACCCCGTTTGTTGACCTTTTTAGACGTACTCAGTGGTATGCTGTTGACTTCCGCGGTTTTAATGGTCTTTCTTTATGCCCCGGTGGAGAGGACGATGGGCGCGGTGCAGAAAGTGTTTTACTTCCATGTTTCTACCGCCTGGGTAGGCATGCTGGGTTTTCTGGCTGCAGCGGTTGTCGGGGTGTTATACCTGACGACCCGGAAGATAAAATGGGACCTGGCGGGTTATGCGGCGGTGGAAATCAGCCTTGTCTTCTTTCTGATCGCGATCATCTCAGGTTCAATCTGGGCTCGTCCTACCTGGAACACCTGGTGGACCTGGGATCCGCGATTGACGACAGCAGCGATTGTGGAGTTAATTTATGCAGCTTATCTGCTGCTCAGAGCGGGAGTTGATGACCCCGCCCGGCGAGCGAGGTTTTCGGCCGTTTACGCGGTATTCGGTTTTTTCAGCGTTCCCCTGACTTTTATCGCCATCCGTTTACTGCGAACCATTCATCCTGTAGTTATGGGAGGGTCCAATCCTGGAGGCGAAGGCAGTTTCAGCATGGTTGCGCCGATGAAACAAACCTTCTTTTTCAGCTTGTTCGCTTTCTCAGTGATATTTATTGATCTGTTCTGGCACCGAATCCGCCTGGAAAAAGTGACTTCCAAGATTGAAGAGCTGCGCATCCAATTGATGGATTAGCGGGCAAAAAGGAGAGTCTGATGATATTTCTTCAGAGTTTATGGCAAACAATACCTGACACTGGCAGTTATATGATTGCCGGTTATGCTGTGATTTTTGGGATCATGTTCATCTACCTGGTGAGCATCGCCCTCCGCTACCGCCGGGCGGTTCAGAAACTGGAATATTACCAGGATCAAGTAAAATAGGCACACAAAAAAACCACTTCGCAAAAGAAGTGGTTTTTTGATTGAAAACTAAGGTTCTTGTAATTTTACTTTTATTTATTGATCGCTGTTGATTAATCCCAGCTCTTTCCAGATCTCTTCCCAGCTTTGATTGACGAGTTTCTCCAGAAGATCACCCGGTGATTCGTCGGTCAGTTGGCTGGTTTGCAGGGCCAGCAGGATATCTTCAAAAGCAAATCCATCACAATACCAGCCCATCACATCCTCATATCTGGCGTCAAATTTTTCCGCGATGCTCTCTCCCATGGGGTGGGGGTTGTAATCTGTGCAGTTGATGTTTTTTTCAGAATCGTTTTCAAGGGAGGGAAGGGGGGATGGATTGGAGACAGGCGAAGCGGCGGTGGGAGAGGGTAAAGGTTCTCTGGATTGTTTCAGATTAAAATCAATCCCGCAGGCGGTGACAACCAGGGGTGAAGCTATACAGAGTACGATGATCAACGATGTACGTCGTCTCATTATTACCTTATCTTACACATCTAGAAACGCCCAAATATTATATCATTTGGGCGTTTTTGAGACTGAGAAGGATTGTTCCTGAGCGGGTGTAGAGCCCGTTATTTGTCCTTATCCTTGGGGCCCGCAGTGTCCGGCAGTTCCTTATCCTTGGGACCCGCAGTATCTGGCAGTTCCTTATCCTTGGGGCCCGCAGTATCTGGCAGTTCTGTGTCCTGGGGCGGCCCGGCATGGTCTGGTTTTCCGGGGTCACGAGCTCGATCTTTCCCGATCAGACCCTCTTCCTGCCAGATTTGCCCCCAGCTTTTTCCCTCCGCTCTTTCCTGGAGGAATTGTGCAGGATCTTTTGCATTTTCCCTCTCTCTGGAGGTCTCAGCCGTTTGGAGGGCAAGCATGATCTGGCCCAGCCCGTGATTTTCCTGGCCGCTTTGATCTTCCTCGCCGCAGAACCAGGTCATAATTTGTTCATACGTGGTATCGTAGTTATCAGCGATCGCTTGAGCGACCGGATGGACGTAATCGCCGGTCCCGGAGCAGAAGGGGTCAACGTCTTCTCCCTGGGGATTCCCGGCAGCTGCGGCCGGGACTGCGCCCAGGCTGGAAAAAATCAAGGCTGCTGCTAGCCCGAGATAAAATAATGAAAAACGTTTCTGGTTCATGATCCTTCTCCTCTTCACTAATCCATTGACTTTATTATATACGATAATAAAGCCTGGTTTGATTTCATTTTCGATAGCTTAGAAGAGGAGCCGGGTCCGATCCTGGTCTAACAAACTGGATTTTACTCAACGGCAAACCAGCAACCTTGCAGAACTGTAAGGTGTCGAGCCTGCTCTTACGGATTGAGATCGAAATCTTCCCAGATCTCGGACCAACTCTGGGTTTCGGAAAGGGTTAACAGGTCCTCAATAGCAGCCTCGGTTATTCTGCCGGTTTGTAAAGCAAGTAAGATATCTTCAAATTCGTATCCCTGACAGTACCAATCGATAACTTGAGCGTATTCCAGCTGATATTTCTGGGCGATGTTTTCCGCAACGGGATGTGGATTGGGAAGGGGGCATTCGTCCCGCCTGTCTGGGGAAGGGACAATTTCTTTCTCTGCCTGAAACTTTTCGGTGATTTTGGAAGCATTGAAGCTAATTGTTTTCAATCCATCCTGGCATCCAGAGAGAAAGAGGAAAGCGATCAAAAGGAAAAGGACGGGGAGTTTCTTGCTAATCATGGAACCCTCCTGTGGGGGCAGAAGAACACCCAGGTGGTTATACCTGGGTGTTCTTCCTTGCTCTTATGCGATCCGACTCAGCAGGTCAGCCGCGTTATTTCTTGGGTCCGGCGAAATCGGGTTTTCCGACGCCTTCTGGCTTGCCAACGCCTTCGGGTTTTCCTGCGTCCACAGGTTTGCCGACATCGTCATCGTCAGGCTTACCGGCGTCCTCGGGTTTGCCGGCATCTTCAGGTTTTCCAAATCCTTCTACTTCTTCCTGCCAGATCTGACCCCAGCCCTGATCGCTCTCTCGCATATTCCATAATCTCTTCAACCGTTTTATCAGAAATTTCTGCTGTATGCAGGGCAAGCATGATGTTCCCGAATCCAGTTGCATTGCTGCCTTCTTCACCGTCTCCTCCGCAGAACCAGTCCATGATGGTCTGGTACTCTACTTTGTAGGTCTCAGCGATGGAAACGGCAACCGGGTGATCGTCTTCCGTTTTTTCTGCGTCGCAGAAATAACCATCTTCCACCCGTTCTCGCTCCTCGAGCTTATACTTAGTCATTTTGAAGATAAGTTCATCTTTTGTGGGAAGCCCTTCCAATTCAATTTCATCTCCTATGGAAATGGATTCAAAATCGAATTCTTCACCTACTTCAATGGTATAAATGACCAGATTTCCTTTCTCATCCTCAACTTCAACGAAGAACAGACCATCTTCATCAATGCTTTTGATAGTTCCGGTGATTTCCACTTTTTCTGGGTCGTCCAGGGATTCAGCGGCCAGGGCAAAGGTGGTGCTCAGCCCGGAGAGGACCAGTGTGGCGATCAAAAAGATGCTCAGCAGTGCCATTCGTTTTGTCTTCATATATACCTCCTGGGTAATAAAGTTATCTACTAATTATCGATTATTGTTTACTTTTATTGTTTACTTTCAAATAATAGCTGGTGATGACTGTTTTCAGGGTTTTCCTCCGGGTCCTGCCCCGGGGATATTTTCCAGGCCGGGGACCTGATCAGAAGGGTTGCCGCCTCCCGGGATTTGATCTGGAGGGCCGGGTTGTTTTTCACCCGGATGCTCCGGTTTCTGATCCGGGTCATCCGTGGGGATGTCGGGTTTTTCGCCGTTGTCCTGCCCTGCCTGACCAGGATTCTCGAAAGCTGGGGGGGCTCCCGGGGTCTCCGATAAATTCTTCAGTCCCTCGGGATAGAATCCAGGATTCCTGATTCCTTCAGCTACAACTTCCAGCTGCTTCTGCACTCTTTCCCGGACATCTCCCAGCTCGCCCTGGTTGCCCTGAGATAAGACCAGGGACTGTTCCTGCAGGTTGTATTGAATTTGAAGTAAGGCCTTCTGGCGCGCCTGGGTTTCTATGTGGGCTGCTTCTTGAAGCATTTTCTGGGTCTGGGTTTCCAGGCGGACCAGGGCGCTGGGAGGGATTTCTTCGTTGTTCTCCAGCATCATTTGGATCTCTTCCAGGCGGCGTTTGGCAAAATGAGTATGGAGATCTAATCGATCTTCAAGGTCATCTTCCAGTTTTAGCTGAATAGTTTCTGTAAGCGTTTTTACCGGATAGAGGAAATCATTGGGCAAACTGTCCTGAGCAGCGTACACTGTGCCCCCCACGCTGGCCAGGGCCAGGATCAAAGCGGCCAGGATTCCTGCCAGGGCGGGTGCCCATTTCCTGGAAGCCCAGGCTTTCCCGGGAAACTGGAACCACTTTTTATCTCTGGCGGGTGTACGCTGGGGAGGAGTGATGGATTCCGCTCGAGCGAGGAACTTAGCCCTGGTCTCGGCTGCCTGCTCCTGATCGCGCTCAGGCGTTTCCTTCAAGGAATCCAGGTATTTTTTTAATTTAGGGTTGATCTCGTGCTCGTTCATTTTTTCTCCAAGTGGCTTAGTTTTTCGATCCACTTCACCCTTTATGACGCAAAAAATGCGTAATCGATACGGGGTAGGGGACGATTAATCAATTTTTTAAGGAAAGAAGGGGAATTTATTGGAAGGAGGTTCCGGGGTGGATAGCGGGCGCGTTTCTATTATTCTCTGGTTTCTGGTAAGTTTTCTCCCTCATCGCTGACCAGAATACGCTCCAGAGCGGCCAGGCCGCGGTGGGCCTGGGCCTTGATGGACCCTACACTCTTGTCCATCGCCCGGGCCACTTCCTGATTGCTTAATCCCTGCAAATACTTGAGGATGATCACCTGCTGCTGTCCCGGGGTCAGCAAATGGAGTGCCTGCCGGATCCTTTCTGCCTGCGAGCGCTCTGTGAAAACCTGCCCCGGTCCTTTTTCCGATCCTTGAATGCGATCTTCTTCAAGCTGCAGGGGCGGTGGAGGTTCTCTGCGATAAAGATCCGTGATCAGGTTGTGGGTAATCCGGTAAAGGTAGGCCTGAAGATGATCCTCCGGCCCGCCTCCGCGTTCGAGGGCGTTTAGGAAGCGTTCAAAGGTTTCCGCCACGAAATCTTCTGCCTGCTGGGGGCTTCCCACCCGGCGCACGGCATAATTAAATAAAGCATCGCTGTATTGATCGTAAATCTCAGCCAATGCTTCCCGGTCAAATTTTTTGGCTTGTCGAATTAACTGCTTTTCAGACCTGGTCATGTCTACCTATTATGACGCAAAATGGATGCTGGGGTTATGGCAAGAACCTTAAAAATTTGCAAATTGTCAGGAAGTTGAGGATGAAAATCCACGGGAGGAGAATTTCTGGTGGTTTATTTATTGTTCCGGTGAAGGGGTCAACGGAGCACAGCGCACCCTTTGAATTGACCGATCTGCCCCTGCCGCAGGAACTAATCCCTTTTACCCGGTTCCAGAAATCTTAAGAATGTTTTCCCGGATACCCCACAGGACACCAAAAGGGGGTTCCTGTTTATAGTCAGCGGTTAGAAGCAGCTCAGGGATGGGTAATCAGTTCCTGGTACTTGGTTCTGGACAGGGATTCTACTTCTTGGTGAATACTCTTGCCGTGGGCATCCATGGTTACCACCACAGGAAACCGTTTCACCTTCAACACCCAGATGGCTTCCGGGACCCCGAAGTCTAATTTATGGACATCGAGAACTTCTTCTACAGATTCGGCGATCAGGGTTGCTGCGCCGCCCACAGCGTGAAAATAGGCTGCCGGCACCTCCTGACAGGCTTGCAGGGTTTTTTCTCCCATACCCCCTTTGCCGATGACCCCTCTGAGGTTAAAGTGGTGCATGACAGCGCTCTGATAGGGTTCCTCCCTGATGCTGGTTGTGGGACCGGCGGCAACGAACCGGTAATTCCCGCTGTCTATCCCGGCGACCACCGGACCACAGTGATAGATCAGGCTTTCATTAAGCACCGGCTGGATGGCTTCATAGACTGCGAGATCGTCTCCTTGAGGTGTCCGGGTTTTGTTGATAAAAGTGTCCACCATCCATTGATGGACGGCGTCCCTCCCCGTGGCCAGCACGCCGGTTAGAAACACCGTATCGCCAGTGTGTAATTCTCGGATTTTTTCACTGGAAAGGGGAATTTGAAGTTCAGACATAGTAACCTCGCTTTATGCAGCTTAGAGATCAGGGGAGCTGTTATTTCCTCCGATTATAGAAGATCCCCGACAGCGGTTCAAGTAAGTTTTATCGTGTTTTGGGTGGATATAAAATACCATCCGCGGTCTGGGGATTACAAAGAGAGGATTCGCTGTCTTGCCAGATGATATCCTTCGGTATAATTAACTTATGACACTAAAAACCTGGGCAGGATTTGAGGAAATTGATCATACAGCAGATTTAGAACTCAAAATCTGGGGAGAGGATATTGCCCTGCTCTTTGAGCAGGCTGCGCTGGGCATGAAAGATCTTCTTCAAGTTGAAGCCGTTTCCCCTCAGGAAGGTTCAATCGTCAAGAACTTTTCGGTGGAAGGGATCGATATTGAGGGGCTGCTGGTTAGTTTTTTAAGTGAGCTGCTTTATTATCTGGAAACTGAAAACCTGGTTGTTCAGGAGGTCAATTTACACTTTGAGGAGAAAAAATCGCTTGACGCCCGGATAAGGTGTCAGCGCGTGAGCTCCTATCTCCGGGAAATCAAAGCAGTCACCTATCACAATCTAGAAATTCGTAAAACGGAACAGGGCTGGACAGCGAACCTGGTTTTTGATATTTGAAGGTTTAGGTAAAAAAGAGGAGGATTCAATGGTTTCAATTCGCGATCTTAAACAAATACGTCCTTTTGAATGGGAAATTCCCCTCAGCTATCGATCGGATATGCGGGTCCCGGTGCGGATTATCGCCTCGGAAGAACTTTTGAAGGATGTCACTCGCGATAAGTCTTTACCTCAGGCGGTGAACGCTTCCACCCTGCCGGGGCTTGTCGGCCAGGTGGTGGTTATGCCGGACATGCATCAAGGATATGGTTTTCCAATTGGCGGGGTGGCTGCCACCCGCTACCCGGATGGTGTAATTTCCCCGGGAGCCATTGGTTATGATATCAACTGTGGAGTGCGTTTGTTAAGCAGCCGCCTTTCTCACCAGGAGGTGCAGCCTTATCTTGCTGACCTGGCGTCAGCCCTCAATCAGTACTGTCCCAGCGGAGTGGGGCAGGGGGGGCATCTGCAGTTGAGCATTAAGGAAGTAGAAGAAGTGTTACGTGATGGATCCAGCTGGGCGTTGAGGGAAGGCTATGCCCAGCAGGAAGATTTGGACCGGACAGAGGAATCCGGGCGGATCTCAGGAGCTGATCCCAGCGAGGTGAGTCACCGGGCAAAGAGCAGGGGGCGGGATCAGGTGGGCACCCTGGGTTCTGGGAACCATTTCATTGAGGTGGACCTGGTTGAAAAGATTTTTGATCAGCGGGCGGCTGATGCTATGGGGCTTCGGGAAGGGGACATCGCTCTGCAAATTCACTGCGGGTCCAGGGGGTTCGGACATCAGGTGTGTACAGATTATGTAAAAAGTTTTCAGAGTGCTGTTAACCGCTATGGAATTGAGCTTCCTGATAGAGAATTGGTTTGCGCTCCCCTGGATTCGCCGGAAGGAAAATCATATCTGGCCGCGATGCGCTGTGCAGCGAATTACGCTTTTGCTAATCGGCAGGTGCTCACCCATTTTGCCCGGCGGGCGTTCGAAAGCGCTTTAGCAGGAAAAGTGCAGGATTGGCATCTGCATCAGGTGTATGATGTCGCTCATAATATGGGCAAGATTGAGACCCATCTGGTTGATGGACAGCAGATCAAGGTTTGTGTTCACCGGAAAGGGGCCACCCGGGCATTTGGCCCTGGGGCAGAAGACCTCCCGGCAGTGTACAAGGAGATTGGTCAACCGGTATTGGTCCCCGGTTCAATGGGGACGGCTTCCTGGGTGCTGGTAGGGACAGAAGAGAGCATGCATAGGTCCTTCGGCTCCAGCTGTCATGGTGCAGGGAGAACCATGAGCCGGACCCAGGCCAAGAAAACTGTCTGGGGAGAGGACCTGCGGGATGAGCTGGAGCGGTCAGGGATCGCGGTTCGGGCCGGGTCCATGGCTGGTCTGGCAGAGGAAGCCCCGGTTGCTTATAAGGATGTTCATGCTGTGGTAGACGCTGTGACCGATGCGGGGATCGCAAAAAAAGTCGCTTTGCTTAAACCACTGGGTGTGATCAAAGGGTAAACATTATCCGAAAAGGAGCTGGGATGATGACTACCGGGGTATGCGGCTGATCTCAGCGGCCGCTGCCCCGGTCAGGTTTAAAAGGTCTTGTCCGCGAAGACGGAGGCTCAATCCCCTTTCCCCACCGGAGATATAGATCTCCTGGTGCGTGAGAGCGGACCCGTCAATTACAATTTCAAATCCCCGGTTAATCAGAGCCAGAGGCGAAATCCCCCCGGCCTGCATTCCGGTCAGATCCTCCGCTTCTTTCTGGGTGGTAGTAACGACCTTTTTTTCTCCAACCGCTTGGGCCAGGACTTTTAAATTTACCTCGTGATCTCCAGGCACTACCGCCAGGATTCTTTTTCCCGGTGTTACCCGGGTAATGACTATGCTTTTGTAAACTAAACCCGGTGGAACACCCAGCAGCCGGGCGGTTTCTTTCGCTCCGGACTTCTGGGCGGGGAGTTGGAGAGCTTGATAGCGGATCCCCCGGCTGTCCAATAAGCGGGTAATATTATTAACGGCCATCAAAATCACCTCTTGGTTAATCGTAATTGAGTCTATCATATCCTATTCAGGGATATCAGGCCGTTTAGGTCCTCGTTCGGGGGGGCTTTGTGATAAGATCAAGACAAACAAAGTGCGCAAGCAAGGGTTTATCTGCAAGCTGATTTCTACAGCCCTTACCGGGTAAATATTAGAGGAAGATGATGAAAATCGAAGAGCAAAGAACTGCCGAAGGCATTTTATTTACTGATCAATACCAGCTGACCATGGCCCAGCTTTATTACCGACAGGGCTTGCATGAGCATCACGCTCAATTTGATCATTTTTATCGGAGCAATCCGGATTATGGCCAGCATCAAGCGGGTTATTGTATCAACGCCGGCCTGGAATGGCTGCTGGATTGGATGAAGGATGTCCGGGTGCGGGATCGGGATATCGAGTTTTTGAAAGGTCAACAGACGAGTCAGGGTAAACGTTTGTTTGAAGATGATTTTCTAAATTGGCTGGGGTCCAATCCGCCTTTTGAGGGGATTACCATGGAGGCGGTGCCTGAAGGGCGGGTGGTCCATCCCAATACTCCCTTGACCGTTGTCCGAGGACCGCTGGCCCGGGCCCAGCTGCTGGAGACTTCTTTACTTAACCATCTAAACTATCAAACCCTGATTGCGACTAAAGCCTCCCGGATTCATCAGAGCGGAGGGGAAAACCAGCTTCTCGAGTTTGGCTTACGGCGTGGTCCGGAAAAGGGCTCAAATGCTGGAACCAGAGCCGCCTTGATAGGCGGGGCGGATTTTTCTTCGAATGTGGGAATGTCCCAGGTGCTGGGGCTGGCTCCCAAAGGCACCCACGCTCACAGCATGGTCCAGGTGTATATGGCTCTGGGCGGTGATGAGCTGGAAGCGTTCCGGGCCTACGCTGAGGTTTACCCGGATGATTGTCTGCTGCTGGTGGATACTGTGGACACCTTGGAAAGTGGAATTCCCAACGCCATCAAGGTTTTTGAGGAGCTTCGGGAAAAGGGTCACCAGCCGGTAGGGATCCGCCTGGACTCCGGTGATCTGGCTTACTTAAGTATTCAGGCCCGGAAGATGCTTGACCGTGCAGGATTCGAAGAAACGATCATTGTGCTCTCCAATCAGCTGGATGAACTAGCTTTGTGGCAGATTACCACCCAGATCCAGCAGGAAGCGAAAGGCTGTGATGTTGATCCTGACCGGGTGATCGATTCCCTGGTTTACGGCGTAGGAACCCATCTGGTTGTCTCTCAGGGACATGCCGCGTTGGATGGAGTTTATAAGTTGGTGGCGGTAAAGGAAAAGGATCACTGGGCTCCGGCGATTAAAATTTCAGAAAACCCGGCAAAAATACCCAATCCAGGAAATAAGAAGCTCTGGCGCCTGTACGACCTCCGGGGAAAAGCAACTGCAGATTTGCTCAGCCTCCGGGATGAAAACCCTGCAGAAAAAGAGGAGATTGTCCTTCATCATTCATCGGAGCCTTCGTTATATCGGACGCTTGAGCCAAACCAGATTCAGAAAATAGAACCCCTGCTGGTAGAAGTCTGGTCCGACGGCCAGATTCAGATAGAACTCCCCGACCTGGAGGAGATCAGAGATCACCGGCGCCGGGATGTTGCTTACCTGGATCCGGGAGTTATCCGGTTGACCAATCCGCATATTTACCATGTTTCCCTGACCTCCAAATTATGGTCATTAAAACGGGATTTGATGAAATCATTGAAATAAAACCTGATAACCTCAAAGAAGTCGCAGTGTGATCATTCTGGTTCTGTCCTTGGCAGTGTCAGATATTAACCTCACCTGGGCTGGAGGGGAGAACGATGCTGGATCTGCTCTGAAAGGCGGGTTAAAATAGCTGGAAGAAAGATTATTTAGCGGTTGTGGGTGCCGGAAAGGAGGGATTGATGCAGCAGTATCTGGATTTGTTAAGTACGATTCTTGACCAGGGAGTGGAAAAAAGTGATCGAACGGGGACGGGGACCCGGTCAGTTTTCGGGTATCAAATGCGTTTTGATTTAGGGGATGGTTTTCCCGCTTTGACTACCAAGAAGCTGCACCTGAAATCGATAATCTATGAACTGCTCTGGTTTCTGCGGGGTGAGACAAACGTTAGATATTTACAGGATCACGGAGTTACGATCTGGGATGAATGGGCGGATGAAGAGGGGGAACTGGGGCCTGTTTATGGGGCTCAGTGGCGATCGTGGGGAGCGGAGGACGGTAAAGGGATCGACCAGATTTCGCGGGTAGTGGATCAAATCAGAGAGAATCCTGACTCCAGGAGGTTAATCGTCAGCGCCTGGAATGTGGCAGCAATTAACCGGATGGCTCTTCCTCCCTGTCATTTGCTTTTTCAATTTTATGTGGCAGACGGGACCTTATCCTGCCAGCTTTACCAGAGATCGGCCGATGTTTTCCTCGGAGTTCCTTTTAACATCGCCTCTTATGCTTTATTAACCAGGATGATGGCCCAGGTATGTGACCTTCAGCCCGGAGATTTCGTTCACACCCTGGGTGATGCCCATCTTTATCTTAATCATCTTGATCAGGCAGAAAGCCAGTTATCCCGGCAGCCCTATCCGCTGCCGAGGATGAAGATTAATCCAGAAAGGCAGTCGCTTTTCGATTTTGAATTCCAAGATTTCCAGCTGGAAAATTATCAAGCGCACCCTCACATCAAAGCCCCGATATCCGTATGATTATCTCCCTGCTGGCTGCCGCTGACGAAAGGGGGGGAATCGGATATCAGAACGAACTCCCCTGGCATCTTTCTGCGGATTTGAAATATTTTCAACGACTGACCATGGGTCACCACCTGGTCCTGGGGCGGCGCACCTATCAGTCGATCGGCGGACCTCTCCCGGGGAGGACGATGATTATCCTCACCCGGAACCCGGAATTTCGAGCGGATGAGGGGTGTTTGATCGCTTACTCTCTTCCCGAGGCAGTTGAAATCGCCGAGCAAAGAGGGGAGAGCGAACTGTTTATCATTGGAGGGTCTTCTGTTTTTGAGGAAAGTTTCTCCCTGGCGGATCGAATCTACTTAACCCGGGTGCATGTTGAGGTGGAAGCGGATACTTATCTCCCCGACTTTGCCGAAAGTGATTGGCGGGTTGTCTCGAAAAGATTCCACCCTGCAGATGAGGATAATCAATATCCTCATACCTATTATCAATTGATCAGAAAAGGGGCTGGGGGAGAATAGCCGGGGCCTCGGGCGGACGTTTTGAAACCGGGGGTTATTATCCCCAGTGAGCTTCTGTTGATCAGTGATCTTTACCGGCCAGCAGGTTGATCTTTTCCCAGGGCTTCAGGTCGCTTTCCAGAGCTAACAGTTCCCGCAATTCAAAAATTTGATCCCGGAAGGCGGCTGCTTTTTCAAACTCCAGGTCCTCAGCCGCGGCAGTCATCTGCTCTTCCATTTCTTTGATGATCTCTTGAAGTTCGGATTTTGGCATTTGACCGTCTGCGTCCACACCATAGGTGGATCGGGCTTCGGCGACCACCTTGGCTTTCACCCGGTCTGTGATATCGCTGATGGATTTTTTGATGCTGGCAGGTTCAATACCGTGTTCCTGGTTATATTCCAGTTGGATTTCCCGGCGGCGGTTGGTTTCATCAATGGCTGTTCTCATCGCGGGAGTAATTTTATCGGCATACATGATCACTTTACCGTGGACATGACGGGCGGCCCGCCCGATGGTCTGGATCAGGGCAGTATCGGAGCGCAAGAACCCGCTTTTATCTGCGTCCAGGATGGCCACCAGGGACACCTCCGGTAAATCCAATCCCTCCCGGAGCAGGTTGATTCCTACGATCACATCATAAACACCCAGGCGCAGGTCGCGTAAAATCCCTACTCTTTCCAGCGTATCAATTTCTGAATGCAGGTAATGTACCTTCACTCCCATATCCCGTAAATAATCGGCCAGATCCTCTGCCATCCGTTTGGTCAGGGTAGTGACCAACACCCGTTCCCCCTCCTCCGTGCGTTGATAAATTTCTCCGATTAAATCGTCCACCTGGCCTTCAATGGGGCGGACGGATATTTCGGGATCGACCAAACCGGTAGGCCGGATGATTTGATCAATTACTTTCGGGGCCTTTTTCAACTCATAGGGGCCCGGCGTGGCGGAAGTATAGAGCGTATAGCCCATCTTCTTTTCAAATTCTTCAAATTTTAAAGGCCGGTTGTCCAGGGCAGAAGGCAGACGAAAACCGTGTTCAACCAGGGTGACCTTTCTGGCCTGGTCTCCATTGTACATCCCCCTGATCTGGGGGATGGTCATATGAGACTCATCGATGATCAGCAGATATTCCTGGGGCAGGTAATCCATTAACGTCCAGGGAGCCGAACGGGGCGGGCGTTGATCCAGGTGGCGGGAATAATTTTCAATGCCCGAACAGTAGCCAACCTCTTTGAGCATTTCCAGATCGTAGCGGGTCCGCTGTTCCAGGCGCTGGGCTTCCAGGAGTTTGCCCTGGGAGGTGAAATAAGCTAATTGGTCTTCCAGTTCCTTTTCAATATCCCGGATGGCCTGCTTTAGTTTTTCTTCCTCAGTGATATAGTGTTTGGCAGGAAAAAGGCGCAGTTCTTCCTTTTCCTCCAGGACTTCCGCGGTAACCCGGTTAATGCGGGTTATCCTTTCAACCTCATCCCCGAAGAAGGATATCCGGTAGAGGAATTCGTCCTCATAAGCCGGGGCGATGTCCAGGGTATCCCCTCTGACCCGGAATGTTCCGGGCAGAGGGTTGATTTCATTCCTCTCATATTGGCCTTCAATTAGCTGGCGGAGCAGTGCATTCCTCCGGTATATTTCTCCAACCCGGAGGTCAATAACCACGCTGCTGTAAGCTTCCGGGCTTCCCAGCCCGTAAATGCAGGAGACGGAAGCGACAATGATTACATCCTTACGGGACATCAAAGATGTTGTGGCTGCTAACCTGAGTCGATCGATTTCTTCGTTGATGTCGGTTTCTTTTTCAATGAACAGATCGTGGTGGGGCACATAGGCTTCCGGTTGATAATAATCATAATAGCTGACAAAATATTCGACAGCGTTGTCAGGGAAGAAGGACTTAAACTCGGCATAGAGCTGGGCCGCCAGGGTTTTGTTATGGGCGATGATGATCGCCGGCATTTGCGTTCTTTGAATGATATTGGCGACTGTGTAGGTTTTACCTGTGCCGGTGGCGCCTAACAGCACCTGATCGGTCCGGCCTTTTTCAATCCCTCGGATTAATTTTTCGATTGCCTGGGGTTGGTCGCCGGTTGGTTGAAAGGGGGCCTGCAAGTTAAATGAGGTCATAAGTTAGTTTTTCAGGTAAATAGGGTTGCTGAAAATCCAACCCCGCTGTTTTCCTTTGTAATCTAAATAAGCTTCAATCCGGTAAACACCTGGTTGGGTGGTGGTGTAGGAGAGGATTGTTCGATTATCCCACTCCTTGAGGCGAATTCCGTCCCTGATCAACCGGCATTTTGCCTGGAGGGGCAATTTAATCTGGAGGGTCACCCCGTTAGCCGCGGAGATTTCATCTCCCATGATGGCAGAATGGTTTTTTCCGGAAGCATAAAATCGGAACCCCCTGGTGGAAGCAGGCAGGTCATAACCGATAAAGGCATGACCGGCCCGGAGAGAGTCCAGCACTAATCGACGGTCATGATCCAGGTCCCCTGATAAAGCTTGGGGCGTAATTAAGTGAGTGTTAATTCCTTGAAAGTGGAATTTGTAAGGAAAAAGGGTTCTGCGCAGTGGCCCCAGACTGGCATCTAGCGCGTGGGCATCGGATCCTCCCACCACGACCACTTTTTTTCCGGATGATGTTAGCTGATCCCACTTTCTGAGGGTTTCTGGAAAAGGGCCCTGTGCGATCCGGTCAGGTTGGTAGGCATAGAAGATGGCCTGGAACTTGTTCTTCAGGTGTCTTTTGAATTCTGAAAACCCATTCCATAACTCTAACCCTGTAAAGCCTTCTACTGACCAGTCAACCCAGGAGATGTCTTCCTGGTCGAACAGCGGGGCAGCTGGATCCGTGGGATGTGCCAGAAACGAAAGACCTCCGGCTTTGGACACCGCAGAGATTAACTCCTGGGGTTTTTCGGCTAGGTCTACCATCTCCTGGTCGACCCCTATTACCAGCAGGTGATTCTTTTGTGGTTCCCGTGTTCGATCGTGGACTTCTTCTCCAATCAACATTAAAACCTGCCGATCACCCTCCCGATAATAGCCTTCCGGGCCTTTTACCAGGATGTTGTGATCAGTGACGATCACTGCATCCAGTCCGGTTTCCAGGGCTGCCTGGGCGATATCCTGATGATCACCGGTCCCATCCGAGTACGTAGTGTGCATGTGTAAATTGACGATTAATTCTGGCATCAGCGCTCTCAATAGGCTTTTGGGGCCTGCAGGTAATAAACATTCACCTGCAAGTATAACATTCCTTTTCGGTTCCTAAGCTTGACTATACCCCTAAAATGACGGTATAATCGCTTTGCAAATTTTTACGGAAATTCAATCAGAAAGGCAGCTGGATTATTCTTCAGAAAAGGCGAACACATTCTGGTTGGGGAGGTATATGTGGGAATTTATCTTGATATTGGTATGATTATTGTTTCAATTGCCCTGATTGCCAGTGTGATTTTGCAGAGCAAGGGCGCTGGATTGGGCGGTCTGACAGGCTCCGATATGGGCGGCGTTTTTTCCGCCCGGAGAGGTATTGAAAAAGTGCTTTTCCGGGTGACGATTGCCCTGAGTGTGGTTTTTTTCTCGTTAGCTATTGCCTCAGTAATCGTTACCGGTTAATCTTTTGATTGAATAGAATTACTTTGGCGGAAATTTGTCAATGATCGCCGGAAAATATGGATATCCATATTTTCCGGTTGTCTATGTTAGGATGGGGGAACCAGATTCCTAAACTTGGAACAGGTGCCAAACCATGGAACTCATAAAAAAACTACGCTGGCAGCTAATTATTGTTTTTTTGGGCTTGCTTGTGATCGTAGGTGTGTTGTGGAACCAGCGGTCGGAAGAGCCTGCAGTTATTGAATCGCCAGAACCCACCGGGGGAGGGGTTTATGCTGAAGGTGTCGTCGGCTCGTTGATCAGGCTCAACCCCCAATTAGCCAATTTTAACCCTGTGGATCGAGATGTCACCAGCTTGCTTTTCCGGGGTTTGATCCAATTTGACAGCAAAGGGCTCCCCCAGCCGGATATCTCTAATTCCTGGGGAATATCCAGAACTGGGGAGACATATAATTTTTCCCTGCGTGATGATGTCTTCTGGCATGATGGTGTTCCTCTAACCAGTGAAGATGTTGTCTTTACCATAGAACTGCTTCAGAGTGAAGAATTCCCCACCTCGCCCGATCGGAAAGAATTCTGGCAGGATATCGAAGTGGAAGCATTGGATGATTTTACCCTGCAGATGAGGCTCCCTGAAGCGTTCGCTCCTTTTTTAGATTATCTGGAATTTGGGATCCTGCCTGCGCACCTTTTGGGAGATCTTTCCCCGGAAGAAGTTGTTGATGCTGATTTTAACCTTCAACCCGTGGGGTCTGGTCCTTATCAGTTTAATCAATTAATCATAGAGGATGATGAGATCAAGGGCGTATCTCTAATTAAAAACCCGGATTATTATGGCCAGAAACCGTTTTTGGAAGAGGTCATTTTCTATTATTATTCGAGTGATCTTGAGGTCTGGCAGGCATATCTTGATGGGGAGATCCAGGGAATTGGGCGGATCACGTCCGAATTTCTGGATGAGGCGTTGGCCGAGCCGGAATTAAACACCTACACCAGCCGGCTGCCCAAAATGTCTTTGATCTTGTTTAACCTGGATAACCCTGAAGTCCCATTTTTCCAGGAAAGAGAAATCAGACAGGCTTTGATCCTCGGTCTCAACCGTCAGTGGATCATTGATAATATATATCACGGCCAGGCTGTAGTTGCGCAGGGACCAATCTTGCCCAAGACCTGGGCTTATTTTGAAGACATTAAAGAATATTCTTACGAACCCGAACAGGCTGTCCAGATCCTGCAGGAAGCTGGATTCACTATCCCGGGAGATGGAGGCAGGGTCCGGAGAGATGCCGAGGAAAACCTCCTGGAGTTTTCCCTTGCTTATCCTGACACAGCAGCTCATAAACAAGTGGCTGAAGCTATCCAGAAGAACTGGCAAAGCCTGGGAATCGGAGTACAGCTGGTCCCGTTATCCTATGAGGAATTAATTCAAGAGCAGCTTGAACCCCGGGTATATCAGGCAGCCCTGGTAGATATTAACTTTACCCGTTCTCCGGACCCCGATCCTTACCCTTTCTGGCATCAGGCCCAGACCACGGGCGGGCAAAATTATTCGATGTGGGATGACCGTCAGGCAAGTGAATATCTGGAACAGGCCCGGATCGCCCTGGAAATTAAAGAAAGGGAGCGCATGTATAAGAATTTTCAGGTGCGTTTCATGGATCAGCTTCCGGCGATCCCTCTTTTATATCCCATGTATACTTACGGAGTTTCCTCGCAGGTCAATGGTGTTCGTATCGGTCCCATTTTTGAACCGGCCGATCGATTGAAAACGATCACCGATTGGTATTTCTTCTCTGAGATACCAGGGGGGCTGGAAAACACAGCGGAAGTTCCTCCTGCGGAGGAGTGAGCTGCTCTGTCTTGTCATTGAATCATCATTTAGATAAAAACTTGTCAAATTAACATAAGAAGGATTTTATGAATATAAAAAAAGAAATCGTAAAGGCGAAAGATCACTGGTTTACTGAACCTGTGGAAGTTGTCCTGAGTCAGTTCGGAGTGACCAGAGAGGAAGGTTTATCTCCCCAGGAAGCTGCTGAACGGATGGAGGTTTTTGGCAAAAACGAGCTCGAGGAGGGGGAAGGCACCAGCATCTGGGCGATGATTTATGAGCAGTTTGCCAATTTTGTGGTCATCCTCCTGCTGGTCGCTGCCCTGATATCCGCGCTGCTGGGAGACTGGGTGGAAGCAGCGGCAATCATGACCATTGTGGTCCTCAACGCGGTGCTGGGTGTGGTCCAGGAAAGGAGAGCCGAAGAAGCGCTGGCTGCGCTGAAAAAGATGGCTTCCCCGGATGCCGATGTGCTCAGAGGGGGACATCGGAAGGCAATTTCTGCCCGGGAGATCGTACCGGGGGATATCGTGTTCCTGGAAGCAGGAAACTTTATCCCTGCGGATGTTCGGCTTCTGGAAACTGTCAATTTACGCATCGATGAAGCTGCTCTGACCGGAGAGTCAGTACCGGTAAGTAAAAATGCGGGGATGGTCATCGATGAGGAAGCATCCTTGGGGGACCGAAAAACGATGGCTTATACCGGCACCATGGTCACCTACGGCCGGGGTGTGGGGGTGGTGGTCAGCACCGGGATGGATAGTGAGATCGGCCAGATCGCAGAAATGCTCCAGGGCGTGGAAGATGAAGAAACCCCCCTGCAGAAAAAACTGGATAATTTCGGCCGCACCCTGGGCTGGGCTGCCATAGCCATCAGCGGGATAATTTTTGTGGAGGGGATGATTACCGGCACTGATCCCCTGGAAATGTTCATCATTGCGGTCAGTCTGGCGATCGCTGCGGTTCCGGAAGGGCTCCCGGCGGTGGTTACAATCACCCTGGCCCTGGGGATGCAGGAAATGATTGAGCGTAATGCTTTGATCCGCAAGCTTTCCTCGGTGGAAACCCTGGGTTCGACAACCATCATTTGTTCTGATAAAACCGGCACCCTGACCCAGAACGAGATGACAGTAACTCAGGTAGCGGTAGACGGCGAGTTCCTAGAAGTTACCGGTACCGGATATCAGACAGAAGGAAAGTTTAAACATGAAGGAAAAGAAGTAGACCTTTCAGCTAATTATCCGGGAATCCTTACTGCGCTGTGGATTGCGGCATTAAATAATGATGCCAGTCTAGAGACTGATTATGATGAGCAGGGAAAAAAGGTTAAAAG
The DNA here is from genome assembly GCA_034520505.1 of Anaerolineales bacterium. Taxonomy (GTDB): domain Bacteria; phylum Chloroflexota; class Anaerolineae; order Anaerolineales; family UBA11858; genus B10-G9. The sequence continues at coordinate 120,977 of JAXHNK010000006.1, read as the reverse complement.
GATGGTGGGTGATCCCACGGAGGGGGCTATGCTGGTAGCAGCAGCCAAAGCGGGAGCTTTGCCTGCTCCGCTGGCTCAGGCTTATCCCCGGATTGAGGAAATTCCTTTTGATTCTGAGCGGAAAAGGATGGTTACAGTTCATGCTATTGAAAACCCGAACGCTCAAGATGTTTCTCCTTTTTATGACGAGCGCAAACAGAAAACATGGTATGTAGTCACCCAGAAAGGAGCGCCGGATGTGGTGCTTGACCGCTGTACTCATTATCAATCACGTGATGATGAAGCGGTCCCCCTGAGCGACGAACAGCGGAAACGCATTCTGGAAGCGAATGATAAGATGACGAGTCAGGCTCTCCGGGTGCTGGGGGTGGCTTATAAAGTAGTGGAAAACCTGGATAAGTATCGGGAGAACGGCAACCTGGATCATGATGTGGAGGAAGAATTGATCTTTGTCGGCCTCTTGGGAATGATCGATCCTCCCCGCCCCGAGGTCATCCCGGCTTTGAATAAAGCGCGGGAGGCAGGCATCCGGACGGTGATGATTACCGGAGATTATTCCAATACTGCTGAGGCCATTGCCCGGGAGATTGATCTGATGCAGGAAGGGCACAAGGTGTTAACTGGAAAGGATCTGGACACACTGGACGATCAGCAGCTGCGGGAGGAAGTCAACCGCACGGATGTATTTGCCCGGGTATCACCGGAACATAAAGTGCGAATTGTGGAAGCCCTGAAAGCGAATAATCAGATTGTAGCGATGACTGGAGATGGGGTCAATGACGCTCCCTCGATCAAGAAAGCAGATATCGGAATTGCCATGGGAATCACCGGTACCGATGTCGCCAAAGAAACCGCTGACATGGTGCTCACCGATGATAATTACGCCAGCATCGTCTCGGCGGTAGAGCAGGGTCGGGTGATTTACAGCAACATCCGGAAATTTGTCTATTTCCTGCTGTCTTGTAATATCGCTGAGATCACGACGATATTTGTGGCCATCATGCTTGGCTGGAAGTCACCTTTGTCAGCCATTCAGTTGTTGTGGCTTAATCTAATTTCAGATGGAGCCCCTGCCCTGGCCCTGGGGATGGAGAAAGGGGAACCGGATTTGATGGAGCGCCCACCCCGTGATCCGGATGAACCTATCCTTAACCGTTATATGCGGCAGGGCATCGGCATTCAGACGCTGGCCATCGCAGGCGTCACTTTGACGGCTTACTGGATAGGTTTGAGAAATTGGCCGGCGATGGCAGCCACCATGGCCTTCGTCACCCTCTCCTTTTCTGAGCTGCTGCGGGCTTATACCGCCCGGTCGGAAAGGATGTCGGTCTTTAAAATAGGATTGTTTAAAAATAAATACATGAACTGGGCAATACTTTCTTCGCTGACCCTGTTGTTAGTTGTGATTTATGTGCCCTTCCTGCAGAATATCTTTGGGACGATCCCGCTGGGTTGGGCGCAGTGGCGCGTTATCCTGCCCCTGCTGGTAGGTCCGTCAGTAGCGGCTGAAGTGTTCAAAGCACTGACCAATCCACCCCGGGATAAAGAAACTTACTAGCCAATCAGGAAAAATGAAAACTCCTCCGGAATCCCGGAGGAGTTTTTTTGATTCAGAGATCGTCTCTGCCTGGATCCGTTTAGCTGCAATTTAGCAGGTGTTTACCGAGAAATTTTTCCACCCGGTGGTAAAAATCATGGATGTTTTCGGCCTTTTTGAAACCATGTCCTTCCTCCGGGTAAAGCTTATATTCATAAGGAACTCCGTTCTCCTGCAGTGCGGTCACGATGGCTTCCGCCTGTTTCCGGGGAACGACAGGATCCTTTCCTCCCTGGAAGATGATCACGGGATCACGGATTTGGTCAACGAAAAACAGCGGTGAACGCTGCCGGTAAATCTCTTCCTCCTGGGGGTAGGGACCCAGCAGGTGCTGGGAGTAATCCCGCTCGAATTTGGGTGGGTTGTCCAGCAGGGTGAGGTGATTGACGACACCGTACATCGAGATCCCTGCCTGGAATACGCCCGGGTGCTCGATTAACGCTCGGAGGACGGTCAGTCCTCCGGCGCTGCTGCCCATGATGGCCATTTTCCCTGGATCAACCCAGCCCCGGTCAACCGCATACTGCGCGCCAGATACACAATCCCAGACATCCACCAGCCCCCATTCCCCGTAAAGCGCCTCGCGGTATGCCCTGCCGTAGCCTGTGCTGCCCCGGTAGTTCACAACCAGCACCGCATACCCCCGGCTGGTGAAATACTGGACACGGGGTTCGAATTCAGCCCATTTCTGTCGGGTGGGTCCACTGTGCACCAGGACCAGCAGGGGAGGTCTGCCTTCACCGGTGTAATCAGGATGGTGGGGAGGATAGAAGAGTCCGTGCACTGCCGTCCCCGTCCCTGTGTCCCAGCTTACAGAACGGGGATTGGAAAACAGGTCCTCGGGGGTTTTTCCCGGATAAGCCTGGCGGACGATATTTGTCAGACCAGAGCGGTCCAGGGTGATCAGACGCTGGGGTTTGGTTCCCTGAGAAGCTATCAGTGCGAGGGTATCATCCTCCGGGGAAACCGAAATCCCTCCCAACCAGGTATAGTCCTGATTAAGTTCAATCTGCTGTTCCTTTCTCGCGGCGAGGTCCAGCTCCCACAGGGAAATGCAGCCTTCCTGGTTGCGCAGAAAATAGATCCGGCTGCCCTCATTGCTGAAAGCGAAGGTGCGCATATCCTGCAGCCAGGCTGGCAGTCCGTGTTCGGCTTCTGCGAAGGTCAGCTGGCGGTGCTGGCCGCTTTCCAGCTGATAGATATAAAGCTGCCACCATCCGCTTCGGTCGGATACATACGCTAAATGTTTTCCGTCGGGAGAAAATTCTGGCTGCACAGCTGAGGTGCCTTCGCCCCCGGCAATTACCTTTTCATCTGCGAGGGTCAGCTGCTGGTCCGCGGTCGTGCTGACCCGGCCGAGGTGGATCCTGGAACTGTCCCAGGGCATAGCGGGGTGATCCCAGCACATCCAGGCAATTTGTTTTCCTCCCGGATGCCAGCGGGGGAAATTATAAAAGTCTGCCCCTGTTATCAGCTTGAGCGCTGGACCTCCTCCGGCCGGGTTAATCTGATGGATGGAGTCCTCATCCTGATGAGAATGGACAAAAAGCACTCGTTTTCCATCGGGAGCGATGCGGGGGCTGGCTGCCCGTCCGGGAAGTTCTGCCAGGAGGCGGGCCTTCCCTCCGGGGAGCTGCCAGGTCAGCAGACGGCCGCTGCCCTTTTCCACGGCAACTGCCTGTCTCCCCCGGACAGAGAAGGAGCCGCCTCCGTAAAGCACCCCTCCGCCGATAGATATTTCCGGGGTCAGGGTCACCGGTTGATCCTCTCCGGACCTGAGGATCATTAAATCAGCCCGGTCGGATGCCTGCTCCCGCCACAGTAAATGTCCCCCGGCTGCCCAGGCCGGTTCGCTGAGTTCACGCAGCAACCCCGTGATTTCCGGGGTAACAGGGCTGGGCCAGGTTCCATAACTTTTTACTTTTTTAGGTTCAACCATGGTGATGAAAGGATCCTTTCTTAAAGGAGAGAAGCAGAAGAGGAATCTGCTCGGTGAAATTTTTTGATTATCTTAATGAAAAGCTGTCCGGTTCAGGCGTTCATACCGCCGGGCTCAGACCAGATCCCGGGCCGGGGCAAAGGTCAATCTGTGCTGGGGGCAGGGGCCATACTGGAGGATGGCTTGCCGGTGGGCGGAGGTTCCGTACCCTTTATTGTTTGACCAGTCGAAGTGAGGATAACGCTGGTGAAGGTCAAGCATCTTTCTGTCTCGTAAAGTTTTGGCCAGGATAGAAGCGGCAGCGATGCTCAAACTGCGGGCATCGCCCTTGACCAGCCGGGTTTGAGGAGTGCCATTTTCGGGCAGGATCAGATAATCGACCAGCAGGTGCTGGGGAGGGAAGACCAGAACATCCAGAGCCCGTTGGACTGCAAGCCGGGTGGCTGGGAGGATTCCTGAAGCATCAATTTCTCTGGGGGAAGCATAACCAACGCCCCAGGTCAGAGCCTGATCCTGAATCTGGGTGCAAAGTTTTTCCCGGATCCGGGGGGTAAGCTGTTTGGAATCTCTAACCCCGTTCAACAGGACAGCGAGATCCGGCTGCGGTGGGAAAATCACGGCGGCAGCTGCCACCGGTCCGGCGAGAGATCCCCTTCCAGCTTCATCAATGCCGGCAACCCTGTGCACGTTTTCCTTCCACAGAGGAATTTCAAAAGAAAAATCAGGGCGGGAAGGGATCAGGGAGGGGTCAATTTTCCGGGTCATACACTCCCTGGCGGGCATTGCGGCGGATCCTGATCATATCTGAGATGATTTTTAGGGCGTCCTGCAGGGCGCTGACTTTACTTTCCTGACGGTAATACCAGGGGATGGGTATCTCCTGTATCTGGTAACCCCGCCGGCGGGCGATGTAAAGCAGCTCAATGTCAAACGACCAGCCGTTCAACGTTTGCTGGTGGAATAAATCCTCGGCGGCTTCTTCTGTGAAACATTTAAATCCGCACTGGGTATCTTGAATTCCGGGAAGAGCAAGCAGCTGGATCATCCAGTTCATCAGCCTTCCGCCCCAGTGGCGGTATGGTGGTTCGTCATAGCGGACAGCTCCGTCTGCTTCGCGGGTAGCGATGGCCAGGTCAAAATTATCTAACCTGGGAGGGAAAAAGTTGATTATTTCCCCAATCGGCATGGAGAGATCGGCATCGGCCATGAAGCGGTATTTCCCCCTGGCGGTCAGCATCCCCCGGCGAACCGCAGCACCTTTGCCGGGTTGGCCCTCAGTTAGGCCGTACAGAGAAGGGTAGCGTCCGGAAAAATCGGCAATAATCTCCGGGGTGTCGTCTGTGCTGGCATTGTCCACCACCCAGACCTCGGAGGAAAAAGGTTGGGTTTCCAGAAATTCCATCACCCGGTTAAGTGTCCGAGGGAGTCGCCGCTCCTCATTGTAGGCAGGAATGATCAGAGAAAGAAAAATTTGATTCACTTGAAATCCGCCCGGATGTTATTGGCTGAGGGTTATCAAAAGGATCAGGGCGATGAGAACGATGATTAAAAATACCCCGAGAGCGATGAGGATGGTCCATTCCCGGCGGTTGAAATTTATCCGGGAAGAAACCTTTTGGATATTCTCTTCCACTTTCGGAGGAATCGTTCGCTCTGATTCCTCCGAAAAGGGTTCAGGTTGAGGTTTCATGCTGGGTTCTTTGGGAAGTTCGGGGTGAGTCAGCAGGTTTACCGCATTGCGAAAGTCGATATCTGTGAAAGCCGGTTTGGCTATCGCCATTTTGCGGGCGAAGTTAAGGATTCCATCAGCGCGGATCACTCTTACCCGGGGTCGGATGGATTCGATGTGTGTTTCCGGGTTGACGAAGATCAGTGCACTTCGATGGGTGGGAGCTTTAAATTGATGTTTCTTAAAATAGCCCTCAATGGTTTTTTCGTACAACCAGGTCTCCCGGATCAAGTTGGAGGGCGCTAATTCAAACTCGTCATTTTTGCGGAGTTCTTCCCAGCGTTTTCCCTCGGCGCGGTAATACCCCAGCTGGTTTTTGGGATTGATCACGGTCAGCCCCGAAGGTGCGACAAGGACCAGGGGAATAGGTTTGCCCACTCTGGGGAGGGTAACATCCCGGAGCAGAAGGCATTCATCACTTAACACCTCATCCAGGATGGTGATTAATTCTTCCTGGCTTTTTCGACTTTGATACCAGGACCATCCCTGGGTCAGGATCCCCTGGATATTTCTCAGGAAGGTTAGAACGTTTGATTCGGCTTTGTATTGTGACAGATCTCTAGTTTTCATATTCCTTTTTGTCCTGATAATGAAATGCTAACAGGATTATATCAAACAAAAGCGTTTAAAACCAAAGCCAGGCCTGATCCTCGGGCCTGGCTTTAATCAGCTGAATTCCAGGTTAAAAGATAGGCACCCCTTCCAGATAGTCCCGGGTCTGATCTGTCTCTCCCGCCTGGATCATTTTATCTCCCTGGATATCGATCAATTGAATCTGGTGGTGGGTGTCGAAGCTGGATCCCAGAAATTTTTTTCTTTTCCCGGTAAATATTTTTTCCCCGGAATCCAACCTGCGGATCAGCTCATCCCGCTGGAGGATTATCACGTCTGAATAAGCCATGTCTCTCCGGAGGTAAGCCCGGATGTATTCGATCTTTCCGTCCGGGGAGTACTTGACACCTTCTATAATGCCGTCAATTTTATTTTTAAACATAAGGCAGTTAATTTTATTAGGGTGGATGAATGGTTAGTCCTGGATTCAGTCGGGGTGGACGGACTTGAACCGTCGACCTCCGCGTCCCAAACGCGGCGCGCTGCCCTCTGCGCTACACCCCGAATAATCATTTAATGCCCAAGCAGTATAATCTTAATAAAGTTCAACGTCAAGGACGCCACCTCGGTAAGGTTGCAGCCTAAAAAGCTTAACCAGTGGTTGAGGAGGATACTCTCAATGGAAGCAGCCCTTTATCATGTTCATCACCAACTTTATGAAGAAGATCAGAGTTGGTGGTTGGATATCACCCAGGGCCAGGAGCCGATCCTGGAACTGGGATCAGGTACCGGGCGGGTAACCATTCCCCTCTCAAGAGCGGGACGGAAAGTTTGGGGAGTGGATCATGATCTGGAAATGTTGAAGCTCGGGCTAAAAAACCTGGAAAGGGAAAATGACCAAACCCGGGAGAGGGTGAAATGGCTGGCAGCGGAGATGACAGCTCTCAGTCTGGAGGACAAAACCTTTAGATCCATCATCATTCCCTGTAATACTTACAGCACCCTTTCCCAGTCAGACCGGGCAAAATTATTAGCCGAGGTACACCGCTGTTTGTTGGGGGGAGGGCTGTTCGCCTTCTCCGTTCCTAATCCACTCCTCCTGAAAGATATCCAGGGAGAGGATGACCTTGTCCTGGAGGAGGTTATCATCCATCCGGTTACAGGAAATTCGGTCCAGGTTAGCAGTTTGATCCAGAGGGAAAGAGGGGGAATTGCCTGGACCTGGGTGTATGATGAACTGCTCCCGGATGGGCAGGTAAACAGGTCGCAGGTGAAAACCCTGCACAGTGATATCAGCCGGGAAGGGTATATCCAGGAAGGGCTGGATGCGGGTTTCTCTGTAGCCGCGGAATATGGGAACTTCACCCGGTTACCCTGGGGTGCTGACAGCCCTTATCTTATCGTGGTCCTGGAAAAATAGTACAGGGTCCAGTTTGGTTGGGGTTCCGGGGCGCGGTAGGGGGTCCACCATCAGGAGGCAGTTAATAAAAAAGATATAGATTGTTTTTCTCCCTCTAATAAACTGTTTGTGTTCTTCTTACACTGGTAGCTTATCATAGTATCAAGCAAGAAAAACTAACATACACTAACATAAAAAAGATTATAGTTAGAGGAGATTTAAACGATGACTATGTATATCAAACCTTACCGGCATGCCCGCCATCCGGCTGAAAGGCACCAGCATAATCACCAGGTGGTGCGAAGCGAAGTTCACGTCCCGCTGAATGTCAGAGTTGAAGGCGATGAATATCTTATCGAATTGATCGTCCCTGGTCTGGAACCTGAAGATCTGGATATCGAGATAGTGGAAAACACCATTGCGATTGAAGGAGAATTCCCGGCGGTAGAAGAAGAGGTCAAATTCCTGCGTCAGGAACTTCCCACCGGGAAATTCCGCAGAATGATCAAACTTCCTAAATTGCTTGACATGGAAGCTGTAGAAGCAAATCTCACTCAGGGTATTCTATTCCTGCGAGTGCCGGTCGCTGAGGAAGCTCGCCCCCGGATGATCAAAGTCAAAGCAAAATAAGGTATAGAAGAACATTTACTGGTAAGACAGGTCAGGGTAAGCTCTGACCTGTCTTGATTTAGGAAAAGGCTGTGGAAAAGGCTGTATCTTTTGATTTATCCAGAAAGAATTCAGGTAGACAATTCCATTTCTGAGCCCTGTTCAATCAGGTATAATGTAATTAAAGAAGAAATTTACTCCTGAGGAGTTAACCAATGGAAAACAATGATAAAGATCAAGATTTAGAAGTCCAAGATCTAAATGAACAGGATCGACCGGAAGAGGTGTCAAACGAGTCAGCTGAACTGGAATCTGCTGCCCCTGAATGGGAAGACGAACAGATCCCGCCTGAGGATGTCAGTGAAGATGCCGAACCGAGTAAGGTCAGACGGTTTTTTCGGAAGGTGCTGATCTGGCTGGTGGTTATCGCGGTTTCTTTCGCCGCTGGTTTTTTTGTTGATACATATTTGCGCTATCAGCCTGCCCAGGTGGAAATCCAGCGGATAACCGGAGAGCTGGCCGCAGCGGAAGATGAAAACACCGCTCTGGAAGAGGAAGTTAGCAGGCTGTCCGCTTTCGAGGAGCGCAATCAAGCGCTTGAGGAAGAGATCAGCAGCTTGCAAACCCATCTCACGATCCTCAGCACCCGGGTGGCTGTAGCCGACGGATTGCTGGCTCTGGCGGCTGATAACATGCCTGAAGCGAAATTGGCTCTGGATAAAGTGGGGAGCAACCTGGAAATTTTGGCTGAAAGGGTCAATGAAGACCAGGTTGAGGTGGTGGAAAATATGCAGCAGCGCCATGATCTGATCAGGGAAGAACTGGAGCAGGATTCCTTTTCTGCCAGGTCTGACCTCGAAGTGCTGGCGTCCAAGCTGGTGACCCTGGAAAATTTGTTATATGCTTCTCCGTAGGGTTGGAGTGGGTAAGTCCAGGCTTAGACCCAAAAATGCCTCCCGGATGTAGGGAGGCATTTACGTTTAATAAACTCGCGGCTGGTCCCTGTGTCTTGCTGGTGGTCCTGGAGGTTGGCCCCTGACCGACGCCCCGGGATCATTTTCAGGTTCAGCCGGGCGGAATTGAACAAGCTCCGCTCAAGAGTTGAAGATTTCGCTCAGCTTCGTTATTCTTCCGGTTGAAGTTCAGCAGCCGGGGTAGGGGTTGGAGAAAGAGCTTCGGCTTGTTCAGCCGTTTCCGGCATACCATTCAGCACCCAGGCTTCAAAGATAGCGATGTATTCTTCTTTGAGCAGTTTAGTCGGGGGCATTTGTTGGGTGATCTCTTCTCCAGTCTCCGGATCATAGACTGAGTTGCCGTTGATTGTCTGGATAAGATAGCTGTCCAGATCGCCCGGGATCAGGTTCTTATCCGCGCTGTCTCCGGTCGAAAGCATTTCCTGATAGCTTCCCATCAGGTAATTGTTGTTCTCTTTGCCTTCCCGGTGGCAGGATACGCAATAGCGTTTGACTATTTTAGAGATATGGTTCTCGTAGGAAGGAACTTCCCCTTCTCTAAGTTCGGGAACTGCGCCGGCCGCTGCCGCTTCGGGAGGGATTTCTACCCGGTCGTCCCAGGTGTAGCGCATGAAAGTGACCATGGCTTCTATTTCAGCAAGCTGCAGCGGTCCTCCATAAGCCAAGCCGTAAGGGGGCATTCCCAGTTCCTGCTGGCCGTAGTTGATGATGGCCTCCAGGGTATCATCCGAGCGGGTGTACATTTCGTCCTGGCTGTTGATTGGTTTCAGGACCACGCCTTCCATCCCTTCCACACCGATCACTTCTCCACCCCCTCCTTCTGGCCCATGACATTCCACACAGTGAATGGAGTACAGATCCTGCCCGAGGATAACTTTTTCCTGGATGGTCGTGGCCAGGGTGGTTTCTTCCTGTTCCGGGGTCGTAATCACAGCCCTCACCGTCAATCCGATCATCCCCAGCACGACGGCTCCCATAAGGGAGATGCTCCAGGGTCTGTTCTTCCAGAAGCGGGTGGGCGATTTGTCGATAAAGGGAAGGGCAAAAAGGATGGCAACGCCCAGTAAGGGAATGAGCGTGGTGCCGACCCATTCCAGCTGACCAGGGATAAATTTGAGGAATTCAAACAAAAAGAGGAAATACCATTCCGGTCGGGGAATGTAAGAAGTGTCACTGGGATCAGCTTTTGCTTCCGCGGCAATACCCACAAAGGCAGCCAATCCCACCAGGAGCAAAAATATCCCGAAGGACATCAGTAAATCTTTATAAATGATATCCGGCCAGAATTTTACTCCATCTTGTTTGGCTTCCTGATAACGACGTTGGATTTTCTTTTTTTGTTCTTCTTTCACGGAAAAACTCCTCGGACCGATAGCTGGATAAACAGCATAGATGATGAAAAAAATTAATCCGTTTCCTCGGGGATATGAGAAATGCCCAGGCGGATCACCAGATAAAGATGGATTCCCAGGGTGCCCAGGATCACTGCCGGGATGATCCAGATATGGAGGGAGAAAAACCTTGCCAGCGTGACTCCGCTGAGATCCGCACCCCCGCGCAGCACCCGCATGATGAAGTCTCCTACTACCGGTGCTGTTCCGGCAATTTCTGTTCCTACTGTAGTTGCCCAATAAGCCCGTTGATTCCAGGGGAGCAGATACCCGGTAAAACCCATTCCTAGAGTGGCTAGAAGCAGGACCACGCCCGAAATCCAGGTGAATTCCCGGGGGTATTTATAGGCTCCGTAGAAAAATACCCGCAGCATGTGGATAAAAACTGTGATCACCAGCAGGCTGGCACCCCAGTGATGTATTCCCCGCACCAACCAGCCGAATTGAACCCCGTTCATGATATAGGAGATGCTGTCATAGGCGTGGTCAGGGGAAGGGACATAATAAACGGTCAGCATAATGCCGGTAATCCCCTGGACGACGGCTAAGAATAAACTGGCGCTGCCCAGCGTAAACCACCAGTTGACCCTGGGCACTTTCCGGTCCAAAACAACCTGATAAATTTCGGATAAACCCATACGTTCATCAAGCCACTGAAAAATACTCTGTTTCATGATTAACCTTCCAGGAGATGAATATAAATGATGCCTTCCTCAATTTTTGTTTCGAATTGATCCAGGGGGCGGGGAGGGGGGCCTTTGATCACCTCGCCCTGGATATCGAAGCTGGCATCATGGCAGGGGCAGATATAGGCATCCTGTTCCTCTTTCCAGGTTACCCGGCAGCTGAGGTGGGTGCACACGTTAGATAACACACTTAGATCAGCCTGATTTTGACGGAGCACGTAAACGCCGTAGCTCTGGCTCGTCCGCTCCCATCCGTTGATCTGGGTCCGGGTGAATGTAAAGGTCTGGGGTTTCCCGATCGGATAGTCTTCGAGCGGGCCAACGGCCACCCAGTCTTCAATCTGTTCTTTTTGCAGGGCAGGGGTGATAAAGTAATTGATTAACGGAAGCCCCAGGATTGCCCCCATGATGGATCCCAGGAAGGTGGTCACAATTTTGACAAATCCCTGACGGTCAAGTTTTGATGGTTGAGATTGTGAGCTCATGTCGACTCCTGATCCTGTGCTGGGCTGAATTCTCAGTAATTGGGTCCCTAATAACAGGCAGTTGGGTAGTAAACGTAGGCTCATTATAGACGAGTTCACCCCGAGATGCTGATGATATCTGAGACTAACAAACTGTGAGTATTGTCACTATCAGAAAAGAGCGGTTAAGTGACATAATGAGACCCAGGGTGGAAATTCAACCAGGGAAAAATAGTAGGTCGCTGATCCTGGTGGGGTCTGGAACACAGAGGAGGTTCGTATGGCGCTGAACAGGAAAGTTGGGTTGTTGAGTGGATTGCGCTACCGGGGGGGAGGCCCCATGCTGGCCTGGATCCTGCACAGGGTTTCCGGGGTGGGGATGATCATTTTTGTCACCCTTCATGTCCTGGGTTCGTTCCTCACTCAGCAGATGGGGAGTGATCTGGGGATCACCCTTAATATCATTTACGAATCACTTTATTTTCAGCTGTTTATTTTCTTTTGCGTGATCTTTCACGCGGTTAACGGGCTGCGGATTATCGCTTTGGATATCTGGCCCAGGTTGATCAGATATCAGAAAGAGTCTACCTGGTTAGAATGGTTCATTATTGTTCCGGTGTTCGGTCTGGCGGCGTTGATCATGATCCGCCGCTTCCTGGCTGGATGACAAAGGAGATTAGCATGCGTTCTCAAGACCTGCCCAAGCCCAGCTGGAACCTGGAATATTTGATGTGGTTATTTACCCGTCTTTCGGCAATTTCTATTGCCGTCCTGGCCGTGATTGGATTTACTGCCGCCCTGATTATGGGAGCCCGGACCCAAATGGACCTGGGAACCCTGCTGCGGTGGACCTTTTTTCCCAACCCCAATCATGTGCTGGACAGCGAGATTCCTGACCTGGCGGCGGGATGGACCAATGGATTCTGGCAGATCATCCAGATGCTGCTGGTTTTCTTTGGGGCTACCCATGGATTCAATGGTCTGCGCGTGGTGGTGGAGGATTATAGCAATCCCGGTTTTTGGCAGGTTGCCCTCCGGGGTTTAATTTTCTTGTTGTGGGTTTTTTCGACCCTGATTGCCGTTTATGTCATTCTTGGCTCTTGATTTTGAGAAAGGGAAATCACATGCAAACACATCAATATGAGGTAGTCGTGGTGGGAGCCGGGGGTGCCGGATTAATGGCAGCGCTTTATGCTTCACAAACAGCCAGCACTGCAGTGATCAGTAAGCTGTATCCCACCAGGTCCCATACCGGTGCAGCTCAAGGGGGAATCGGAGCTGCTCTGGGAAATACCGAAGAAGATCATCCGGAGTGGCATGCCTATGATACGGTCAAAGGCAGTGATTACCTGGGTGATCAAGAGGCGATTGATTTTATGGCTTCGGAAGCTGTGGAAGCGGTTTACGAGCTGGAACATATGGGTCTGCCTTTCAGCCGCAACCCCGACGGTACCATCGCCCAGCGTCCTTTTGGTGGACATACCAATAACGAAACCGGTAAACCTGTCCGCCGGGCATGTTATGCCGCAGACCGCACCGGGCACATGATCCTGCAAACGCTTTACCAGCAAAGCATCAAGAACAAGGTCAAATTTTATGATGAGTTCCATGTCATCGATTTATTAATCGTAGAAGGAAGGGCTGCCGGCGTGGTGAGCCTGGACCTGGCGACCGGGGAGCTGCATGTATTCCAGGCAAAAACAGTGATCTTTGCTACCGGAGGACACGGGCGGGTGTGGGAAATTACGTCGAATGCCTATTCTTACACCGGGGACGGGGTGGCAGTAACTCTCCGCCGCGGGATTCCTGCGGAAGATATGGAGTTTTTCCAATTTCATCCCACTGGAATTTACAAGATGGGGATCCTGATCACAGAAGGAGTGAGGGGTGAGGGCGGTGTGCTGCTCAACGACCAGGGTGAACGCTTCATGGAACGCTATGCGCCCACGGTTAAAGATCTGGCTTCCCGGGATGTGATCAGCCGGGCGATGTATTTGGAGATGAAAGAAGGCAGGGGGATTAACGGAAAACGCTACCTGAACCTGGATGTCACCCCGGAAGTAGTCAATCATTATGCCGATATTGACGGAAGGAAAAACCCTGATGGTTCCCCCTACCGGATGACGGCTGATGATGTCTTTGCCAAACTGCCCGATATTATCGATTTTTGTGAAACCTATATCGGGGTTAACCCCATTTCAGATCCCATGCCCGTTCAGCCCACGGCCCATTATGCGATGGGGGGAATCCCGACCAACAAATTCGGGGAAGTGGTGATTGATGATCAAAACACGGTCATGCCCGGGTTGTATGCCGCGGGTGAAGTGGCCTGTGTGTCTGTGCACGGCGCCAACCGTCTGGGTACAAACGCGCTCTTGGATTTGATCGTTTTTGGTAAATATTCCGGATTGAAAGCGGCTGAATATGCTAAATCTCAACCTTATCTGCCGCTTCCCGAGGATCCTGCGGCTTTTGCCCGGGAGCAGCTGAACGCTATCAAGGAAAGCACCGGCGATGAGCAGATGATCGATATTGCCAGGGAAATGAAAGAGGTTATGTTCGATCATGTTGGTGTCTTCCGGGTCGAAGAAGGAATGCAGCAGGCTGTGGATAAAATTGAGGAGTTGAAAGAGCGGTTCCAGCATATCAGGATTGATGATCAGGGCGAGAAATTCAATATGAATCTTGTTGAAGCCTGGGAGCTGAGCAATTTGCTGGATGTGGCTCAGGTAACCGCGGTTTCTGCTCTGGCCAGAAAAGAAAGCCGGGGGGCTCATTCGCGGGATGATTACAAAGAACGGGATGATGATGAGTGGATGAAGCATACGCTGGCCTGGTTGGAAAATGGCGGAGTGCGGTTGGGATATAAGCCGGTGGACACCAGTAAATATCAGCCGAAAGAGCGGTCGTACTAGGAGTTGGTCCCATGCAAGTGACATTAAAGATCTTTCGCTATAATCCTGAAGACGAAAAGAAGCAGCATTACGATACCTTTACAGTCGAAGCTGAACCTACCGATCGAGTGTTGGATTTGCTGGAGCGGGTCAAAGGGCTGGAGGACGGCACCCTGGGGTTCCGGAGGGCGTGTGCCCACGGGGTGTGCGGCTCCGATGCCATTCGCATCAACGGGGTGAATCGTTTAGCCTGTAAGGTTTTGGTGCAGGATTTGAAGTCGAAAAAGATAGTGATAGAACCGATCCTGGGCCTGGCGGTAGAGAAAGATCTGATCGTCAATATGGAGCCGTTTTTTGACCACTACCGCTCGGTGATGCCCTATTTTGTCAATGACGATCCTCCTCCTCAAAAAGAACGTTTACAAAGCCCTCAAGAACGGGAACGGTTTGATGACACCACAAAGTGTATCCTGTGTGCTGCCTGCACTACCTCCTGTCCCTCCTTCTGGGTGAATGAAAAATATGTCGGTCCAGCGGCGATCGTTAACGCCCATCGGTTTATTTTTGACAGCAGGGATCAAGCAGCTGGAGAGAGGCTGGAAATTCTCAACGATCAATTTGGCGTTTACCGCTGTCATACCATTTTTAACTGCACCGATGCCTGTCCGCGGGATATCGAGGTCACTCAGGCGATTGGAGAGATCAAAAAGGCGCTTGTCAAGGGGAGCCTTGATTGAACACCAAGGTATAAAGAAGGGAATTTTTCCAAAAACCGCCGGCAGGTTCCCGGCGGTTTTTGGGTCTGAAAACGGCTGCGGTCCCTCAGGGAACTTGGGTGATGTAATATTCCAAGTGGTTGATCATCACCTGTTGATCGCTGATAATTTGCTTTCCGATGTCCCCGGTGGTCACAATCCCGATAATATTACCTTCCTCTATTACAGGTAAATGCCGGATCCGTTTTTCGGTCATCAGAAACATACACTGCTGGGTAGTGTTTTCCGGTTTGACGCCGAGGACATCTTTTGTCATAATCTCGCGGACAGTGCACTTTTCAGCAGACTCATAGGTGAAAGGGATATTCCTGGCATAATCTCTTTCTGAAAAGATTCCTACCAGTTTATCATTCTCCAGCACAGGTAAGGCTCCAATGTTCTTTTCTGCCATCAATTCCAAGGCCTGATAAATGGTGGCCTCCGGCTCAATGGTCCAGAGTTCATTAACCTCTTTTCCGGCTAAGATTTGTTTGACTGTGGTTTGCACGGGAAACCTCCTGAATTGGTTAAACCAGTAAAATAGATGAAACTTGCTCCAAAAAATTTCAGTTAAGCATAAAATGTTTTTTTCAGACGTTATGTTTGATAAAATCGCGCCCGAATGGCGTCAGGGCCAGGGGGATCAGTTTGAAATGCTGTTTAGCAAAGGGGAGACCAACGATCGTGATGCCCAACACGATGCCGTGTACCAGATGAGAAAGGGCGATTTCCCAGCCAAACAGGATCAGCCAGATCAGGTTAAAAACGGTGTTGGGTACACTTTGGGTTTTGTCTTTGATGATGATCTGCTCCCCGAACGGGGTCCAGGTAGCCGCTCCGATTTTGATGGCCTGAACGCCGAAAGGAATTCCCACCACCGTCAGACAGAGCATCAGTCCTCCGATAATATAAGCTATTCCGGAGAGAAATCCGCCGAAAATTAACCAGGTGATATTTCCCACTACAGTCATGTTTTCCTCCATTCCTTTTCTTATTCCTTGACCTTTGTAGATATTATATCCGGTAATTTCCCAATTAGCGACCAGAGGGGTGCCAGGAACAGGGTGCAGCTAAAATCAGCAGATTCCCACCTCTTCCTGGAGGGCGCGGGCAAGATGCGGATAAACCACCGCCCCTGTCTTTTCCAGCGCCAACCGCTTCTTTCCTCCTGCGGAGATGCCAATCAGAGACACATTCAGATTTACATTTTGGCTTTTCAGGAGGGATTTGGCTTTCTGCACACTTTTCAAACCCGGGGGGGTGTCCTCAAAAACAAATACTTGAGTCTGGTCGAGTGTTTTCCAAATCGAACCTGACTGCCCTCTGTGGGTTAACCTTCCGGCGGCGAGAAGGGCGGTTTGGGGATCTATCCCTTCTGCGGCCAAAAGAGCGCTCAGGGCATGAACAGGGCTGGGTTTATAACAGTCTTTCCTGGATAATTCCAGACGGTTGGCAGTCCAGCGCATCTGTCCGTAGCCGATCAAGGGCAGTCGATCCAGACCGACCAAACTAGCTCCGAGCTCGGCCTCGGGTGTGCCCCAAAGGGGCGGCGGGGGTTGTGAGGGGCGGTTGGTGATGATGGCAGCTCGATTTCCCTCCACTGTCAGCCATTCTTTCAGAGCCTGGGTCTGTGCCGGTTGGAGGGACGGCTGATCATATTTGGTCAGAAACCCAGGTGTGCTCAATGCCGGTTGGTGAGAATAAGTGGCTTGATAAACGCTGCTGCCCAGCACCAGTTCTTGAAAGGTGCGGTGGGTTGGGGATTCCGCTGGAGTGTGTGCGTTCTCGATCAGCCCGGCGATGGTTTCCTGCTGTGGAGGGGAAAGGTCCTGGAAGAGCAAGGCGAGTGCTTTTTCCAGGGGAGAAGCCGGGCGATCGTGAGTGTTCAACCGGGTAAGAAATTCGGCCCAATCCGGGACAGGCAGATCGTGGGAGATCGCGTGCTGGGGATTGAGCCGGCAGGGGACTTCCAGGGGGAGACCCGCTTTCCAACCCATCGTAAGCATCAGGGCCAGACACACGGCCCCGGAATCCCACTCGCTGGTGATCCCGGCTGCTTCGAAAGCACGGATGGTTTCCCGGGGGAGGTGAGGCTCTTGATAGCCGAGGGCCAGCCCGGTCAGACGCACGGTTTCCTGCAGGGCGCGGTGATAACCGCGGGGATCCAGGAGCACGCCGTCCATATCGAAAAGCAGGATAGTTTTTTTCATAACGGGTCTGGATGATGCCGCTTTTTAAGTTCGTTTTCTACATTTTCCAGGGTGATGCCGTAGGCGGAGAGCAGCACCAGGGTGTGGTAAAAGAGGTCTGCCACTTCCTCAATCAACCGCTGATTACCCTGACCTTTTCCAGCCAGGATGACTTCCACGGCTTCCTCGCCCACTTTCTGGAGGATGGTGTCCGTACCGGCGTCAAAAAGATGGACGGTGTAGGAGCCTGCTGGTCGGTTTTTCTTCCGATCCTGGATGGTGGCGAAAAGTTTTGATAGCATGGGATTTCCTTTTATTCGTTTTTTCGTAATACCAGATCCTGGAAAAAACAGGAAACAGAGCCGGTATGGCAGGCCGGGCCTTCCGGCCGAACCTGCAGCAGCAGGGTGTCCGCATCGCAGTCCACTTGAATGTCTTCTACATGCATGAGATTTCCTGAAGTGGCCCCTTTGTGCCACAATTCCTCCCGGCTGCGGCTCCAGAAATGGGCCTGGCCGGTTTCCAGGGTGAGTTCGAGGGCCCGGGAGTTCATATACGCTACCATCAGAACCTGCTGGGTACGGACATCCTGCAGCACGGCGGGCAGCAAACCTTTTACGTCGTAGTTCAGATTGGCTTCAAACATATCTATTCCTTAACTTGTTTTTCAATGGCGGAAATGCCGGGTTCCGGTGAAAACCATGACCATTCCTAGTCGGTTTGCTTCCTGGATCACTTCCTGGTCGCGAATGGAACCGCCGGGCTGGACTACGGCGGTCGCTCCCAACCTGCCGGCCAGCTGGATGCCGTCCGGAAAAGGGAAGAAAGCGTCGCTGGCCAGGACCGACCCTTCGGCCCGGGCTCCGGCGCGTTCCCCGGCAAGGCGCACGCAGTTCACTCGGTTGGGCTGACCCCCGCCGATTCCGACCGTGAAGTGGTCTTCTCCCCGGGCATTTGCCAGGAGCACAGCGTTGGATTTAACGTCCATCACCGCCTTCCAGGCAAAACGCAGACTCTCCAGCTCCCGGCCGCTGGGGGAGCGTTCGGTCACTACCTGCCAGTCTGAGGATCTTCCGGGGTCTCCCGGGTCCATAGTTTGGGCCAGGAATCCACCCGGGATTGAACGGTATTCTTCAGGGGGAAGCACACCCGCTGGGATCTGGAGCAGGCGGACGTTTGCTCGTTCGTTGAGCAAGGACCGGGCGCGGTCCGAGAATTCGGGGGCGGCCAGACACTCTACGAATAGGTTTTCCAGGGCAGTAACAAACTCGGCATTCACCGGACGACTGCTGGCGATCACGCTTCCGAAAGCCGAAACTGGATCGGTGGCTGCTGCCAGGGATAGAGCCTGGGATGCGCTGGCCGCTTCTGCGATCCCGCAGGGGCTGGCGTGCTTGACCACCGCAACCGCCGGGTGTTGAAAACGCTGGACAGCCCGCCAGGCGCATTCCAGGTCAAGCAGGTTGTTGTAGGAAAGCGCTTTTCCGGCCAGCAGGAGCCCGCCTAACGGGGTTCCCCCGGGGTGATCGGGATAAAAGGAGGCCTGTTGGTGAGGATTTTCCCCGTAGCGCAGCGTCAGGCCGGGATAGAGGACGAGGGTTCTGGGGTTTGGGATGTGATCTTTGCCCTGGAAATAGCGGCAGACAGCGGAATCGTAGGCGGCGGTGACCGCGAAAGTTTTCCCCGCCATTTTTTCCCTGAAAACCAGGTCGTCGATTCGGGAGAGGTCCTCCGGGTAATCATCCGGGTCACAGAGCACGCTCACCCTCTGGTAGTTCTTGGCAGCCGCCCGCAGCAGTGCCGAGCCTCCAATATCGATGTGTTCGATGGCCTGGTCCCGGGTGGAGGTAAGATCCTGGATCACCTCCTGGAAGGGGTAGAGGTTGACCGCGACCAGATCGATCCTGGGCCAGCCCTTATTCCGGAGTTGGGAGCGGGCTTGCTCGTTGTCCGGGGCCAGGATCCCGGCGTGAACGGCCGGGTGGAGGGTTTTTACCCGGCCCTGGAAGAGCTCCGGTTCCCCGGTGATCTGCTCCACCCGGGTCACCTGCAGGCCGGAATCCCTCAGATGCCGGGCTGTTCCGCCGGTAGCGAGCAGCTCCCAGTCAGCTTCCAGGAGTTTGGCTGCCAGGGAAAGTAAACCTGTTTTATCCCAGACGGATAGCAAGGCTGTCCTTTTCATTTGTTTACCTCCTGATACGCTTGAGGGTTAATTCCGATTCCCACCGGCCTGACCGATATCCCCCGGTCCTGAAGATGTTTTTTGACCTCCCCGATCGTCAGGACCCGGTCGTGAAAGAGCGAGGCAGCCAGGGCGGCTTCAGCGCCGCCTGCGCTGACAGCTTCCGCAAAGTGCTCCACCCGGCCGGCTCCTCCGCTGGCGATAATTGGAACTTTTACCGCTTTGGCGGCAGCTCTGGTCAGGTCTAGGTCGTATCCAGAAAGGGTGCCGTCTCTGTCCATACTGGTCAGCAGGATTTCACCCGCACCGAGCTCCACAGCCCGTCTAATCCAGGAAACTGCATCCAGGCCGGTCGGCTCCCGCCCGCCGTGGATGTAAACCTCCCAGGTGGCAGGACCGGTCTGCCTGGCATCGACAGCCAGCACCATGCACTGACTGCCAAAGCGCCGGGCGCCTTCCGAGAGCAGCCCCGGGTTTTTCACGGCAGCGGAGTTGATGCTGATTTTGTCCGCACCAGCGAGCAGGATGTGACGCATATCCTCCAGGCTGCGGATCCCGCCTCCGACGGTCAGGGGCAGGAAGACCTGGTCTGCCACCTTCCGGACCATGTCTGAGACGATTTCCCGTTTTTCGTGGGTGGCGGTGATATCCAGGAAAACCAGCTCATCGGCCCCCATCCGGTCATAGAGCCGGGCCTGCTCAACAGGATCCCCTGCGTCCCGCAGATTGACAAAATTGACCCCCTTGACCACCCGGCCCCGATCGATGTCCAGGCAGGGAATGACCCGTTTGGCAAGCATTTAAAATCCTCCTTTTAACCGGCGAATGGCATCTTCAAGATCCAGCTTCCCTTCGTAAAGCGCTTTCCCGGTGATGACCCCGTGCAGACCGTGCTCTTTGGCCCGGAGGATATCCTTGAAACCTGAGACTCCTCCGGCTGCGATCACCTGCAGCCCGGTGCGCTCCTGGAAAGCTGCTGCCGCCCCAGCGTTCAATCCCCGGCCGGCTCCATCCCGGCTGATGTCGGTGTGCACCGCCCACTTCACGCCTGCTGCCCGCAGATCTGAACCCCAGCGGATGGGATCGGAATCAGCGGATTCCTTCCAGCCCTGAATCCGGAGTTGTCCATCCCGGAGATCGGCTCCCACCACCACTGTATCAGGGCCGAACTGCTTAATCGCTTCTTGAGCCAGGGCCGGCTGACGGACCGCGGCGGTGCCCAGGATTACTCTTTCCACCCCCAGACCAAGAATTCGCTCGAGATCCTGCAGCTTCCGGATTCCTCCTCCGAACTGCACCCGGGCGCCCAGGGAACTGCTGACCTGCAGAATTTGCTCCAGGGCGTCTGCGTTGGCTGAAGTTTCTTCACCAAGGGCTCCATCCAGGTTCACCACGTGCAGCCACTTGGCGCCCTGAGTGATCCAGCGGCGGGCAGCTTCAGTGGGGTTTCCATACTCGGTCTCTCTTTCCGGATCACCCTGGAAGAGGCGGACCACGCGGCCGTTTCGTAAATCAACTGCCGGGTAGATCGTAAATTCATTCATCTGAAACACCTTTTTTGTCTTTAACTAGATGGACAAAATTTTTGAGGACGGCCAATCCCACCCCCTGGCTTTTTTCCGGGTGGAACTGAACGCCGTACAGGTTGTCACGCTGGACCACCGAGGCATAAGAAACCCCGTACTGTGTGGAAGCCAGGATATCCTCGGAGCGGTCTGGAGCACAGTAATAGGTGTGATTAAAGTAGGCGTAGCTGTTCTGATCCAGGTTTTCAAGAAGTGGATCGGGGCGGGTCGGATGAATTTGATTCCAGCCGGTCTGAGGGATGGTCAGGTCCGGGTCCCGGAAGCGGACTGCGCTGCCGGGCAGCAGGCCTAGCCCCGGGTGGTGGCCGTGTTCTTCACTGGAATCAAAGAGCATCTGCATCCCGACGCAGATCCCCAGCAATGGCGTGCCTTCCCGGACCGCGTTGAGGACCGGTTCGATCAGACCCCGATCTTTCATGCCCATCATCGCGTCAGCAAAAGCTCCCACACCGGGAAGGACGATTTTCTCTGCTTTCGCGACACCCCGGGGATCAGCGGTGATCTGAATCTCTCCGCCGACCGCAGCCAGCGCTTTTTCAACTGACCGTAAGTTCCCCACCCCATGGTCGATTAACACGATTTTCATAGCCAACTCCTAAAGGCTGCCCTTGGTGCTGGGAATTTCTTGAGCCCGGCGGGGATCCATCCGGCAGGCATCTCCGAGCGCCCGGGCCAGGGCTTTAAAGAGGGCTTCCGCCTGGTGGTGGTCGTCTCGCCCGTAAAAAACCCGGGCGTGCAGGTTGCACCGGGCGGTCACAGCCAGGGATTCCAGGAAATGGGGGAATAAACTGGTGGCGATCCCGCCCACCCTGGGAGTGTGCCAGTCAGCCTGGATCACGCTGTAAGGGCGGCCGGAAAGGTCGACCACGACCTGAGCCAGCGCTTCATCCATGGGAACAGTGGCCGAGCCCATCCTGACGATCCCTTTTCTGATTCCCAGGGCCTGATCGATGGCCTGTCCCAGGATCAGGGCGCAGTCTTCCACGGTGTGGTGTTCATCGACTTCTAGGTCTCCCTTGCCTCGTAGTTCCAGATCAAACAGCCCGTGGACGGCCAGGTGGTGGAGCATGTGGTCCAAAAATTTCAGGCCGGTATCGATCGCGGCTTTACCGCTGCCGTCCAGGTTGAGTTCAATTTGCAGGTCGGTCTCGGCTGTCTTTCTGTGCAGGGTCGTTTTTCGCATAGTCTCCTCGCTGGTCTAGTAGTTCTGGAGTTCGCTGATCAATTTATCCGTCTGGTCCGGGGTACCGACGCTGATCCGGATGTGATCCCGGAGGCCCGGTTTGTCAAAGTAGCGGATCAGGATCCCCCGGTCGGCCAGCTGGTCCTTGAGATTACCGGCATCTCGCCCGCTTACTCGGGCCAGGATGAAATTGGCCCGGGAAGGATAGGGGGAAAGCCAGGGCAGCCGGTTGATCTTCTCGTAAAGCCGCTCCCGTTCCCGGACGATGGCGGCAGTGCGCTCCTTGAGCGCCTCCGCATGTTTCAGGGTTACCCGGCCTGCGGCTGCTGCTGCGGCGTTGACGTTGTAAGGTTGTTTAATTTTCCAGAGCGCGGGGATGATCCATTCCGGAAAGACCCCGTAGCCCAGCCGGAGTCCTGCCAGTCCGCCCCATTTGCTGAAGGTGCGCAGGACGATCAAATTCGGGTAATCCCCGGTCAGATCCAGCGCGCTGCTGCCCGGGCCGGCAAAATCAATGTAGGCTTCGTCGACCACAAACAGCAGCGGCAGATCCAGCAGCCGGACCAGGTCTGCCCGGGGCACCAGGCCCCCGTCCGGATTGTTGGGGGAAGCCAGGAAGAGGATTTTGGGGCTTTCTTCTCCGACTGCGTTTTCCAGGTCTTCCAGGTTGAGAGAAAAATCCTTCCGGCGGGGCACGTTCAGGGTCCGGGCAGCCTGGACGCTGGCATCGAAGGCGTACATGCTGAAGGTGGGCGGACAGTTGAGGATCAGGTCTCCCTGGTCTAGGACGGCCCTGAGGATCAGGTCGATCAGTTCATCGGCTCCGGCCCCGGCCAGGATCCTGTCTTCTGAAATCCCATGGTAATCTGCCAGAGCGCGGCGGAGGTACCGGCTTTCCGGATCAGGATAGATATGCAGCTGGCGGAGGTCCTGGAGGCATTCCAGGACCTCCGGGAGAGGACCGTAGGGGTTTTCATTGGCGTCCAGTTTGATCAGCCCCTCCGGAGGGATGCCGAGCTGTTCAGAAAGCACATCAAAGGGGTGGATAGGCTGGTAAGGGTCCATCTCCCGGATATGCCCCCGGAGCAGCTTACCGGGTTTAAATTCGGTCATGTTTTCCTCCTGAAATCGGCGGAGGCCGCGTGGGCGGTCAGCTTTTCTTCCCGGGCCAGCAGCGATGCCCCTTCACTGAGCTCCCGGCCGGTGTCTGGATCCAGACTAATCAGGCTGCTGATTTTCACAAAATCCATCACGTTCAGGGGAGAAGCAAAGCGGGCTGTCCCCCCGGTGGGCATCACATGGCTGGGTCCAGCCAGATAATCACCCAGGACCTCGAAGGAGTATTCTCCCAGGAAGAACCCTCCGGCATTGTTGATTTTTTCTGACAGTTCCGTGGGGTTCTCGACCGCCAGGCAGAGATGCTCGGGGGCATATTCATCGGCCAGTTCAGCTGCTGTCTCTAGATCGGGTGTGATCACCGCGCCGCCTTTGTTTTCCAGGGATTGGGCGATGATCTCGGCCCGGGAAAGGTTTTCCAGCTGGCAGGGGATTTCTGCTTGCACCGCCCGGGCCAGCTCCTGGGAGGGGGTGAGCAGGATGGCGCTGGCCAGCACGTCATGTTCGGCCTGGGCCAGGAGGTCCGCGGCCACCCAGTCCGGATTGGCGGTTGCATCGGCGATCACCATAGTTTCGGTCGGGCCGGCCAGGCCGTCCAGGCCCACCACGCCGTACACCTGCTGTTTGGCCAGGGTGACGAACAGGTTGCCGGCCCCGACGATCACATCCACCCGGGGCACGCTTTCTGTGCCAAAAGCCAGGGCTCCAATCGCCTGGGCCCCGCCGATTTCATAGACCTCTTCGACGCCGCACAGGACGGCAGCGGCCAGAATGCTGGGATGGGGATTCGGCGGGGTGGCGACCACGATCCGCTGCACGCCTGCCACCTGGGCAGGGATGACGGACATCAACAGCGAGGAGGGCAGGGGGGCGGTCCCGCCCGGGACATAGACCCCGGCTTTCCCGACCGGGGTCACCCGCTGACCGATGATTCCGCCCATTTCTGTGGTGGTCCAATCCGGCAGCGGCTGGCGCTGGTGAAAATCACGGATGCGGCCGGCCGCGGTTTCCAGGGCACCCCGCAGGTCATCCTCCAACGATCGATAGGCCGCTTTCAGTTGCTGCGGAGGGATTAAAAAGCTGTCCCGCTCGCTGCTGTCCAGAATCCGGGTCCATTTTTTCAGCGCTCGATCTCCATCTTCCTGAACCGACCGCAAAATTTGCCGGACAGCCTGGTCAGGCGTGGCCCCCGGCCCGAAAATCTCTTCCACACCCTGCTGCAGGGCTTTCGGAATCGGCTGTTGATTGAGGGGCACCCGTTTGAGGATGGTCTCCCGGGCGGTTTCTACATCTAGGATCTTAAACATGTTGTTCTCCTTTAAACCTGATCAACTTTCAGCGGTACATTCAGAGCTTCCAGCATGGCCCGATAAGCAGCCGGTTCCTCTTCAAAAATATATTTAACCGGGGTGACGACCACCCCGCTGCCCCCGATGTCCCGCAGTTCACTGATCGCCTGGGCCAGCTGATCTTTACGGACCACGATATGCACGGCGTACCAGCCCCCGTTTTTTTCTGAGATCACAGGGGAAATGGTCGGCCCCTGCAGCCCGCTGATCACCTGCTGCCCCCGCATCTTTTGAGCAATCCCTTCCGGAGATTCCCCGCGCATGTTGGCGTACAGGGCGAGGTTGTCTTTGGCCCGCAGGTGAGCGACGATAAATTCCAGAAGCTGCCGGGCAGTTTCCAGGGCCCCCTGTTTCTCCTGCAGAGACTTCCGGTTGGCTACCAGACAAGCCTGGGAGGCCAGGATCTCACCGTCGGAAAGCGGCTTAAGGTGATTGGCGCGCATGGTGGTGCCGGTGGACACCAGATCAACGATCAGATCAGTGTGCCCGATCAGCGGGGCGATCTCCAGCGTGCCTTCGGCGGAAATCAGATTGACATCATCCAGACCTTTTTCCTCGAAGAACTGCCTGGTCAGGCGGGGAAATTTGGTGGCCACCCGGAGGTTGGCTCCCGCTTCGGTCTGGAAGCTTTTCAGCTCCTTCATGGTATCGACCTGCTCCCAGCTTTCCGGGACGATCACGTTCAGGGTGCAGTGGCCGTAGCCCAGTGTCCGGTACAGGGGAAGGGTCTGGTCGGAAAGACCTCCTTGTTCTGAGACCATGTCCCAGCCGGTGATCCCGAAATCCACCGTGCCGTCGTGGACGCTGACGGCAATGTCGCCCGCCCGCTGAAAGAGGACCTCGACCTTGGGCAGGGCGGGAATGGAAGCTTGAAACTGGCGCGGATTGGGTTTGTAGACCCGCAAACCGGCTTTGGTCAGCAGGTCGAGTGTCTCGTCAGCTAGTCGTCCTTTGCTGGGGAGGGCCAGACGGATGGTGCGTTGGGTTTGCATGCTCGCTCCTGGTTTTCTGAAGTTAAAACAAAAAAGCGCCCTCCTCGCGGAGGACGCTTCGGTGTTCACCTGATCTGTTTCCAGATTACTTAAGCACGTCCTGACCGGTCGGAGTCGCCGGATAATTTTCATGATGATGGTGGTGCAGGGACGTGTGCCAAGTATTCATAACTTCGAGCATTCTAGCATGGGGCGGAGGTCTTGTAAAGAGGTTATTTTAAAAGGTCGATGAGAAAAATTAATTGGCGGACTGCACCCGGTCAAATTCTTGAGGTGTCTGATCAGGACTAGATGATCTTCTTTCTTTTTCAGTTTTCCCCGGTGCACGGGATGATATCACCCAGGCCCAGAGGAAAAGTCCTGCTCCTAGGAGCGTCTGGGCGCGGGAGAGGATCTCATACATTGTATTACAGTCCAGAGGAGAAAAAAGTTGCACCCGGTCGGTGAACAAGGTCTCTGTCTTGTCCCGCTTTCCTGGAAGTGCTATAATTTTGGTGGGAAAAAACCAGCCCCGGTAGCTCAAATGGATAGAGCGAAGCTCTCCTAAAGCTTAGGTTGTGGGTTCGACTCCCGCCCGGGGTACTGTAGGTAGGCACAAACTCCTCCGGCGTATGGCCGAGGGGTTTTGTTTTTAGCTAATTGGAGATATCTGCGGTTCAATCGATTTGCTCAGAATTTGTTAAGTGAAAACTAGGGACTCTTTTCGCCAGCGGAGTAAAACCTGCTGGTGAAAAGAAGGAACGAGGAAGGACAGCATTCATGTTTGACTCTATCCGGTGGAAGACTTTTCCTCGGGATTTTTTAATCATCCAGGTCGGTTTTCTCCTCTACGGGTTGGCTCTGGCCTTGATCATTCAAGCCAACCTGGGAACCGGCGCCTGGGCGGTGTTGGCCGTTGCCCTGGCGGAACAATTCGGCACCTCGCCGGGGACCATGGTCATCCTCAGCGGGCTGCTGGCCTTAGCCGCTGCCGTTATGCTGGGGGAAAAGATCGGCTGGGGTACCGTAGGGAATATGCTTTTCATCGGCCCCTGGCTGGATCTGTTCCTGAGATTTATCCCCCTTGTCAGGGAGAATATCATCCTGCAGTTGATCATGGTACTGAGTTCCATTATGTTGGTCGGTCTGGCCAGCGCTGTATACATCGGAGTGGACGCTGGAGCGGGACCACGGGACAGCCTGATGCTGGGAGTTAAACGAAAAACAGGATGGCCTTTAAGAAGAGCCCGGGGGGTAATTGAGATCCTGGTGCTCTCGATCGGCTGGCTGCTGGGGGGCCCGGTGGGCATAGGGACCGTGATTTTTTCCCTGTTGGTAGGAGGGGCGGTACAGCTGGGATTCCGGGTCCTGGGCGTGGATGCTGGCAGGAAGAGAAAAAACCCTGAGCTGGCAGAAGAAATTTCCTGACCCCTGAACAGTCCAAGCATCTGGGAGTAAATTAACATTTCACCAGGAGGGATCGTCATTCCGAAGGTGATATAATTTTTTAGAGTAGCTGGGCCGCTGAAAAGCAAGCAGGATGCTGTTTGCATTCAAGTGGTTTGCTCTCCGGCATAAGATGAAGACCCTTGTTTATCCGCAGGTGGGTTAGCTAGGATCTCGGGATAGATCATGAACCAAAGCCTGATAACCATCGTGATAGCTTCCAGCCTGACCGCAGTGGCTACCGGTCTGGGTGTGATTCCCTTTCTTTTCGTTAAAAAGTTCAGCCGCTGGTGGTTGAGCATTTTTCATTCGGCTGCTGCCGGGCTGATGTTGGGTGCCAGTCACAACCTGATCCGGGAGGGGGCTGTCCTCAACCCTTACCGGGCTTTTGGAGGGATCCTGCTGGGTTTGGCCCTGATCGTAGCTGCCGATAAAATGATTCACCGGGGCAAACCTGTTGACGTTGGTGAACTGAACGGGGCCGATGCCCGGAAAGCGCTCTTGATCCTGGCGATCATGACCGCGCATTCCTTTGCCGAAGGGATTGGCGTTGGGGTGTCCTTCGGGGACAGTGAAAAACTGGGTTTTTTCATCACCGCCGCCATCGCTATCCATAATATTCCGGAGGGTCTGGCCATCAGCCTGGTGATGATTCCCCGGGGTTCAAAGATCTGGAAAACGGCCGGATGGAGTATTTTCACCAGCCTGCCGCAGCCTTTGATGGCGGTACCAGCTTTTTTGTTTGTGTTAGCCTTTGAGCCCTGGCTGCCTGTGGGGCTGGGCTTGGCTGCCGGGGCGATGATCTGGATGGTGTTTGCTGAATTAATTCCAGACGCCCTGGAAGACGCCTCCGGCTCAGCGGTAGGCATCGCGGTGACCCTGGCGTTTGCCGCTATCCTGGCCTTTCAGGAATTGGTCCTCAAGTTCTGACCGGGGTTTCTCCCTCGTCTTTCCTTTCAAATGTTTCTGAAAAGATCCGTCGGTTGTTAAGAGTAAAACCGGCAGGGACGGGTTCTTGCTTCGAGAAGTTTTCGAAGTTAATGCTGCTGGTAGGGTTTGCCTGGAGTGATTAGGGGTTCCAGATAAGGACAACCTGAAGTATTATAATGTGCTGGTGGGCGGGGAAATTCCCGGACAAATGATCAGCGGTAGGGAGTGAGGTAAGTTCATGGCCAAGGCAGGTAAAGGGAAAAATTCAGAATCCTTGATTGACCGGATCCCCTTCTATTATGGTTGGGTGATGGTGCCGGTGGCAGTCATCGCCCAGTCTATGACCGGAGTGGGTCAGACTTACGGGGTTTCCGTGTTTAATCCCTCCTTCCGGAGTTCACTGCAGATCAGTTTATCCCAGCTCACCGGGGCTTATATGTTCGGTACCCTGCTGGCCGCCCTTCCTCAACCCTATATTGGTTCCTTGATGGACCGCTTTGGCATCCGGCGGACGATGACCTGGGTAGTGATCCTGCTCGGGTTGGCCTGTCTGTTTATTTCCCGGGTCCAGGGTCTGGTAAGTTTGCTGCTGGGATTTTTTCTGCTGCGGTTATTGGGTCAGGGAGCGCTCTCACTGCTCTCGGGGAACATTCCCCCCATGTGGTTCCGGAAGAAGCTGGGTACCGTTACCGGCCTGATCAGCAGCGGAAGATCAGCTAGTATGGCGGTTGTTCCCCCCGTTTTCCTGGCATTAATTTCCCGTTTTGGCTGGCG
Organism: Anaerolineales bacterium; assembly: GCA_034520505.1. Classification (GTDB taxonomy): domain Bacteria; phylum Chloroflexota; class Anaerolineae; order Anaerolineales; family UBA11858; genus B10-G9. The sequence continues at coordinate 92,262 of JAXHNK010000006.1, read as the reverse complement.
ATCGGCCTACGTGCTGTTGGGTGTGCTGGTCTGGGTCATCATGCTGCCTTTGCTGGGGCTGCTGTTCAGAAATAATCCAGGGGAGATCGGACAGACCATGGATGGAGTGCCGGACAATGAAGTAGAACGGGCTGCCCTGAACGATGACCTCGACCGCTCTCTGAATCTAAAGGAAGCCCGCCGCACCCCCGCTTACTGGATTGCCACCCTGAGTGCGGCGCTGTGGTCGATGATTGTTACTGCTATTTTCTTCAATTTACTGCCCATCTTCAACAGCCAGGGCCTTTCCGATGGTGCTGCAGCGGCAACCTATACGACCTACGCGGCAGCCTCTATCGCCGCTCAATTGATCGCTGGACCGCTGGCGGATAAGAGTCGGCTCCAGTACCTGCTGGCCGGCTGTATGGGCCTGATGGCGGTCTCGGTAGGGGTGCTTTCTATTGCCAATTCAACGTGGCTGGCTCACACCTACGCCGGTTTGCTGGGGATCTCCACCGGGTTAATCGCTGTGCTGGACGGTACCCTCTGGCCCCGATATTACGGCAGGAAGCACCTGGGCAAAATCCGGGGCAGCGTGATCACGGTCCAGGTGGCTGGAAGCAGTGTGGGACCTTTCATCACCGGTGTGCTCTTTGATTGGAGCGGCAGCTATCAGACCAGTTTCTGGGTCTTCCTGGGACTGCTTCTTCCTGCGTCTGTGGCAGCTTTTTGGGCGGTAAATCCGCGTGCTGATCAGGAGAGCCTTTCTTCGCCGGTATCATAATCCTCTTTATCAAAGCGGGAAACAGCCTTTGATTTTCACGGTACAATTAGAATCGATCTTTTGTTCAGTAATTTCTCAGGGAGTTGATCATGACTTGGAATGAACAGGAACTCAAAGAGATGGTGGAAAAAATCACCCGCGACCTTTTGGCCCGACCGGGGCTGCAAGAAGGACACTTGATTAAACGGGTGGAAAGCGAAGAAGGAGTTTCTCTGGAAACCTGGTACAGCCTGCAGGGTGAGGTGGTCCGGGCAGCCTTGACGAATGGGGAAGAAGACCTTTCCCCAGACGAGGAAATAGCGGCCCTTATCGATCATACCCTGCTCAAACCAGAAGCGGTTTCTGACCAGATAACGACGCTCTGTGAGCAGGCCCGGGAATACCGCTTTGCCTCTGTCTGTGTCAATCCCGTCCATGTCAAGTTGTGTGGCTCCCTGCTGGGTTCCAGTTCGGTGAAAGTGTGCACGGTGGTCGGCTTTCCACTGGGCGCTTCCGCGACACCTGTTAAGGTTTATGAAACCGCCAAGGCCGTCGAACAGGGGGCAGAGGAAATTGATATGGTGATCAATATCGGCGCCCTGAAGGAAGGAAACCTGACGCTGGCCGCCCGGGATATCCGTGAGGTGGTTCGGACCGGCCATCAGGCCGGGGCGCTGGTCAAGGTGATTATTGAAACCGCGCTGCTCACGGATGAGGAAAAAATTACTGCCTGTTTGCTGGCTAAAGCAGCGGGAGCGGATTTCGTAAAAACCTCGACCGGTTTTTCAAGCGGAGGGGCGACAGTGGAGGATGTGGCCCTCATGCGCCGTGTGGTCGGTCCAGAGATGGGCGTGAAAGCCTCCGGTGGCGTGCGGGATATCAACGATGCCCGGAGTATGGTCAAAGCCGGTGCCAGCCGCATCGGGGCCAGTGCCGGGATAAAAATTGTCGAAGGAGCTCGGGTAGAGGAAGCGTGAGCAGCCTGCCAGATATAGAGTCATAGATCCTGAAGCATGAAAACAGATTGTTTGTCAAGTTCGTGAGGAGAAATTGATGTCAACACCTGATCAGAAAATGCTAAAAAAATACGCCGATCTGTCAATTAAGGTGGGTTTGAACCTGCAGCCCGGACAGCGGTTGGTAGTCCATGCTCTGCGCTACGGGGGAGTACCTGTCCACAACGCGCCGCTGATCAGGGAGATCGCCAGAAGCGCTTATCAGCACGGGGCCCGTTTTGTGGATGTGATGTGGCGGGACGATGACCTGATTCGCTCCCGGTTCAAATATGCTCCTCGAGATTCGTTTGATGAGTTCCCGGGCTGGCAGGCGAAGAACATCCTGGAATTCATTGAGAACGGGGATGCGGTATTGGGCATATCCAACGTGGATCCGGACCTGCTTTCTGGCCAGGACCCGGAGGTTGTGGATCTTTATCAGAAAACATTTTTAAAACACTGGAAGCCGATCAGCGAACATGTCCGGAGAAATTCGGTAAATTGGTCTTTGTTATCTGCTCCACTTCCGGGCTGGTCGAATAAAGTTTTTCCTCATCTTTCCCCTGAGGAAAGTGAACGCGCGTTATGGAAAACCCTATTTGACATCTGCCGGCTGGATCAAGAAAACCCGGTGGAAGCCTGGGAAAAGCATATTAAAAACCTGGCCCACCGCTGTGATTATCTGAATGAGAAAGCCTATGCTGCGCTCCATTTCACCGGTCCGGGGACCGATCTTCATCTGGGTTTACCCCGGGGCCATGTTTGGAGAAGCGCGGGTTTTGCTTCCCAGCTGGGATTTCCCTTTACAGCCAATATCCCTACCGAGGAAGTCTTTACTCTCCCACACCTGGAAAGCGTTGAGGGAACCGTCCGGGCAACCAAACCGCTCAATTACGGCGGAAGTTTGATTGAAGGATTCAGCCTTAAATTTAAACAGGGACAGGTAGTTGACTGGTCAGCGGAAGGTGGAGAACAGATTTTGACGAATATGCTGCAAACGGACCCCGGAGCCAATCGTTTGGGCGAAGTTGCTCTGGTACCGCACAGTTCCCCGATTTCGCAGTCAGGGTTGTTGTTTTTCAATACCCTGTTGGATGAAAATGCCTCCAGCCATATCGCGCTGGGCTCAGCCTACCGCTTCAGCCTGGAGGGTGGGGAAACCCTTACGGATGAGGAATTTACCGCCCGCGGGGGAAATGCCAGTCAGATCCATGTTGATTTCATGATCGGCGGGGGGGATATGGATGTGGAGGGATTATCCGCGGAAGGAAAAACGGAGCCGGTGATGCGCGGTGGGGAATGGGCCTTTTCCCTGGAATAAGGCAGAGGAAATTCGAGCACCTGTCATTTGATGAAGAACACAAAAAGGGCGGCCTCTTTTCTCCGGGGCTGCCTTTTCGCAGTCCTTGTTGAGAGTATCGACGGAGATTATAGATCTTTTCTCTGGATTTCTTGATGATACAATGAGTCAATGACTGATTTGACTGAACGGAGCGTTTTTCACCGATTTTGCTGAAGGAGAAATGGAGAGAAAATGAAAACACCCCCTAAATTATTTCTGCTGGGATTGAGTGTCTTAATGTTGATGACTTCAGCCTGCAGTGCTGGAGAGACCGCGGGACCCCCCACCATCCCTCCCACCGAAATTGTCCAGGAATCACTAACCGCTGCACCCGCTGAGGCTGCACCTCCCGCTGCCAGGGAGATCTTTGATTTCAGCTCTACCGGCTTCGGGTTTTTTCCCACCCCGCCCCAACCGACCGTGAACAGCTCAACCCAGAACATCAAGGCGATGAGTGAGCATGCGGATGTTCTCCTTTTTCAGGAAGCCGTTCCCTGGGAGGTATTCCAGGCCGGGGTTGAGGTGGAATCATCCCGGATCAGCGGTATCGGGGATATCATTGATTATGCAGGGTTTTATGGAATGCAGCCGATCCTGGTGATTGATCCTCTAAATGGCCTCGATCGACGTGAGTTTCAGGGACTTCCGGAAACCTGGGGAGAGGCAGATTTTTCCAACTCTGAAATCCGTACGGCCTATAAAAACTTCGCAGTGCGGATTGCCCGGGAATTTAAACCGCATTACCTGGGTTTAGCCTCTGAGATCAACACCTACCTGGATGCGTTTCCGGAGGATCAGGAACATTTCCTCAGTCTTTACCGGGAAACTTATGCCGCGGTCAAAGCAGAATCCCCGGAAACTCGGGTTTTTGCCACTTTTCAGTGGGATGATCTGAACCGTCTGGATGGAGATGGCACACCCTACGATGTCAAATGGGATCAGATAGAAGCCTTCGAACCGCAGCTGGACATCTGGGCCATCTCTACTTATCCTCACTTCTTTTTTGAGGGCCCCGACGACATCCCTGATGATTATTACACCCGGCTGATTGAACGCACCGACAAAGAACTGGCCGTTGCAGAAAGCGGATGGACATCAGAGGACGCTGGAGCCTTTTCCGGAACACCCGGGGAACAGGTTGATTTCCTTCTAGAGCTGGATGCTCAGATTGGAGAGAGCCTTGTTTTTTGGATCAATCTTATCTACGCCAACCTGGATTGGGACGCTTACCGGTTGATCTTTGAAGAACAGGGTGTGGAGAAAGATATGGAAACCCTCTCCAACTTTGTTTATCTGGGGTTGATTAATGCCGACGGCACACCGAAGCCTGCCCTGGAAACGTGGGACACCCTACGAAGGGAGAGTCGCTAACCAGCAGACTCTCGGAACAAGGCAAGCCCCGGGTTGGTTAACGGCTAATTCCTTGACAGAAAATCGATCTTGAACCCCGGGAGTGTTTCGCTTCCGGGGTTTTCTGTTTTTTTCATCTTCTCGACTGCCTTCAGTCTAAGGTCGGAGGTAGGCTTCCAGGATCAAGGGCTTCTCCCAGGAGTTCTTTTCCTAAAAGAAGATTTCAATATATACTTTTAATAATACGCTGGAATGATCAGGAGGATGGATAATGAAAACTTTAGTGCTTATCCGCCACGCGAAGTCGAGCTGGAGTGAACCGGGTTTGAAGGATCATGATCGCCCTTTAACCAAGAAGGGAAAGAAAGCTGCCCGCCGGGTGGGCGCCGCTCTGGTCGACTGGGGGATTGAGTTAGATCGAATGCTCACCAGCACCGCGGTTCGAACCCTTAGCACCGCCGAGTTGATCGGGGAAGGGATTGGTTTTCCCCTGGATGAAATTATCAGGGATGAGAACCTTTATCAGTCCGCAGCCGGTGAACTGCTGGATATCATCCAGGATCAGGAAGATGATCTGGAGGGGTTGATGTTGATCGGTCATAACCCGGGGATGACGGATCTGGTCAGCAGGCTCTCTGATCTCGATCTGGACAATATGCCCACCAGCGGAGTTGTGGTCCTGCAATATGACCGGGAAAGGTGGTCCGAGATCAGGCGGGCAGCTCCAGTCCGGGTACAATATTTTAATCCCCGAGACGAGTCTGGATCCTGATTTGGCTGGCAATGTATCGTATTTAGAAAGGAGGAGGTTGCGATGAGTTCACGTTCTGAAAAGATTATTCGTGATCTGTTTACCCAGGCGGGGATAACTGTGAATGGGAGCGCCCCCTGGGATATCCAGGTTCATGACGATCGGTTTTACGAGCGGGTGCTTCGCGAATCGGAGCTTGGTCTGGGGGAATCCTATATGGAGGGGTGGTGGGATTGTGAGGCGGTCGATCAATTCATCACCCGGGTCCTGCTGGCCAAGCTGGATCAAAAGGTACGGGGAAACTGGAAAATCCTCTGGCATATGTTCCGGACCCGCCTGTTCAATTTGCAGACCCGGGCCAGGGCTTTTGAGGTTGGAGAACAGCACTATGATCTCGGGAATGACCTTTACCGGGCGATGCTGGATAAACGGATGAATTATACCTGCGGTTACTGGAGGGAAGCGGAGGATCTTGATCAAGCCCAGGAAGCGAAATTGGATCTGGTCTGCCGGAAGATCGGCCTGAAAGAAGGGATGAAGGTGCTCGATATCGGCTGTGGGTGGGGAGCCTTTGCCAGGTATGCTGCTGAGGAATATGGTGCGGAGGTGCTGGGGGTAACGGTTTCCAAAGAACAGGTTGCCTTGGGTAATCAACTCACCCGCGGCCTGCCGGTAGAAATCCGCCTTCAGGATTATCGGGAGGTGGAAGGTCAGTTCGACCGGGTGATTTCCATCGGGGTGATGGAACATGTCGGAGTGAAAAATTACCGGACTTATATGGAGGTGGTCGATAGAACCCTGAAGCCCGGCGGGATCGGCTTCTTTCATACCATTGGGGATAATATCAGTAAATCAGGCACGAACAGCTGGACCAATAAATACATCTTTCCAAACAGCATGCTGCCTTCGATCGCCCAGTTAGCAAAAGCTATGGAAGGACTTTATGTAATGGAAGACTGGCATAACTTCGGCCCGGATTATGATCCCACCCTGATGGCCTGGCACGCCAACTTTGAAAAAGCCTGGCCGGATCTTCAGGAAAATTATGACCGGCGTTTCTACCGCATGTGGCGCTACTATTTGCTCAGCAGCGCCGGCGGTTTCCGAGCCCGCCATTCTCAGCTCTGGCAGGTTGTTTTTACCCGGATTGGTGATCGCCAGCCGGACTGCAGGAAGCTATGAAAGAGGTCCAGGTAATTATTGTTGGTGGAGGTCCGGCCGGGGCAGCCTGTGCCTGGCAGCTGATTAAAAAGGGAAGGGAATGCCTGGTGCTTGATAAACAGGCCTTTCCCCGCCAGAAAACCTGCGCGGGATGGATCACACCCCGGGTGCTGGCTGACCTCGAATTTGATCCCGGGGATTATCCCTATCAGCTTTCCGAATATGCTTGCCTTCAGGTTTCCATCCGGGGGGTTCCCCTGCTGATCCCGGGGAAGCAGTACGCCATCCGCAGGTGGGAGTTTGATCACTGGCTTCTGGAGCGTTCTTGCGCCCCAGTGAAAACCCACGCGGTTGAGGACATCCGCAGGGATGGAACGGATTTTATCCTCGATGAAACTTACCGGTGTGAAGCGCTGATCGGGGCGGGCGGCACTCACTGTCCGGTTTATCATTCCTTATTCAAAGGGGAGCAAAGCCGCCAGGAGGACCAAAGGATTGTCGCCCTGGAAGAGGAATATGCCTATTCCTGGCATGCTGGCCGCCCCCGGCTGTGGTTTTTGGATGACGGTTTACCGGGTTACAGCTGGTATGTTCCCAAAGCTGGTGGATATGTGAATATTGGAGTGGGAGGGAACGCGGCTGTCTTAAAGGCCAGGGGAGAATCCATTCACAATCACTGGCACAAGCTGCTGGAACGATTGCTGAGAAAGAAGCTGGTTGAGGAAAGGAAATTCCAGCCCGAAGGATATGTTTATTACCTGCGGGGGTCGCAGGAAGCGTTTAACCGTGGGAACGCCTATCTGGTGGGTGATGCCGCCGGATTAGCAACCCGGGATATGGGAGAAGGCATCGGCCCGGCTGTACAGAGCGGTTTGAGGGCAGCGAAGGCCATCCTGACGGGCAAACCCTATGATCTAGATTCCATCCGCCGGTTGTCCCTGCTTCCGGACTTTTTGCGGTGGGTTGTAGAGTAAGGTTCGCTTGCTAAAAAATTTAGTTAAGGATATAAAGAGGATGTTTAGTTAAGGCATCAAAACTTCCGGCGGAGAGAATCAATATTCCCCCGGGGGTAGTGATCTATCCAGACGATAGTAAGAGGTGAAATGCTCGATGAAAATCATTCATTTATCTGATTTACACATTGGCAAGTCCAATAACCTGGAAAAAATTTCTCAGCTCGTCCAATGGATCCTGAACCAGAAAAAAATCCATCAAGCTTCTGTTGTGGCGATCAGCGGAGACATCACAGATGATGGTGCGGATTGGCAGTTTCAGCAGGCCCGGGAAATGTTGGATCGTTTGACTGAAGCAGGTTTTACCGTGCTGCCTGTACCCGGAAACCATGATTATGGTCTTTTCGGGATCACCGAAAGTAAAAAGTCCGCGGCCAATTTCCGGAAGTATCTCAGTGGCCAGGTTGAATATCCCCATCTGGTAGTCATAGAAAGGACAGCTTTTTTGTTGTTGAATTCCATGGAAGGAGAATTTTCAGCTGTGGAAATGATCGGGGCTGAAGGAAGCTTGGGAAAAAAACAGCTCAAGCGATTGGCGGGAATACTCGAAGAGCTGGGTGAAAATTCAGCCATCAAAAGAGTGATCTTGATTCTGCATCATCATCCGTTTGACTTGAAAAGGTTCCACGTTATGAGGGATGCAAAGCGTTTTTTGAAAATTCTCAAGGACAAGAAGCAGATGATGAAGGGTAAAGCAGCGGTGCTGTTTGGGCATAAGCATGTTGAAAAAAGATACAACGATCCTGAAGATCACAAAGAAGACAGCTATGGATTGGATTTGATTTACGCCTCCGGTTCCACCGTCGAACGGAATCAGGAGGGGAAAATGGTGGTTCCTGTGATTGATCTGGATGATCTGGTTATCACCAGATATAAGATTGATTGAGCTGAACACCCCGGGTAAAATTAGCTGAGATTCTCCTTTTTGCTAAATCTTATGTTCCTGGTGGAACGGCTGGCCGCATCCGATTAAATCTGCCAGAGTTTCCATTTGTCTGGTTGTTTTTTTCGGGGTGGGATGAATTTGCATCTGCCGCCAAAAAATGGCTGAACACGAAAAGGGTGACCATCGGTTATAAAAAGCCAAATGCAGAGCAGTATATGATAGGTTCCAGAGAAAAAATTTTCCAGGGGATCAAAGCAGGGAGCCCTCTGGCCCTGGGGTATTTTCCGATCGCTGTAGCTTTTGGGGCCTTAGCTGTCCAGGCTGATTTAACCTGGGTTGAAGCGACGCTGATGTCAATCCTGGTTTTTGCCGGGGCCAGTCAGTTTGTCGGAGTCAGCATGCTCCTGGCCGGGGCGGGGATGGTCCAGATTATCATGGCGACTTTTTTCCTCAACCTGCGGCATCTAATGATGAGCATGACTTTGAACCACCAGTTTCGCTCCTTTTCTGCGCGGGAAAAAATAGCGCTTTCTTTTGGAATTACCGATGAAAGTTTTGCGGTTCTCGCCCTGGGCGGGCAAGGAGGAGACGAGCATCAGGCGTTAACTCCGCATTATACAGCCGGTTTGATGATCACGGCTTATCTGGGTTGGGTCAGCGGCAGTGCCTTTGGGGCGATCTTTGCTGGAGTTATCCCCGGTGAAATCACCACGGCTATGACCGCGGGATTGTACGCTTTATTTATCGGGCTGCTGGTCCCTCCCATTAAAAAATCCCCGGTTTACCTGACGGCGGCCGGGGCAGGGATGTTGTTTAATTATCTAGCAGGTTTTTTCTTGGAAAGTGGATGGTCGATCGTGCTGGCGACTCTCTGTGCTTCTGTTCTGGGTTTATTGATCCTTGAGGGTTCGGAATGAACGAACTCTACCTCATCCTGGGTATGGCTTTTGTGACCTTCATCCCCCGGCTGCTTCCGTCGCTGTTTATGGATCGGATCCGGTTTCCCTCCTGGTTTCAGAGGTGGCTGAAAATTATCCCCTACGCAGTGCTGGGGGCCTTGATTTTTCCCGGAATTTTATCCGTAGCCCCTGACCAGCCGCTTCTCGGGCTGCTGGGAGGGCTGGCAGCTTTCCTGCTGGCAGTCTGGAATCTGCATATAACCCTGGTGATGCTTGGAGCCGTTCTCACCGTACTGCTTGTGCAGTACATCCTATAATTTCATGGGAGCAGAATGTTATTGGTTATTGTTTCTTTACAGGACGGTTGGTTTTGTCCCTGGCACCCCGGGTTACGAACTTAAACCGGGATTTGAGTGGAAAATGAAGGATCAATCTGGAAACCAATCCCTCCGTTTTATCTTAGAAATCTTTTCTCTGGTAGTCCTTGGTGTCTGGGGTTGGCGTCAGGGAGAAGGGATGACCGGGTATCTCCTGGGGCCGGGAATTCCCCTGGCTGCGGCAGCGGTATGGTGGATATTTGCTGTTCCCGGGGATCCCGGACGGTCAGGCTCTGCGCTGGTACCCATCACGGGAATTTTTCGTTTACTGCTGGAATTAGCTTTATTTGCTCTGACCGTGGGGGTGCTGTTGGGTCTTGGCGCCCCGGCTTCAGCCACCATTCTCGCTGCAGCTGTGCTGGTTCATTACGCCCTTGCCCGGGGACGGATTCGCTGGCTGCTCAGGCATTAGCTGTCGCTATTATTTGGGGACTGTCCCCTGGTTCGTTTTCTCCGGAAGATGCCCTTGTAAATGGAGCCAACTGTCCAGATGGTTTTTCTTTGTCCCCTTGCTGGATCTGAAATAGGCCGCCTTAAATTTTCCTCCCATTCTCTTCCGAGGCATGATCTATAGTATTTTTTTTAATCTCTAACCCCGGATGAGTATTCTTGAAAACAATTGGCTTTAGTCTATCCCCAACCTTTTTCCCTCGAAGCTGGTAGAATTAAACTGGAAGATTTCAAGCAGTAAAAACCAATGTCTCTGATTTCTCAAGGAGTATCAGATGAAAATAACCCAATGGCTCTGGCGGGGGGTCATATTAATCATTCTCGTCGTTCTGGGTGTTGTTTTAGTTACCACTGTCCAGAACACACTTTCCCAACAGCTGCAGCCGGTTAAGGAAATGTCCGGGAAGCTGTCCACCCAGGTGGCACAGGTCCTTAATCCTACGCCGACAATTTTGCCGGACCCGGTTACTATCATTCACGAAATTCGCACTCTGGCTCGATTGGAAACCATTAAATTCAGCGTAGAAAAGATCATCACCGCAGAAACCAGGCAGGGAGCTTTTGAATGGCTGGTTGGAGACCGATTGATCTTTGTGGCACACGGTGAGGTGATCGCCGGCATTGATCTCAATAAACTGCAGCCGGAGGATCTGGAAGTCCAGGGCGGTGTGCTTTATGTGACTCTTCCAGAGCCGGAGGTGTTTGTCACCGTTTTGGATAATGAACAGTCTTATGTCTATGATCGGGAGACAGGACTCTTTTCTTCCGGAGAGGTTGATCTGGAAACGGAAGCCCGGAGGGCAGCGGAAAGAGAGATCCGGGAAGCTGCTTTGAAAGATGATATCCTCGTCCTGGCAGGTCAGAACGGGGAATACTTCCTGGACCGGTTGTTCCGGGATCTGGGATTTCCAGAGGTGATCTTCCGCTCGGGCGACAAATAAGGGACTCCTGAGCAGGACCGTCGGGATGTTGGAAATCAGGGAGATAGGGAGATAATGAAATACCTGTGCTCCAAGACAATGGGAAAAGATTAAAATCTGGCATGTAGGAAAAACATCATCCAGCTAGAATGCCAGCAGCCTGAACCCGGCGGGTCAAAAACTATGCCGCAAAACCCACGACGTCGATTAACTACGGCTTATTATTCCTCTTTTTTACTGTTGGGCATTACTGCTGCAATCCTGGGTCCCTCCCTGTTGAGATTAGCTGAACAAACCAGGACATCGGTGGGGGAGGTCAGTATTTTTTTTCCGGTCAGGGCGGGGGCCTATTTATTTGGATCCTGGTTAAGCGGGCATCTCTATGATCGTTATCCCGGTCATCGGCTGCTGATCATTGCCCTGATCGTCATGGGGATATCCTTGGCCCTGATTCCGGTTTTTCCTGCGCCGGAGTTGATTGTCGGTGTGCTGGCCGTGCTGGGTATAGGGATGGGTTTGTTGGATGTTGGCATTAACACCCTGCTGGTGTGGGCTTATCAGGAAGAGGTCGGCGCTTATCTAAATGGCCTGCATTTTTTCTATGGTTTGGGGTCCTTTCTCAGTCCCTTGATCCTGGCCCAGATCTTCCAGATCAACGGAGGGATCAGGGTTACCTATTGGTTGTTTGCCCTCCTTACTATACCCATTCTGCTCCAATTTTTATCCCTCCCCAGTCCGGAAGCACCGTCCACGATCCCCGATGGAGTTCATCCTGGAATGCAGGGTGAATCCCAATTACCCCGGGGTTTGATCTGGCCGCTGGGAATGATGGCTTTGTTCTTGTTCTTTTACGTTGGCGTCGAGGTTGGTTTCGGGGCCTGGATTTATACTTTCGGGGTGGAATCCGGCCTGGAAAATGATATTTCAGCAGCTTATCTGACCTCCGTGTTCTGGGGTGCGTTTACTCTGGGGCGGTTGATGTCTATCCCCCTGGCAACCAGATTTCATCCCCGGGAAATACTGGCAGTGGATTTGGTCGGGGCTGTGATCAGCCTGGGATTGATCCTCCTCTGGCCTGGAGTGAGGTTTGTCCTCTGGATGGGAACTATCGGTCTGGGTTTGGCTATTGCCTCGATTTTCCCATCGGCGTTTTCTTTTATGGATCGAAAATATTATTTGACCGGTAAAATATCCAGCTGGCTATTTGTCAGTGGTGGGTTGGGAGCGGTCATCATACCCTGGGTGATGGGTCAGTTTGTTGAGCGATCGCTTCCTTATACAATTCCTGGAATTATATTGATAGCTGCTTTAGCGGCGGCTGGTTTTTATTGGTCCTTTACTAACGCTGATGAGCTGAAAACGGTTGACGCCCGTTAAGATCGAGGAGGTTTCGGTCTTGAATCTTCAGGGGGAGCATTCGGTGCTGGAAAAACTTTAACTTCTTGCAAACCATTTACAATCTGTTTATAATCCGAAAAGAAAGATTTCCTGGTGATAAAAGATGGGCGAATATGCTTTCAACCTTCCAGGAACTGTGTGTCGGATTAGAACAACGAGGTCCGGCGGACAGAAACAAAATTTTCAAAATGGGGTTCGAATAATTATTGGCTCGCTCGATCGAACAAAGACAGATCATTCATGCCTCCAACATCCCCGATCTTCCTTTCAGAGTTGAAAATCTATCCTGCCGGGGGGAACCTACAACTACAGCTGATATCCCCGCTTATTACCCTGCCTTTGACATCACTCCTCCCCATTTGGTATCCGGGATTATCACCCTGAAGGGTGTCTTCAGTCCTTACGATTTAATCAACCATTATCAGAAAAAACAGGAGAACGTATGAGTTCAGGCATCATCGCCGGCACAGCTATTTATCATATACCGGATCTGGAGATGAATGAGAAAACGGTTAATACCCCCTACGGAGAGGTTCAGCTCTTTCAAGGTACAGGGGAAGATGACGATCTCTATTTTCTGCCCCGGCACGGTGCAGATCATTCAATTCCTCCTCACCGGGTCAATTACCGGGCCCATCTCAAAGCCTTCGAGGTCTTGGGAGTGGATAAGATCCTGGCCGCCTATGCGGTGGGCTCCATTAATCCCACTATCCCTCCCCTTTCGCTGGTGGCTGTTAACGATTTTATCGATTTCACTTCTGGGAGGGAATCTACCTATTATGACGGGGGCAGCGAGGGAGTCAAGCATGTGGATATGAGCCAACCTTTCTGTCCCGCCTTAAGGGAAGCGTTGCTTGAGCGGGCCCCTGATTTTGATCTCACCATCCGCCCCTCTGGTGTCTATGTAGCCAGCAACGGCCCCCGCCTGGAAACCCCGGCAGAGATCGCCATGTTCCAGCAGTGGGGCGGGGATGTGATCGGAATGACAGCCGTGCCGGAATGTGTTCTGGCCAAGGAACTGGATATTTGTTTTGCCGGGGTGGGTTTTTCGGTCAACTGGGCGGCTGGTTTCGAGGAAGAAATCACCCTTGTGGAGGAAGGGCTGGAAAACCTGACTGCCCGATTGATGGCTTTGTTTATTGCGACACTGCGGAGCACTGATAGGGATATGTCCTGAGAACTTCAGCCCGGGGTGAAATTTATTTTCCGGTCAACTTTGAGAAGTCCAAATAATCTCAGGAGGATGCGTAGAATCATTTGCCTGATTTACCAGTGAAGGAGTGAGCGAATTGATGGGAAACCAGACCAGAATGGACATCCTGATTAAAGACTGCCAGATCGTGACGATGGACGAGGAGCACACGGTTATTGACCGGGGTGATATCGGAATCAAGGGGGAAGACATTCACTTTATCGGACCAGCAGGCGAGAAGCCAGAAATGCGGGAGGCAGAGCGGATCATTGATGGTCGGGGAAAAGTTGCTGTTCCAGGGTTGATCAACGCCCACGGCCATCTGGCGATGACCTTGTTTCGAGGGTTTGTCGAAGATTTGAAACTTCAAAAGTGGTTGGAAAGAGTCTGGGAATATGAATTGACGGTGTTAAACGAAGAAAGTGTACGGATAGGGTCAAAGATCGCCATGGCAGAAATGATCCAGGGAGGGGTAACCACCGCCCATGACATGTACTGGCATTACCGGGCCACCATGGATCTGGCGGAATCAATTGGTTTCCGGCTGATTACCGGGTCTCCGATAACAGAAGTAGGGGGCGATTCGCTGGAAGAATTAATCTCCGAAGCCCGGGATACTCTGGATTTGATCGAGGATTACCGGACAGTTCATCCGGTTCTCCAGGCGCACAGTATTTACACAACGTCTCCGGAGATTATGAACGCCGTCAGAGAATTGAAAGAAGAGTACGGGGTCACCTTCACCACGCATGCTTCGGAGAACGATAAAGAAGTGGAGGAGGTCCAGCAAAAATTCGGGGTTTCCCCGATCCGCCAGCTGGAAAAATTTCAGTTGCTTGATGAGCGGTCCGTGCTCGCCCATTGTGTCCAGGTTACAGAAGAGGATCTGGAAATTCTGCAAAACCACGGGGTTCATGTCGCTCATTGTCCGGAATCGAATCTAAAGCTGGGGTCGGGGATCGCTCCAGTTGCGGCGATGACTGAGCTGGGGATCAACGTGTGTCTGGGTACGGATGGAGCCGCTTCGAATAATGACCTGGATATGATCAGTGAGATGAGATTGATCCCGCTGCTGCAAAAGGGGGTTAACCAGGATCCCCGGTTAATTCCCACGGCAAAAGTGCTGGAGATGGCAACCACAGCGGGCGCCCGGGCCTATGGGCTGGAAGATCAAATTGGCTCCCTGGAGGAAGGAAAAAAAGCGGATTTAGTGCTTTTGGATTTTGATCGGATCCACTTAAAACCCTGTCACGATGTTTATGCAAATTTGGTGTATTCAGCAAACAAATTTGACGTTGATACCGTGCTTATCGCTGGTCGGGTTCAGTTGGAAGGGGGAAAATTGACCACAATTGACCGTGAGGAGCTGCTTGAGGAAGCGGCAGCCGTCAGCGGTATGTTTGATGCCCGGGAAGAATGAATTGACCGACAGGTTGAAAAGCCCCGCGGTTATTTTCTCAGGTTTGCGATTCGGGAACTACATAGAGGCCAGCGTCTTGCAGAACATAGATCAACGCATCTGGATTTTGATCCAGGAAGCCGGTCAGGTAAGTGCGTAAGGCCTGCCGGGGATCGTCCGCTCCAGGCAAAGGGTTCATGCGGTAGACATCCCGGAGGAGATCGGGATCCATTTCACTGAGCACACGGATCTCCCCATCTTCGAGAGTTTTCAGGATCCGTAAGGTGTCGACCGGTTTTTGATTTCCGATCCGGAAAGTCTCCACGCTGCACTTATTCTCCAGGACCCAGGCCAGAGCCTGGTCCAGAGACTGTCCCTGAATATTTTCCATGGTTTCTTTATATCCTGGGGATCCCACCCCGTCCTGGCAGGGGGCAAGGAGCAAAATGGTCCCTCCGGGCTGGCGGACAGCGTTCCAGGCGGCATGGATCCCTTTTCCAGCCTGGTAAAGGTTCAGGCCCAGTTTTCCCACGGAAACGATGACCAGGTCCCCCGGTTGATCTACCTCGACTACCCGCCTGGCTTCTAATTTTTCTTGAGCGATGTCATGCAGGCTGAGGATATCACCAGCGTTGAGATAAGTGATGATCCCCTTGTCCAGGATGGCATCGATACAAAAAACGGGGGTGAAATTTTGGACCAGGGAAGCCATTTCTTTCATATCTGAAATTACCGGGTTGTCCGCCGTGTTTCCCAGACGGCAGGCCGGGGTGAAGCCCAGCTCTTTGTCGAACATCTGGGGATGATTGTGGCTGGTCGTTTTTCTCCCTGCTATTCCCGGAAAGAGCTGTTTGACTGTTCCAGCTACTCCAGCAAAATAATGGTATTCAGAATCAGTGACAGGGATGATCAAAGCTGCCTGGAAGGCATCCTGGTTTATGGTAATGGGAGTACCGCGGGATGAAGTTCCCAGTTCTGCCAGGTGAAAACTGTCATCATGGATTAATATTTGATCCTGGTATTCGTTAAATAAAGCTGGTCCCAGGATTAAATCAGCAATTTCATTTTCGGTCGGTGGGCGGTGGGTGCCGCTGGCAATCAACAGGCGGAGGTCCTGTTTGGGAACACCACATTCTTCTTGCAGGTAGTGTAAGATGAGGGGATGGAGAATTTTCGTGTGAACATTGGGACGGGTATTATCATCTGCCAGGATAAAAATCTTCTTCCCCGAGCCCTGATAATGATCTCTTACTAACTCTTTCAGGGAGGGGGAATTCACCGGGTTATTCAACCGCTGATGCAGATCCTCGGTTAGAGATTTGATTTCAGATTTTACTGGCGGGGATTCAATTACCTGCACGGTCCCCTTATTTTTAGGGATAAAATGATCGATCAGCTGGCTGCCGTAGAGAATACTGATATCATAATAAGTCATTGTCTGTCCTCATCAAGCTGCTTTTAGTTAATGATAAAGTTACTATAGCTAATAACTCGCCACCGGGCAAGGGGAATAAATTGTGGTTCCTGCCCCGAAGAAATTTCAAATATGAAGTCATCAGTTTTCCATCTTTCGGGCAATCTCTTCGGCCCGGGAAAATTCTTCCGGGGTGTTGATGTTCCAGAAAGTCTGTGGGTGAGGAGCATGACGCGCTGTCTGCTCTGGGCTGAGGATGCGGACGTCAGCCTGTTTATGCCAGTCTATCATCCGCCAGAGGTCGTTATCGATAGCCTGCTTGACGGGAGGTAAGCAGGCGGCAGCCCGGTACACGGCATGGAGGGGTTGAATTCCCCCCGGGTCCGAGGGGATGACGGCATCCGCTCCAGTTTGCATTAAAACCTGCCGGCAGTAGTCGATCAGCTGCGGGCTGGCGAAAGGTAAGTCGCAGGCGATTAAACCGATCAGGGGATGGGAAGCAACCTTGAGGGCGGTATATAACCCACCCAGAGCCCCTCGATCAGGAATCAGATCACTGTAAAGCGGGACGGGAAGAAATTGATAATCCTCTGGTGTGTTGGTGATGACCACCGTTTCGTCTGCTGCCCCGGAAAAAGTGTCATAAATCCTTTCCACCAGCGGCTTTCCCAGGAAGGGGAGGAGGGCCTTGTCCTCTCCCATCCGTTTTGATTTTCCGCCTGCTTGAATGACCAGGGTCAACATGAAATAATTATACAATGTGAAAATAAGCCGGAGATGAATTTAGAGAGAGCCGAAAGGGGGCATTTTGTTTTCAAGTGTCTTTCCGGGTAATCTGGACCCTGAACACATGGCGATCTATTCCTCCGAACTGGTATTTATAACCCTCATTCCCGCGCATGAAATCCACTGCTTCTTTTCCAGATCGAATGGCATTTTGGATGATGTGCGCCAGCAGCACCCAACCGGGAGAGATATTCTCGAACATGGGATTTAGGCCGGAATTGTAAATCCAGATCCGGTTGTTAAAGTCAAAATTGAGATAAGCAGCGGCTTTGAGATCACCCACTGTCAGAAATGCCAGCTGCAGCCAACCGTTATCAAAAGCCTGGTAAACAGAGGATTTCAGCTGGGAAGTCATGCTTTCTGTCAGGAAATCAGCTTTTTCATCATTATGCGCCATTAATTTTAGAAATTCAGCTAATTCTTCCTCGAGGTCTTTACGGTACTCAACCATATACCAGTCCACGGGTAAAAAATAACCCTCTGCGCGGCGGATTTTCCGTTCAATTTCATGACGGTATCTGGTTTCTAATTGATCCAGATAGGCATCCCAGTTTGCGGGCAGGGTGAGGGACGGAGCCGGTTGAATTTGATCCCGGGTATGTTCCCAGCCCCGGCTCCGGGAAATCTCCTTAATTAATGGCAGGGTGGAGGAGCCTTCCAGCAGGTTGTAAAAGTCTAATTTCTTCCAGATTTGAGGGCTTTCTTCCGCCAGAAAAGTAAAGGTCTTTTGCAGAAAACTTTGCAGGTCGTCTGGATGGGCAATTACATCCAGGTAATCCGAAATTTCATGGCTGCCCAGGAACATCAGCGTGTCCTGATGTAAAAAGAGGGGAGCGATCCCGGTAAGTTTTCCTTTGGTGTTTCTGTCGATCAGAATAAAGAGATTTGCCCTTTTCCATTCTCCTCCTCCCCTGGTTTCCCACCAGCTGGTCAGGTACTCATGACGCAAGAACGGCACACGACTTGCACTGATGGATAATAAGGCATTCCATTCTCTGCGGAGGTTTTGAAAATCGTCTGGATTTTGAATCATTTTGATAGTCATTATTATTTCACCTCAGAAGGCAGCCGCCTATCATTTTACCAGTATAATAGAGATAAGTTGATCTAGATTCAGGGATAACGTGAGGATATGGCAAAATCACATGATTTGAAGATTCTCCCTCTCTTTCAGGTCGAGAAAGAGATTAAGTCTGATCATCCCGGTTTGCATGTAGCATTACCTCCGCGCCGTGCTTCCCGGAGACGATCTGAGGAAAAATTGATCCTGCACCTTTCCTTACAGGGCAATGCGCCGATCTCCCTCCGGGGAAAAGTGCAGCTTTTAGAGAAATTGGGCGATGTTTTCTTTGAGGCGGAAGGTTCTACGACCTCTGCTTTGAGGAATGTGGGGGAGGTATTAAATAAGTTTCTGCTGGATCGAAACCTTCGCGGATCCTCAAGGGGGGTCCAGGCGGTAGGAATCCTTACCCAGGTTGTCGTAAAACATTCCCGGATTATTATTGCCCAAAGTGGGGCGACCCATGCTTTTAAAATTACGCCAGACGAAGTGGATGAACTTTATGATCTGGATCTTTCCGGTCCGGGATTGGGGTTGGGCAGAATGCCCAAGATCCGTTATCACCAGTGGGATATTGAATTTGGAAACCTGATTTTGATCGCCCCCGAGGTCCCCTCCAGCTGGACGGAAGCGGCTTTGAGAAATTTACCCCGGATGCAATCGGAGGTGATTTTCAACCGGTTATTTCACCGGATAGAGGATGATCTGGATGCGGTGCTCATTCAGGTGGATGAGGGTGAGGGTAAAGTGCGGGTCCTGCGTCCCCTATTGGAGGAAGAGGGAAAAACTGCTTCCCAGGATGAGCCCGGGGAACCCGGAATGGATCCTGCCAGGGCTGTCAGGGATCAGGCACCTCCCCCGTACACAGCGAGTTCCCCTGATCAAACCGATGTTTCTGAAGAGGCTTTTCCCAAGGATTTATCAGCAGATGCGGGGGAGGGGTGCGCCCCTGTTGACGAGGCAGGTGCTGATCAGCAAACACCCCGGGTGGAAGAGTTTCCCGGACCGCTGGAACCCGATTTGTCCCCTGATTTGATCAAGAAAGCTGAGGAAAGAGAACCGGGCATGTCGGTTGGATCCTCGGCTCCTCCTTCCCGGGAGTCCCTGGTGGATACTATCTTGAGCCTGCAGGTTTGGCCGCTGCTGGGAACTTTGCTGAGGTCAGTTTGGAACGCTCTGGATGAAGTGTGGAGAAATATCAAGGCTTTAGCCAACAGGATGCTGCCGGAAGAGGATTTGCTTAATTTACCTCCCTGGGTTCTGGGATTGATCGCTGTGATGGTACCGTTAGTGATGGTGACCTTTGGTAGTTTTTTCTACGTCAATCGAGGGCGGGACCGCTTATATCAGGAGGCTTATCAACAGGCGCAGACCTTGATCCAGGAAGCAGAGTTGACTGCTTCTCCCGGGGATCGGTATCAAGCTTTATCTTCAGCGCTGGAATCCATTCGGCTGGCCAGAAGTTATAAAACCTCTGAAGAAATTGAGGAGCTTTTTCAACAGGTCCGGGGGGAGGTTGATTCCCTGGACATGATCACAAGATTGGATTATAAGCCTCTTTTTATGCGTGGCCTGGGGAGTGATGTCAGCATTTCTGAGATTGTGGTTACTTCCTGGAATGATCTCTATTTACTCAATGAAAATGATGGAACCGTCATCTGGGCGCAGTCGAATGCTGATGGGTATACGATCAAAAGGGATTTCACCTGCGGACCTGTATCCGGACACAAGGAAATAGGCCCCCTGGTTGATATTGTCGCCCACTCCAGCGCCAAGGAGGATCAAGCCGCGATCCTGGGCATTGACAGTTCCCACACCATGATTTACTGCTACACGGACCCGGAAGAACCCCCGGTTTTATTTGAAGATACTACTTATTCCCTGGGTCGGGGGCCGGTGGAAGCTATAACGCTCTCTATAAGTTCTCCGGAAAATCTGTATATCCTCGATCCTCAAGAAAGGGCTATCTGGATCGAATACCAGAGCGAAAACTATCATGAAGGATCTGAATATTTCGGGGCGATCGATTCTCCACCGATGGAGGATGTCATTGACCTGGCTACCAATGGGTCCGAATTGTACCTGCTTCATGCTGATGGTTATCTGACAAAGTGTGTGAAGGAAACGCCGACATCCAATCCCCAGTGTCAAACCCCATTTGAGTTTTCTGATCCCCGTGAAGGATGGGAATCAGGTCCCTTTATCGCCGGAGCGAAATTTAACTCTATGTTTTTAAAGGGTTCACCCGGAATGGCTTTGTATTTATTAGATCCCGATAAAATGGCTGTCTACAGGTTCAGCACCCAGCTGGAACTGCAAAAACAATATCGACCCCAGTTAAATTCTATAGAGGGAAAAGCGGGAGCTTTTACTGTTACCATGAGCGACCGCATCTATCTGGCAGTGGGCAATCAGGTATACACTGCTCAGTTGATTCCCTAAAGAAAACTAAGAAATACAGCAGGACGCCGGCGCCGGCGTCCTGCTGTATTTTTTTGGAATGTTTGTTTTGCAAATCGGTAATAGTCTGATCTAGGTTAGAAAGAGTTCCTCCCCCCTGATTTTTAGTAGAACTGTGGTGATATTATCATGTCCCCCTCTTTGGTTGGCGAGGTCGACTAGCTGCTGAAGAGCATTATCGATATCCGCCGTTTTTTGAAATACGTTCAGAATTTCTTCGTCGGTCACTAAATCCGTCAGTCCGTCAGTGCAAAGCAGAACCTTATCCTGGGGGATGAGCGGTAATCCCTGGTTCGCTTTAGCCTGTTCATCGCTTTCCTTCTTGGAGAGGAATAAGCGCAGATCCGGATTGATCGGTTCTGACGAGCCCAAAAAACTCCTGATCAAGTGCCTGCGGGGATGATTTCTGGCCTCTTCATCTTTAATCACTCCGGTATCAAGTGCTTCCTGAACCCAGGTATGATCCCTGGTCAGCTGGGTAATTATCCCGTCCCGGATCAGATAAATCCGCGAATCTCCCATGGAAGCGATGTACAGAGA
Source organism: Anaerolineales bacterium (assembly GCA_034520505.1). Lineage (GTDB taxonomy): Bacteria > Chloroflexota > Anaerolineae > Anaerolineales > UBA11858 > B10-G9. Next base: position 71,127 of record JAXHNK010000006.1, on the reverse strand, counting down.
ATAGTCCAGGATGAGGCCACAGGCGATGGTGGATCCCATCCCTTTTTTATCATCTTCATTTTCCGAGCGGTTTGTGATGGCGTGATTGGCTTCCAGCAGAGCACTTTTTAACAGCCAGACCGGTTCCTCAGATTCGCTTTCTGCGATTATTCTTTCTATAGTTTCGATGGCAATTTCAGCAGCAATTTCACCTGCCTGATGTCCACCAACTCCATCTGCAATCACAGCCAGCAGGACAGGAGCAGGATCCTTGGCGCTCATTTCAAAGGAAGAGATCTTGAACTTATCTTCGTTGACCCTTCCCTTGCTTCCGGGATCTGTTAAGTAATGGACATCGATGTGTTTTTCTGGATTTGGAATCATTCGTTAGGCTCCTCAGAGCTGGAGGATCGAACACTTTTTTGTGAGTTATTGATCTGAAAACGAAAGGCAACCTGCCCAATATGAAGCAAATCCCCATCCCGAATGTTCCGGGGGTCATCAGGGATGATTTGATTGTAATTGATCCAGGTTCCAGTCAGGGAACCTTCATCTTTGAGCAGGTAATTTTCCTGGGATAGGCGGATCAATTGAGCATGCTGGGTGGATACAGAAGGATCCTTGATGGAGATCGTTGAGGATGCGGGCTCATTGCCAATGGTGACTTCCTGGTCGTAAATGGGGAGTCTGTGCTGGAATAAATTTCCTGCAGGCTCTCCTTCGGGGATAAGATAAGCTGAAGGGGAGGCCTGATCTTTGCCGGGTTGGTCAGATTTGTCCTGGTAAGTTTCCCAAGCGGCACTGGAAGGATCGTGGTCGATATCTGGATATGTTCTCCTCTTTCCTATGACTTCCCGGGGATGGATCCGACCTGTTAATATCAAAATTAACAGGATCCCAACCCCCATGATGATTCCCAGCAGGCCCCAAAATGCCCCGGTATGGTCCTTGATCAAACTGCTAATCTTTAGTTCGGGCTGACTGATAATCACTTTGATTGGCGTTTGTATACTGGTTTTACTTAATCCAATCTGGTCTTCAACTTTAATCGTCAAATAATGGACGCCGGTGTTCTGGTATTTACTGAGGTCCCAGGTGAACCGGGTAAATGGCTCCCTGGTGTTGGTGTCTTCAACCTGTCCATCCACCTTTAATATAGTGTGCTTGAGGGGTCGTTCCAGGCCATCAGGGAATTCAATAATCACCTGGATATCCAGGCTTTTGGGAAGATATTCTTCAAGTATATAGTTTTCTCCCTCTGGTTGAGGGCTTTTTCGGTGGACCTCCGGTGGGGGGGAGATCAGTATCGGGTTGGGGGGCTGGATCGCGAAGTCAAAATCGGTGGTGGTGGAAAAAATCTGATCGTCGTATTCAATCTGGGCCTGGATTTGCTGACTGCTGGAACGGTTCATCTCACTCTGATAACTCACCAGATAAGTTCCGCGTAACCTGCGGAATATGTTTTCCAGGTCCGGAATGCTTTCATCGCCGGAAAAGGTAAACATTTCTCCTCCGGTTTCCTCGGCCATTTTTTTTAGTTGTTCAGCCCCCCCGGAGTTGGCGAAAGCGGGAGAGGAGATTAACCAGGGATAAACCCGGACATCATTGGCCTGCGCCAGGCTGGTGAGGCTTTCCAGTGCCGCGATATCCTCCGGGGAGGGAGGTGGGGTGAGGAAAAACACTATTTTTTTCATGCCTAATTCAGGGGAAGGGTCCGAAGCGATTTCGATAGCCTGGTTGAGGACGTTGAGGTTGGATGAGGTTTCCCGCGGCTGGGGTTGGTAGCTTTCCAAAGCAGCGGCGAAGATATCCTTTTCGGTTAGATGGGTTTTTTCCAGACCATCATTGGAAATGATGCTCAGATCATCATCAACCGAAAGGGCTGGCTGGTTTGCCCAGGCAAGGATCGCCTGAGAAAGGTAATCCCAGCGGGATTGACCGCTGGGATCCCGGATAGCAAAGGGGGGGGCAATATTAAGGCCAAAGACTAATTGAATCCCGGGAGATAATTCCTGGAATTTGAGGATTTCTACTTCTTTGCCGTTTTCTACAATCGTAACATCGCGGGTGGACAGCCCCTTGATGAAGGTCCCATCTTCTGTAAAAATATCCAGGTAGGTAGTTAACCGGGGAAATTGGCTTAGATCTGGTTCTGATAAGCTTACCTGAATCCCATTTTGGGCATGGGCAGGGAAAGGGCCAGGAATCGAAGCCACCAAGATCAAGAAAGGTATTAAGAATAAGCTTGTAATCAGTCGTGTTGATAGGTTCATAAAGGGTTATCAAGTTATTTTACCGCAATCAGGGGGGAGGAGAACTTACTATTTTATTAACATACAGGGAAACGGTTCTAATCCTTCTAATCTTTCTTATAGAAAGTAGAATTGCCGGTATGATAAAATTTGAAGGAGTTATCAGTTGAAACAGGGTTGTTCCCTGCAGGGGAAGTAGGCTTTTTTATGGCAGAATTTATTTTAGCGTCAAAGTCACCACGAAGAAAACGGTTGTTGAGAATGCTCCTGGAGACCTTTGTGGTCATTTCTCCCATGGTTGATGAATCTAAGGAGAAAAACGAGACTCCTGTGTCCTATGTGCGGCGGATCACCCGGGCAAAAGCAGAATCTGCGGCAGGGGAGGTCCCAATCAATTCCCCGCAAGATCTGGTGATCCTGGCTGCTGATACAATAGTGGTAGATGGTATTGAAATATTAGGGAAACCAGCAGATGAAGAAGATGCTGTCCGGATGTTAAGCCAATTGCGAGGCCGGACACACCGGGTAATGTCGGGTCTTGTGGTGTATCAACCCGGAGAGGAGCAAACGATTTCCGAGGTGGTGACAACCGAGGTCACTTTGCGGGAGATGAGTGATCAGGAAATTGAAGCTTATGTTGCTGGCGGTGATCCCCTCGATAAAGCGGGAGCTTATGCAATTCAGAACAGTCAGTATAATCCTGTTCCAGCTTTTCAAGGATGTTTTGCCAATGTGATGGGTCTCCCTCTCTGTAAGCTGGTTGCCGTTTTGGAAAATAATGACTTGCTCCACCCAGGGGGAGTTCCTTTAAAATGTCAGGAAACTTTTGCTTATGAATGTCCGGTTTTCCGGAGTTATATCCCTGGACGGAAAGTTAAAGTAGATTTATCTACGGGTAAGAAATGAGAAAAAAGTTTTTAATCGGTTTAATCCTGTCTGTAAGCTTCTTATTGGGGGGATGTACTCAAAAACCTCCGGAGACCATTCTGCCGGAGTCGACCCCTACGCAGAGTCTGGCATCACCCCAGATATCGAAAACTCAAACGCCAGATATCGAGAAAGTTGCTGGAGAGTTTTTAGATCGATGGAAAAACGAACAGTATCAAGAGATGTACGATCTGTTAAGTACGGACAGCAAGTTAGCGATCTCGCAGACTGAGTTTGTTGAGTTATACAACAAAACAGCCGTTGAACTTGCCTTAGATGAACTTGATTATGAAATCCTCTCGACCTATAACGATCCCCAGAATGCACAGGTAGCAGTAAATGTCAAATATGGGAGTGTGCTGATCGAAGATCTCCAGCGGGACGTCATATTAAAATTTATCCTGGATTCCAACCTGTGGCGGGTCAATTGGTCAGAACAGATGATCTTTCCCGAGCTGGATGGAGATAATGAACTCGATCTGGTCCGGCAGGTACCGGCAAGGGGAAATATTTATGATCAGGAAGGAAAGATCGTGGTCGGCCCTGCAGAAGCGATTTCCCTGGGGGTGACGCCTGCCCAGATAGATCCTGAACAAGAAGAGGATATGCTCAATGAGCTTTCCCGGGCGCTGGACATCCCTGCAGGAGCGTTGAAAGCTGAATATGAACCTTTTGGATCGAGATATCAGGGGTATGTGCCCCTGGGAACCGTGGCCAGAGAGAAGGTGGAAGGTCGGCTGGGGATCCTGGAATCCTATACAAATAATGGACTGCTGATCCGTTCTTTTCAGGGACGCTATTATTTCGACCAGGGGATAGCTCCTCAGGCGGTTGGCTATGTACGCTGGATACAGGAAAATGAAGAAGACAAATATCGGCGTCTGGGCTATGCCCGGGATGAAAAAGTCGGAGGGCAGGGTCTGGAGCAGTGGGCAGAACCTTACCTGAGTGGAAAGCGGGGGGGGACCCTCTACCTGGTAGATAGTGAAGGAAAAATAATCACCCAAATCGCCAACTCCCAGGCAGGACCGGCGGATGAAGTTTATACTACCTTTGAAAAAGAATTTCAGCGGGACGTGCAGCAGGCCCTTCATGGATATAACGGCTCGATTGTAGTCCTGGAAGCAGACACCGGTCGAGTCCTTGCTATGGCTTCAAACCCCAGTTTTGACCCCAATGCTTTCAACCACACTAATTTCAATTCCAATCATCAGCTTCCGGAATATTATAGTCTTGAAGGAAGTTCTCCTTTCTTGAACAGGGCCACTCAAGGTCTGTATCCGCTGGGCTCGGTATTTAAAATCATCACCATGGCAGCTGGATTGGAAAGTGGAGAATTTCAGGCGGATGATATCTATGATTGTGGATATCACTTCACTGAAATTCAGGGGATTCGGTTAGATGATTGGACTTATGATCACTATTTAGAAGACGGCGAAACCCCCCCCAGCGGGAAACTGACCCTGGTTGAGGGATTGATGCGGTCGTGTAACCCCTATTTTTGGCACATCGGGTTGAGGTTTTATGAGAAAGGGATGACTGATGCGATCATGGAAATGGCCCGCGGTTTTGGATTAGGAACGCCCACCGGGATCGAGTTTTTAGAAGAGGAAGCTGGGAATATCCCGTTTCCCCAATCGGAAGTAGATGCCACCAATCTGGCTGTGGGGCAGGGACAAATGCAGGTGACCCCTCTGCAGGTAGCTCAATTTATCGCCGCTTTAGGGAACGGGGGAACGATTTATCGACCCCAGATTGTGGAAAGTATTCGGTCATCAGCTGGAGAAGAAGTCCAGGGGTTCACTCCTGAGGAAGTCGGTGAGCTGCCAATCAGCGCTGAAACTGCTCAGGCTTTGCAAGAGGGCATGAATAGGGTGGTTGAGAACCCCCGGGGGACAGCTTATTACCGCTTCCGGGGTTTGCAGATTCCTCTGGTGGGCAAGACGGGCACAGCAGAATCGGGGTCCGGGGAACCTCACGCTTGGTTTGCTGGTTATACCCTGGCGGAAAATGAAAACAAACCGGATATTGCAGTGGTTGTAATTGCCGAGAACGCCGGGGAAGGTTCAGAAGTGGCTGCCCCGATCTTCAGGCGGGTTGTGGAACTTTATTTCGATCAGTATCTCCGGCTGTATCCCTGGGAATCGGAAATCGGGGTCTGGGCTACGCCTGAGCCAACCAAGACGCCGGAGGACAATTAGCTGAGGGAGAATGATGTGGATGAGATTCATGTGGGACGAGTGATCAGAGCTCAGTCCGGGTTTTTCTTTGTTCAGGAAGATGAACAGATCTACCGCTGCCAGATCCGGGGGCGGCTGAAGCAGGGGCAAAAAACGGGGGATATTGTCGCTGTGGGTGATTGGGTGCAGTTCTCCAAAATTGATGATCAGGAAGGTATGATCGAAGAGGTTGAGCCCCGGACCAATATGATTTATCGAATGGACCCCCGCCCGCAGGGAGAATACCGTCAAATTATCATCGCTAATCTGGACCAGGCGGTGTTCGTCTTTGCGGCTGCCCAACCAGAACCGCGGCTGCGTATGCTGGACCGGTTCTTAGTAATGGCAGAAAAGGAAAAGATCTTTGCCATTATCGTGGCCAATAAAGTTGACCTTACTGGAGTGGAAAAAGCAGGGGAATATTTTCAACGCTATGAAAAAGTTGGTTATCCCGTTCATTACACCTCAGCTCTCAGCGGTAAGAACATTGATAAGTTAAAAGAAAGTCTGGCGGATAAGGTAACTTTGTTCGCCGGTCCTTCCGGGGCCGGGAAGACAAGCCTGCTCAACGCCATCCAGCCCGGATTGGGACTGGAAGTCCGGGAGGTCAGTCATGCTACCCAGAAAGGAAAACACACCACCGTGGTGCGAAAAATGGTTCCTCTGGAAATGGGCGGCTATATAACGGATACTCCAGGATTGAAAGCTTTGGATTTATGGGACACCGAGCCAGAAGAGGTGGATGGTTATTTTCCGGAGTTAAGGGATTTAGTGCCGGAGTGTCGGTTTAGCGACTGCACCCATATCCACGAGCCGGGGTGTGCTGTAAAAGCAGCCCTGGAAGCAGGGGAAATTGATCAGGAGCGGTATGAGTCTTATCTTCGGATGCGGGAAGTAGAAGAAGATAAAATTCCATGGGAATAAAACAAAGGGTCTTATTCCTCATCTGGCTGGCCTTGATCTGGCTGCTGGCGGGGTGCGGTATGGAAGAAAAGGAACAGCTTAAAGCCCCATCCTTACCCGCTCAGGAGGAAAAAATATTTAATCCCGGGACCCCGCCCAAAGTTTCCCGGGTGCTCTCCGTTTGTTTGGGGGAGGAGCCGGATTCCCTTTTTTATTACCGGGAATTTTCTTTCGCTGCGGATATCATCCGCCAGGCAATTTATGATGGTCCGGTTGAGCGGGTGGATTACCGTTCTGAGCCTGTCATCCTGAGCGTGCTTCCTTCCCGCGCCAATGGGGGCGTGCAGTTAGAGCCGACGCTTGTCGAGCCGGGAGAAGTGATCATTGATGCTCAGGGGGATCTGACCCTGCTTACGCCGGGGATAACCTACAGGCCTGCAGGCTGTGAATCCTTTGATTGTTCAGAAACTTATCAGGGTAATGACCCGGTAGAACTGGATCAGGTGGTGATTGATTTTGCCATCATCCCCGGAGTCACCTGGTCAGACGGTTCTGCTCTCACCGCCGCTGACTCAGTGTTTTCCTATCAGACAGCCCGGGAGTTATTTGGAGACCGAGGACTTAAAAAGGTTCAATTTACCGCTTCCTATCAAGCAGTTGACCAGCATCTGGTCAGGTGGAAAGGCGTTCCTGGATTCCACTCCCTGTTCACCTATGAGTCTTTTTTCTTCATTCCCCTGCCAGTGGATTTGTGGGGTAATTTGAGCACAGAACAGCTGCTGATTGAACCCCGGGTCAACCGCACTCCCATCGGTTGGGGACCGTATCAAATTGAGGAATGGGTCAGCGGAGATCATATTTCGCTGACGTTAAATCCCTATTACCACCGCCGGGCAGAGCAGCTGCCGGTATTTGATCGGCTGGTATTCAGGTTTGTGGAAGAAGAGCCTGCGTCCCTGGCCGCGTTTACGGCAGGCGAATGTGATATTGCGCTGTCAGCGGAAGGGTTTGCTGCTGATTTCTCCCGGCTGCAGGAATTTCAAACTAACGGTGAAATGAAACTTGTTTACCTGGAGGGAGGACCCTGGGAGCAAATTGTCTTTGGGATTGATTCTCTTGAAAGTCATCCTGCTGTTTTTGGAGATAAAAAAGTGCGTCAGGCAGCTGCTCAGTGCATCAACCGCCAGGCAATTGTACGGGGTAATCCCCAGGCAGGACGGGCAGCCGCTGGTTTTATTCCCGGGACTCATCCCACCTACAACCCGGAAACAGCAGTCTATGCTTATCAGCCTTATCAGGCCAGAGAACTGCTGGAAAGCGCCGGCTGGGTGGATCATGATGGGGATCCAGCTACTCCCCGGATTGCGAGGGGAGTGGAAGGTGTTGAAGAAGGGATTCCCCTGGAAGTCAAATACTATCTTTTTGCCAGCTCAGGGGAATCCCCGGCGGTTCAACAGCTGGTTAGCAATTTAGAGGATTGCGGATTCAAATTGAAGATCCTGGCTTTATCCCCAGAAGAACTGCTTGCCCCGGGACCCGACGGGCCTGTGTTTGGCAGACGGTTTGATCTGGCACAGTTCGCCTGGACTACGGGGGATTATCATCTGTGTACTTTGTTCACCAGCAGGGAGATTCCTGGTCCATATCCGGATTATCCCCGAGGGTGGGGCGGGGCAAACGCAGCCGGGTTCGCAGATCCCCGATTTGATGAAGCCTGTCAGCTTGTGAAAAACAGTTTACCTGATGATCCCCAAAGGGATCAGGCGCTGCTTGATCTGCAGAGTATATTTGCGGACGAGCTGCCCGCACTGCCTTTGTTCTTCAGACGGCTGGCGATGGTCATCAAACCTCAGCTGGATGGAATTGAATCAGGTGCCCAGATCCCGTTGTGGAATTTAGAGATTATTCATTGAGTATCCTCTTTTGATTTTTATGATCTATTGCTTTTCTTATCCTATAATTTGTCATTAGCCAGCCATATTTTCCTGGGTGTATAATAGGTTGTGGTAAAATTATTGCGGTTTAGTCGGAATATTGATTAATTTTATTTTGACAAAATTTTGGAAAAACCGTTATAATTTATTGCCATGTGCCTGTGACTCAGCATCAAGGAAGGGATTGTTGCTGAGTGTATATCATTGGATTAGGAGGTAGGACTTTGGACGATAGAGAAGTTATCCTGGATATTCAGAACCTGCGGACGCGTTTTGACACCCAAGAAGGATTAGTGCATGCGGTCAATGGGATTACCTATAAGGTCCATGCGGGAGAGACCTTAGGGATCGTAGGGGAAAGCGGCTGTGGAAAAAGCGTTTCCATGTTATCCGTGATGAGGCTGCTGGACATACCCCCCGCGTCCATTCAAGCTGAGGCGATCAATTTTAAGGGGGAAAATCTATTAGATTATTCTAAAGGTGAGATGAGAAGGATCCGGGGAAGCAAACTGGCGATGATCTTCCAGGATCCGATGACTTCCCTCAATCCTGTTCTGACCATCGGTTTCCAGATCAAAGAACCCCTGAAGCTCCATCTGGGCATGGGGGATGAAGAAGCCAGCGAGCGGGCTGCGGAATTGTTGGCGCTGGTTGGTATTCCGGATGCGTCCAACCGCCTGGCTGATTTTCCCCATCAATTTTCGGGGGGGATGAGGCAGCGGGCGATGATCGCCATCGCTTTGGCCTGTAATCCAACATTGCTGATCGCCGATGAGCCGACCACAGCATTGGATGTGACCATTCAGGCTCAGCTGGTGGAGTTAGTCAAGGAATTACAGGATGACCTGGGTATGGCCCTGATTTGGATCACCCATGACCTCGGCGTGGTGGCGGGATTGGCAGAAAGGGTGATTGTGATGTACGCTGGATTTGTGGTCGAAGATGCTCCGGTTGATAATCTTTATGAGGATCCCCGCCATCCATATACCTTCTCTTTGCTGAAATCATTGCCCAAGCTTAAGGAAAAACCCGGTGCGAAATTAGAGACCATTGAGGGGCTTCCTCCTGATTTACTGGAGCTTCCTCAGGGCTGTCCGTTTGTGCCCCGATGCTCTTTTGCCCGGGACATATGTCGAGAAGAAAACCCAGCTTTAGAAGAAATAGCCCCCAGCCATAGAATTGCTTGCTGGGTTGATATTAGAACAGGTGAGCTCCGATGATGGACAATAAACCACTGCTTCGTGTAGAAAAATTAAAAAAGCACTTTCCCATAACCCAAGGAATCATTTTTACTAAAGTCATCGGTGCGGTGAAAGCCGTAGATGGTATTTCCTTTGAGATAAAAAGAGGAGAAACCCTGGGGTTAGTCGGAGAGAGCGGGTGTGGAAAGACAACCACCGGTCGGACCATCCTTCAGCTGCATGAGCCCACCGCCGGTGAGGTGTTTTTCCGGGATATCAATCTGTTGGAAGTAGAGAACGGCAAAATGCGGGAACTGCGCCGGGATATGCAAATTATTTTTCAGGATCCCTATGCGTCTTTGAATCCGCGGATGACTGTCGGCCGGATTATTTCAGAACCCCTGGAAGTTCATAATATTGGGACAGCGAAAGAGCGTCGTGAAAGAGTGCAGGAATTATTAAGGTTAGTAGGCTTGAATCCCTATTTTGTCAATCGCTACCCTCACGAGTTCTCAGGCGGCCAGCGCCAGCGCATTGGTATCGCCCGGGCTCTGGCTCTGGAACCGGAGTTCATTGTATGTGATGAACCTATTTCGGCTCTGGATGTATCCATCCAGGCCCAGGTGGTTAACCTGCTGGAAGAACTTCAGAATGAACTGGGTTTGACTTACCTGTTTATTGCCCATGACTTGAGCATGGTTCGGCATATTTCGGATCGGATTGCCGTGATGTACCTGGGGAAGATAGTAGAGCTTACCAGCCGAGATGATTTATTCGCCAACACCCTGCATCCCTATTCTATTGCGCTGCTGTCGGCGGTCCCCCTCCACAATCCTGCTGCCGAGCGGGAGCGGAAGCGGATCATCTTAAAAGGTGATGTTCCCAGTCCGGCAAACCCCCCTTCAGGATGTCGGTTTCACACCCGGTGTCCGATCGCGGAAGAGCTTTGTTCTCTTGAAGATCCGGAATTCAGGGAGTATGAGAAAGGGCATTGGGTCGCCTGTCACTTCGTGGAAAAAGCTCAAAAAGAGATGAAATAATATTTAACTATTCGACACTTCTGTGTTATCCTATGTATAATTCAATACATAAGCTTTGATCATCCGAAGGAGGTGGTGCAGTCTTAAAACAAATCCCATTAATCTATCCAGTACCATGTCATGACATTTGTTTACTTAGTAAGAAGGAGAAGAAAAAGCTATGAGGAAAAAACTTCTGGCAATTTTCTCTACGTTGATTATGGCAAGCTTGATTCTGTCAGCTTGTGCTCAACCAACACCGGAGAGGGTTGTAGAGACCGTCGTTGTTACCGAGAAAGAGACTGTTGTGGAAACAGTTGAGGTCGAGGTAGAGGTTCCCGCTGAAGAAGAAGAGATGGCGGAGCCCGTGACATTTGATGGTTACTCAACCACAGATATCCCCACCCTGGACCCCCAGCTTGGTGAGGATGTTATATCCATTAACTACATCGAAAACCTCTTTGTCCATCTGACCAACTACGATCTGGAAACCGCGGATATCGTCCCCGAGGCTGCCACAGATTGGGACATCAGTGAAGATGGTCTGACCTACACCTTCACCATCCGGACGGACATTCCCTGGGTGAAGCACAATCCTGTCACCGGTGAGACCACGCAGGAAGTGGATGCTGACGGCAATCCGCTATTTGTTACCGCGGAAGATTTCGTTTACGGCATCAAGCGCGCCTGCAACCCTAACACCGGTTCCTACTACAGCGGCATCGTCGCTGGTGTGATCGAAGGATGCTCGGCAGTTTATCAGGCAGAAGATCCCGAGAATATCCCTCAGGAAGACATTGATGCTATTGGCGTCTCTGCTCCTGATTCCGAAACCCTCGTGATTCAACTGCCCCAACCTGCCGCTTACTTCCTTTCCATGACCCCGATGTGGACCATCGCGGCAAGCCCGCAGTGGGCCATTGAAGCTCATGGCGACAACTGGATTGAGGCTGGAAACATCGTGACCAACGGTCGCTACGTGCTCCACGAGTGGGTGCACGGTGTCCGCCGTTCCCTGTGGCGCAATCCCCTGATGCCTGCAGACATGCAGGGTGATGGAAACATTGAACGCTTTGTAACCAATGTGGTTCCTGACACCAGCACCGGTTATGCCCTGTGGCTCAACAACGAAGTTGACACCGCCGGCATCCCCGATGCGGAGCTAGAAGCTCATCTGGCGAATTTCCCTGATGAGACCGTTCAGATTCCTGATCTGGCCGTCTTCTACATCGCCTTCCGCATGACCAAGGCGCCCTTTGATGACGTCCATGTCCGCCGCGCGTTTGCGGCTGCTTTTGACCGTGAGACCTATGTCCAAGAGGTCATCCAGGGTCAGGGCTTGCCCATGAAACACTTCGCGCCTCCTGGAATCTTCGGCGCTCCCCCCATCGACGAAGTCGGTGTTGGCTATGATGTCGAATATGCCCAGGCTGAGCTTGCTGAAGCCGGCTATCCGAACTGCGAAGGCTTCCCGCAGGTTACTCTGCTTGGCTACAGCGGTCAGTCCACTTTGAACTGGATTGAGTACGCTCAGGCCAACTGGGAAAAGAACCTCGGCTGCTCCGCCGATCTGATCCAGATCGAACAGCAGTCCTTCGCGGACCTGCTGGCCAGCACCAAGGCCGATGATGCTGAAGCTCCCCACATGTGGACCCTCGGTTGGGGCCCGGACTACGCTGACGAGAACAACTGGGTTGGCGATGTTCTGGACTGCAACATTGAGGTTCGTATGCATCGTGAGTGCAATGAGATCGATGATATGATCGAACAAGCACGCTTCGAACCAGATCCCGAAGTACGCAAACAACTCTATCGAGATATCGAGAACGCTTTCTTTGGTGAAGAGGGTGAATTCCCCTTCTTCCCGATCTGGCTGCGCATCGCTTACACCGCAGAACACTCCTGGCTGGACCGTGTTGTTGCCCTCTTCGGAGGACAGCAGTGGTACACCTGGAATATTGATTGGGACGCCAAGACGGCTGCTCAACAATAGTCAGCTCTATGTGATTTCAGGGGAGGGCAGCTGCTGCCTTCCCCTGGTCATTCCCTTTTTTAGCCAGTAGGTTAACTGCATCGGATGTTGGCGGATAGCTCTGATCAACTGCCAATGCAGGTAATTTACTGCCAAAAACAGTCAGAAATCTATTTGACCATCTTTGTAAGGTGGAGGTATCATGTTTCGATTTATTGTTCGTCGCTTGCTAATGGCGATACCAGTCATATTCCTGGTGGTTCTGGCTACTTTTGTTTTGGTTCATGGTATGCCCGGCGGTCCTTTTGACGCCGTAGGTATGCGGGCCATGCCGGAACATATCCGGATTGTGCTGGAACGTAGATACGGATTGGATAAACCCCTGTACCAGCAGTTCTTCCAGTATCTGTGGAACCTGATCCAGGGAGATTTCGGACCGATGTTCCGTCAGCCTTCCCAGACGGTTAACGACATCATCGCTCAAACATTCCCGGTATCCATTCAGTTAGGTACGCTTTCTGTGATCGTGGCTTTTACTCTGGGTATTCCTATTGGAATCATCGCTGCTCTCAATCACAACACCCCGGTGGATTACACAGCGACCTTTTTAGCCGTGGTCAGCAGATCGATTCCCTCCCTGGTTTTAGGTCCAGTCTTAATTTATATTTTTGCCGTAGAACTGGATTGGTTTCCTATTGCATTCTGGGGTGCTGATCCGCCCTTTTTCCTGGGCGTTTTTCCCGAGTTCACCAAAGAGTTCTGGATGCATGCCATTTTACCTGTATTTTCTCTGGGGACCGGGATGGCAGCTGGAATCGCCCGGCTGACCAGGGCTGGTCTTTTGGAAGTTCTCTCTTCTGATTACATCCGCACCGCCCGGGCCAAGGGCTTGCGGGAACGGGTAGTGATCACCGTCCATGCCCTGAAAAATTCCTTGATCCCCGTGGTAACCACCCTGGGGCCGATGCTGGCAGCGATCATGACGGGTGCCTTTATCACCGAAACGATCTTCGCTATTAATGGTATGGGGCGGAGGTTTGTTAACAGCATTGGGCAGCGGGAATATTTTTTGCAGACTTCTTTGGTTTTAATCTATGGTATTCTGCTAATCTCTGGTAACCTGATAGTTGATATTTTATATGCCTGGTTTGACCCTCGAATTCGTTACGACTAGGAAAGGATCATGACAGCTGATAAACAACTTGAAAAAATAAATGATGAGAGTGGTTCTCAATACGGAAAAGGCCGCAGCCCGATGCAGGATGCGTTCCGGGAATTTCGCCGCAACGTAATTGGCGTTGCCGGGGCAATTTTTATTATCTTAGTTGTCATTGCCGCTTTTATTGCTCCAGTTCTGACTCCCTATGGTTTTGCCCAGCAGAACATACTGGAAAACCGGAAAAAACCGATGGACACCTATGTGATAACCACGGATTACGCTGAAGAAAACTGCCACTGGTATGGGACCCCGATGGAATGGGGATGCACAGTGTACCTCGCTGGTTCAGATGCTCTGGGGCGAGATCTGTACAGCCGGTTGGTTTACGGAGCTCGCGTTTCTCTGGCTGTAGCTATCAGTGCTTCCTCAGTCAGCCTTCTGATCGGATTGATCTACGGCACCATCGCCGGGTATGCGGGCGGCAGAACCGATAACCTGATGATGAGGATTGTGGACTTCTTATATGCTATCCCTCAACTGCCCATTATCATCATGATGACTGTTTATTTTAAAGCGCTGGCCCGGAGGGGAGTGAACACCGGGTTTATGGGTTCACTGATCAGTTTAAATAAATCGACTGGCGGTTTATTGTTCGTGTTCATTGCCATTGGCGCTCTGAATTGGATCGGAATGGCCCGCCAGGCCCGGGGGCAGGTGCTTTCCTATAAGGAAAAAGAATTTGTGGAGGCAGCCCGGGCTATCGGCGCAAAGAGTGGACACATCATCACCAAACATCTGATACCCAATGTGATTGGTCCCCTGCTGATCATTGAGTCCATGGCTATTCCCGGATATATCTTCCTGGAAGCAGCCCTGAGCTTTATCGGGTTGGGTGTCGATCCGCCCACACCCAGCTGGGGGTCGATGATCAACGAAGGTTATGCGGGGATCCGGTCCAATCCCCATCTGGTTCTTTTCCCGGGAGCAGCATTGACTATCCTGACCTTGGCTTTTAACTTTATGGGTGATGGACTGCGGGATGCGTTTGACGCCCGTCTGCGGGGAAGGTAAAAATGAAAATGAATAAACGTCCTCTTCTGATTTTGATCATGAGTGTTGCTCTGGTGTTGTTTATCAGCCTGGCGTGCACCCAGAGCGGGGAAATTTTGACACCTGAAGAAGCTACCCAGAGGGTGCAGGCGACTGAAGATGCCGTAGTTGTACAAATAGATCAACAAGCTGAAACAGCAGAGCTGTCCAACGGAGATACATTCGAGTTTGTGGGTAAGGGCTTCCTGGTCTCCTTGTATGCTGAACCCGGGGCTCGAACAGCCTATTCTCATGCTTCCCGGGGCGATGAAGGTGTAGTGATCAGCTCGGAAAACCTGGATGGTGTGATCTGGTATCAGGTCGACAGCGGAGCAGGTGAAGGCTGGGTGCCCGAGGAGAGTGTGAAAGTTGTTGAGGGGGGATCAGAGGATTCGCTGGTGGGACAAACAGCTTTTCTGGTTGGAAAGGGCTATTTGATCAACCTGGTTGAGCAAGCCGGCAGTATGACAATCGTCACCAATCAACAGCGCGGTGTAGAAGTTGAGGTGCTGAAAAGGGTCAGCAAAGATGGTAAAATCTGGTATCTGATTGATGCTCCTGCCGGTGAAGGCTGGGTGCCGGAGGATAATCTCAGTCTGGAAAAACCCGAATAAGAACTTAAGGTAACACAAGGCGTTTAATGGGGAAGCGGTCAGGCAGCTGCTTCCCCATTTTCAATTTAACCGCGGGCGGGTATAATCTCTTTGCTTAATTACACAAGGGAAATCGAATTTAATGGAACAGAAATGCGTAAGGGGAGTGTGTAGCTTGTTGGGAAAGAAACGAAAATTGTTATTTATCGCTGGGTTGTTTATCATCCTCTTGATATCCGCTGGATGCAGTTCTAAGGCGGCAAATCGTTTATGGCTGAAATCACCCGGCTGGAGTCGGGCTGTTCATCTGGGCAGCACCAACGCCGTGGCTCCTCCACCTGTGGTGATCGAAGATGACGGCTCGGTTTATACTGTGCTGTTTCCAGATAGTGAGGAAAAGGAAGGAATAAGTAGTTCTCAGTTGATCCTCCTTACTCCGGAAGGACAGGTTCAAGAAAAGGTGAATTTGGGGATAGGTGTAAATAATCCCAAAGACCCGCTTCTGAGCAGAATAGAGGGCAAGCTGACCCTTTTTTGGATTGATGGGTATCAGCTCTATGCGGTAGAACTGAACGATGCCGGGGAATTATCAGGCAACGTGGTCCAGCTTTCTGGCGAGGTCCGGGTGGGTTCATATGACATCGCGAGCAATGATCAGGGAGAACTGACGGTATGGTACACCGGAACCCGGGAAAGCCCCGGCCTTTATTTACTAGAATTTGCCTCTTCTGGCACAGAAAAGCGGTTGATTGATCGGCGGGGCGTGAGGATCAATCTGGTAAAGGATAGCCAAGGAGACCTTCATGCTGCCTGGGCCCATTATCCCTGGGGATACGGGGAATTGGCCTGGTATTATGCGCATTATCCTAATGCTGAATATCAGGCCAATCAAGCGGTCTCCATATTTTCCCGGGGAATTTCCAATGCGGTCAGGGTAGAAGGACCGGTAATGAGTCTGGATAACGAACGGGTCTATCTTTTCTGGAGTGAAACTATCGTTTCAGGTCTGGATGCAGGGAACAGAACTGCCTTGATGCAGAGTTTCCCGGTCGGGCAGCCTGAGCTGGCGTCGGAACCTGGTGCGATCAATGTCCCCCGGACGGATAAACTTGATCAAAACTCCCCGGATTCAGAAGGGTTTACAGCCGGTCCCCGGGTGGATCTGGGATCCAGCAGCTTTTTTCCCACAAACTCATTGTCAGATCTGTTCCCTGCTCAGGGACAGGGACCGGAAACAGTCCTGGCTTTTCGCAGTGAAACGGAATATATGTGGCGGGAATCTAAGAATCAGGTCAATATCGTGTATTTGAAGGATGGAAGCCCAACTTCCTTTCAACCGCTCAGTTTCACTTCCACGGTATCTTATAAACCATCGATAACGGCTGATGACCCGGGTAACCTTTATTTACTGTGGTTAGAAAAAAAGGAATTTAGCAATGAAGTTTTTCTGACCACCACAGATCCCGATAAAATGGCTTACCTAAATAAAGTTACCTGGAACGATTATCTTTCCCTGGCAGCGGAAGCGGGATTTGGGATTTTGGCAGGGATCGTCCTGGCTCCCTTTGCTGCTGCCGTTTGGGGCGGGATAAGTATGCTGGGTTTGTTGATTAATACAATCACCTCTAAATTCAGAAATTCCACCGTTCGGACCTTCGGCCAATTGCTGAGTTTAGGGGCATCTTTAGTTATTTACTGGTTTTTGAAATTGGCTACTCTTCCGGGCATTGGTGAGGGATATGTGCCTTTTTCCGCCTGGATTCCCGTGATCTCACCCGCCTGGGAAGCTCCGTTGCAGATCGGTGTGCCGATCCTGATTGGAGTACTGGGAATATTCACGGCCTGGAATTTTACTTACCGGAAAGAATCGTCATCACCGGTTTACTTTTTGATGGTCTACGCTGGTATGGACGCCTTGCTGTCTACAGCTGTCTACGGCATATTAATCTACGGAGCCTTTTGAAAAACTATTTTTTTCAGAGTACCCTAATAAAATTGAAAGCTCTCTGGAAAACGTAATCACAGATTCCTCTGCTTCCCCATGTTAGAATGAATATCATGAATGGATCTTATCGAGTGCTAATCGTTGATGATCACCGGGAAATGCGGACGGCTTTTAAAGCTAATTTAGAGGTCATTGATGCAAACCTGACCATAATCGATGTTCCTTCTGGCGAGGAGGCATTGCTGGAAGCCTCCAGCGGTGGAGTAGATTTGTTAATTGCGGATATCGGGCTTCCCGGTCTTTCTGGCCTGGAACTGTTTGAAAAGTTGAAACAAAACAATCCGGAAATAAAGGTTATTTTGGTCACCGGTCAGGAAGATGAGGATATCCTGCGAGAAATCGCGGATTGTGGAGCGGACGCCTTTTTTATCAAGCCGGTTAACATACCGGATTTATTGAGGGAGGTCCATCGCTGTCTGGGTTTATCGCTCCAGGAAGAACAGCCGCTGAAAATAATAGAATATGATCCTCTGCATGAAAAATTGACCGAACGGATTATAGAACTGCGAGGAGAGGTTGGGGCTTTATCAGTATCGGTGCTGAATCTGAAAGGGGTCATTGCGGCTCAAGAGGGAAGCATGCCGGACGCTGTCTACGAATCCAGGGTCATGCCCCGCCTTCTGGACACTTTTCAAGCAGTAAATGATATCTCTGGATTCCTGGGTATTGAGAACCCGGATAGTTCTTGGTATTTTTCGGGGATCAAATATGACCTTTTCTGGGTGCATATTAACCGGGAATATGCCATACTGGTGATTACCAATCCCATTATGCAAAACACGGATTTAACCTGGGTGGTCACAACCGTGGATATGGCCGCTAATGATGCGCTGAAAATTATCCGGGAACTTTCGGTGAAAGCAGAGGAAGCTGATCCTGCCTTATCGAAAACTCCTTCTTTGACCGAGAAACACGAAGAAGAAAAGAGAGAGGAGCCATTAGACGAGGATCAGAGAAAAGAAGCCCAGGAACTGGAGGAACCCGAACCTCTGCCTGTCTCTCAGTTTGCCAAAAAGTTTTCTGAGGTAGTGGGCAAGGATGTAAATGAATACTGGGAAGATGCAACTTTAGAAGACGAGATTTCCAACCTGGAGGATCCGGAAAATTTATCTTACGAAGAGGCCCGGAAGTTGGGTTATATCTCCGGGGGAGAATAAGAAGAATAGGTTATTTTTGGAAACCATCATCCATTGTCAGGTTTTTCAAGCTATGTTACAATTCCCACGCTGTAAATGGGGAGTGGTGCAATGGTAGCACAGCGGCCTTTGGAGCCGTTGATCCTGGTTCGAGTCCGGGCTCCCCAGCTTTTTTCTCCAGATATCTTAGGATAACATTTTGGAGGACAACTTTCAGCCGGGTAATAATTAGATAATCACGGTAAGCGAGCATGTGAAAATTTTTCACAGAGATGCTCGCTTTTTTCATCGCCCAAACTACCAACCGGTTAGGAAATTAACCTCTTTCTGACGTTGAGCGAAAGGAAATACTCATGAAAATTACTCCAGTCATTCTTGCCGCCGGGAAAGGAACCAGGATGAATTCTAAGCTGCCGAAAGTGCTTCATCCTCTACTGGGTAAACCTCTGGTTCAATACGCTCTGGATGCGGCTTCAACCGCCGCAGGGGAGAAACCTGTCCTGGTTGTAGGACACGAGTCTGAACTGATCCGGGAAACCCTGGGTGACCAATGCCGTTATGTCGTTCAGGAGCCTCAGCTGGGAACGGGACATGCCTTAAAACAGGCTGAGAGCTTGCTGAGGGATCAAACAGACCTGGTGCTGGTGACCAATGCCGATATGCCCTTAATCCGCCCAGGGACGCTCCAGAAGCTTGTTAAAACCCAGCAGGGACATGACGGACCCTTTACTATGCTGACCCTCAGCGTGGATGATCCCCGCGGATTCGGACGGGTGATCAGGGATCAGGGCGGTTCGGTATTAGCCATTGTGGAAGAAAAACAGGCAACGGAGGAGCAGCTCGCGGTAAAAGAGCTGAACGCGTCCATGTATTGTTTTTCCGCGGATTGGTTATGGGGAGCACTGGAGAGAGTTGAGCTTTCCCCGCAGGGAGAGTATTACCTGACTGACCTGGTGGAAATAGCGGTAAAGGATAATCAGAAAGTTAAAGCCGTGCTCACGGAACAACCTGCTGAATTAATTGGAGTCAACACCCGGGTGCATCTGGCCGAGGCAGTCAAGGTGCTCCAGGGCAGGATCAATGAGGAACTAATGACCTCGGGGGTCAGCATGGTGGATCCTGGATCTGTTTATATTGAACCCGGGGTAAAAATTGGCCGGGATACCCTGATTTTACCCCACACGCACATTCAGGGGGAAACTGTGATCGGGGAAGGGAACCTGGTCGGTCCTAATACCATGATCAGGAACAGTGTGATCGGAAATGATTGTGAGATCCAATTTTCTGTTTTGGAACAGGCGACCGTGGAAGACAGAGTGGATGTTGGTCCCTTCAGTCATCTCCGTTCCGGCGCCCATCTGGCAGATGATGTACACCTGGGTAATTTTGGTGAAGTGAAGAATTCAAGCCTGGGGAAAGGCACAAAAATGGGTCATTTTTCATATCTGGGAGATGCGGTTTTGGGCGAAGGGGTAAATATTGGGGCGGGTACTATCACGTGTAATTATGATGGGAAGGAAAAACATTCAACCCGGATAGGCGATCGGGTTTTTGTGGGCAGTGATACTATGCTGGTCGCTCCGGTTGAGTTGGGAAATGATTCCCGGACTGGAGCCGGCTCGGTGGTCACCAAAGATGTCTCTCCGGGCGCGCTGGCAGTTGGCGTACCAGCCCGCGAGATCAAAAAGCCCCAGAACAAGTAAATGAATCTGTCGGGTACCGGCAAGTCCCCTTCCCGGGGATGAGGAGCAAGCGAGCATGGAAGACACCCATCAGCAAGAAATGGAATTAATCAAAGCGGCCAACGCCGTTCGAAAACAGGCTTACGCGCCCTACTCACAATATGCAGTTGGAGCTGCCCTGTTGACCGCTGGAGGAAATATCTTTACTGGAGTGAACGTCGAAAACGCCTCTTATCCTTTGTCCATGTGTGCTGAAAGGTCCGCATTGTTCAGCGCTGTATCTGCGGGGGAAAGAAAATTTACCACGATAGCTGTTGTGACCCGGAATGGAGGGTCTCCCTGTGGAGCCTGTCGGCAAGTGCTTTCTGAGTTTGGGCTGGATATCAGGGTGCTGGTAGGTAATGAGGATGAAGAGATCATCCAGGATATTACAGTTGGAGAGCTGCTTCCTCTATCTTTCGGTGGTAAAGATTTAAGTTAGAGGAATTACCAATTGGGAACAGGGGTGGGGATCAAAATCAAGTTTTCTAGGATCCATCCCTCGCCCTCGCCTTCTGCATCTTCGTAACGGATGTTTAACCAACTTCGCCCCTGTTCATCAAGGACCGGAGCGGGGTCGAGGATTTCTACTAAGGTCCCGTTGATCAAACCGGTTAACCGCTGACTGTTCAGGTTTGGTTCTGCCCGGATAAAGGCCCCCTGGTATTCTTCAGAGACTGATACTTCACCGAAGAAGGGTGTTGGTTTTAAAGTGGGGCTGCTGGTAGGCGATGGCAGGGGTGTATTTGTCGCGGTGGGCACCGTCGCTGTCAGGGTCGGTGAGGGTGGAATCGGGGTGAGGGTCTGGGTGGCTGTGGGGGGCAAGGGTGTTGGCGTTTGCGTCAGGGTGGGGGTTGGGGTGGGCAGGGCGATGTCCGCTGTGACGACTAATCCGGCGCTGCTGATCCCGATCAATATCAGGATTCCCAGAATGACCACCAGGCTGCCGATGGTATAGCCAATAAAAGTTAACGGACGGATCCCTTTTCCGATAAAGATGATTGTGCCCAGGAGGGAAAGGATGACGAGATGGATGGTAAAGACAACCAGGCCGTCCGGCCAGAGATGTTTGATCCCGCTTCCCAGTCCAAATCCAGCCGCGGTCAGGGGGATATACAGGGAGTAGGCGAGGGCTGCACTGGGCAAATTGGGGCTGTGTTTTTTATGGAGGATTCCGAGGGCGGTAAAAACGGTTCCCACGCTGAGCAGCAGGATATGCGTCCAGTGGACTTGTGAATAGGAACTGGCGTAATTTAACTCGTTGATGGAGTAGACCTGGGCGGCAAACCCGCCGAGTGCTCCCACAATAAAAACGAGAGCGCTGGCAACCAGGGCACTGCTTAATCTCTGGGTGAAAAATTTTATTGATCCAGCGGCAGCGCCCAGGGAAATCCCGAGAAATGGAGCTAAAACCGGGGCGGCGAGAGCACCCAGGACGAGGAGAGCAGGAGAATCCAACATGATCCCCACGCTGATGATCGTTCCGGATAAAAGGGTAAACAGGAAGAAATCAAAGGAAGGAGAAGTCTGGTGAGCCAGTTTTTCTACTCCGGCTGCCTCGGATTTGAAATCATCCGGAATCAATCCCCGTTTAGCACGTCTCCGCCGGGCCGGGGGTAAATCTTTGGGATCATCAGGGGTTTGGCTGGATTTAGGAAGGGACATAGTTTGTTTATGGGGGTAAGTTATTTTCTTAAACTGGCTGTAATCCGGAGGGGTTTCTCAAACAGCTGGAGAGCCGCGTGGATGTCATTTACCACCAGATCAGCTTCCATCAGGGTGGCGGTCGCTGTGCCTTCTTTGGAGACCACACAAACACCAATCCGGGCTTCTTTCAGCATCAGGCGGTCATTGGCGCCCTGTCCTACTGCGGCGGTTTGCGAACTTCCTAACCGGTTGATATATTGCGCTTTCTGTTCTGCTTCTTGACCTTTTTTAACCCTGACAGCTTCAATGCCCAGCTGTTGATCAATTTCATCCTGTTTTCCATGGGTGTCTGCTGTCAAGAGGTGAATTTGAATATCCTTTTGTAAAGTTTGAATAACTGCCTGGACATCCTTGATTAATTGCCCATCCACTGCTAAGGTCCCGTTGACATCAAAAACCAGATGTTCCAGCTGGATGGTTTCTGTTCCAGGGAGGGTAAGGGTGATCATAATATTTCTATTATACTCTAAAGCTCAGTGAAGCAAAAAGTAGTACAATAGGAACACTTTACACAAGATTGGGAGGTTGATGTGCGAAGAGGTTGGTCCATTTTATCAGTATTGATTTTGTGGTTAAGTGCCAGTTGTTCTGTTCTGGGGACGGAAACCACAACGCCGGTTCAGCCTGATCAAACTCCTACAGCAGTCCCTGCCAGTCCTGTGCCCGCTACTTCAACCCCTTCTTCCCCGGTGGGAATAGTCCTGGTTCCTCTGGAAGCGGAACCCTCCCTCGTGAAATCGCTGGAACCTCTGTTGAGGGAGCAGATCCAGGAAAGGGGGTTGCGATATCAGCAGCGAGAATCTCTGGGGGAGGAAGACTTTCAGCGGGATGAAATCCAATGGGTCTTTGTCTTTCCCCCAGTGGATGATTTGATGACCATTGTAGAATCCGCGCCTGATACTAATTTCCTGGCGATTGGTTTTTCTGACCTTGAGCCGGCTGAGAACTTGAGCGTCATCCGATCTGGAAATGATGATTATGCTGTCCAGGGTTTTATAGCCGGCTATATAGCAGCCATGATTACCCCGGATTGGCGGGTGGCAGCTGTCGGGATCCGGGAAAATCCAGCCGCACAACAAGCCCGGGAAGCGTTTGTGGCAGGCGCCAAATACTACTGTGGGCTATGTTTGCCCAAATATGCGCCTACCGGAGAAAATTATCTCTATCCGAAATATATAGAGTTTCCCCCGGAGGCGGGTCAAGCGGAAAGGCAGGCGTCGGTTCAAGTACTGCTGAACCGGGCAGTGGAAACTTTTTATATCGTCCCCGGGGCAGGAGATCCTGCTTTGTATGAGTTTCTGATGGCTTCCGGGGCGAATTTGATTGGCAGTGGAAAAGATTATCAATCCTCCTTTGGCACAAACTGGGTGGCTTCTTTGACCCCCAATTTTGAACTGGTGCTTGAGGGTTATTTGCTCGACTTTTTAGCCGGGGAGACAGGAAAAATGATCCAGGCCCCGCTGGAGATTACCGATGTCAATCCGGAACTGCTCAGTCCCGGGCGGCTGCTCAATGCCCGGAGAATGCTGGAAAAGATTGAAGCAGGCTGGGTCAGTCCGTCGTCATCTGAATAGAATCAGGTAAGGATAAACTTAAAAATTTAATGGGTGCATGCTCTCTTTCTGGTAAAATTAACGTGTTGTGAATTGACCTTTTAAGCGGATCACTCTGGGCGGATGAACCCGGGTGTTTAATTTTTCCGATAATGGTCCTGGTGAGTTTTTTTAATCCAATCTAGAAGGTAAATCTATGAGCGAAGAGCAAAATCAATCATCATTCTTAGCTAATTTGTTGGACTGGGTATTGAGGGTTCTGCAGGCTGTGAGCGTTCCCTTCGTTGCTGTTTTCCTGGCGATGTTGATCGGGGCTGTAATCCTGGCCGTGTCAGGCGCTTCCCCCTGGGCAGCTTATTCAGCGCTTTTTAAGGGTTCTTTCGGGAGCCCCGAGGCCTTTACCCGCACCCTGGAAAAAGCGACTCCTCTGGTTTTCAGCGGTTTGGCCGTAGCCTTTGCTTTTAAAGGGGGTTTGTTTAACATCGGCGCCCAGGGACAGCTGCTATTTGGAGCGATTATCTCTGCAGCGCTGGGTTTTGCGATTGAAGGGCTGCCCGCATATATCCATGCCCCCCTGGCACTCCTGGGCGGGGCTTTAGCCGGGGCGCTGTTTGGAGCTATTCCGGGTGCGTTGAAAACATACACCGGTGCCCATGAAGTGATCACGACCATCATGCTCAACTATATAGCGATCAACACTACCGATTATTTAGCTGACGGCCCCTGGAAAGATCCCAGCCCCAGCAACATTGTGGCCAGAACTCCCAAGATACTGGAGACCGCTGTTGTTCCGGACCTGGGGGGTTTTCCTGTTGGGTTTCTCCTTTCAATTTTATTTGCTGTCCTGATCTGGTGGCTGCTCCAGCAAACTACGCTTGGTTTTGAAATCAGGACAGTGGGGCAGAACCCTGATGCAGCGGAATATTCCGGGATGAAAGTCGCCCGAACAGTGATCCTGACAATGATGATCAGTGGGTTCATCGCCGGTATGGGGGGCTCCATCGAAACACAAGGGATTGTCGGCCGCTACCAGCCAGGTTTCAATTCCGGTTTGGGTTTTGAGGGCATCACCATAGCTTTGCTGGGGAAAACGAGTCCCTTCGGGGTTATCCCGGCAGCCCTTCTGGTGGGGGCGATGGATGCCGGTTCCAGCCAGATGCAGTTTTCGGCCAATGTAGCAAACGAGATTGTCGATGTAATTCAGGCGTTGATTTTGTTCTTTGTTGCTGCTGATGTCATCATCCGCTGGCTGCTGCGAATCCGAGATGAAGGAGATGTTGTTAAACTAACCACTGGTTGGGGAAAATAAAGAGGTGAATATGGCTATTTCGCAGAGCTGGAAAAGGTATTTCAAACAGTGGGGGGCACTCACTGTCTTAGGTTTTTTTGTGATCATTGCGGTGGGATATTACTACCTAAAAGATCCCCAGATTACAGAAGCAGTTTTAGCGTCCGCGGTCAGACAGGCGACACCCCTGGTGCTCGGTGCGATGTGCGGGTTGATTGGTGAAAGATCCGGGATTATCAATATTGGTATAGAAGGGCAAATGCTGATGTCTGCCTTTATTGGATTCCTGGTAAACGTCTGGACAGGGAATTTATTGTTAGCTGTCTTTGCCGGCGTCTCCACCGGGGCTTTGCTGGGATTACTCCTGGCGTTTATGTCGGTGACTTTAAAGATTGATCAAATTATCGGGGGGACAGTGATCAACATCGTGGCTGTCGGGCTCAGCGGATATTTTTACCAGGTTGGTCTGACAACGAAGGGAAAATTAGCCCCGATTCCCCTGGGTAAACTCGCTGATCTTCCTGTGGTCGGTCGGGCTTTGTTTAATAATCCGCCCATTACCTATTCTGCTATCATCCTGGTTTTAGTTGTTCATTATGTGTTATTTTATACCCGCTGGGGTTTGCGGACCCGGGCTGTTGGTGAGCACCCCCGGGCAGCGGATACGGTGGGGATCAATGTCTATTTGATGCGTTATGTCAACGTGATCATCGGCGGCGGTGTTGCCGGGTTGGGTGGAGTTTTCCTTACTTTAGAGGCGGTCGGCTCGTTTGAACGTTTGATGACCAACGGCAGGGGATTTGTGGCGCTGGCTGTAATGATTTTTGGAAAATGGACCCCGCTCGGGTCCTGGGGGGCGGCCTTGTTGTTTGGGATGACCTCTGCCATTCAAACCCAGATTCAGTTTGCAGGGACAGTAAATATTCCCCATCAGTTTATTGGAATGCTCCCTTACCTGCTGACGATCATTGTCCTGGCAGGGGTGGTCGGCAAATCCAGACCTCCTGCAGCTGAGGGAATTCCTTACGAAAAAGAATAAGCTACCTGAAAAAGAGAAATCCACTATGACTGAAAATCAACATTTTGCGTTAGAAGCCCGACGTGTCACCAAAAGATTCCCCGGTGTGATCGCTAATGATCAGGTTGACTTCACGCTGAAAAAGGGTGAAATTCACGGTCTGTTAGGTGAAAATGGCGCTGGAAAATCCACCTTGATGAACGTGATCTACGGCTTGTATACGGCCGAAGAAGGTCAGATATTATTGGATGGGGAAGAGGTGCAGATCAATAATCCTCATAATGCCATTGATCAGGGAATCGGTATGGTCCACCAGCACTTCATGTTAGTGCCTGTGTTTACCGTAACTGAAAATATCATTTTAGGTTCTGAGGTGACCAGGGGGACGAGTTTGGATCTGACCAAAGCCCGGAAGGACATTCAAAATTTATCGGAGAGTTTTGGTTTGCATGTAGATCCTGACGCGATTGTTGAAGATATCCCGGTAGGTGTCCAGCAGCGGGTTGAAATTTTGAAAGCCCTCTATCGAGATGCTAAAATCCTGGTCTTGGATGAACCGACTGCCGTGTTGACGCCCCAGGAAGCGGACGATTTGTTCCAGATAATGCACAAGCTTACCGAGCAGGGTGTTTCCATCGTTTTCATTACCCACAAGCTCCGCGAGGTAATTGATATAGCTGATCGGATTACGGTAATGCGGGGGGGGAAAGTTGTCGGCACCACCACCCCCGAAGAAACCACCAAGCAGGGTTTGGCCGAGATGATGGTGGGGCGAGAAGTTTTACTGGAAGTGGAAAAAGAACCCGCTCAGCCCGGGGAACCTGTATTGGAAGTGCGCGATTTTGTGGTCCGGGATGAAAGAGGAATTGAGGCCGTTCATGGGATTTCTTTTGAGGTTCGTGAAGGCGAAATTCTGGGTATTGCCGGTGTCCAGGGCAATGGACAGACTGAATTGGCGGAAGCCCTGACCGGACTGGGTGGAGGAGAGTCAGGCGAATTATTCCTGGGTGGTGAAAAAATGCCTCAAAAGGATCCCCGGAAGCTGATTGAGTCCGGTATGTCTCACATACCTGAAGACCGCCAGCGGCATGGTCTGGTGATGACATATCCCCTCACCGACAACTTGGTTTTGTGCACTTATTATCAGCGTCCCTTTGCCCGGGGTGTGCAAAGGAACAAAAGGGCCGTGCTAAATAATGCGGAAAAACTGATTGATGATTATGATGTACGCACTCCCGGACCGCTGGTTAAAGCGGGAAAACTTTCTGGAGGAAATCAGCAAAAAGTAATTGTCGCCCGGGAATTAAGCCGACCGTTAAAGCTGCTCCTTGCCAATCAGCCCACACGGGGGTTGGATGTGGGTTCGATTGAATACATCCACAAGCGGATTATTCAAGAGAGGGATAAAGGGGCAGCGGTCCTGTTAATTTCTGCGGAACTGGACGAGATCTTATCGCTGGCTGATAGAATTGCGGTTATATACCAGGGTAAGCTGGTTTCTATCCATCAAGCTGGAAAATTCTCAAAGTCTGAATTGGGCTTGTTAATGGCCGGTTCCACACTTACTGATTAGGAGGGATCAGAAAAGTACAGCTGAGGGGGCGATATCCAGGGGCAGGAAGCTTCTGGTGAAAGGTGGATCCTAGAGGGCGTCCTTGGCCAGTTCATCTAATCCCAGGCTCTTGAATAAAATCCAGAGGGTTCTGTTCCGTGAGGAGTCAAATACTTTTCTCACTCGGTTTAAAGCCGTTTTCTTTTCTTGGCGGTGTTTGGCAAACCATCCCGGCTCTTTTTTGGCTGTCAGATAATCAGCGGCCTGGGGGATCTGCTGGTCGGCCGCCTTAAGCGCTTCCATGGTATAGGCCTTGACATACTTTTGAACGAGTGAATGGTCCATGGGATCCTTTTTTATCTTCAGGACTCTAATTGGAGCAGTTCCATAATCTCCGGCCAGATAAAGGGGATAGTGACTGCTGCCGCGGCTGTCAGGTATAAGGCTGATAAGAACAATCCTGTCAGCGAGGGGAAAGAGGACGGGGGGAATAAGTGCTGAGAAAATAAGATCACAGCTGCTCCCAGAATCGTTCCGATGAACGCCCTGAATAAGGTCCGGGACAAACCGGGGATACGGGGAAACCTTCGATAATGAATGCCGAAGAGGATCACAGCTTCTAAACTGAAAGCTGTTGAATTGGCTAACCCGATCCCGGGTGCACCCAGTCTGGGAGCCAAAACTACCCCCAAACCCAGGAAAACTACCAGGGTGATTCCTGAGGCGAACAGAGGTATCCGGGCGTTTTTTTGAGCGTAAAAAGTGCGGGCTGCTACTTCCAGGAGAGAATGGCCGATTAATCCGGCCAGAAAAGCCCGGGCAGTCCAGAGGACCAGGTTTTGTCCCGCTGAGTCAAAGTCCAATATTCGGATGACCGGTGCAAGGCCTAAGGTGAGAAAGACAGCGCCGGGGATAGTCAGGCTGAGGATAACCCGGATGATCTTTCCCAGGGTGGCCTGGAACTTATCTTTATCTCCCCGGGTAATCTGTTCGGCAAGGGTAGGGAGCAGGGCTGTCCCCAGCGAGGTGCCAATCAGCGTTTCCGGGACCTGCATGAACAGCCATCCGTAGACCAGGGCTGTTACCGATCCGGTTGCCAGCCGCGAGGCTAAATTATCCTGGGAGATGAAGATCAGCTGGATGAAAAAGACGGTTAAAATCCGGGGTGCCATCAAATGGATGACTTTCTGGACACCAGGGTGATGCCAATTGAGCTTTGGTGTCCACTGGAAGCGAAATTTCATTAAACCAGGGACCTGGATGATCAAGAAGAGGGCTGCTCCCAGGACGACACCGTAAACAAGCCCGTAGACGCCCATCCCCAGCGCGGGCAAAGTGATCGGCCCCAGGGTATATCCTTTTTCTGGGGCCAGGATGAGAATTCCCAGGAGGGAGCCGATATCATAAAGGCTGGGCGCGAGCGCAGGCAGGAGAAAGTGCTGATGGGATTGCAGCCCGGCGATGGCCAGGCCTCCCAGGGAAAAAAGGATGGTAGCGATCAGGTTCAAGCGCATCAGGCTGGTGACCAGAGTTTGCATTTCGGGGTCAAAACCTGGAGCGATTCCAATATTCCAGGTAACCAGTTTTCTGGCGCTGAGAGCAACCAGGAGGGATAATCCGGCTGTAGTCAAGAATACCAGATTTGTAATTTGAGAGAATAAGGACCAGGTTTCTTTTTGCCCTTTCGCTTCCCTGTATTCGGTCAACACAGGAATAAAAGCCATCGCCAGGGCGCCGCCGGAAATTAAAGCGAACAACAGGTCTGGGATATTGTTAGCAGCGTTAAAAGCATCAAGTTCAGGCGATAATTTAAAACTTCGGGCTACTAACACCTGGCGAAGGAACCCCAGGACCTTTTCCAGACCGAAGAAAACCGCAATTATCAGCGAGGAACGAGCGATATGTTTCATGTGGGGAGTATAGCATAATCTGAGAATTCATTGAATGCGCTCGTCCCGTCAATTTGCCTCACAGGTAAAGGGGTCTTTGGTTGATGCGGACGCTGAACTGGAAACTTTTTCCTTCTATGTTTTTGAATAAGTGAAAGTTGATTGAGATCAAGAATCAGCACAGGGCGGTATGCGGATTAAATAGATAAGTGGTAAGATATAGCTGAAATTGATTAGAAAATAACAAATGCTAAACAGGGAGTTTACCTATGCGTACAGTCATGTGGGATGATGAGAAAAAAGCCCTGAAAATGATCGATCAACGGCTGCTGCCGGTGGAGTTTAAAATTGCCGAATATTTGACGTACCAGGATGTGGCCAGGGCCATCAGCGATATGGTCGTCCGGGGAGCTCCCGCCATTGGAGGAGCGGCTGGTTATGGCCTGGCGGTAGCTGCTTATCAATCGGATGCGTCCACAATCCAGGAACTGAGAGATGATTTAAAACAGGCGGTAAAGGTATTAGAAAAAGCCCGGCCAACTGCTGTCAACCTGGCCTGGGCCTTGAAGCGGATCATGAAGAGAACTGCAGAGGTTCAAGGAACGGCGAACGATTTGCGGGAAGCGGTTTTGGTTGAGGCCCAGAAAATTGCTGATGAGGATGTAGAAATCAATAAACGGATGGCTCGGCATGGGGCTGAACTGATCGCTGATGGAGATACGATCATCCACCACTGCAACACGGGAGCACTGGCTACTGTAGACTGGGGAACAGCTTTAGGGGTCATTCGAACCGCCCATGAGCAGGGAAAAAATATTCACGTGCTGGTTGATGAAACTCGACCCCGTTTGCAGGGGGCACGCCTGACGGCCTGGGAGTTGGAAAGATATGGTATTTCCTATGACATCATCAGTGATAATATGGCCGGTTATTTTTTGCACAGCGGTCAGGTGCAGAAGGTGGTTTTTGGCGCTGACCGGGTGGCTGCCAATGGAGATGTAGTTAATAAAATCGGGACCTATATGCTGGCCCTTGCTGCCTACGATAATGATGTTCCCGCTTATTCAGTGGTTCCGACTTCTACCATCGACCTTTCGCTGGCATCCGGGGATTTAATCCCTATCGAAGAACGTGATCCCAGCGAGGTTTTAGCTTTGACGCTGCTCGGACAGCAAGTTGCGCCCGACCAGGCTACCGCTAGAAATATCGCCTTTGACATCACCCCTCACCGGTTAGTGACAGGCATTGTCACGGAAAACGGGGTGGTTTATCCTCCGTTTGAGGCTAATCTGGCAGAAATCGTCCCTGAAGATTAATCCGGGAAAGGGTCAAGATGAAAATTGCTTTAACTGGATCCATTGCTTATGATTATCTGATGACTTTCCCCGGAGAGTTTGAAGATCATATCCTCCCTGATAAATTAAGTTCGATCAGTTTATCCTTCCTGGTAGACGGCATGGTCAAACGCCGGGGTGGGGTAGCGCCCAACATCGGCTATTCTATGTCTCTCCTCGGCGGAGAACCGTTTGTATTTGGAACTGTAGGAGAAGATTTTTCTGGTTACCGGGAGTGGCTGGAAGAGAAAGGGATCAACACCCACGGAATTAAAGTTATTCCCGGTGAGTTTACGGCTTCATTTTTCGCGACCACAGACCGGGTAAATGCCCAGATTGCCAGTTTTTACCCGGGAGCCATGGCCCATGCAGCGGAGGTTAAACTGGAGGACTGGTTGGGGGATCCTTTTGATCTCGTGGTCATTTCTCCCAATGAGCCCCTGGCGATGAACAATTATGTCGTTGAAGCGCTGAAGCTTCAGATTCCCTATTTATATGATCCCAGCCAGCAAATCGTTCGGCTTGATGAGGAAGATTTGAAGAGGGGGGTAAAGGGGGCTTTTGCCCTTTTCGTAAATGATTATGAATATGGTTTAATTCAAAAGCGCACGGGAATGACCGGAGAAGAGATCAGAGAATCTGTCTCGTTGATGGTTGTAACCCGGGGAGAACAGGGAGCTGCGATCTGGGTTGAGGGCCGGGAACATACTATCCCTGCGGTGCCTCCGGTTAAAGTAGTAGACCCGACCGGGGTAGGGGATGCTTTTCGGGGTGGTTTTCTGGTCGGATTTCAGCACGGGTTGGATTGGGAGCTTTGCGGTCAGCTGGGATCCCTGGCGGCTGCCTACTGTTTGGAAAATGATGGTCCTCAGGGTCATACCTTTTCCCTGGAAGCTTATGTTCAAAGGTTCAGGAAGCATTTTGATGACCAAGGGGCTTTAAATTTACTGAAAAAATAGACCTTATCAGAAGAAAAGATTGTTGTTGATCAATTAAATAAGTTTGATGGGAGTGAAAGATGGAAAAGTTCGATATCAAGGATAAAAATTTGGCTGAGGGTGGAAGGAGAAGAATCGACTGGGCAGAACGGGAAATGCCGGTTTTGAGGAATATCAGGGAAAGGTTTGAGGAGGAACGACCTCTGGAAGGAATCCGGATGTCTGCCTGTTTGCATGTCACCACTGAAACTGCCAATTTGATGAAAACCCTTCAGGCGGGGGGGGCGGACGTGGTGCTGGTGGCATCCAATCCGCTGTCAACCCAGGATGATGTAGCATCTTCTCTGGTGATGCACGATGAAATCCCGGTTTACGCTGTCAAGGGGGAGGACAACGTCACCTATTATAAGCACATCAATGCAGCGATTGACCATCAACCCCAGATAACGATGGATGATGGAGCGGACCTGGTCAGCACCCTGCATAAAGACCGGAAGGAAATGCTGGAAAACGTGATCGGGGGGATGGAAGAAACCACCACGGGTGTGATTAGGATGCGGGCGATGGCCCAGGCTGGAGCGTTGAAATTCCCGGTAATTGCGGTGAATGATGCCATGACCAAACATTTTTTTGATAACCGTTATGGAACCGGACAGTCGACCATGGATGGGATTATCCGGGCGACCAATGTGCTGATCGCGGGCAAAACATTCGTGGTCGGGGGTTATGGGTGGTGTGCCCGGGGTTTGGCTATGCGGGCAAAGGGTATGGGGGCGAATGTGATTGTTACCGAGATCGATCCTCTGAAGGCTTTAGAAGCTGTGCTTGATGGTTTCCGGGTGATGCCTATGGAACAGGCTGCTCCCCTCGGTGATATATTCTGTACCTTGACGGGCGATATCAATGTCCTTGATGAACACCATTTTAAAGTGATGAAAGATGGAGCGATTATTTCCAATTCCGGACATTTTAACGTGGAAATCAATATACCGGCCCTGAAAGAATTAGCGGTTGAAAGGCGACAGGTAAGACCGATGGTTGAACAGTTTATTTTGGAGGACGGCAGGCGGATCAACCTCTTAGCCGAAGGGCGCTTAGTGAACCTGGCTGCTGCTGAGGGTCATCCTTCAAGCGTGATGGATATGTCCTTCGCCAACCAGGCGCTATCCGCTGAATATATGGTCAAAGAAGCGGCAAATCTCGAGAACACAGTTTATCAGGTGCCGGAGGAAATTGATCGGGCGATCGCCAAACTAAAATTAGAAACCATGGGAGTAGAGATTGATGTGCTTACCGCTGAACAGGAGGAATATCTGAATTCCTGGGAAACCGGAACCTAAAGAATTTAACTTGAATCGCGGATTGAACCTTGAAAAGACCCTGGAACGAATATTCATCCGGGGTCTTTTTTTTATCCGGCTCTCTGGTGGGAATCCGGGGCTGAAGGTCAGCCCCGGCAGGCAGTTCCTGGGAAGACCATTCTGGACAACTGCCGGGTGTGCCTTTGCCTAAATGCGAGGAAACGAGTAAAATTAGCCTTAAATTTACAGCGGTTTCTGTTTTGCCAGACCAGCTGCTCTCGCTGGAATTCGATGTCTGCCTGTGGGAGGCCCTTATGACTGAACTCAACAGGAGAGAATTCTTATGTTATCTGTTGAAAGGTGTGAGTTTCTTGGGGGTCAACGCCCTGGTGGGGGGATGCCAACCGGGCACTGATCTATATCCAAAATCTATCCCTTCTTCTAAAGAGAAACTGGGTACACCGGAGCCAACCCTGACCCCTAATCTGACACCTAACTCTGTTGAACCTGGTGCTGCGGCAGCTCCCACATCCACCAGGGTTTCCAGTCCTACACCAACGGTCAGACCTCCTGATCTGGTCGTCACAAGGCACGGATCTCCCCAGCGCCTGGTCAAAAAAGCCATTAAGGCGCTGGGTGGAATGGGTCAGTTTGTCAGGCCCGGGGATGATGTCATCATTAAACCCAACATCTGCGTAAGTTATCATTCTTACGAATATGCTGCCACTACCAATCCCTGGGTGGTGGCCACCCTCGTGGAATTAGCTTTAGGATATGATGCCCGGCGGGTGCGAGTGATGGATAACCCTTTTGGAGGAACGGCCCAGCAGGCATACCTCCGGAGTGGGATTCAGAAAGAAGTAGAAAGAGTCGGGGGTGAGATGGAGGTGATGGCCCCTTATAAATATGTTAATGCGACAATCCCTGGAGGAAAAGTTCTCAAGCAGTGTCAGATTTACCAGGATGTGCTGCAGGCTGATGTGTTGATCAATGTTCCCCTGGTGAAACATCACGGACTGGCAAAAATGACCCTGGGAATGAAAAACATGCTGGGAGTGATCTCCAATAGACCGGCGATGCATCAAAATTTAGGGCAAAAATTAGCTGATCTGAACTCCAGGGTTCGTTCACATCTGGTGGTGGTTGATGCTGTCCGGATGCTGATGAACCATGGTCCCAGTGGGGGAAACCTGAGCGATGTCAAAAAGGCCGACACCCTTATCGCTGCGCGGGATATTGTGGCGGCGGACAGCTATGCAGCCACTCTTTTTGGACTGAAACCAAACAATCTTGATTTCGTTCGGGCAGGCTCCGCGTTGGGTTTGGGAAGGAGTGATCTGGATAATTTGAAAATCGAGGAGCTAGATGTCAGCTGAAGGTAGATGGAAGCGGATCTCCGGCAGCCAATTTCCCTGGGTAACGGCGCGTCAGGTGATTCAGGTGATCACTTTTATCTCATTTCTGGCCCTTTTTGCGGCGCTGGTCAGGAGTTCTGCCGGGGGAGAAATTTCCCGGGACTGGCTGCTTAATCTTCCTTTTTTTCTTGACCCGCTGGTCGGATTGACGAACCTGATGGCCGGTAAAAAGGTCCTGGCGGGAACAAGCTTAGCCTTGGTGACTGTCTTCCTGACCGTGATGTTCGGCCGGGTCTGGTGCGGGTGGTTATGTCCTCTGGGTAGCTTATTAGACTGGATCCCGCTCCGTAATCAGGGTCAGGGAAACCCTCCAATCTCTGATTCCTGGAGAAGGATTAAAGTCTTCTTGCTGATAGGTATCCTTTGCCTTGCTTTGTTGTCTAATTTGACCTTATTGATCCTGGATCCTCTGACCTTGCTGTCCAGGATCCTGGCAGCAGTGGTCTGGCCTGCCCTGGAACAAATATTTACAGGGTTAGCGACTGTGCTTTATCCGGTTGACTTTCTTCGACCAGCAATCAGCAGGTTGGATGGGCTGGTCCGAAATTTTGTTTTGCGGTCAACCTCTGTTGATTATCGGTTTTCCCTCCTTTACGCAGGGTTATTCTTGGGAGTAATTGGCTTGAATGCCGCTGCTCCCCGGTTCTGGTGCCGGTACCTATGTCCTTTGGGTGGTTTTCTGGGAATCATCAGTAAGGGGGCCGTGTTTAAGTGCCGGGTGGGGGAGAATTGTACGAACTGCGGACTGTGTGAATCTGGTTGTCCCACCGGGGCGATTTCCGGGTACCGGTCGGGAGGTTGTGAGCATTCAGAATGCATCATGTGTATGGAATGCTTGCGGTTTTGCCAAGGCCGGGCAGTAAAATTTCCCAGAGAAATTTCATTTTCAGGTTGGGCTGAATATGATCCTGACAGACGGCAGGTGTTAGCTGCCGCCGGGTTGTCTATTCTGGGATGGGGTTTGTTTAAGTCCAGTGAAGCTTCCCGCCGCTCCCACCCCTACCTGATAAGGCCGCCTGGCGCTCAAAACCCGGAGTTTTTATCCCGGTGCACCCGCTGTGGAAATTGTACAGCTGTCTGTCCGTCCGGAGCTATCCAACCTTCTCTTGGCGAGTCGGGATGGGAGGGGCTGTGGTCGCCTATTCTGATTCCCCGGTTGGGGTATTGTGATTATTCCTGCAACGCCTGTGGTCAAGTTTGCCCGGTGCAGGCTATTGATGAGATGACCCTGGAAAGTAAAAGGCAGCAGGTGATCGGAAAGGCCTATCTTGACCGCAGCCGCTGTATTGCCTGGGCTGATGAACAGGATTGTATTGTTTGTGAAGAGATGTGTCCCATTCCTGAAAAGGCGATCAAGCTGCGTGAAGTTGAACTTAAAGACAGCAGCGGCGAGGTTTTTGTTGTCCAGCAGCCGCATGTCCAGCGTGAGCTGTGTATTGGCTGTGGGATCTGTGAATATCAATGTCCGGTATCGGGTGAAGCTGCCATCAGGGTATTCAGTCCTGATGGGGCCGTTCCGGTTTAAATGGGCAAGTCAAGCGGAAGTTTGGTCAGTACAATTAGTGTAATTATCCTGGAAGGAGTAAGTTGATGAAATCTGAGAAGGTGTCAGGTCGGAGAAAAGCTGCCCGCGATTTTTACCGGGAAGGAAGGACCATACCCGGCTATTCTTTTTTTGATTTTATCCATGGTTATGTGTATGGTCGTTGGCCTTATTTTTATATCGGGATAGGGACCGGTGAACACCGGTTAGCCGGTGTGTTCCGCAGGTTATTTAACCTGGTTTCTCACTGGTTTTCTCCCGGG
The DNA here is from genome assembly GCA_034520505.1 of Anaerolineales bacterium. Classification (GTDB taxonomy): domain Bacteria; phylum Chloroflexota; class Anaerolineae; order Anaerolineales; family UBA11858; genus B10-G9. The sequence goes on along the minus strand of JAXHNK010000006.1, from coordinate 35,237 downwards.
GGTGCGGGGAGCAATGGAGGGCTCACGTTTGCGGATACTTATCATGGGAAGGTAGTCAGCACGGAGTCCGCTTCTGGATTAGTGTCAATTGAGCAGGAAATCTCCCTCCAGGATCTGGAACCGATCATCCCTTATGCCGCAGCCAGGGATATTGTGCTTAAGAATCCGGACCACATAGTCGCCCTGGATTGCCCTTGCCGGAGTGTGCGCCCCGATCCCTGTTCCCCGGTTGATGTTTGTTTGATCGTGGGTGAACCCTTTGCCAGTTTTGTGCTGGAACATCAACCTGATCATGCTCGAGGGATCGATTCCCGGGAAGCAGTACGTATCCTTCAGGCCGAACACGAACGGGGCCATGTCCACCATGCCTTTTTTAAGGACGCCATGCTGGATCGGTTTTACGCGATCTGTAATTGTTGTTCTTGCTGCTGCGGCGCGATGCAGGCCCAGAGAAATGGAACTTTGATGCTGAATTCTTCCGGTTATCTCTGCCGGATCAGGGAAGATCAGTGTCAGGGATGCGGGATTTGTGAAACGAGTTGTCCCTTTGATGCTATTAGTATGGTAGAGGAAATCCCGCTGGTGAGAGATGAAGCGTGTATGGGGTGTGGTGTTTGTGTAGACCGCTGTGCGGCGGATGCCCTGTGGCTGGAAAGAGCTCCGGAAAAGGGGGAGCCTTTAGAGATTCATTCACTGCTGGCTGAAGCCGCAGCTGCCGAGGGGAAAAAAGGGGCGGGCGGCTTTCCAATCAATGATGTTCAGCAAACCTGAATGACCTTTCCTCCTGTGGCCTTGATCAGCTCTTGGGGATAGATTTGAAAAACAGCCCGGGGGCTGCCTGCCGCCGCCCAGACAGCTGGAAAGGACAGCAAATCCTGATCTATGTAGGTTGGGATATCTTCCCGCAGCCCGACCGGAGCGACGCCCCCGATGGCGAAACCCGTCTTATTCCGAACGAAGTCAGGAGAGGCAAGTTGAATCTGCTGACCAAGAGCAGCAGAGACCAGTTCTTCATCCACCTGGTTTTCGCCGCTGGTCAGGATAAGAATTGGTTGGTGAGCAGCTAAATCTTCAAAGAGTAGTGATTTGACAATTTGCCCCAGACGGCAGCCTACTGCCTCAGCTGCAGCTTGAGCGGTCCTGGTGCTTTGGGGTAATTGCTGAACCTGGTAAGCTAACCCCAGATCTTGAAGTGCTTGTTGAACACGTTCGGTGCTGGAATTTGCGGAGGACATCACTTAACTCCCGTTCAAGATTGATCTTCTTCGACGTTAATTTCCATATAAAAAGGATCCCCAAAGCGGTCGCCCCGGGGGTCAAAAGCCTGCCACATAGTCACATAACTACCAGATGATTCTGGAGCGGTGAAGGTGATCTGAATAACTGCCTGAGAACCCCGTCTGGCGGGGAAAAGCTGAATTTTTACTGGGGCGTTTAATGGATCGCCAGATACGAACCGGAGGCTGTACTCCCGGTTCCAATCGCAGGTGCCAGAATTTTCGACCAACCACTGCTTGGTTACCTGCTCTCCTGTTGTTACGGACGTTCCATCAGGAATGGTCAGATCTTCGACAAAGTCAAGCTGGTTATTGCAGTCACTCTTGACGGTGGGGGCCGGTCCCTGATCAGGCGTGGACAGGGCAGCTGTTGCAGGGTGAGAACCCGGCGGCACGAAAGGCTGGACAGTTGCCGTTGTTTCGACATTCTTCTGCTGGTTGGCGCATCCTGAGAACAGCACCAGGAAAATAACAGCCAGGAGAGGATAGAAAGCGGTAACTTTATTCTTCTTCTTGTTCCTCTGGTTCTTCTTCTTCGAAATCATTGTTGGATTTTATGTTGGGGGACATTTCACGGATTTCTTGTTCAATTTCATTGGCCAGATCAGGGTTATCGCGGAGGAAGTCTTTGGCGTTTTCCCGTCCTTGGGCAAGACGCATATCATCGCCGTAGTAATAGTAGGAACCGCGTTTATCAATGACTTCCATTTCTACACCGAGGTCAAGGATATCTCCAACCCGGGATATACCTTCATCATGCATGATGTCAAACTCTGCAGTCCGGAAAGGAGGGGCTACTTTGTTTTTCACAACCCTTACCCGCACCCGGCTGCCGATGATTTCAGAGCCCGATTTGATGGATTGGATCCTCCGCGTATCAAGACGGACGGAACAGTAAAACTTCAGCGCTCTTCCCCCGGGAGTGGTTTCTGGGTTACCAAAGACAACGCCGATTTTTTCCCTCAGCTGGTTGGTGAAAATCAGGGACGTATTAGTTTGTTTGATCGCCCCGGATAGTTTGCGCAGCGCCTGGGACATTAACCGGGCCATTAAGCCCATATGGGCGTCGCCCATATCACCCTCAATTTCTGCTCGAGGGACAAGGGCGGCAACTGAATCGATGACAATGACATCAACGGCTCCGGAGCGGATCAGGGATTCTGCTATTTCTAAAGCCTGTTCCCCGGTATCCGGTTGAGAGATCAGCAAATTCTTGATATCTACACCCGTCCGGGCAGCGTAAGCGGGATCCAGGGCGTGTTCCATGTCAATAAAAGCTGCAGTCCCACCCATTTTCTGGGCTTCAGCGACGATGTGCTGACAGATCGTTGTTTTCCCGGAGGCTTCTGGACCGTAAATTTCAGTCACCCGGCCTTTGGGAATTCCTCCAACTCCAAGAGCAAGGTCCAGGGATATCGTCCCGGTGGGGATGGCATCGACTTCCAAGCTCTTGGCATCTCCCAGTTTCATGATCGCTCCTTCCCCAAAGCGTTTGGTAATTTCTTTTAATGTTTTATCTAAGGCGGTTTTTTTCGGGTCATCGGACATGATTAACCTCCGGTTTTGGTTAATGACTTCTTATGCTTTTCCCCGCTGGGCATCAGGCAGGTTATATTTCAAGTGTAGCACAAATGTTCTAAACGTCAAGGGGCTGGGGAGAAATTTACGGTCGGCGTTGGCGGGGGCCCATCCTTGAATCCATCCCAGAGCTGGAATTGAAAATAGGAAACCTGACCGGGAAAAATTTCGATCTGATGGGTAAAGACTAACCCGTATTCAGTCATGGGGATATTTATCTGATAGGTTCCTGCGGGCAAATCCGGAAAAACCAGGTTTTCTTGATAATAGGGATCGCTGTGGATGGCCTCATTTTTATAGGTGCGGGCGATCCATAGTTGATCTTGGTCGGTGTTTTGCAGCCGGGCATCCAGCTGGCTGTGCAGGTAGATAGTCTGTTGTTCCCACAACCGGCCTGATCCATCCCGGATTTGGCCGATAAGCAAACCCCAACCCTGGGGAGGAGCTAACCATAAATTTGGATTTCTGGTGGCAAAATAGTTATCCTCGCCGATTCTGACCTCAAAATGGAGGTGAGGACCGGTGGTATGGCCGGTTTCACCCATTATCCCAACCTGATCACCAGCTTGTACGTACTGACCATTGCGGACGGTGATATCCTCCAGGTGGGCATAGACGGTAAATAAGGGCTGAGCCTGATAACCAAATGAATGTTTAATGGCGACGACTTTCCCGTAAGGGTCATTGAGGATATTCGAGCTGCCCCGGTAATAACCATAGCCAGTCCAGATGACCTTCCCTGGGCCTGCGGCGTAGACCGGGGTTCCCTGCTCGCCGGGGATATCAATACCGGTGTGAACCACGTTTTCAAAGTAGACATCCCCGTAACCATAATTTGAAAATGGTCTGTCTATATCATCCGCTGCAATTGGGCGGGAGAAATAAAAATGGTCATAAGGATTTGGAGCCCAGGGAATTGGATAAACCGGTGGCCGCCAGGGGGAACGGCTGCCTGGAGTGGGGGTAGGAAAGGATAACCGGGGCAGCTCGACCGCCGCGGTCGGGGAACTTTTCACCTCGAGCGGTACACCTGAGTCAGGGGTAGAGGAAGGAACTGGCGAGGGGGAAGGACTGGCTGAAAGGGTGGGCTGCCCGGCCCCTGATGGCGATGGGGTGAAATCCTGAACCAGGCTGTCAGTTTCAGGGCTGGGAACCAGTGTTCCGGTTGTCTGGCAGCCTGCAGATACTATCCAACAGATTCCAAGGAAGATTAAAAGCGTGCGGATGCGTCCGGGTATCATTTGGATCACGGGTTTGGAGGAGTATCGACCAGCGGGGTGGGGGTGATCAATACAGCCGAGGGGTATATTTCCAGCATCGCTTGTTCCCAGGTCAATTCCTGGGTAAAGGCGAAGAGATTCCATTGACTGGCCGGATAGGTTGATCTCCAATAGGGTAAGGCCGGGAACCTCTTCCAGCCGTAAGAAGCGGCCAGTTCGGTGAAATCAATCCAATACCCGGAGGGGATTGTATTTCGCTGATGACCACCGGCTTCATAGGCTTGAAGGGAACCGGCTTGCTGACCATCAAAATCCCAGGGGTACTCTTTCAGGGGTTGTCCCTGGGATCCATCCTGAGAACGAGCCCGGAGAAACAGGCGCCAATAAGTGTGGGCTCCATATTTTTCCCGGACGACTATCATCCAATCTGCCATTAAAGGTAGGTTGTTTATTTCAATTGCCCTGCCGGTATAAAGCCAATTCTTTTGGATCCCGGCTTCCGGGGGAGTGGTGAGGGATTGGTAGGCATTGGTCAGTTCCCCCAAAAAATCCCAACCGGATTCTATCTTGACTTGTTTTCTTAAAGCAGCAAACGAATCCACGGCCAGTTGATTTAACTTTGGTGAAGGAGCCTGAACATCATCGAGGATGATCAAATCCAGGTCCTTGTTTCCCACCTGTTCAAGTGAGCCATGGGTCCAGGTCCAGAGATCTTTTGGATCAGGTTCAAAGAGAGAAGTATCAATGGCCTCCAGGGTAATGTCTGCCGCCCAGGATAATCCCCGGACCCGGCCGGGTAATTTCACTGCCGGCAGCATAACCTGGGGAGCAGTTTTTTTGCTGGGATAGGCTGTGAGATAAGTTTCCTCTGGGGACTCGATTGTGGTGTATAACAGATTCCCCCCGCCACCCCAGAGCGGCCAATCGCCCAGGCCGTATTCCACCGGATTAACCTCCGGGTTTTCACTATCCCAGACATACACCTGGTTGTGTCCCTGATGATCTTCACCGGACCAGGCGAGGAACCTGCCCTGGTCTGACCAGATGGGATGACCCAGGTTGTTGATGTCGTCTATCCTCAGGGGAAATATCTTTTCCTCGTCGATATGGTCGAGGTCAGCGATGTATATTTGTTTCTTTCCGTCCCGGGTTGTGATGTAGCTGACCTTTCTACCCTGCGGCGACCAGTGAGGTGAGAAATCATCCGCGGGATTATTGGATATATTGATTTCATCGCCTTCCCCGGCTGCACCACGGATCATGATTTCCAGGTTACCATTCCGGTAAGCTTCATAGGCCAACCATTTTCCATCCGGTGACCAGGTCGGGTAGGCGGAATAACTAGCAGAATTGGAAAAATTGGAAATTTCTCCAAAATCCAGATCAAGCAGGTAAATATCCCAGCGGCCTTCCCGGTTGGAAGCAAAGGCTATCCACTTTCCATCAGGGCTGATTGCTGGATGGATATTGTCCCAATTTCCATGAGTGATCTGGGTTAAGGGCAAACCGGTTAATTCGCCTGCTTCGTAATCCAGAAAGGGTTGATAAGCAAACAGCTGGTATTTACCCTGGTGGTGGAGGGAAAGGATCAGTGTTCCGTAGCTGGGCTTGAAATGAACATACTCCGGCGTGCCGTTGGAGACGGCTGTTATAGATGGCAGAGGTGTTATGGTTGGTGCAGGGGTGGGCGTTGACGAGTGGCTCTGTGTGGGGCTGGTCGGGGGAGATGTGTTTAGGGCTGCCGGGGCTGTTTCAGTCCGGGAGGCAAAAAGTTTTCCTGGAGACCCCAGGGAAAAAGTCAAAATTAGGATGAGGATGACACCGAGTGAGCCGGCAGCAATCAGACTTAACCTGTCCGACCAAAAGTCGGGGGCACCTTCATCTTCTGGTATCTCAGATCTCAGCATAACTTCAATTACTCGTTTAGAACTGTCTCAACCATCTGGGGGAATGGCTTTTAATATTACCGTCAGTCCTTTTTCCCCAACCCACGGGATAGTCTTCAACACAGACCAGGACCCAACCGGAATCTCCGGGCTTATCGATGGTCAGCCCCCGGAAATAGCGAATAAGTTCCGGGTCATCTATGCCCAATTTTAACACTGATCGCACGTTTTCAGGGTTTAAACCCAGCGCCAGGGCATGGGAAGGGATTAATCGGGTTCCTTTGCGGGTTGCCAGATGCCATCCCCAGGAAATTCCCCGCAAACCCAGGATATCCGGAGAATCAGGAGGGACGGCAAATAATTGATCATTGAAAAGTGAAATATTGCTGTTGTCGGGATCCAGGGAAGGCAGCTCAGCCTGGGGTTTGAACAGCTGCTGGTATAAATCTTGATAGAGAGCTGAGACCTCTGGGGTCAGGTCTTGTTTTTTATAGGTAGAAGCTTGCTTCTCAACCTTGTCCCCGGGATTTCTTTTTAACCGGGCTATATAGTGGCCCTCTCCCTTGCTCAGGTGGGGCCAGATTCGCCGGGTTTGTTTTAAACCTTCCGGTCCGTTGACCCAGGCTGGTCTTCCGGTTGATAGATCCGCCAGCGGCTCGATTCCGGTAATCTGGTAATCCTCCCTGGCATTGAGGAATTGGGCAATCCGGCCCTCATTTTCCTGGGGAGAAAAGGTGCAGGTAGAATAGACCAGGATCCCTCCGGGGCGGACCAATTTCGCAGCATACCAGAGAATTTCATCCTGTCTTCTGGCACAGCGCTCCACAAAATTTTCACTCCATTGTTTTCTTTCAGCTGGATACAGTCGGAACATGCCTTCTCCGGAGCAGGGGGCATCTACCAGCACTTTATCGAAATAAGCCCCGAAATGTTCCGCCAGCTTTTGGGGTCTTTCCTGGGTGATGATGACGTTTTTTGTCCCCCAGCGCCCCAGGTTCTGGGCCAATCCATACACCCGTTGAGGATGGGGGTCATTTGCAATCAGCAGGCCCTGATCTTTCATCAGGGAGGCGATCTGGGTGGTTTTTCCCCCGGGAGCTGCGGCCAGATCCAGGATCCGCTCGCCGGGTTGGGGGTTTAGGGCAGCAGCCGGGGACATCGCTGAAGGTTCTTGCAAGTAGAACAGGCCCGCTGCGTGCAGGGGATGTTTCCCGAGATCTGCCTGGGGGTCGATGAAATAACCGTGCGGCGCCCAGGAAACAGGGGTTAGATTGAGGTTGAGGAGAGATCGCAGCTCTGAAAGGGTTGTTTTTAATGGGTTTAATCTGAGGCCACCATGGGACGGCTGCTCAAGAAGGGCTTTCCAGAAGAGGGAAGCTTCTTCCCCCAGGAGAGCATCCATTTTGGCGACGAAGGAAGCAGGAAAAGCTTTTTTCACTTGATTTCAAAGTGGGCTGTTTTTTCCCCGATAGGAATTTGTTCCAAACCTTCAACCAGTTCGGGATCACGCTTGGAGGATAGTTCCTGCAGATAAAACGCTTTGAGGGAAGCCGAATAATTCCCCTTGGCAGCTTTGCCGGGGAGGTGGATGGTGATTTCTGTGGAGGTGTCAATAGTTTCAATAATGTGCGTGGAAGAGAGCAGGTTTCCTTTCTCGTCATTTATTGATATCTCAGCGCTGGGGTTTTTTTGAAAGGGGGTAAACTTGATACGCAGTCGAATCCTTTGCCCATCAGGATAGGCTTTTGCGGTGAATTCCCTCACCTTGATTTCTTCTGGCGGAAGGGGAATTTCGTCAGCGTTAGATAGATTGATTTCGTCCATGAGTTTTCTCCAAGCTTAAGTGTACCATCAATCCTTGACCTAACTCAACGCCCCCAGAAAAATGAGGAGCGTTGAGCAGAAAAGCTTAACTAAAGGGCCGTTTAGTTAAACAAGGAGGGTGCGAAAATTTCCAAAAAAATTTCATGTCAGGAAACTATCAGCACAAAGGGTTTACAAATAGGAATAAAATGTAAAAACCATACAGGAGGAGCAATGAAAGGAGCCACTATGGTTATCGGGGAACGCCTGAAAATGGCAAGGAAGATGGCCGGGTTAAGTCAGCAGGAGCTAGGGGAAGAAGCTGGTGTGAGTCGGATGTCAATTTCGAAGTACGAACGAGATATCAATGTCCCCAGATCCCAGGTCTTGATTAAGCTTGCCAAGGTTTTGGATGTCAAAATTGAATATTTACTTAGACCCATCGAGATTAGTTTATCAATACCGATGTTTCGAAAAAGAACCGCGTTATCCAAAAAAGCAGAGAGTAAAATTTTGGAGCGGACCCGGGATTGGGTAGAGCGGTATTTGCAAGTAGAAGCATTGTTTAGCGACATTCCTCGGTTTTCGGACCCTCAGCTCAAGCGGCCCATACGCAGCCTGGAAGATGTGGAGAAAGCTGCAGTCCAGCTTCGTGAGATTTGGGAGCTAGGACTCGATCCCATTAATAATATGATTGAGGTTCTGAAAAAACGGTGAATCAAAGTGTGGACCCTTGACGAGGACATGGACCACTTTGATGCTTTAGTCTTTTGGGCAAATGAACGGATTCCCGTCATCGTAGTGAAGGGGGGAATTCCCGGAGATAGGCAGCGGTTTAATCTTGCGCGCGAACTGGGACATATCTTGCTGGATTTATCGGACAACGTTGATGAGGAAAAAGCAGCCCATCGATTTGCGGGTGCTTTCTTGGTGCCCAGACAGAAGGCGATTGAAGAGTTGGGCGAACACCGCCAAAGACTGAGTGTTCAAGAGCTGCATATTCTAAAGCATAAGTATGGCTTAAGCATGCAAGCCTGGATATATTGAGCTAAGGATTTAGGCATTATATCCGAGTCCAAAGCCAGGAAGATGCACATCGGTATCCGCAAGCGGGATTGGCATGTGGGGGAACCTGGCGACCAGGTGAAAGAGGAACGATCTCAGAGGATGAAGCAGCTTGTCCTTCGCGCCTTGACAGAAAATGTGATTTCCCGCCCGAGGGCGGAGGAGTTGATTCAAGAGCCAATCCGAGAATTTGAGGGGGAAGAGATTTGATGTCGGATCTGGATACCTGCTGCGTTCTCGATGCGAGCGTGTTGTTCGACCTGATCGCCGGCAACCTTTTACTGGATTTTCAGGGATTGCCTTATGCAGTTGATATACCGGATGTGATTGAGGAACAGGAGATAATCCAGGAACCGTCTGTCACAGAACTTTCTAATTTGGTGTATGAATCCATACATTTTGAAGCCAAGCACTACGAAGTGATAATTAGTTTAAAGGGAGAGAATACGTCTATTTCAACTCAAGACTTATTCGCTTTTGTTGCGGCTCAGGAGCGTGGGGATATATTGATCATTGGAGACAAGTATCTCAGGCGGCTGGCAGAAGAAGAGGGAGTTGAGGTTCATGGTATTTTGTGGGGCTGGATGAACTGGTTCGTTTGAATATTGTTGTTCCGCTGCGGGCGGCTCAAGCTCTCAGAGATATCTTGAGAGGGGGGAGCTATCTACCTCGCAAAGAATGTGTAAGCCGGTTTAAAAGGTGGGGCGCGCCAACTTTTTTTGGGTACAGAATCAAGAACAACAGAAACAGGAGACTTATATGAGCAAGAAACGCGATCGAATAGTATGTCGGAAAAAGGCAACAGGGGTGAGTAATTTTAATTGTCGTTAAGCGAACCTTAACATAGTCTTTACACTCCATTGATGGCAGGAAAGAGTGATCATGGTATTTTTTAAGGGGAGAAAACTGTGTCAAACACAATGCACCGAAAACACAAACGCCTGTCTCTGGTCTTGAGGACCGCCTCGAGCATCGCCATCGATGACCACAGCCAGATCATATTTTTCAGCGATGTGCACCGGGGTGACAACAGCTTTGCGGATGAATTTGCCAGCAATCATCATATCTATACCTACGCCCTTGAATTCTATCTGAGAGAAGGCTTCACTTACATAGAAGTAGGGGATGGGGATGAACTTATGAAAAACTCCTCTCCCCGGGTCATTCAACAAGCCCACCCAGAAATATACCGGATCCTGAGGGAGTACTACCTGGAGGGGCGATTCTACCTCATCCACGGAAATCATGACATCCTTTACAAGGACAGGGAATACGCTGCCATGCATCTATCCACCATGCAGAGTTGCTCCGACTGCGAACCCGAACTGCTGTTTCCCGGGATAACTATCCATGAAGGATTGCTCCTGGAATATCAGCCCGGAGGGGGCAGCATCCTGGTCACCCACGGGCACCAGGGAGAACTCCTCAATGAGGGCCTGTGGTGCCTGAGCAGATTCCTTTTGCGCTACCTGTGGCAGCCCTTGCAGAAGATCGGGATCCAAAACCCTTACCGGGTAGCTCACAACCCTGACATGCGCAGAGAAGTTGAATGCCAGTTGATGGATTGGAGCAAAGAACACAACCAGCCCCTGTTATCTGGTCACACGCACTGTGCTGTGCTTTCCAGTCCCAGAGAAACAAGGTATTTCAATACTGGATGCTGCATTCATCCCCAATGGATAACCGGAATAGAAATCGATCAAGGTTTGATCATGCTGGTTCGCTGGCGTGTGGAACCGGACCAACAAGGATCCCTGATCATTCGCAGGAAAATCATTACCGGCCCATATCAACTAGCAGATTATTTTCTTCCATCTAAAAAGACCCCACAACTTGAAGTAATTCTGCGAGATGCGCAGCAGGAATCCATCCTTGAACCTGCTGAGCTGACCTGAGATGCACCCAAAGCCAGTCAGCATCCCGGCTGTTTTGCTGAATAGGTATCTGAATCCAAGGGGATCAGGCTTTGCAGATCAAGTTCAGAAAGGTATTAAAGATCTGAGGGTCAAAGTGTTTTCCAGACTGATCCTTGAGGTATTCAACCACTTTCTCTACCGGCCAGGCATCACGATAGGAGCGGTCGGATTCAAGGGCATCCCAAACATCCACAACAGCAAAGATCCTGGTTGCGAGTGGAATCTCACCCCCAGATAATCCCTGAGGATATCCCGCACCATCCCAGCGTTCATGGTGGTAGTAAGGAATATCCAGGGCAGGGACAAGATAATCAATGTTCGACGGTTTGCACCGCGTATTCGGGGCCTGCAGAAGCAGCGCGTTTATCGGATTGATGCGGCCAAAGATTACGGACCGCTAGCCTCCCTGGTCGACCGGGCTGGCCGCACCATTCACATGGATTGGATTTGCGACCAATGGGATCGTATGGGCCAGATCTACGCTTCATTCGAGAATGGGCATACTACGGCATCAACAGCGTTGAAACGACTGGTTGGATTCAGTAACCAGAATTATTTCTATCGTGCCAACCGAGAATGGGGACGCATTTTCAAAACGGAGTATATCTTGCAGTACATGCCTGACCCCCTTCTGCGTAAACGTTCCCGGCGAGGACTGCTCAAAGGGGAGCGGGTCCATGCCCTGGCACGACAAGTTGCTTACGGCAAACAGGGCGTCATCACTGGGCGAGGGTTGCAGGCTCAGCGGAATTCCAGCAGCTGTCTGACCTTACTCATTGCCTCCATCATTTACTGGCAGGCCAAGGAGATCCACCGCGTTATCCTGGAAGGCAACCCTGAAGAAGCGAGGGTGAACCTCTCATTACTTGAGCATATCAGCCCGGTTGGTTGGGATAATGTCCTCTTGTATGGCGAATATGTTCTTGATCAAAACCTGGTGCGGACCTAAAAAAAATCAATAGAAGCTATTCTTTTAATTCCAATCCCGTACATTTTCGCACGATTCTGCAAGATACCTAAAAAACCGCTTCTATTTCATCGGCCTCCAGGATCTTCAATCGCTTTTTCGCTGCCTTTTTAGTGGTTTCTTCAGCCATGAGCATCCCCTTCTTCAGCACTTTGCTTTTTTTTAATCTATTGGGTGGTGTTAACTCATCCATTGATCTGATCACAACAAGAAGATTAGTGGTACCAGAAATTCCCCCGAGGTTCTAAAATTATATTTTAGCTTGAGGTTTGTTGCATATTTGGAGCTGGAAATCAGGGTAGAATAACGATAGCGGGGTCGTTGGAGAAGGACCAGGCCTGGGAGGGAAGATCAATCCGAACCAAGTTACAAGCTGTCTATTTAAGCTGGAAATCGATGCATATGCAGGATTGGCTTGCTCTGGAATATACCTTTTTGGGGGGATATGCAAAAATACCCTGCATAAGTTCGTCTGAGATCATGTGGCTGAAGATTTGGCTTCCCAATTATTTTTCCCCGTTTTTGAACAACGTCATAAAGAGCGGTGGCGCTGATGCTTTTGCCTGGTTTCTTGTTTCTCCCAAAGCTGCGCAGCACAAATCCATCTGGGCCGACTAGAAAACGCCAGTCAATCAAGGCGTCTGCCAGGCGGTCAGGACTTATTCTTTTCTTGCTGCACATTATGTATTTTCCATAACAGAGCAGGGTGGTTTGCTAATCTTTCTGCCGCCGATATATTGTCAGGAAAAAGATACTCCAGGTGTAATTCTCCTTGGGTGACCGCATTAATATATTTCAGCTCGCCAGCAGATAATTCCAGCACAGACGCGATGATCTCCAGCGCCTCATGGATTGATTTGTCTATCATGTCAATATCTCTAATACTTAGCATGGGTAGAAGTCGAGTCTCAATGGACTGAGGGAGTAAACGGTCTTTGATCCGCTCTACCGAGTACTCGTATAAAGGGTGATCAAGGATTGCTGATAAGGCAATGAGCCTGGCCCTAAAATCCCGGGACTTTGTGATATTTGGAGCGATACGAGGTATCTGCCCAATGTCCCAAATATCGCGGATAGCAGACCTGTCGATGGCTGCTAAGAATTTGCCAATAAACAACTCGTGCGGACCGACAACATTCACTCGGGGGACAGTAAGTTCTCCTGGTTGCCAGAGGTCCCGGGTTTCCGGTTGATCTATTGGTAAGCGAAAGAGATAGTTCAGATCGATCTCGACTCGATCGTTGGGCCCCAGAACTGATTGATAGCTACAAAAGATCTTGCGGCCCGCAAAGGAATCTGCAGACTGCTGCACAACATAATCCTTCTTGCGGGCCAGATCAATTACAGCCTTTTCGTATAGGGTCGGTCCTGGAGCGTCTTTTCCCGGTCAAGGTGTCCAACGTAGTTAAAATCAAGATCAACTGCCAACCTGCTGGGGGGCCCGAATCCCAGATTGAGGGCAGTACCACCTTTCAGGAGGAGCCCGTTTTTCATCAGCGGATGTCGTGATATATCTGCCGCTAAATCGCCAAGCATAACTACTTTTTCCAGGGAAGAAGCCTGGTATCCTGTTTGTTCGGCAGCCTGCTCGATAAACTCTCGACTAGGAATCATTCGGCCCCCCGAGCTTATTCAGCTCATCAGGAAGAATAAGGTTCCAGCGGCGGAACAGGGTTCCGCCGTGCTGGTCGCGAATTATGTATTGCGGAGATTGCGGACAGCGCGTTTCCAGGTCCCGGAGATACTGTTCCGATACGTGAAAAGTTTTCTGATTATTTTCCAGGAACCAGCCCACAGCTGCGAACAACTTGCGAAAGGAATAGATCTCCAGAATCTCAAATAGTAGATCTAGATCCAGAACGGGAAAACCGCTAGCAGAGACGACAAGCTCTTCCAGGCCTCCGGCGTAATGAGGATTGCGAAAACATTCGACCAGCGTTCTTTCTGGCCCTGTCGTGCGCAGCCATCTCGCCCGCCGCTCTAATTTTCTTGTACCCATGTCCCGTCCGTTATTTTCCAGGAACGGCTTAGGATGAACCAGAAATTTTATTGATGCGCCTTTGAGTGCAATGGGGCGCCTGCGGGAATCTACAAACAGGGTATGTGCATTCCAAGAAGAATGCGCTGCTCCCAGGAGATCCAGGGCGCTGTGGTAGGCAAAAACGCCATTTGGCCGGGCAGCCGCTGCCACCAGAAAAGGATCTGGATTGACGCTGTCCGCTGTAGCACCGGGGGGAACAACAGCATAAAGTTCTCTGCCCAGGCTTTTTAGCCTGCCTGCAGCCAGGTGATACTTTAGTCTTTCTATTGCATTGGATTTCTCGCCAGAAGGCGCCAGGTATTGGACTGCTTCTTCCAGGGAGAAAACAGAATGTGTATCAAAAAAGGCGTTGGTTGGTTTACGTTTTGTGTTCATATGGGGGATATTATCCCCCATAACTACACAAAATGTCAAGTAATTTTTAGATCTTCTAGAAGAAACCGATGCTTATCAGTAGGCTGATATCACATTGCTACTCACAAACCAGTTGGTATCCCACGTATGGAAAACCTTGGCTGGGAGAGGACGAGAGTGCCGAGGGGTTTTTTTGATTGTGTGTCTCCAAGCCGTATTCTAATTTGTCGATAGAAACACCCGCTCTGCATCCTGATTCTGCGTATGTCTCCCTGGGGTAGTGGGGCTGCAGGTTGGGTCTGCTGGTCCGTGCTCCGTCCTAATTTAGAAATGGTGGAACTACAACCCAGGTTTCAATCTGTGGTCTGTGGATAATACAATGGATCGCAGACCGCGAGCGATTAGTCAGGTTTTGTTTCTTGGGAAGAGAAGGTGTTCAAAAACAGGTGTGGGTTAAGGATGGGTATTTCCTGGTAGGAACCCATGTTTAAGAGATGTGGATCTCCTGAGATGATGTAGTCGGCCGCACCTTCAACAGCGCAGACCAAGAACTTGTCGTCGTCAGGATCATCCTCAACTTCAGCGATATCCAATTCGTCCGGGGTGAGCACCGCAAACAAACGGATTCCCAAGAAGAAGATCTCAATTTCTTCATCCGTCCATCCATGACGGGCGCGTATGGAGGGACGCCTGATAACCTCAAGCGCTTCCTCCAGGATCGACTGAGAGATGAGCAGTTCGTATTGACGATCCCGCCAGGCGTCAAGTACCTTGGCGGGAGCACCGTGAGGATTGATGGCAGCGCTGATGAATACGTTGGTGTCGATGACAACTCTCATGAGGATTTGCCCGTTTGTTTATTCCCTTTGTCGCACAGCGCGGATGGCGTCTCCAATTTCTTTTTCAATGACCTCTGACTTCACATCCTGATTGCGCTTTTGAGCATCCTCAATTAAAGCAAAGAATTGTTCTCGCAACTCCTGCCAGTTCTCGTAGAGATCCAATGGTACCAGGGCAGCCATTGGGCGGCCGCGGCGTTCAACGACAATAGTATCCCCGCGATAATGCACTTCTTCTAACAATTGTCCAAAATTTCGACGGACAGCTGCAGAGCCTATTTTCTTTTCCATCTGGTTTGCACCTTTTTCTATCCACTGGGCTTTTGAATTGCACAAGATAACGTATTGATCAATTCGTGTATTAGGTATTATCCATTCAGGGAGGAGTTTTGTCAAGACAGTATTCTGTCCAGATTCTGCGATATGGCAAAAAATGGGGGTGGGGAAGTACAATTAGTATGGGAGGATAGAAGGTTGATAGCAGTTGTTGTTCCTGTTGAGCCAATAGTGGTTTTATTTCTAATAGAAGCCAGCTCGGCGGCCTTTTCGGTGGTTTTTGGTGCTTTTTTCCTAACCTTCAGCAGTGCAGATGGTTTTTCCACGGAGAGAACGCTTCTAAGAGTCCATAAATCAACTCTAGTTAGAACGGTACGAAATCGCTGATCGTCACCTACAGGTCGAGCTCAATGTTGAGATACGCCTGGGTGGTCTTGATGTTCGCGTGCCCCAGCAGGATGCTGATCTGCTCGATGGGCACGCCCGCCCGCCGTCCGAGTTCGGCGTAGGTGCGGCGCAGGTCGTGCGGCTGCAGGTCGGGTTTGCCGATCAGTTTCCCGCGCTTCTGTACAATATCATATAAGGCCGTGGTGCTGATGCTCTCGCCAGGCACCTTGTTTCGCCCCAGGCTGCGCAGCACCAGGCCGCCCGGTCCCACCAGATACTTCCAATCTAAAATCGCTTCTGCCAGGCGGTCATTGACCGGCACCACCCGGTCCTTGGCCCCTTTGCCCTCCACATCCAGCACCGTGCGCTCGTTCTGCTTTTTGACATCCTCAAAGCGCAGGTTGGCCGCCTCCTCGCGCCGCAAGCCCGCGGCCATCATCAGCCCGAGGGCCAGCCGGTCGCGCATGGTAAAGATCTTGAACTCCGGCTTTCCGCTGCTTCTTCGCCTGCAGGCGTCCAGCAACTGCTGCGCTTCCGCGGACGTCAGCCAGGTGTGCGCTTTCTGTCCCTGTTTGATTTCTGTCCAGATCGCGTTTTGCAGCGCTTGCGCGCGGAAGACGGCGGCCTGGATGCGGTCGATGTTGTCCGGCGTGGCGGCGCCTTTGGCCAGCTGTTCCAGCTCGTCGGCCATGCGGGTCACGGCCGCGGCCAGGAACGCGCGGGTGGAGCTGCCCACGGTCAGGGCGTACTCCGCCAGGGCAACGGGATCGGTCAGGCTGCTGCCCGTGTCTAGGTAGTTCTGCAGGGCTTTGATGTACTGGTGCTTGGTGGACGGCTGCAGCGTGGGGTCATTGCGGATGGGCGGGTCGCGAAGGCGCCGGGGTCCACGTCCTGTGTGGACGTGATTTTCCTGGATTCTTTATTCGCATCGTTGACCATTTTTGACCTCGAATTCAGGCTCTTTTCACTCTTGCTAATACTTGCGTATAATACCGGTGCTTTACATATCCAGTAAATAAGCTAACCCAACCGCCCCAGGACCTGCATGGGTGCCGATCACCGGGCTTACTTCAGAAATGATAGTTTCCTGGGGGGATATTTTTCGGGATGCTCTGTGGAGGATATCTTCAGCCGTTTGAGGATTATTTGCATGCAGAGTAGCTAATCGCACCTGCTGATGACCGGTGGTCCTTTCCATGATCAGATCTACAATTCTATCCAATGCTTTTTGATGGGTGCGGACCTGATCCAGGGATACTACTACACCATCTTCAATGGCTAAAACCGGTTTAACTCTTAACAGGGTTCCGAAGAATTTCTTGGCTCCGCCAATTCTTCCTCCTCGATGTAAGAATTCCAGGGTATCCAACACAAAAATAACCCCTGAGTTCTCCCGGGCTAATCGAGCTGTTTCCAGGCACTGTTCCAGAGAAGCCCCTGATTCGGCTGCTCGGGCTGCCGCCAGAACCTGAAAACCGCAGGCCATGGCCACGCTTTGGGAATCAAAAATTTCTATCTCTGCATCAGGGACCATTTTTTTTGCCTGCTGCGCGGAAGAAATTGTTCCTGAAAGCTGCTCCGAAAGCAGTACGGCCAGGATTTGATATCCCTGGGTGTGCAGCTTCTGGAAGACTTGCTCAAAGGCCGCCACCGAGGGCTGCGAGGTGCTGGGCATGATGGTATCCTCGGCCAGCCGCTCATAAAATTGCCTGGTGGTGATGTCAACCCCGTCTGAAAAGGTTTCTTCTCCCCAGATTACGTTTAAGGGGATGACTTCAATCTGGTATTGTTCGATTAAATTTTCTGGAATGTAGGGTGAACTATCAGCAACAACAGCAACTTTCTTGGTCATATGATTTCTCCATGGGGTTGAGTTGATAAGAAAAACTCTCTTATTTACAACACCGAAAGAGAAAAGGGGATACGGGTTAACTGCCATGCCTGCGGGTTAAAAACGGTTTCCGGTTGATAGTTACATCCCGTGCAGGGCGGCTAAAGCCACGGTTCCGGGACCGACATGAGTTCCGATCACCGGGCTGAGCTCAGTGAGATAGCTGTCCCTGATTTCGAATTGATCACAGGCTTTTTCGAGCAGGTTCTCGGCCAGAAGGGGTGCATTGGAGTGAAATCCTGCGATTTGCACAGGTCGTTCTTCACCGATCCGCTCCTTCATGATGGCTAACATCCTCTCAATTGCTTTGCTTTGGGTGCGGACCTGGTCGAGAGGTTCAATTTTACCTTCGCGCATTTCTAGAATGGGTTTTATGTTGAGCATGGAGCCAAACAATCTTTTCGCACCCCCGATCCTTCCCCCGCGGTGGAGAAATTCCAGGGTGTCAACGACAAAGATAACGTCCGTATGGTGCTGGGCTTTCAGGGCCTGGGCATGACATTCAGCGAGAGAGGCTCCTGCTGCCGCAGCCCGGGCAACGGTGAGCACCTGCAGTCCGGCAGCCATTGCCGCCGTCCGGGAATCAACAATCTGGATTTGATTTTCGCCTAGTTCCTGTTTAGCCTGCAGGGCAGAATTTACAGTACCGGAAATCTCCGAGGAGATCAAAATAGCTATTATTTCCCGGTCTTCTTCCAGATTCTTTTTGAAGATGCTCTTGAAGGCAGCTGCAGAGGGTTGAGAGGTCGAGGGCAGCGTTTTAGATTTTTGCAGGCGCTGGTAAAAATTTTGGGGAGTGATATCCACCCCATCCCGGTAGGTTTGATTATCCCAGATGACGTTGAGGGGAACAACTTCTATGTTGTATTTAGCAAGCTGTTGTTGTGGAATGTAGGCTGTGCTGTCGGTAACTACCTGGACTTTTTTCATACTTTTACTTTACTCACTTAACAAGTTGTTGTTTTCAGCAAATGAAAAAAAGCGGATTGGATCAAGAAAATATTCTGGATAGTCTCTCTATAATCAACGAATACGGAGCGGGTTTTACCCGCTCCGATGAAGCACCCTCGGCGTGATTCGAACACGCGACCCCTTACTCCGCAAGCAAGTGCTCTAATCCACTGAGCTACGAGGGCAAGGTAAACTCGCTGATGATTTTACAATAAGGGAGCATATTTGGCAATCTCTTTTGGAAGACACTGCAGAATGGCGAGAAGCGATTTCCGGAGCGCGGCTTTATTGTGATAGAAGTCACATGGCCTGTATGATGTTATACGGTTCTTTCTGAACTCAAACTTGTTATAATTTTGGTCAGAAATGGGAGATAAATTATCCCTATTTATCACTGTTTCCTCCTTTGGCGAACGCCTCCGCTATGAGATTCCTCTCAGGCGGAGGCTTTCACTTTCTGTGGGAGTCCTTTTTCTTCACAAAAAAATTGTTGAATTTCTTGTTGAACTTTCACCGGTGTTTATTCACCGGTGTAGTTTTTTTTATTTAATTGAACCGCCTTTCCCGGAATTTAGTCCTCTGGTGGATGGTGCATTGGATTCGTTAATCTATTATAAAAGCGGGGTTTTCAAGGGAGTAAACCGTATATAATAAAAATAAGTCGTTACGTTAAGCACAACAAGGCTGTCAGAAGTAGTTCTGTAAAGGCTGGTTTACCGGTAAGGAAAAATTGAAATCAGTGGATTTAAGGAGAAGGTTTGAGTATGAAAAATATTTTTAGAATTTTCGCAGCGGTATTAGTTATCACCCTGGCAGGGATTTCTTGCACACTGCTGCCTGAATCGGTGGAACTATTCTCATCCAATGGTTCAGCAGTTGAAACCTACACTGCGCCGGCGAAAGAAGTAATCGGCGGGGAGCAGGAATCCAATGCTGTGGTCACGGGTTTCCCGGAGCTTTATGAGAAAGTAAACCCCGGTGTAGTTTCTGTCCGGACCCTGACGGCGGAAGGACCCGGGTTAGGGACGGGCTTTGTCTGGGATCAAGAGGGGCATGTGGTGACGAACTTCCACGTGGTGAAAGATGCAGATGATCTTGAAGTTGATTTCCCCTCCGGATTTAAAACCAGGGCGGTTGTCCTGGGAACGGACCCTGATTCTGACCTGGCTGTCCTGGAGTTGGATAGTCTTCCGAAGGAGCTGGTTGTCTTAGAGAAAGGCAGCAGTAGGGACTTGAAGGTGGGGCAAACGGTGGTGGCAATTGGTAACCCGCGGGGATTATCCAGCACGATGACCGTAGGAATTGTTTCCGCGTTGGGTAGAACCATGGATTCCATGAACCAGGCTCCGGGCGGAGGAGCTTTTGCTACGGGGAATATCATCCAGACGGATGCGGCAATCAATCCGGGCAACTCGGGCGGCCCGCTGCTCAACCTGGCGGGAGAAGTTGTAGGAATCAATTCTGCTATTCGGACCAGCAGCATTGATCTTACCGGGCAGCCGGTCAATTCAGGCCTGGGATTTGCAATTTCTGTTGATATGGCAAAAAACGTAATACCGGATTTGATCGAAAGGGGTGAGCATGCTTCCCCCTACGTGGGTATCCGGGTTTTGGAAGAAGTCAGCCTTTTCCTCAAAGAGGAGTTATCCTTACCCCGTTACACAGGTGTTTATGTACTGGAAGTGACGGAAGGAAGTCCGGCGGACAAAGCCGGATTAGTCGGCGCTGATTTTGAAGGTGAAATACCCACGGGCGGTGATTTGATCGTGGCGATAGATGATCAAGAAGTCAATGATTTCAGCGACTTTATGGGCTATCTGCTGGCTTATAAAGATCCCGGAGACGATGTAAAGCTCACGATCCTGCGGGGAGATGAACGGCTTGAGGTCACCCTCACCCTGGAAGAAAGACCCTGAAACCTTTAGACTGAAGAATCAAGAGGGGAAAGGATTAACCATGTTTACTAGAGAAGACCTGGATGCCCTGGCAAACCTGAAAACCCCAAGCCCGGTGTTGAGTGTTTATCTGTGTACTAATCCCGCCGAGGGACCGGCAGACACCCATAAGCTTCATCTGCGGTCTATGCTGGAAGGGATTGACCTTACTGAAGATGTCCGGGCTGTAGAAGATTATTTTGATCATCAGTACGATTGGAAGAGCTTCCGGAGTGCTGTGGTTTTTTCCTGTCAGGAGGAAGATTTCTTTCAGGCAATTCCGCTTTCTCTGGAAGTGACGAATCGGACAAAGACAGGACTATTTCCCTATATTGTCCCTCTCACTGACTTGCTGGATTCCCATACTGGAAACGGGATAGTTTTGATTGATCAACAGCGAGCCCGGTATTTTGTATTTCATCTGGGTAATTTGCTGGCAGAAGAGGTCTTTGAAGGGGAGCAGATCCAGCGCCAAAAACATGGGGGAGGATCGCAAACCGTCGGGAATTGGCGGGGAGATGAGGGGAGTGGAGAGCAGATTGATACCATCGCCAACCGCAATATGCGTACGGCAGCTGATCGGGCAGACGACTTTTTTTCCAAGAATGACATCAGGCGGGTCTTTCTGGGGGGAACGGAAAAAAACATTTCTGCTTTCAGACAGCTTTTATCCAGGAGTTGGCAAAGTCTTATCGTGGGTACTTTTCAGGTGGATTTGAACATTCCTGATCAGGAGATCCAGCTGTTAATTTCAGAAATGGTGCAGGAGGAGAGTAATAAACGGAAAGAGGTGCTGTTGGAAACAGTAATCACTGAAACTGCAAAGGGCCGCCACGGACTCTTGCGGGTGGACGATATTTTAGGTGCAGTCAGGGAAGGTCGGGTTCAAAACTTGTTGATCGGAGAAGATTACCACCAGCATGGTTTTCAATGTACAAGTTGTGATTATTTAACGGCGCAGAAGTTGGAATCCTGTCCCTTTTGCGGTGCGGAATTCGAAGAGATAGATGATTTAGGGGCTCTGGCTGTCAGGAAAGTGCTGACAACCGGCGGGCGAGTAGAGGTTTTATCGGATAGCAAAGAATTGTCTGAGCGAGGCGGGATGGGTGCTTTACTGCGTTATTAAGGCTGCTGAAAGACTCCGGGCGAGGGGAAGCAGCTTCCTTCCCGGGAAGTGGCTGAGGGCTGATCAGGGTATGCGCCCGTATATCCGTCGATAAATAGCATAAATTTCGGAAATTCCCTTGATGTAGTTTTGAGTTTCCTCGAAACGAATGATCTCTAAAAAGAGGTCAGGATCTCCTCTAGCTAACTCTAACCAGGCTGCTGTGTAACCGGGGCCAGCATTATAGCCGGCCAGGGTTGCATAGTAATTTCCCCCAAAATAGGCCCGGTTAAAATTTAAATACTGGGCACCGAAAGTCACACTGACCACCGGCCGATACAGGTCATCTGACTGAAAATCAGGAGGCCATCCGGCCCTTTCTGCCTGATCCTGACCGGTGGCAGGCATAATTTGCATTAGCCCCCGGGCTCCAGCTGAGGAACGGACAAATCCCTCAAAGAGACTTTCCTGGCGGATGACGCTGAAGAGGAGCAGCGGGTGAATATCATAATCCTGACCGGCAGGAATCACTAATTCGCTGTAATAGGTGCCAAACCGGATGTGGTTGAAGAAGTCCGGCGCATTCAGGGTTTGAGCATCATCCATCCCAGCCGCGTTGAGCACCTGGCGGGCTGCGAATATGGCCGGCCGGTAGAGCCCCAGATCCTGCAGATAAACTGCCAGCCGGTAGCTGATCACCGGATCGTACGAATATTCTTCCCGGAGGGATTCAAATTCTTCCCGGGCTTGATCGTATTTATCCAATGTCCATAATTCGGTCCCCCGGATCATCCGGGGATCCATTGCCAGAGATCCCAAACCATTTAAATTGGTATCCGTGGGGATAACAAAGGTTTCTCTCATCCACTTTTGGGCTTCGATTTTCTCCGCCCGGGCATCGAATCCCAGGTCGTAATCCAGCGGAGGTGAAAAAGGCTCCCGATTTTGAAGCAGGTCCCGGGCCCGCTCACTGTAATATCCGGTAGGGTCAGTGTTTGCTGCTTCCTGCCAGGCGGCCAGGGCGGCTTCCTGGTTTCCCAGCAGCTGATGGGTCTTGCCGGTCCAAAATAGCGCCTGGGAAAGGTTTTCTGCAGATCGGGAGGATTCCTGATACAGGGAAAATTTTTCCAGCGCGGACTGATTGTTCCCCAGGCGGATGTCGGTAATCCCGCTGAGAAAGAGAGCTTTGTTGGCGTACGCGGAAGTTGGATATTCATTATAGACCCGCTTCCAGAAGGCAGCGGCCTGTTCCAGATGTCCTCCCCTTTCTTCCACCCTGCCGGCATCAAAAAGAAATTCAGCCGCGCGTTGGTGATAAGGGTTCTGGGCGACGAAATCATGAAGTGTTTGACTGGCTCCGGAGTACTCGCCCAGATACCACCATTCTGTATAGGCTTTAAATTCCCAGGCGTTGTCATAATAGTCATGATCCGGGAGATTCTGGATGATCAAATCCCAGGTCTGGAGAGCCTGGTCATATCTTTCCAGGGCCCGTAAGGCAAAGGCTTTGTAATAATATGCGGTCCCCGGGTCCGGGGCTTCAGGGTCTGCCAGATAACGGTCGAAGGCTTCCACCGCCAGGCTGTACTGGCCAGCGAAGTAGTTGACTAATCCCCTGTCCAGGTCATTTACCGGGAAACCGTTATTGACTAATTCAACCAGGGCAAGATAAGCATCGTAGGAAAGGGGATAATGGGTCACTGCATCCAGTAAGGCTTCCTGGGCTTTTTGAGGTTCCCCCAGTTCCAGGTACGATTGACCCAATAAATAATCCGCCCGTGCTTTCTGATAATCATTCGTTGATTGAGCGTAAACCTCCTTAAAGACCAGTACAGCAGTGGAATGATCTTCCAGAGCGGCATATTCCTGGCCAATTTTCAGCTGCACCTGCAGATTCCCCTGCTCTCCACCAGCTGCCAGGGCTGATTGGTAAGCATTGATCGCGGCGGTGTGTTGATTTGCCCGGGACAGGGCATCCCCTTTTTTATGCTGGATGTAGCCGTCGATTACACCTGGATTAAGGGTCAGATACCCGTTGTACGCCTCTGCTTCTTCTAGATGCCGATCCAAGGTGTGGTAAGTTTCTGCCAGGGCAATATACGCCTGGGGTAAATAAGAAGATGAGGGGTAAGAGGAGACCAGTTTACGGAGATGTTCTAAAGATTTCTGGTATTCTCCCAGCTGGTAATACGTTTTTCCCAGACCGAGCAATGCGGCAGCCTGATCATCATCTGTGGTGGGATTCTCCAGCATCTTCTGGTAACTTGATAGGGCAGTATCCCAATCCCCATAAAAATAATTAATGTCCCCGGGGTTCTCTGCCCGGGAGGGGGGGACGATAGGTGTGGAGGTTGGCCGGGGAGTCGCTGTAGGGAGCACGAGCTTCGTTGGGGTTGGCGGTTGGAGAATTGAAGCTGGCCGCCGGGTTCCCTTATAGTCCCATAAGTAGAGAACACCGATAAAAATTGTGCCCAGGAAAACGATTGCCACCAGAAATTTGTACAGTTTAGAATTCATAAGTTGGTGTGATCTGTTTCTGAGTTCCGGATAATTTTAAGGAAACTGGGGAGTAAAAAGGTTGTTTTAAACCTTTGAGATCATCTTTTAAAGGATCCCCCCTAGTCTAACACAGATTGCAGGCTGTTAGCGGGACTTTAACCGCAGTCTCAAATTGTCCATTCCCCATGAACAACGGCCAACAGGTACCATTTTCCCTCAATTTCTTTAAATACCAGGCGCAGACTCCGCCAGTCTAACCCGCCGTACTGGGGGTCAATTTCTGGGAAGTGGTATTCGATAAAAACCGCCCCGGGGTAAATCTCGGGGATATTATTGGGTGAATTCCCTGAACTGACTTCCTGGTTGAATCCCACCGTTTTCGCTTTCGTGTAATCCTGATCATAGATAAACTGCCGGTAATAGGCCTCGAAGGTCAAATCGATGGGCTTTCCCGAGCCGTCAAACTGTCCCCAGCGGTGTTGGGTGGTGTCTGTGACAAAATCATTGAATTCTTGGGGGCAGACCACAAGATTTTCTGGCTTTAAATAGGGGTATGGTGAAAAACGCAGGCAATCCCGGGGGTGGATAAAGGCGGATAATTCCTGAAATCGTTTATCTTTGATCAGATATAGGATGCGATTTGACAGCCGGTTTAGTGATAAGGGTATAGATCCCTGCTGGACGGCGATAAATTCCTCATGGACCCATCCCTCAAGGCCGCGATAAGCAACCGGAACCCAGGTTGTATCTCCCGAGTTTTCGGGTTTCCCGGTGCCCTGGATGCCCATAGTACCTGCGGGTATCCGCTCTAGAATACTGGAGGAAGGCTCTGGTTCGGCGTACATGCTCAGCTCTTCTGCTGGGCGGATTCCACTTGTGGTATAGAGGGTATCTGTTGTGTCTCCGGGAGCAGGGGAGGTTTGTTTTGGCTTTGAAATCGGCGTAATGGAGGTGAGTGGGAATGTTTCCGTCCCTGGCGCATCTGCTGCAGTGGTGCTTGGCGGGGACGGGGGAGCTGCCGGGGATGCTTTACAGCCGCTGAAGGCTGCGGACAGCAGGATCAGGAATGAAATGAAGCAGGTTTTCGGTAGGGGGTTAAACTGCACCCTGATAGGTTTCAGCATAATAAGCACAGATGTCTTTTAGCGGACACTCTGGACATGATGGCTTCCGGGCCTGGCAAATTTCTCTTCCCAGCTGGATGATATTCAGATGAGCTTGATAATATGTTTCCGGTGGAAATAAATCCGCGAGGTGGGAGTGAGCCTTGTCGGCAGACATTCCTTCTGGGAGCAGCCCCAGGCGCCCGGTCACCCGGTGGACATGGGTGTCGACCGGGAAGGCGGGTTTATCCAGGGCGAACAGCAGGACAATTGCAGCGGTTTTGGGCCCTACGCCCTTGAGGCTTTCTAACCATTTTTTGGCTTCAGAAGTTTTCATGTCCTTCAAGAAATCCAAATTAATTTCACCCCGTTCCCGGCTGATTATCCGAAGCGCGTTTTGAATTCTGGGTCCTTTCTGGTTTGCTAATCCGGCTGTCCTGACTGCCTCTATCACTTCTTCTTCATCCGCATCCCGGACCTCTTCCCAGCTGTCAAAGGTATCAACCAACCGGGCATAGGCTCTGTCACGGTTGACATCATTCGTGTTTTGCGAAAGGATGGTGGAAACCAATTCTTCTACCGGGGAGAGCGGTGGGTGCCAGGTAGGCGGCCCGAAACGATCCAGTAATAACTGATGTACTTTGATTGCCAGCTGTTTGTTTTTCATGAGGTTCGTTGATAGTCCAATTTAAAGCAAGGTTCTCCACTGCCTATTTCCAGCCCCCGCTGGTTCAATAAGGGGAATTTAGGGCCCAGATCACCTAAGCGGGTCAATTCTTCACCGGATAGTACCCCGAGCTGCTGGAGAACCTCAATAGCTGCTGCTGAGCGGACTGATTTGCCCTGGTCGCCATCCGCGATTTTCAAGACAATTCCCAGGCCGTCCGGGCCAAACGGGTTCCTTCCCGGGGCAATTCCCAGGGCCTGGTAACCTTCGGCGCCGGCTTTTGAGAGTATAGTTCCCCTGGTGTTTTCCATCAAAAGGGTGTCAAAACGCTCTGGGCCGGCGACCATCTCAGGATAGGAAGTCATAGCCTGAAAGATTGTATTACAGGCTTCGGTACGTTTTTTTTCCAGGTGAGCCGGATCTGCCAGCTGCGCCCAGGCCCAGGCGGCGTGGTAAAGAGGCAGGGCGAAAGTTGGTACCGAACAACCGTCCCGGCCAAGCTTGATTTCAGTTTCACCCAGGTGGGTCAGCTCAGAAATACACCGGAGGATGTTTTGCTGAACTGGATGATTCCTTTCGGTATAGCCTGCCAGATCAGCGCCGATACATTTTGCCTGGGCTAACATACCGGTGTGTTTCCCGGAGCAATTATGGTGCCTGGGGGATGGTTCTTCCCCCGTGCAAATCAATTCGCGTCGGGTGGGTTGATGAAAGGGAAGATGGATTCCGCATCGTAAATCCTGCTCACTCACATTGATTTTACGCTGAAGCCCCGAGAGCACCAGGAGGTGTTCCGGGGTTCCAGAGTGCGAAGCACAGATCAAAGCCAGTTCTTGAGGGGTGATAGAGAATTTGGTTAAACCACCGTTTTCTACCAAAGGCAACGCTTGAAGTGGTTTGGCGCTGGAACGGAGAAAAGTCACTGTTTGCGGATCCCCCAGCCAGGCGATCAGCTGACCACGAGAAGTAACCACAGCGATGGCCCCATAGTGGATTGATTCCACGGTATTTCCGCGGGTGCGTTGAAACAGGGGTTGATACTTAGGCTTCACTGGTTTCATGGGAGGTGGGGCAGGAGGTTGAGTCAATGCTGCTAAAGGTTGTTGATGTTCCGGGAAGCGGAGGATTAATTTTCATCATTTTCCAAAGGGGCAACATGATTTTTCATATAGTATTGATAAATCCCGTGTCTGAGTCTTTGAAGAAAGAAATCGCGGTCTGCTTTGGCAAATGAGAAGTCATCAACGTATTTTGCTGCCAGCTCGGCGACATCATCTGGCGCCGTCTTTTTTCCGGCCAGTTTTTCCACTCTGCGCATGATTTTTCTGAGTGTTTTTCTTTGTTCTTTGATCTGATCCTGGTCGATGATCCCCCCCCGACCGCTGATAATGGTGTATTCTTTGAATTTGGGCTGGATAAGCTGTTCCAACGTGTCGATCCACAAGGATAATTGAGATTTCCCCAGGAAAGGAGTGCCTATGGCCACAGCCGAGTCCCCGATGAAAATTATCTGTTGAGCAGGTAGAGAAACCCAGCTGGCTCCCGGTCTGGGCCCGGGATGGTGTTCTACAAGAGTGGGTTCATCTCCCCAGTGAAGTTTTATCCGATCGGTAAAAGATATATCGGGAATAACCCACTGCAGGCCGGTCGTTTCGGGATATTTTTCCCAGATAGATCCGCTTTCCGGGAGCTGACCTCGGAAAATGGAGGAGTAGTCCATCAGGGTATCTGCGGCATCTTTGTGAGTTAATATAGGGTAGTTAATCCCATTGGCGCCAATGGTCCGGTCCGGATGATCGTCCAGGCAGATTAATAAGCGGTGGATAGTTCCCTTGCTGCGATTTAATAAGGTTGATTTCCAGCGCTGACCGTCTTCCGGACGGAGGGGGGTATCGATGAAGATCATGCCTCGGGGTAAAAGAACAGCACCGATCGTTGGTCCTGGATAGGTGTCTTCAATAAATATCCCTTCATTCAAGGTCTGCATTCAAACTCCTTAATCTGGGGGGGAAAGTCAGAGAATTAGCCTGGTTGGAGATAATCACTTTTTTCACCGGAGGTTTCCTTCGTGGGTATGGTAAAGGAAAAAACCGAACCACCTTTATTGGCATTCTCAACCCAAATCCTTCCCCCGTGCCCTTCTATGGTTAACCGACAGAAAGCAAGTCCTAAGCCCAGGCCTGTAATAGTTTTTTCGCTGGGCAGCCTTTTAAATTTATCAAAAATAACATCTTGATGCTGGGGATCGACACCGGGTCCGGAGTCCTGAACCCAAAATTGATGGTGATTGTTTTCTTCTTTAACCCCGATGATAATTTCGCTTTCGCTGGGTGAAAACTTTACTGCATTTTGAACCAGATTGATCAGCACCCTTTCCAGCATATCGGGATCCCCCGTGAGCTTGGAGATGTTTTCTGGAATTTGAGTGGAAATGGTTATGTTTTTGGCCTGGATCTGGGTGTGTAGCGCCTGGCTGGTGTTGTTTATCAACGTTCTCGGATCAACAAGAACTTGATCGGTAATTGGCTGACCGCTTTCCAGGCGGTTGATATCCAGCAGCGACTGGGTTAACCGTTGGATCCTTTTTGCAGAGCGGGCAGCAATGTCAAACAGGGATTGAACGTCGGGATCTTCACTGAGGTCTAGCGAGGCTTCAATCACGTCTAAGCTGGACATCACGTTGGAAAGCGGTGCCCGGAGATCGTGATATATCATGGAAAGCATATCATCCCGGAGTTGATTTAATTCTTTATGTTCGGTGATATCCCTGAAGGTCCATTCCAGGCGCTCATTTTCTCCTATTCTGGTTTTGTGGGTGATCACCTGGACAGGTATTTTCTCGCCATTTTTCTTGATCATCATGGACTCGTAAGAGACCGCCTGGCCGCTAAGCTGGGAGAAATCCCTCCCGGTAACATCCCGGTTGATTTCATGAATGGCAGAAATGGTCATTTGCCTTAATTCCGATTCCGAAAAGCCAGAACTTTGAACGGTCCGGTTGTTTGTATTTTTAATCTGGCCATCAAGATCCGTGATGATAATAGGGTCTGGGCTGTTTTCAAAGATATCATGATACCGGTTATGAGCTTCCTGTAAGTTTTCGAACAGCTGAGCGTTCTGGATGGAAGAACCGGCAAGACTGCCAATTCCGCTCAAAACAAGTAAGGCGTCGGAAGAAAACAGATCTTTCCGGGGGTTGACTGCTTCTAAAACCCCGATGACTTTATCCTGTAAGAAGATTGGCGCGGCAACTATTGCCTGGGGAGCGTATTCTTGATAGGGTGAAAGCTGACGCTGATATCGAGGATCGTGTTCAGCGTCATTGATGATCATTCCCTGACTGTGCTCAGCTACCCAGCCGGCAATTCCTTTCCCTTCCGATAAGCGGTAACCGAGGATTTTCTCATTACCAGATTCATCAGGTCCATCATCGGTGATCACTGCCTGATAGATAAGGTCCTCAGTTTGACCATCAATCAAAGCCAGGGTGACGAGTTCAACCTGCAGGGCTTGTTTGATCTGATAAAGGATGCTGTTTAAGACCTCGTCTAATTTAATCGTTTTCGAGATAGCTTTGGCGCTTTTGGCCAAGGCCGTCATTACCCGGGCCTGTTTTTGGCTTTCCTCGTACAGGCGGGCGTTCTGGACGGCAACGCCTGCCTGGTCGGCAATAGCCTGGACCAAACTCAGGTGTTCAGTAGTTAAATAATGGGGTTGAGGATGGACAAAAGTTGCGACTCCCACAATTTTGTCCCGGGTCTGGATAGGGACGGAAACCGCAGATTTTGCGCCCGTTGCTTCTTCCTGGTCATCCGGGCGGCGCAGCCAGCGTTCGTCAACACTCGTGTCAGGAAGATGGACCGGTTTTTCGTGGTTTATCACCCATCCCGCTAAACCCTCTTTGAGGGTATCTTCTAATTGCTGCATGTTGTGGTGGATGAAGCGGTCTTCGACGATAATGGCGGATTCAATGGGTTGGCCTTGATCATTGATGATAATGATGCTCCCGCTGGTTGCCCCGATAGTTTCCATGGATAGAGAGAGAATGCGCTGAAGCACTGTGCACAGGTCCAGGGTGGTAGCAACTTCCCGGCTGACCCGGTAAAGTAGCTCCAGTGAGGTGCGGGAGCTGGTAGGGGGTTCTTGGTTTTCTTCTCTGGTTTTCATAGTTGGTGATCTTGGTCCTGGGTCCCTTTAAAGCAAGCGCTATCAATAGGGCTGAATTTACTGGATTCAGCCAAAGGAGGGAAACTCAGCAAGGGAAAAGTCATAGCTAGAGTATAGCACAATTGTGAATTGATTCCTTATATCCCCCAGTCTTCACGACAGGATTAATCTATATGGATTTTCCCAGCCAATTCGATAAAAAACGGCAGGTTATAAAGTGGGAAGTTGGAGAAACAGGTTTTCGATTGTAAGCTGAGTGTTGGCGTAATTGGTCAGCTGCTCCCGGGCCTCTTCTAAATTGTTGATCATCTCTTTAATTTCGTTTAGACTGACCTTTTTGGAAATCTCGCTAATTTCATCCCGGCGATCGATGTTGATCAGGGGGGAGTTTGCGCCCGTTTGAGCCAATAAGACATCCCGCCAGTAGGAGAGCCAGATGTCGATGATGTCAATAAATTGTTCCGCGTCACTTTTGAGGTTTTTGGCCTGGGAAAACCGTTCCACAATGCTGGCTGGAAGCAGCGCTTGAAGTTCATCTAACCATTGCTGATGTTTTGCCCTCAGTTCAGGCTGCTGATGTAACCGGACGGCTGCGCCTGGCCTCCCTGCTGAAAGATGGGCAAGTTTAAGAGCATTATCAGATTCCAGGTTGTATTCATCTATCAGTTCTCTCTGGATAATACCTAAGGGAACCGTCCGCAGATTAACCACTTCGCAGCGGGAAACAATAGTTTCCAGCAGCATCTCGGGGTTCTCTGCAGTCAGGATGATCAGCACCTGGGGAGGGGGTTCTTCCAACGTTTTCAGGAGGGCGTTTTGGGCCGAGTGTGTGGCTTTTTCAAAATCCTGAAGTAAAGCAACCTGGTAGGGAGCCTGATAAGGGGATAAAGATAAAGAGTGATGCAGTTCACGAATCTGGTCAATTTTAATGACCTGGCTGTCTGAGCTGACATTGATTGGATAGAAGTCTGGATGTTCCATTCTCTCAACCTGTTGACACGATTTGCAATGCAGGCAGGGAACATCCGTTCTTTCCGTTGAGGTGCAGAATAAGCTTTGAGTTAACCGCAGGGCCATAGTTCGCCTCCCGATCCCTTCAGGTCCACAGAAAAGGTAGGCGTGGCGGAGAGATTCATTCAGCAGATGTCTTTGCAGGAGATGGGCAGCCCATTGGTGGCCGATAAGTTTCCAATTCATAGAATGATTCTATATCAAGGAGCTCAAAACCGCAACTTCGTTGACATGCGTCAACCTAACCATTAGAATCACCCCAGTATGAAATCATTAGATATATTAAATGCCCCCCAGAAAAAAGCCGTTACCGCAGAGCCGGGACCGATTTTAGTATTAGCTGGACCCGGTTCGGGAAAGACCAGGGTGCTTACCCACCGGATAGCCTACGTCATTGGTGAGTTGGGCGTTCAGCCTTATCATGTCATGGCGGTCACGTTCACCAATAAGGCTGCGGGTGAGATGGGCGAAAGGGTCAGTGAGCTCCTCGGCCGCCGTGTCCGGGGGTTGACCCTGGGGACTTTTCATGCGACCTGTGCCAGGATCCTGAGAAGTGAGGCGGAGCATTTACCCGTCGATTCCAATTATGTGATCTTTGATGCTGATGATCAGATCCGGGTAGTCAAGCGGATCATTCAGGATCTTAATTTGGATGATAAACGGTACCGCCCTTATGGCGTGCACGCGGCAATTTCGGCTGCCAAGAATGAATTATTTTTGCCGGAAGAATTTCCTATTGAAACCTATCGGGATGAGGTGATCGCCCGGATATATCAGAAATATCAGAACACGCTGCTGACCAGCAATGCCATGGACTTTGACGATCTGTTATTGTGGATGGCGGTGTTGTTAGCTGATTATCCTGAGATCCGCGAAAAATACGCCCGGCGTTTTCAACATATCCTGGTGGATGAATTTCAGGATACCAATATGGCTCAATATACCCTGTTGAATCACCTGGCCTCTTATCATAAAAACATCTTCGTGGTGGGGGATTCTGATCAGTCTATCTACCGCTGGCGGGGAGCTGATTACCGGAACGTGATGCGTTTTGAGTCCGATTATCCGGAGGCAGAAATCATCCTCCTGGAGCAAAATTATCGCTCGACGCAAACGATCCTGGACGTGGCCATGTCTGTCATCGATCGTAATCCGAACAGGACCAAAAAAACCCTGTTCACGGAACGGGGAAGCGGTCGCCGGGTAGTTGTTCAGGAGCTTTATGACGATCGGGAACAAGCCGAGTATGTGGTTAAAACTATCGCCAATCTGACAGCGACCAAAAAGGCAGACCCCGGTGATTTTGCCGTGATGTATCGGACGAACGCTCAGTCGCGGCTGCTGGAAGAAGCTTTTCTCTCGGCGAATATTCCTTACAAATTAGTCGGAGCGCAGAGGTTTTATGGGCGGCGGGAAGTCAAGGATATTGTCGCTTATCTGAGGCTGATCACCAACCCCGACGATATCGTCAGTCTGACCAGGATCATCGGCACTCCTCCCCGGGGGATCGGCACCAAAACGTACGCAAAATTGAGGACCCAGGCCCAGCAGCTGGACCTCACGCCTGGAAAGCTGCTCATTAAGCTGGCGGAACCGGATTCGCCGCATCACGAACGTTTTTCAAACAGGGCAGATCGGGTGCTGACGAAGTTTGGAGAAAAGTTGAAAGTCTGGAATGAAGAATTCAGTGAACTGCCGCCGGTGGAGATCGTGGATCGAGTGCTGGAAGAAACAAATTACCGGTCCTATCTTGACGATGGCACGGATGAAGGACGGGATCGCTGGGAGAACGTGATGGAGCTGCGAAGGTTGTCCTCGGAATACCAGACGATTGGTCTGACTCAGTTCCTGGAAGACATCGCTTTGGTTTCCGATCAGGATACGATTGAAGATGATGTGCAGGCGCCTACCCTGCTCACTCTGCACTCCGCGAAGGGCCTGGAATTCAGCCGGGTGTTTATCGTCGGGTTGAATGATGGGGTGCTCCCTCACAAACGGTCTTTTGAGGACCCGGAAGAAATGCAGGAAGAGCGGCGGTTGTTTTATGTGGGGATCACCCGGGCCAAGGATCAGCTTTATCTGTCTCATGCCTTGAATCAATATACTTATGGGTATATGGAACCTTCAGAGCCTTCCCGCTATTACCGGGATATTCCCCCGGACCTTCGTGAAGAAGGGGGGCAAAACGGCCTGGGCGAGTATCAAACCCGGACGGAGAGGACCATCCAGGGCTGGAGGGAAAGACAGCAGGAACAGAAAACCAGGGAACCGCTGGAAAAAAGATATCGTCCCGGTCAGCGGGTTGGTCATCCGAAATGGGGGGAGGGGATGGTTCTCAACAGCAAGATCCAGGACGATGATGAGGTTGTGGATGTTTATTTTGATCAAGAAGGTTTGAAAAAGTTAATCGCCTCTCTGGCAAATTTGACAATCCTTGATAAGTAGACAATGGTAAAATTTATTTAGACCAAACTTTGCTCTGGAAAAATTATGGCCATTATCGATCAGGGTTCTTTCGAGGTAATCAGCCGCAGTCCTGAACAAACCAGAAGGGTGGGTATGCGCCTGGGTGATAACCTTCAAGTGGGCGATATCGTCGGTTTAGAAGGTAATCTAGGGACCGGAAAAACGACCTTCGTCCAGGGGGTGGCTTCTGGTTGGGGGTCACTGGATGCCGTGTCCAGTCCTTCTTATGTATTGGTCAACGTCTACCGACGAATGGACGGCCAAAAATTATTTCATCTTGACGCTTACCGGCTGGCGGGACCGGAAGAGGCGGTTGATCTGGATCTGAACGAGATGATTGAGCAGGGCCCTTTAGTGGTTGAGTGGGCTGATCGGATTGAGGAAGCTTTACCTGAGGAATATTTGTGGATTCAGATGAATCTGATCTCGACGGAGCAGCGCGATTTTATGGTCCATGCCCGGGGCGACCGCCATCAAAAATTGCTCAGTCAGTTCCGTAAAGAAATCTACGGAGGGGTCTGATGTTATTAGCCGTTGATACCTCAACTCAGATGATGGGCATCAGTCTGATCACAGAACATGATGTGAAGAGTGAAGTCATGTGGACTACTGACAGGTATCATACGGTGGAATTGGCCCCGGCGGTTGAAAAAATTCTGCAGCGGATCGGGGCGACCAGCAACGACCTCACGGCCCTGGGGATTGCTCAGGGGCCGGGTTCCTTCACCGGGCTGCGGATCGGGATGTCCCTGATCAAAGGGCTGGCTTACGCCCGACAGCTGCCGATCATCGCGGTACCAACCCTGGATATCACTGCTGCTTGCTATCCGGCGGGCGAGGTGGAGAACCTGGTGGCTGTTCTCCAGGCTGGTAGATCCCGGATCGCTGCGGGATGGTATCAGGCTGTTCAGGGGGAATGGGTCCCGGTTGGGGAGCCGGAAAATTTAACCGAGGAGGGTTTGCTGGAAAAAATATCGACTCCAGCGGTGCTTACCGGTGAAATCTCAGAAAGCCTGCGGAGGGCGGTGGCAGCATTTGAGGATGTCAGCTGCTCCTCAGCGGTGCAGTCCGTCCGCCGCCCGGCTGTCCTGGCAAGCCTGGCCTGGGGCAAATGGAAAAAAGGAGCAGTAAGTGAACCGGAGACTTTAGCTCCCCTTTATCTGTCCCGGGGGGATGATTAGCACAATTTGAGGAGAGATGTTGATTTTATGGAACCGGATCAGGTTTTGAACGAAGTCGCAGAGCAAGTTTCCAATTGTACCCAGTGTAAACTGCAGTATTCCCGGAAATTAGGTGTGCCCGGAGAAGGACCGGCGGATGCTGAGATAGTGTTTATCGGAGAGGGTCCGGGCTTTCATGAGAACATTCAAGGCCGGCCTTTTGTGGGTGCAGCGGGAGAGTTCCTGGATGAACTGTTGGAAACCATTGGAATGAACAGGGAGGATGTTTTTATTACCAATGTGGTGAAGTGCCGCCCCCCGGGAAACCGGGACCCTGAACCTGAGGAACTGGAAGCCTGCAGCCCCTACCTCGATCGGCAGCTGCGGGCGATCAACCCCAAAGTAGTGGTCACTCTGGGGCGGTTTTCGATGGCCCGGTATATGGCTAATGCCAAAATTAGCGAGATTCACGGCCAGCCGATCAAAGTCCGGGGGCTGCTGGTGGTGCCTTTCTATCATCCTGCGGCTGCCCTGCATAGGCCCTCGCTGCGGCCGGTTATTGAGGAAGATTTTGCCAAACTTCCAGGGCTGATCGCTAATGTTGATCAGGTGCCGACCTATGAAGAAAATTTGGACAGGAACGATGATCAGGCCGAACAGCTGAGTTTGTTTTA
>JAXHNK010000005.1:0-137380 GCA_034520505.1 Anaerolineales bacterium | reverse complement strand
ATCATAATTTTTTACCCCGAATTAATCCTGTTTTCGCAGACTATTGCTCCTGGTCTATAGCGTCCAAAAACACGTCCACCGCCCGGGGATCAAAATGCTCACCGGACTGGTCCTTGATATACTCCAGAGCCCGCTCATCGGACCAGGCATCCCGATAAGGGCGATCCGATCTCAGCGCGTCCCACACATCAACTACCGCGAAGATCCGGGCTTCCAGCGGGATTTCCGTACCCTTTAAACCCCGCGGATACCCGCTGCCATCCCATTTCTCATGATGGCTGTACGGAATCGCCAGCGCGGGTTTGAGGTGGTCAATCGGCGAGAGCAATTCGTACGCAAAGGTGGGATGTTTTCGCATGACTTCCCATTCTGCTTCGGACAATTTACCGGGCTTGTGCAGAATTTGATCCGGGATACCCATTTTACCAATGTCGTGCAGCAGCGCTCCCTGGCGGATGTGCGCCAATTGTTCCCCTTGCATCCCCATTCTTCTGGCGATATCCAGCGTCAATTGTTCCACTTGCCGGCTGTGTCCCTCGGTTTCCTGGTCGCGGAGCTCAAGAGCTTTCGCCCAACCTTCGATTACCTCATTATAAGCTCGAATTAAGTCGAAATTCGAGCGCTCTAAATCATGAAACAGCTGCAGATGGTCTATGGCTATGGCTGCCTGTCCAGCCAGTGTTTCCAGGAAGTTCATCCATTCAGGAGGTGGATCCATTTTCGATCGGTGAAAAACTTCCATAACACCGACAATTTCACCTTTAGCGATCAGCGGTACGCCGCAATAAGTTTCAAAACCTTCTTTCGAATCGTTTCTCCATACTTCAACCTGACAGTTTCCAGTGCCAAATCAGAAACATGGATTATCTGGCGTTGAACAGCAACCTTCCCTGCAAAATCTTCTCCAAGGCGATATTTTGTCTGGGTAACCTCATCCGTCCTAAATCCTGTACCAGAAACATACTCCAACTGTTGCAGGTGAGGCCGGTAAAGCAATACCGCTCCGGCATCCACCTCAAGACTCTCAATCATCCGGTCAACGACAATGTTGAGTGTCGTTTTTATATCCAGGCTTCCTGAGATAGCCTGGTCTATTTCTTGCAGAGACTGTAATCGGCGTAAACGTTGCTCAGAGTGGTCAAACACCCGTGCGTTCCGGATGGCAGCTGCGGCTTGATTGGCAAATAATTCCAAAAGCCAAGCGTTATCCTCAGAAAACGGCCTCCCCGCGTCCCGGATAACCTCGAACACACCCAACCATTCGTCCCTCCATTTCACAGGGACACCGATCAAAGCGCGATGTCCGAGATGGTCCACCCATTGAGGCGCATGACCCTCCCAAGCTGCATAATCCTCGATTAAGACTTTCTCTCCCTTGGCCCAAACATGGCCAACGAGCCCTTCCCCACGATGGATGGTGGTTTCCGCAGGCAGCGATGGGTACCCCATACGAACGCTCATCTCCAGTCCATCCCCTTCAGGACTCACAAGGTAAAAACATCCCCCTTCCCCTTCTGCCAGAGCCACCGCGTAAGCCACGGTGTCTTCCAGGAGCTCACCCACATCCAGCTCGCTGACCAGATGCAGACTTATTTCCCGGAGAGCGTTTAATTGATTCGACTGATGTTTGATCTCCTTGATATGCCGGACCAATTCCGTGATATCCCGAATGGTGCCCTGGTACCCGATGTGTTCCCCCTCCTGGTAATACAGCGTAGATGAAATACGGGTATGGATGATGGAGCCGTCTTCCTTGCACAGGTCAACTGGAAAATCCTTCGCAAACCCTTTGCTCTCAATCTCCAGGAGGTGAAGTTGCCTCTTCACGGGATCAGCGTACAGGTCCCAGACATTGATGTCTGCCAGTTCTTCCTTGCTCTCATACCCGAACAATTCCACCGCCGCCTGATTCATCTCCAACCATCGGCCTTCCTTCGAGGTGATAAACACACAGTCCTGGGAAGTCTGGAAGAAGCGGCGGTACTTTTCCTCCCTTTCCTTCAGGGCTCGTTCTGCCTCTTTCCGGTCCGTGATGTCGCGCGCCAGAGCTAAGATGAATTCCCCATTTTGTAAAACAACCTTAGAAACGGTCACTTCTGCCGGGTACACAGAACCATCTTTTCTTTTATGCCTGGCCTCAAAAGTCACAGGCGGATCTTCCGGTATAAGCGAGCGCCAATACCCGCGGTTATCAATCCGGTCTTGGGCATCCGGATCGATATCGAAAATACACAAATTCTCCAGTTTTTCCCGGCTGTAGCCTGTATTCCGAATCGCAGCTTCATTGACCTCCAATATTTCACCCTCAAGGTCATGCAAAAAGAGCATCTCTGCGGCTTGATCGACCAGGGAACGGAACTTCTCTTCACTCTCCCGCAGCGCTTTTTCTGCTTCCACACGACCCCGGATGTCCCGGGCCACCAGCAGGACGCTGTTTACCTTCCCATGTCTGACAATAGGAGACGAGCTGACCTCAACGGGCACCCTCACTCCCTCTTTATTGATGAATTCCGTCTTGTAAAGATATCGGCTTTGATCCCCACTTTCACGCTGCTCTTGACGCTCTTTAAACCTGTCGATTTGATCACCGGAGATGAACACAGAAACGGGTTGATGGTGAATCTCGTCCTCTGTATACCCGCTAAACGCTAACCCCGCCTGGTTGATGTAGGTGATCCTGCCCTTCAGATCATGGACAACGATATAATCCTGTGCTGTTTCCGCCAGCAAGCGGTATCTAAGCTCACTCTTCCCAAGTGCCTTTTTGGACTCGACTCTTTCCGTGATATCCGAGATGTACCCTTCAAGCATGAGCTGGCCGTCGCGTTCCCCAATCGCTTTCCCTTCTTCCCAAACCCACTTTACCTGGCCGCCTTTCGTCCGGATGCGGTACTGGATCTGGAAAGATCGATCCCACTCCACGGCTTCTTGAACCACTTCCCAGACTTTGTCTCGATCCTGAGGATGAATGATCTCGCCATAGTTTACTGTTCCTCCTGCCCTGATTTCTTCCGGTTCATAGCCGGTTAAAGATTTTGCCCCCTCACTGACAAAGACCATCGACCAAAGAGGCTCATTGAAACAGCGGTAGACCATGCCCTGCAAACTTCCCAACAACGTCCTTAACTGGCGTTCCCGTTCCTCCAACTCTTGCTGGATATCAGCCATTTCGATAGCGTACCGCACAGCCCGGGGCAATGAAACTTCATCCATGTGGTCTTTGACCAGGTAATCCTGTGCCCCGGCCTGCACGATCTTCAGGGCCAATTCTTCATTCTCTAAACTAGTGAGGATAAGTACAGGGATATTCTTTTTTTGCGCATGAATGATATGGAAAGTTTCGATCCCCAAGCTGTCAGGCAGCCCGAGATCCAGCAGGACCACATCCGCGTCTCGCTCCCCCAAATGAGAGATCGCCTCTTGTAGACTCCGCACTTGTTCCATGTTGAAGTCATAATCGTCTGCCCTCGTTAAGTATTCCTCAACCAAACGGGCATCCCCCGGATTATCCTCAACAAGCAGAATGTCAAAACTCTTTTTTTTCATGGTTATCTCCAGTGGAAATAACTCGAAAAGGCTACGAGATAAATCGGCCCTACAGGCCCAATGCTGTCCGATAATGTTGCTGAGCGCATGGCAGACATGACAATCCTCTCACGCAAATAAAGTCTACGCTGGATGGCTGTGTCAGGATCACCCGGACATCCTGCTGTCGGGCGGAAGTTTCACTACGGCTAGCCAGGGCTTCCACAATTCCCTGAATTTTTCCTCACCGTAATACCTCTCCTCTTGGGCCATGTAAAACCCAGCAAACTGGCCTGGTGAACCCACTTCAAATGCACATCCACCTGTTCTGAAGCCATGTCTGTCCCCCCACGTGAACAGTCGGAAAGGATTAATCCACCCGTCACAACCCAAACCCAATAAATCCAGGAAGGGGTCTGATATTTTTGGCTAACTCTGCTGGCGTTCGGTCCACCCCCATTAATTCCAGAATCTGCTGCCGAAATTCTTCCGGATAAGGTTGACTTGTTCTTGGCATTTTTTTGCTCCTTTTCGAAAGCATACCACTGTCCACCTAACCGGGTCAACTCCAGTCATCCAGTTTGGCGACGATCTTGCTCACCCATGTCGAAGAAGCTGAAGTGCCACAGAACTTATCTGTGTTAGCCTTGACTTTTCGGGCGGAACCACCCCGCACGCACATCGATCTTGTCCATAAAGTCATCGTCCTGAGCCTTCAGTCTTCCAGGGGTGTATGCTGCTCACCAGATGACGATGCGATCTCCTGACTTTGATTGTAAACGAAAATGATCAATTTACTGATTAATGATCGGCGTCAAAACAAGAGCAGGAATTTCCGGTTGTCTTTTTTGCTTCATACATAGCCGCATCCGCATGCCTTAGAAGGGTGTCAATGTCTTCCCCGTCTCGGGGATATTTTGCTGTTCCCATGCTCACTTCAACGACTAAAGACTGCTGGTCTGTGTCGACGGGGTTTTCAAGAGCAGAAAAAATTTTATTTGCCACGATTTGCAAGCTTTCGGTATCCCCTACATCGTAAAGCAGAATAGTAAATTCGTCTCCCCCCCACCGGGCAACCAGATCACTCTCCCGAAGGATATCAACCATCCGCTCTCCCACCGCCTGCAGCACCGCATCCCCTGCCGCATGGCCGTAGGTATCATTGATCTCTTTAAAGTTATCCAGATCAACGACCATCAACGTTAACGGAACCCGATTTCGTCTGGCTAGTTTAATGGTCTTGTCAAAATGTTGTTCGAAGAGCCAAACCATTGTGCTTGACACTATTAGTGTTTCGCGCTATTATTCTTTCAGATGATTAAATCCTTTTCCGATCAGGACACTGGACGCCTATTTCATGGTCAGCGGCCAAAAAAGCTGCCCAACGATATTTGGAAGCGAGGAACCAGAAAACTGCTAATCCTCCATGCAGCCACCTCCCTATCTGAATTAAGAGCTCCACCAGGAAATCGACTAGAACGACTCAAAGGTGATCGGAAAGGAGAATATGGCATCCGTATCAATGACCAATGGAGAATTTGTTTTATCTGGCGTGATGGTCATGCTTATCGAGTTGAGATTACAGACTATCATTCCTGAATGAACGAGGTGATTATTATGGGTAAAAGAGAACTAGCTCCAACTCATCCTGGTGAAATCCTTTTGGAAGAATTCTTAAATCCAATGGATATTTCACAATATCGGTTGGCGAAAGACATCAATGTAGATCCTCGGCGGATCAATGAGATTGTTCATGGTGATCGATCCATTACCGCTGATACCGCTTTCCGCTTGGGACGGTACTTTGGTATGTCCCCTCAGTTCTGGCTCAATCTTCAATCACATTATGATCTAGAAATGCTAGATATGAATTCGGGGGACCAAATTGAAAAAGAAGTAAAGACATTAACGTAGTTTTGTGATCAATTTTAATACTCGCTCTTCCTACCGCTGCATGGGACTGGGCAGAAAACACCCATGCGGCGGAGGGTGGCGGCGGCAAAAAGCAATTCATGGTCCTTGTCAGCCACCACCACAGCCAGTACCGGCAGCACATGAGCTCTCGCGTCAGGTATTTATTTCTTTATGTTAGGAGCAGCTGAAAACTGGACTCTTTTCGCTTCAAAAGTGGACACTGAATCCCTGCAATGGAAGAGAAACAGAATGAACCATTTTCATGTTCCACCAGATGCGGATGTCCATGAGATCCCTCTCTTCATCTGGAACCAGGTGGATATCAACATATTTGAGTAGAGGGACATGAGGTACCTCAATACTATGTTTGAACAGCGAAATCCGACGGTAACTATTGACCCGTCGTCGTTCTCTAAGACAGAACACATCTTTCGGTGAAGTATAGGGTGGAGGTAAAGTGAGCTTGCGGAAGAGGCTGTTTCCAGACTTTCTGGCTTTTTCAAAACGAATTTGAGGAATCTCACCGGTGGTGGAATGCACCTGATGGTTGTTGTAGCGGTCCAGCTCAGCTTTCAAGACACTGCGGACTTCATCCCTCTGGGATAGTTTTTCGTAAACACAAGTGCGGACGATGCGGTCCTGCAGCCAGCGATAGGGTCGCTCCACCTTGCCCTTCGCTTGTGGAGAAAGAGCATAGCTGACATCAACTCCCAGCAGGCGCATCATCCTGCGCCACTGCGTATCCACATCATCCGTTTCCAGCACATGTTTGCGCCAGAAACTGTCTCTGCCCTGAACAAAACGAAAGA
Source organism: Anaerolineales bacterium (assembly GCA_034520505.1). Lineage (GTDB taxonomy): Bacteria > Chloroflexota > Anaerolineae > Anaerolineales > UBA11858 > B10-G9. Next base: position 131,132 of record JAXHNK010000005.1, on the reverse strand, counting down.
CCCGCAAGGAATCCACATAGTACCGCAGAGGAAGCCCATAGCGCTGGATCAAGGCCTGGGTCGACTGAATATGGGCCCAGGTCGTCTCTCTGGGAACGAAATCAGCGTACAGCAGCTTGCGGCTGAAGTCATCGATGGAAGTGATCAAAGTCCACTTCTCTTTCGCAAAGGGGGACCATTTATGCGTAGAAGCATCATGCTGGATCAGCGCGCCAGTGGATGATGTGATCACTTCCCGATCATGTGTTTTTCTCTTTTTTCGCGGTTTATGACAGTCAAGTTTTTTGGCCCGATTGATGATAGTTGTCACTGATACCTGAATTCCTTTCTCTTTCAATCGATCCTTCATTGCTGAGTAGTTATACCCCGAGATTGGTAGGTCAGGGTTTTCAACAACAGCCTTCTCCTGCAGCAATGCTTTCTCGATCTCTTTTTCTGCTTCTGGTGAGATCCGGGAGTGCGTTTTGCGTTGATAGGCTATTGAAAAACGTTCTGGAGCCCTTCGATATTCTTTCAACAAGACAAAGAAGCGCGACTTACCAATCCCTATCATTTCTTGCAGATCAGCTCTGCTAACCTTTCCCTGACAGTAACTCTGGAATAGAAGTTTGATTTGTTCATCTGTGAACCGTTTATGGATCTGTGCCATGGGCTCCTCCAGTCTATATTATCGGAGGAGAAATCGTAAATTATCCCGGATTGCTTGTCAAAACAGGTGTCCGCTTTTCAAGTTTAAACTGTCCAGTTTTCAAGTTTAAATAACAGGTATTTATTTCTTTATTGACAAGCGATATATATTGATGTATAAAATAAGTCATATGACCTAAATAAAAGGTCATATGACTTATTTGTTAGGTCATTAGGAGCCAGTCTATGTTGCTAGAACCAATTATTGGATCCACAAACCGCGAACGCGTCCTTATCTTTCTTCAGGCACGTGAAGAAGGTTATGCACGAGAAATTGCCCGATTCTTTGAAACAGATCTATTCCCTATTCAGGACCAATTAGAAAAGCTTGAAGCGGGTGGAGTAATTGTCAGTAAAAGAGCGGGCAGAACAATTCTATTCCGATTTAACCCTCGCTATGCTTTATTGGCTGAACTGCAATCCTTACTAATGAAAGCCATCTCATTTTACCCAGATGATCTCCAAGAAAAATTACTAATGAATAGACGCCGTCCCCGACGTCGCGGGAAACCTTAATGAAACCAATTAATAAAATGGATCAAGCTGAGTTGGCTGCATTTGTGAACCAACATCTTTCGGACTCAGGATTATATGTTGTTTTATCTGGTGGCGCAGCTGTTGGGATTTATAGCGATGGAGAATATGTATCGGGTGATATTGATTTGGTTAATGCCCGTTTCGCCAGTCGAGATAAAATCGAAAAGACGATGATGGAGTTAGGTTTTTTTATACCTAAAGGTCGGCATTTTGAGCATCCCGAAACTGAGCATATAATAGAATTTCCCCCAGGCCCATTACAATTTGGTGATGGGAAAGTCAAAACTGTCGACGAGATGAAATTTGAGACAGGAATATTGAGAATCATATCTCCAACGGATTGTATTAAGGATCGACTTGCACATTATTACCATTGGGGTGACCGCCAATGCCTACAGCAAGCCATTATGGTTGCTTCGAGACATGATATTAACATTAAAGAACTGCATGATTGGTCTAAGGGTGAGGGAAAATCCGAGGTATTTGAAAGGATTCAAAACGACCTTCAAAATACTTAATCATTGGGAATCATCTTCTAGTTAAAATACCTGACTCTCGCTACATGTGACCGCCTTCAGTGGAGGGTGGCGGCGGCAAAATGCAATTGATGGTTCTAGTTTTTATACAATTAATACAAGCACCGGCGGCACATGAGCTCGTCCGTTAGCATGACTTTTTACTTTACGTAAGCATTGGGGGTTAAACAAAAAAGTGGGCCCAATCACCATTTCTTGGAGCCTAACCCTAGTCTTGCTTACCTAAATGTGCCAGCAATTCGGGGATCTTTTCGGTGACGACGTTCTAGATAATCTCATCGCTGACGCCGAAATATTCATGGGCGACGATATCCCGCATACCGGCGATCTTCCGCCACTCGATGCCTGGATAAACCTGTCTGCAGCTCTCGGGTAGATTTTTCGCGGCTTCTCCAATAATTTCTATATTCCAAAGCACGGCATCGCGCACCAGTTCGTTTTCCAGGAAGTCGTCGTAGCCCATCCCTTCTGTGTAACGTAGAATTTTCTTCGATGCATCCAAGATGTCTGGACAAGGAGTTCGTAATCACACGACATGGGAAGCCAACGGCGAGTTAGTCCGAGCTGCCTACACCTTGCACGAGGATGACGACGATTGGAGCCAGGCAGGCGCCCTGGTGCGCGAGGTCATGAATGACGAGCAGCGCGACCTGCTGGTGTCTAATGCAGCAGGTCACTTGAAAAACGGCGTATCCGAGCCTGTGTTGAAACGCGCGCTCGAATACTGGCGCAACATCGACAAAGAGACCGGAGATCGCATAGCTAAGGCCGTACTGGGGAACTGAACTCAACACACTTGCGAGATAGATCAAGGAAAAGAAGCCATACGCAAAAAACCGGTTCCGGCGGATGGTGTTCCGCTGCCGCTGAAATGAAGCGTTGGCTGTTTTTTCAAAAATCATTTCGCAAAATTAGCTCAATTCAACAAAGGAGTGAATATGAGATTCTTCTACTTTTGTTGTTCAAAACTTGGGGATTTTTCAACAACAAAGGCCGAAAACAAGCCCAAATCCACCCTTTTAAGAAGAAGATCACCCCCGGAGACATACGCCCTGTCATCAGCGCTCCTTACCTCTTAAACCGATGCTTGAATCTTAGATCGCTCACCAAGATCTAAACTTTAGGATCCGGTTTCAGTGTTAAAATCAAACCAGGAATAAGCTCCTGGTCACAAAAGGGAAAAGGGAAGTGACCCTTGCCAGGCTCACTCCGGGGGAAAGGTCCACCTGGGATCAAACAATCATTCTCACTGAAGGCAGCGCGGAGGGAAGAAAAAATGAATGAAACTCATAACAAGGAACTAAAGAACATCCTCGAATCGGCGAACCGGTTGGGTGTGGAGCTCAACGAGAGCGACGCCCTGCAGTGGCTGACTGCGATCTCGGCCCAGAGCCAATCGGAGATCAAAATGGATGAACGGACGGGCGTTTTCGGACACAGCGTCTCTCTGCTGGATTTTGATGATGAAGAACTGGCTCATTTCCGGAAAATAGGCAAGCTTGTCGAATTTGAGGACATCCCGGGGAAGGTGGAAACCGCTCTGGCTCTGTCCGGTTCGGCCGCCCAGTCGAAAATTCAGACCTATCCCGGCGATGCCGATTATTTTGAACGGGTCAACATCATCGCCGACACCCGGGAGGAAGCCTGCCAGGTGCTGGCCGATCTGATCCGTGAGAAGGCATTGTCCACCCGCAAAGGGGAAACCTACCAGCTGATGGAGGTAAAATTCGGCTCTTACCCTAATGATTTTTATCATTCCGGCGTTACCCAGCAGAAAGGCAGTCCCATCTCCTGGTCACCGGAAGACCTGGAAGCGAAACAAATAACAGGGGAAAACGATGACGGAAGCGAAGCAGTAATCCGCTGGGAAGAGGCGGCTCTCGACCCCGGTTGGTGCAAGCTGGACTGGGTGGTGGCTGATCCGGTCCGGAAACAGCTGGTCAACGCCAGCAATATGCTGGACGTCACCTGGGAAAACCCGGAGGGAGAACTCGAGCCTCTGGACGGCTACCTGGACGGCTATTTTCAAGAAGTTTATCTGGACGCAGAATCCATCCCCATTTTTAGCAAGTTGGTCAAACATGTCTCCGGGGATGCCCTGGAACACTATGTCCAGCAGCTGGAAAAAGAAGTAAAAAAATACACCAGGAAAAACCCTAATTACGGGAAAGCGGCCAAACGGCTGTACAACATCTTCCGGCTGACCGGGCGCTACGCAGACGCAGCCTATCTGCGTGAACTCTTTGATGAGCCCACCACCCTGCTCTATCAAATTGGCGCCCTGATCCGTACCATTGAGGAAAGCTTCCAACAGGAGTCAGATATCGACAGGGATGCCATTCTCAATCAGGCTGACGAATTGATCCTGGGGGTAAGTGAAGTGATGGAAGGTGAAAAAGAGGTAGAACTGATCCGCAAACTGCTTAATTTACGCAACCTGCTGTCAGATGACCTCAACCGCGGAAAACTTTCCACCCAGGCGGACGCCGCCCAAGAAGAAGTGATCAACATCGTCAATAACTTTTTTCACGAAAAACTAACCGGGGTGCCCACGATCAACGAATACCTGGAGAACCTCTAGACACTTTTTCAATAGGAAAAATCCCGGTGATATGATCTGACATCACCGGGATCCAATCCTCTCTCATCCATCATCGGATGTTTCTGATCAACCTATTCCTTGATCTCCAGGGGCTGAGAAACGGCCTTGATCCGCCCTTCATCCGCGGCGGCCACAATCACCCACTGATCCCCCTCTTCCACAAACCCGGGTACGGTCAGGACTGCCTGCATCGATCCAGCACTGTCCGTCCGCTGCCGATCGATGATATCGTACTCAGAATTTAACCTTCCAATTCCCAGGTCAACATCAGCTTCCGGCGGGAACCCTCCCGCGCTTACCTCCACTTCCTCCCCAACCCCGATAATCTGCGGAGAAACCGAAAGGTTTGGTCCTTCTCCCTCAATTATCTCAATTTCATTGGACAGGACCTTAATCCCTTTTTCCGGGGCGGCGGCTGCAAAAACCCAGGTATTACCCGGCTGAGCATAATCCGGAACCCGGACTGTAGTTTCCAGTTTTCCATCCTGGTCGGTCACAACTTCGCTGATCAGGTCATATTCCGAATTGACCCTTCCCGCTCCCAGATCCAGTCTTGCTTCCGGATGGAAACCAGTCAGCGAAAGCTGGACCCGGGCACCCGGGGTGGCTTTCACCGGCGAAACCTGCAGATGGGCTTGCTGTTCGGCGGTAGGTTCCGGAGTCAACGTCGGGGGAGCCGGTGTATCCGTGGGGTCCAGGTCAGCCGTTTGAGAAGGTTCCGCTGTCGGCTGCTGGGTTTGCCCGGATCCCGACCCCCAGCCTGCGGCGCAGCCCCCGGTGATCACCACGGTCAGAAAAACACGGATCCACCAGATTGATTTTCGGGTAAACATAATTACGAATTACCTCCAGCTAACACACCAGTAAATTCTGTTCCATTTTCCGTTTCTATTTTAATATCCAGGTTGAAAGCGTAAAGATTTTTTATATTAACACTTTATAAAAAACCCCGGGGAAAGGAGAAAAAACAGTTCGTCCCATGTCTTCTATTCAGGTAATAGGGTAAAATTGAGGTTGGTTTCAGACCTGAGCTGTTGAGACTCCAAGGGAATTTCTCTGTTATTTTCTCAACAAACAGTGAGCCGAGGAACAGATCATGCTAAAAGAATTCAAAGAATTTGCCTTGAAAGGAAACGTGATTGACCTGGCCGTAGGTGTGATCATCGGCTCTGCGTTCAATTCCATTGTCAAATCCCTGGTCAATGACATTATTATGCCCCCTATCGGCTGGCTGCTGGGAGGAGTATCCTTCGAAGATTTTTATATACTAATCAAATCCGGCGCCGCCCCTGGGCCTTATCCTACCCTGGCAGAGGCCACCGAAGCAGGGGCGGTGACCGTCAATTACGGGATGTTTATCAACAACCTGGTCAGCTTCGTCATTGTCGCCTTTACCCTGTTCCTCGTCGTCCGGGGGATCAACCGGCTGCGTCGGGAGAAAAAAGATGAAGCTCCGGAACCGACCACCAAATCCTGCCCCTTCTGTCAGACGGAAATCCCCCGGGCGGCAGCACGCTGCCCGAACTGCACATCCAATTTAGAGGAATAAACGATCACTTTATTTGTTGAGGAAAGATATGGCTAAAATACCCACCCGGGATCGGGTTAACCCAAAACAGATCAACACCCAGCCTAAAAGGCGGCCGCCCTGGATCAGGGTCAAGCTGGACCTGCAGGGGAATTATCAGGAAGTCAACCGCCTGCTCCGAGACCAATCGCTGCACACGGTCTGTGAAGAAGCCATGTGCCCTAACCAGAGTGAATGCTGGGGTTCAGGAACAGCGACCTTCTTACTGCTGGGTGATGTCTGCACCCGGTCCTGTAAGTTCTGTGATATCAAACACGGCAAACCCGGATTATTGGACTGGGACGAGCCGGATCGAGTGGCACATTCAGTAAAAACCATGGACCTGAATCATGCCGTGATCACCAGCGTCAACCGCGATGAAAGGCGGGACGGGGGGGCTCCCATCTTCGCCATGCTCGTCCGGCGTATTCGCCAGCTGCAGCCGGGGTGCTCTGTGGAGCTGCTGATCCCGGATTTCAAGGGCAGTTTAGAAGCCCTGAAAATCGTCATGGATGCCAAACCGGAAATCCTCAACCACAACCTGGAAACAGTACCGGGGCTGTTCCGGGAGATCCAGCCCCAGAGCAATTATGAAGCCTCCCGGTCCACACTGATCAACGCCAAGAAGCTGCAGCCGGACACCCTCACCAAATCCGGATTGATGGTCGGTCTCGGGGAAAGCATGGAGGAAATCAAAGATACCATGGTTGACCTCCGGGAATGGGACGTGGATATCCTGACTATCGGACAGTATTTACAGCCCAGCCGCAAACACTACCCCATCATCCGCTACTACCATCCCGATGAATTCGCCGAACTCAAAGAATACGGACTTGAACTGGGATTCCGCTGGGTGGAAAGCGCTCCTCTGGTGCGCTCTTCCTACCACGCGGCGGACCAGGTCCGGGCATTAAGCGCCCAATTTAAGGACACCGCCTGAATTTAGCATCAGGCACATCACCACCGAGAAAGGAAACCCCTTATGGAAGAAACTATGTCATTTGTCCCGCTGCTGATCGTGATTTTTCTGGCTTTTCTGGTCCCGATCACCCTCTCCCGCTTTAAGAAATTCAAAATCCCGATCGTGGTCGGGGAAATCATCGCGGGAATTATCATCGGCCGCAGCGGGTTTGGCTGGGTTGAACACCACGAAACCATCCTGGGCTTACTGGCAGAACTGGGGTTTGTTTTCCTGATGTTCCTCTCGGGGATGGAAATTGATTTTTCCAGCCTGGGACTGACCGGAGGAAAGCAACGGACCAAAGGTCAACCCTGGAATCCCATCCAGATGGCCGGCGTTTACTTCGCCCTGACCCTGTTCCTATCCACTACCATCGGGTTCGGACTGGTTGAAATCAACATGGTTTCCAGCCCCTGGTTGATCTCGCTGATCCTGTCCACCACCTCGCTGGGGGTGATCGTCCCCGTGTTGAAAGAACAGGGGCTGTCCAGCGGGCGCTACGGTCAGACCCTGTTGATTTCCGGCCTGATCGCAGATTTTGTGACCATGCTGTTGATCACGGTGGCGGTCGCTGCCCTCTCCGAAGGTCTGACCCTGGATATCCTGCTGATCGGACTGCTTTTTGTAGCTTTCTTCACCTTTTATTATTTTGGGGAAAAATTATTCAACGAAAACAGCGGAGTCCGGCGGGTGCTGGAAGAATTAAGCTCGGCCACCGCCCAAATCAAGGTGCGGGCTTCCTTCACCATGATGCTGATTTTCGTCGTGCTGTCAGAAGTGCTCGGCACCGAAGTCATCCTGGGAGCGTTCATGGCCGGAGCGATCATCTCCCTGCTGAGCAAGCCGGAAGACGAAGAGCTGTTTCATCAGCTGGACGCCATTGGCTACGGTTTCTTCATTCCCATCTTTTTCATCATGGTCGGGGTGGATTTCAACCTGGCTTCTCTGCTGGAATCCTCCCAGGCGCTGCTGCTGGTCCCCCTGCTGATGGGCGCTGCCCTGGTGGTAAAAATGCTCCCCGCTCTGATCTTCCGCATGGGTTTTTCCTGGAGAAAATCCATCTCGGCCGGCGTACTGCTCTCGGCCCGGCTCAGCCTGATCATCGCGGCCTCAGCCATCGGCCTCCGCCTGGGCGTGATTTCCGATGCCATCAACGCAGCCATCATCCTGGTAGCGATCATCACCGTGATCGTTTCCCCACCCCTTTTTACCCGCCTGGTGCCCAAAGAGGTACTTGAGGAAGAACCGCCGATCGTCATCATGGGAGCAGGCCCCATTGGCCTGCAGGTGGCTGATTATCTCCATTCCCATCACGATAAATTTATTTTGTTTGATGAAGATCAGGACCGGATTGAACGGGCTCACCGACAGGGCTACCAGGCCGTCAAAGCCTACACCGACCGTTACGACCCCGCCTCCGAGGAATATCTGAACCAAGCCGGACGGTTGATCTCTGTTTACAGCGATGTCGATAAAAGCTACCGGGTTAGCCAGAGGGCAAAACAGACTTATGGAATCGATCATGTAGTCGCCCGGGTGACAGCTCCTGGAGAACTGTCCCGTTTTGAAAAGATAGGCGTTACGCCCCTCAACCCTGCCACCGATCATGTGATGGTCCTGGGCCTGGTCACCCGCAGCCCGGCTATGTACGAGCTCCTGACCCGGACCGATGAGGGGCGGGACATGTGTGAAATTTCGATCCGCAACCCGGATTTCCTGGACACGCCGTTAAAGAATCTCAGTTTTCCTGAAGACCTGCTGGTGGTTGCCCTCCGGAGGGACGGCGAATTAATCGTTCCCCGGGGGGACACCATCCTCAGGTACGGGGATAAACTGACTGTTTTGGGTTCCAAAGATTGTCTGGAAATCAGCCGGGGGCTATTCGGGTCATCCGCCTGATGATGATCAACCCTTGGGCGCAGCCTTCGGACGAAGGCTGCGCCCGGCAGTTAAACCTCCCAGGGTGGAGTGCCGCTCCCCCTACCCTCCCGGAGCGAACCGTGAACCTCATCCCGTAATCTGGGAAGTACATCCCCCACAGCAGCCAACAGCCCAAAACACCCTACCAGCATCATATCCCCAAAGGGCGCGGGATAATACGTCCGCAGGCGGGAACCTTCCATCATCATCCGGCGGGGACCGGTAACAGCCAGGTCAAAATCCCCCTTTCCCAGCGGATAGGGCTGCGGGTGATAAAGTAATGCTCCATGTCCATGATCTTCAAATACCTGTTCATGGGTGAGGGTTCCCTGAGCCAGGCTGATCAGCAGCTGATCGAGCTTTTCGACATCCAGCAGGCCGGTATGATGCTCAAACACCCCCTCGATTTGATCATCCCCCATCCGGAAAGCCAGGGTATGAAAATTTCCCACGTTGGCAATCAGGACCCGTGACGGCGCCCGGACTGCGGCGTCCTGCAGGGCGCCCAGGACGGCAGCCGGGGCGGTATCCATCACCACCAGGGGAGAATCCACATCTCCTGCTGACTGCTCCACCGCGGCAAGGCGGGTCATCTCCCGGGGGATCTCTCCCCTGCGGAAAGCCAGCTGACTGAGGGGGGACAGCTGGCCATCGACCGCTCCCTCACCCAACCGCTCCGCCAAATAGTCAAAGCGAAATTGGCGGTCAGAATAACCGGGAGGCGCCGCCCCGTGGTCAAAAACAGCCACAGCTGCCGCATCCAGATCCCCCAGGGAAACCCCAAACTGGGCAAATGCCCGGGCCACCGCCCCGAAATCAAAGTCCCGCAGTTGGAACCGGCGGACAGAGTCAGGGAGGCGGGAAAGCTCATCTTCGCTCAGGATCGTGATCCCGCTTTCCTTGACCACCTCGAGGTCGTCATCAAAAGTCCGGGCAGCATCGGGCGTGGCGTACAGGGGATAACCGGCCTGGGCGTGATCCCGGGCAGCCCAATGGCTCGGCCCTCCCCCCATGGTCACCCCGCTGAGCGCCACAGCTTCTCCCCGCTGGGTAGCCCTGGTGATCTCCCGGAAGACCATCATGGTGGGAGATGGGATCACCATTTTAAATCCGTTCTCCATATCCACCCGGGAGTTGTAGAGATAAATATCCTGGGTGCCGGTGCCGACATCAATGGTAAGAATTTTTGTCATGGGGTCCTTTTTCACTTGATTACAATCTTTACTGAACGAATTATACCGCGAGGGCTTAAAACCAGATAAAGATTATGAGTTTCATACCCGCCGGGGCATGATGAATTGATCCTTGAACTTTCCCAAATTCAGCTATAATGAATAAAGAGTTCGCTTAACCAACAGACAGCAACCATTACGGTTCACTAATTATTCAGATCTGGACGATTCTGCTCGTCCACCTCAAGGAGGAAAACTCATGACTCATATTATCACCAGTCTGTGTATACGGGACGGAGGCTGCATTGAAGTTTGCCCCGTCGACTGCATCGTCCCCGGTCAGCCTATCGAAGAATGGCCCTGGATGTACATCGACCCGGAAACCTGCATCGACTGCGGAGCCTGTGTGCCGGAATGTCCCTATGAAGCGATCTTCATAGAAGAAGAAGTCCCCGATGCCTATGAAGCCTACGGTGACGAATATATCAGCCGGGTGGGTCTGACCGGTCATTATGAAGGTACCGATCATTACGGCGAGGATGTAGTGCTGGACACCGTGAAAAAGCTGGAAGAAGGCGAGGTCGTTGACCTTACCGAAGATATCCAACCCAATTACGATTTCTTTGAATCAGGACCAGGCTACGAAGCCCTCGATTGAAGTTGTTGATAAAAAAATCCCGGCAGTCAGAACCTGCCGGGATTTTTTTATTTAATCAGACTGGCTTTTTGCACGATTTTCTGCATCCAGCCGGGGTCCCCCGACCTGGTCACCCCCGGTTAATATAACAAAAAGGCGCCCGCTGAGCGCCTTTTGGGAACCAAAGCCGAAAATCTCCTCTAAAAGAATTTAAGCACCGAGAGAGCAACCCAGCGAAAAAGGGGAACAGAAAAGATACTCAACAGCACAGTCCCCAGGGCGGCCGACGCCGAAATCAAACGCAGCCAACCATCGGTTGCCAGCTCCGGATCTCCTTCGTGCATATACATGTTCACCACTACCCGCAGGTAATAGTAAGCGGAGATCAGGGAGGTCAGGACCCCGATCACGGCCAACCAGATAAAGCCACCCTGCAGCACGGTCCGGAAGAGGAAAAACTTTCCCACAAATCCCAGGGTGGGCGGAACGCCAATAAAGGAAAGCATGAAAACCACCATGCTGGCGGCCAGCAGGGGATGTTTTTTACCCATCCCATAATAATCCTCGAGGTCCAATCCCTGGCCTGCTTTCTTTTCCAAGGCGATCACCACCGACCAGGCCCCAAAATTAGTCAGAGCGTAGGCCAGCAAATAAAATAAGCTGGCCGCGACCGCATCCCCGGCTGCCGCTTGATCCCCAAAACTTACCAGGGCCATCATGATGTACCCGGCATGAGCGATGCTGGAATAAGCCAACATGCGTTTAATATTGGATTGAGCAATGGCCGCAAGATTACCCACACTCATGGTCAGAGCGGCCAGAATCCAGAACACCGGGGTCAATTCCGGGGATAAATCCGGGAGAGCAGCCAGATAAACCCGGAGAAGAGCGGCAAAACCAGCCGCTTTCGCTCCCACCGCCATAAAAGCAGTGACCGGGGAAGGCGCTCCCTGATAAACATCCGGGGTCCACATATGAAAAGGCACCAGGGCTACTTTAAATCCTAACCCAATTAACACCAGACCAGCCCCGACCGCCAATAATCCCAGATCAGCGCTACCTGCCGAGATAGTTCCAACAACCCCCGCCAGAGAAGTAGTCCCGGTGGCGCCGAAGATCAAAGCGATGCCGTAAACCACAAACCCTCCAGCAAAAGCACCCAGCAAGAAGTATTTCAAAGCCGCCTCTTCTGAATCTAAATCAGGCCGGGCGAAACCAGTCAGGATGTAGAGAGGAATGGAAAGCAGCTCCAGGGCTAAAAAGATCACGATCAAATCCGAGGCCAAAGCCATCAGGCTCATCCCGCTGATAGAAAACATCAGCAGCGGATAAAATTCACCCCGGTCAAGACCCATCCGATCCAGGTAATGATGAGCCAGAGCTATTGCGACAATTCCGCTCCCGGTAAAAAGGATCAGCAGGAAATGAGCAAACCCATCGACCACGATCATTCCATTGAAGGAAGAAAACTCCGAACCCATCTGGAAAACTGTGACCAGCAGAGCTGTTCCCAGGCCCAGGACAGCCAGGATCGCAGTCCAGCCCTTCCACCTGTGGGTGATAAACACATCCACCAGCAGCAGCAGGGCAGCCCATCCCACCAGGATCAACAGGGGCAATATCGAATAAAATTCATTAGCAGTCATAGACAGACACCTACATTATTAATGAACGGCCAGGGATGCTGCCTGGACAATTTGAACCAGGTTATCCACAGCGGGAGCCATCAGGTTGAAGAAGGGTTTCGGATAAAGACCGATCCAGAAAATCAGGATGACCAGCGGAACCACGGTAAATAATTCCCGGAGGTTGAGATCCTGGATTGACTTATTCTCTTCCTTATCCAAAGGACCCAGGAAAAGCTTCTGGAACATGTACAGCAAATAAACCGCGGCCATAATCACACCCAGCGCGCCAAAGCCCGCATACCAGGAAGAACCAATGGCTTCCGATCCAAAAGCGCCCAACAAAATCGGAAACTCGCCGGCAAATCCGTTCAATCCCGGCAGCCCCATGGAAGAAAGGGTCACGATCAGGGTCAGCGCCCCATACACCGGAGCGACTTTCCACAACCCGCCAAAGGCGTCCATCTCTCGGGTGTGCCTGCGCTCATAAATGAACCCCACCAGGAGGAAGAGAGCACCAGTGCTGATCCCGTGATTGACCATCTGCAGAATGCTCCCCTGGATGCCCTGCGAGTTGAGGGCAAACAAACCGAGCATGACAAATCCCAGGTGGCTGACGGACGAATAGGCGACCAACTTTTTGACATCCTGCTGGTAATAAGACACCGCTGCGCCGTAGAGGATACCGATGACAGCCAGCAGTGCCATCCAGGGAGCCAACCGGACGGCTGCCTGGGGAAAGAGGGGGATATTGAAGCGCAGGAAACCATAGGTTCCCATCTTCAGCAGCACCCCGGCCAGGATCACCGAGCCGGCAGTCGGGGCCTGGACGTGAGCGTCCGGCAGCCAGGAATGCAGGGGCCACATGGGCACCTTAATGGCAAAAGCGGCCGCAAAGGCCAGGAAGAGCCAGAGCTGAACATCTCCCGGAATCCCTCCCTGGGCGACCAAATCGGGCACCGAGAACGTCCCCTGATAAATCCCCAACCAGAGGATGGCCAGGAGCATCAACACTGAACCGGCCATGGTGTACAGGAAGAATTTGACCGCCGCGTACATCCGGTCCGGCCCACCCCAGATTCCAATTAAGAAATACATCGGCACCAGGGTAAATTCCCAGAAAACGTAAAACAAGAACAAATCCTGGGCCAGAAACACACCCATCATACCCACTTCCAGCAGCAGGAAAAAGACCATAAAATCTTTCACCCGCTCTTCTATTGCTGTCCAGGTGGATAGGATGGACAGCGGGGTCAGCAGCCCGGTGAGCAGCACCAGTAGAATGCTCAGCCCATCTACGCCCAGGTGATAAGAAATTTCCCAGCCGGCAATCTGAATCCAGGGAAGTTTCACGATCATCTGGAGGTCAGGGTTCCCCGCTTTAAAAAGGGCCAGCACCCAGAAAGATAATCCGAACGTGATCAAAGAAACCACCAGGGCTGTCCAGCGGATGACGGCCTTATTATCCTGGGGGAGGAATAAGATCACCAGCACACCCAGCAGGGGAAAGAAAGTCACCCAGTTAAGGGGATTTAAGAAAAAATTCATAGCACAAGGTCCTCCAATACTCGCCAATAAAATGGGCGATTAGATCAATTCAATAACAGGTAGCCCAGGATGAGCACCACGCCGGCGAAGACTCCCAGCGCATAATTACGCACAAATCCTGTTTGGATTTTACTCAACGCTCCTGCGGCTCCATCCACTGCCTTCGCCAGGCCGTTGGCGGCCGCGTCAATCATCCCGAGATCAACCGGCTGAGCCAGGATCCGGGCTCCCTGCCGGTAAGCGGCTCCGATGACCCGGTCATGAAACCAATCATGCCAGATGTCCCAATCCACGGTCTGGGAAAGAAACCTGGTCAGGTCCTGGTAACGATCAATAAACAGAACTTGATAGAGCTCATCGACATACCACTTCCCCTTCATCCCGGTAAACACCGGCCCCAGGATGGTCCCCAGCGGGTCCGGCTCTCCCTTCCTCAACGGTTTTCTACCGTAAAGCAGCCAGGCCAGAAGAATGGCCGTCAGTGCTAAAATTGTGGAGAGCAGAGCTACCTGCAGGTTAAATTCCGGGGTGTGAAGATGAACCTCAAAGGTCTCATAGGTGTGCTCCAGCCAGTGGGTGAGGGTGTGCACGACCGGTAAATTAAGGGCTCCACCCAGCGCGGCCAGACCGGCCAGGATGATCAAGGGAGTGGTTATCACCGGAGGGCTTTCCTCCGCGCCTTCAGCGGCCGGATGGCGGGGTTCTCCAAAAAAGACCATCCACACCTGACGCCCCATATAAAAAGCGGTGAGAAAAGCTGCCGCCGCCAGGAGCAGGTAAACCGGGAAATTGAGCTGCAGGGCCTCTGTCAGGATCTCATCCTTGGAGAAGAAACCGGCCAGCGGGGGAATTCCCGCCAGCGCCACCGCGCCCACCACAAACACCCGGTAAGTGAGGGGCATTTTCTTCCGCAGTCCGCCCATCGAACGCATATCTCCCGGATCAAAGACTTCCTCTTCATCATCTTCCTGATGGGGAAGGTGATGATGTCCCCTTTCCATTCCCAGGATCACGGAGCCCGCGGAAAGGAAAAGCAGCGCTTTGAAGAAGGCGTGGGTGACCAGGTGGAACATGCCGGCCACATACGCCCCCATCCCCACCGCGGCGACCATGAATCCCAGCTGACTGATGGTGGAATAGGCCAGGACCTTTTTGAGGTCATCCTGTCCCACGGCAATGGTGGCAGCAAACAAAGCCGTGATCCCGCCCACCAGGGCAACCGCGTTCTGGGCCTGGGGAACCAAACTGTACAGCGGCGCGGAGCGGGCTACCAGATAAACGCCGGCAGTGACCATCGTCGCGGCGTGGATCAAGGCGGAGACCGGGGTGGGACCAGCCATGGCATCAGGCAGCCAGACAAACAGGGGGATTTGGGCTGATTTTCCGGTCACGCCCAGCAGCATGAAGAGGGTGATGGCCAGGATGGCACCGGGCTGGGCGCGAGCGATTTCCCCGGCCTGAGCAAACACCTCGGTGAAGGTCACTGAGCGGAAAGTCCAGAACATGGTAAATCCAGCCATCAAGAAACCAAAGTCCCCTACCCGGTTGGCGATAAAGGCCTTGCTCCCGGCCAGGGCATTTTCCACTCCCGGCCTGCCCAGCAAGTCCTTGTCATACCAGAAACCGATCAACAAATAGGAACATAAACCCACCCCTTCCCAACCAACAAAGAGCATCAAATAATTATCGCCGCTGACCAGGATCATCATCGCGGCGATGAACAGGTTGAAAAAGACAAAGAACCGCTGATATCTGCCGGGATCCCCTTTGTGGCGGACGTCCTCATGCATGTAGCCAATGGCATAAATATGGATCAGGGTCCCCACCCCGGAAACGATTAGCATCATGGTGGAAGAAAGGGTATCCACCCGGAAAGACCAGGTTAAATTCAAATCACCGATGACAATCCAATCCGCCAGGGGAACAGTCGCGCCCTCGGGGTGATAGATCAGGGAAACCGTCAGCAGAGCCGCCACCAAAAAACTCAATCCAGACGCGGAGCTGGCCACAATCCCGATGGTCTTTTCTTTAAAACGCCCTCCAAACGCCAGGTTTACCAGCATTCCCAGCAAGGGAAAGATCACCAGGAAAGGTACCAGGGCAAAAAATTCAGGTCCGTGTGCGAAAGTTTCTTTTAGGATCATACATTTCTCTCTCGGTATCTCAGCCCTTGAGGCTGCTCAACTGGTCAACATCAATACTTTTCTTATTCCGGAAAATAGCCACAATCAGCGCCAACCCCACCGCCACCTCCGCGGCAGCCACCGTGATCACAAAAAACACAAAAACCTGTCCGCTCAGCAGCTGATATTGATTCGCGTAAGCGACAAAAGCCAGGTTCGCGGCATTAAGCATCAACTCCACAGCCATAAAAACCACTATGGAATTCCGGCGGATGAGCACACCCAGCGTACCGATAATAAATAAAATCGCGGAAAGTAAAATATAAAAAGAAACAGGTACCATAAGTATCCTCCGCAGGTCTCCCCGGTTCAGTCCCGGGAATCCGAAGTCAGCACAATCGCTCCGATCATCCCCACCAGCAGCAGCACCGAGGTGATCTCAAAGGGAAGCAGGTATTGGTTAAAGAGCACTTCACCCACCGCCTGAGGGCTGCCAAAATCAGGACCAATCTCCGCCAGCAGGGCTCCCCGCCTGGCCTGGCCGAAGATCAACACGCCGATTTCCACCAGCAGCACCGCGGCCAGGCTAATGGCCAGAGGCCGCTGCCAGGCAATCTGTTCGTCCCTGCGCAGCTTCTTGGTTCCCAGAAGCATAATCACAAACAAAAACAGAACCATGATCGCCCCCGCGTAAATAGTGACCTGGGCCAGGGCCAGGAAAGGGGCGTTAAGCAGCAAATAGAAAATGGCCACCGTAATAAAATTCAACACCAGGAAGAGCGCCGCATAAACCGCGCTGCGGCTGAACAGTAATCCCAAGGCCGCAGCCACGGAAACAGCTGCCAGGATCAGGAAAAAAATCAAAGTTGGATTCATCATCTCCTCACCATCGGATCGTTCAATCGTAAGCCAAAGGTAAACATCTTTCCCTCCCCTTCAGGTCTGAGCTCCTTCTTCAGCTGGGATCCTCCATGATAGGCACCGACTTGGTAAATTTACTCGGCTCTACCTTCTGCGGGGTGGGTTTTCCGCCCTCTGGCACCGGATCGATTAATTTTACTTTGGGATAAAACGCCTGATTGCGGTGGGTGAAGGATAATTCATAATTATCTTCCAGCACAATAGCCTCCGTCGGGCAGGCATCGGCACAAAAACCGCAGTAAATACAGCGCATCATGTTGATCTCGTAGGTGCTGGCGTAGCGCTCGCCCGGGGAGTAGCGCTCATCGTCCGTGTTTTCAGCTGATTCAACGAAAATGGCGTCCGCCGGACAGGCAGCAGCGCACAGCGAACAACCGATACATTTTTCCAGTCCGTTGTCATAACGCTTCAAAGCATGACGCCCTTTAAACCGGGGATGAACGGGACGCTTCTGCTCCGGATACTGATAGGTAACCGGCTTTTCAAACATGGAGCGAAAGGTCGTCCACAAGCCCCGGGCAATTTCATTGACTTTTGCTAATTCCGGTATGGCCATAAGGTACTCCTCCTACGAATAAAACCGCTGTCCCTAGAAGATCACCAACACCACGGCGGTGAGGAAAACGTTCAACAGGGCAGCAGGCAGCATGATTTTCCAGCCAAATGCCATCAAACGATCATAACGAAAACGGGGAAGAGTGCCCCGCACCCAGATCATTCCAAAAAGGAGCAGAATAATTTTGAGCAGTAAATAGACCGGGCCCAAGCCGGGGAGCTCTTCGATGAAGGGTCCGCTGTATCCACCCAGGAAGACGGTGGCCGTAATCGCGCTGACTGCGATCATCTTGATGTATTCAGCCATAAAAAAGAGGGCGAATTTCATCCCCGAATATTCCGTATGGTATCCACCCACCAATTCCTGTTCAGCTTCGGGCATATCAAAGGGAGCCCGGTTGACCTCGGCTAGCCCGGCCAGGAGAAAAATGACAAACCCCAGCGGCTGGAGAATCGCAAACCAGGCGGTTTGCTGTTGGGCTTTGACGATATCCACCAGGCTCATGGAGTCAGCGATCAAGATCGGCCCCACAAAAGCCAGACCCAGGGACAGTTCATAGCTGATCATCTGGGCAGTCGAACGCAGCCCACCCAGCAGGGGATATTTGCTGTTGGAAGACCAGCCGGCGATCACAACCCCATAGACCGCGAGGGAGGCCACGGCCATCAAATACAGCACACCGACGTTGATATCGGTGAGATAGAGGTTAAACTCCGAGCCCATTATTTCTACTGTTCCTCCCCAGGGGATCACGGCCCAGATGATCAAGGAGGGAAGCAAGGTGAGCACAGGAGCCAACATGAAGAGAAATTTATCTGCTTTAACCGGGATCAATTCCTCGTTAAAGATCAGTTTAATCCCATCAGCAACCGGTTGGAGCAGCCCGAAGGGTCCGGCCCGGTTGGGCCCAATCCGGGTTTGAATGCGGGCCAGAGTCCGGCGTTCAAAAAGGGTCGTGTAGGCGAAACCCGTTAACCCGAATAAAATCAGCAGGGCAGATTTTATAACCCATTCAATCACTAAGGCTGTGTCGACAAAAGCTATATCCATAACAGTCCTCGTTTAATCATCACCCTCACTCCGCAGGGCGGGTCGGAGATCTGCTTCAGCTGGCTCCAGAAGGGGAACACCCATACTGCGGGGAACCAGCACCACCCCATCAGGCACATTTCCCTCCACCAGCAGCAAACCCTGAACCTCTTGATCACCCAGTTTTAGTTTGACCTCTTCCCCGGATTTTACCTGCGCTTTCCGGGCTTCTTCATAATTAACCACAAACTGGTAAGAGATCAAACGGGGCGCAAGGGTGTCAGAACACGCCACCATCACGCCGCGGTCATATAACCGGGTGACCGGCACAGCCAGCAGGCCGTCCCGAGATATTGAGGGGTATTCAGGAATATCTCCCCTGGTTGTTTTCGCCCGCTGGGCAAAGGGGGCTAACTGCACTCCCAGCCCAAAGGTGTTCTTATAAGCCGTGCCGATGTAGGCATACTCCCCGGGAACGATAATCGGCTGTTGATCCCTCACCTTCCTGAGCTCAGTCAGGGTAACATCTGCATAATCAGGTTTTTGCCTTTCAATTTTGATCAGCACCGCATCCGCTGAACCATTGGGCATTTCCAGGCCGAGCAGCGCTCCAACTTTAGATACAATTTCAAAATCCGGAAGGGTTTCTCCCCGGGGAGGGACAACAGGATCAAAACGCTGCACCCGGCGTTCGCCGCTGGTATACGTTCCCGCTTTTTCAGTCGGCGCCTGGGCGGGAAGGACGACATCCGCCTGCCGGGCAGTCTCAGTGAGGTACAGCTCCTGAACAACCAGAAATTTATCGCCTAATTCTTCCACCAGTCCGTCCCCAACAGGATCCGCCCCGGCGATGTACAGCCCACCGGCGTTTTCCAGGGCTTCTCTGTTTTCAGCCAGCGGCCGGAAACCCATATCCCACGCTCCCTGGGTGTTCGCCGCCGGCCAGACGGCGATCAAACCGCTGTTCTTTTTCCCCGCGTGACCGGTTTCACTCAATAAATTGGCGCAAGTCTGGGCCAGCGCCCGGGATGCTTCATATCCCTGGCCTTCATTTCCATAGAAAATGACCAGGTCCTCCGCTTCCGCGATGGCCCGTGCCGCCCCGCTCCTCCCTTTCAGCAGTCCGGCCACAGTCTCTGCTTCTTCGCCGTACGGGTAGCGCAAGATGTGATCCGCACAGCGATCCGTTTTGGTCGGCCTGGGGTTGGCTGCCACCAGCACAGCCCCACGTTCAGAGGCAGCTTTGACCCTCATCCACCACACCGGTGCTTCTTCTTCCAGGTCACTGGCTGCGACCAGGATCGTTGAACCCGGACCTAAATCTCCCAGGTTGGACCCCTTCCCCAATCCGACCTCGGCCACCAGATCTCCGCCCGCCATCTGAGAATACAGGGCAGCCTGCCCCCCCAGCCCGTCATTGAGGTGGCGGAGCTGGAAAAGATCCTCGTTGGTCAGCCTTCCCCCAACCAGGGTCATCATTTGATCTTCTTTCCACTTCAAACCGGTTGCCACCCGTTCCAGGGCTTGATCCCAGGAGACCGGATGTAAATTGCCTTCCTCGTTTCTGATCAGGGGCGTCAGCAGCCGGTCAGGGTCAGAAGTGAACTGATGGGCGAACCGCCCTTTATCACAGATCCAGATTTCATTGACCTGCTCATTCTGACGGGGCATGACCCGCTGGATCTCAATCTGACCGCTCGCCGGATCCCGCCGGACGTCGACGGTCAAATTACAGCCCACCGGGCAGTGCGTACACAGGGAGGGTTTTTGATCCATCTCCCAGATCCGGGCTTCAAAACGAAAATCCGCGGTCGTCAAGGCTCCCACCGGACAGATGTCGGTGGTGTTTCCCGACCAATAAGAGTCGAAGGGGGGATCAGAATAAGTCACAATATCGGTGCGCCGACCGCGGTGATAAAAATTGAGCACCGGATCGTCCACCAGCTCCTCCTGGAAGCGGATACAGCGGCCGCATTGAATACAGCGTTCCTGATCCAGGTAAATCAGATCACCCAGAGGGATATGCTTTCCCAGCTGAATTTTATCTGCCAGGGGAAAACGGCTTTCGCCGGGCCCATAAGCCATGGTCAGGTCCTGCAGGGAGCACTCCCCGCCCTTGTCACAGGTCGGACAGTCCAGGGGGTGGGAGGTAAGCAAGAACTCCAGGATATCCCGGCGTCCAGCCTGCACTTTTTCCGTCATCCCTTTAACCACCATCCCCTCAGCAGCTGGGATGGTGCAGGCTGTTTCCAGATTACCGGTAAAGTTTATTTTGGGACTGCCGTCTTCATCCCTGACAAACTCGCCGGTGTCCCTGTCCCGGACCGGCCTGCCAACTTCCACGAGGCACATCCGGCACATCCCGGCCGGTTCCATTTTGGGGTGATAGCAAAAGACAGGGATAGCTATACCTGCCTGCTTGGCTGCATCAACCAGGAGCGTCCCTTGTTTAACGGTGACTTCCCGATCGTCAATGGTCAAAGTAACTTGTTTGCTCATAGTATTTCCGTGCTGATCATCCTTAGTTTTCTTCCGATTCAACCTGGCCGGGAAATTCTTCTGGGAACCGATCAATGCTGGTGAGCACGCCCATGATCGCAAATTCACCCAGCGCACACAGACATTTTCCTCTCATATTGGAAGCCACATCATAGAGTAAACGCACTTGATTGGCAGCGTCGTCATCCTGCTGGATCCGGCCGGTGAGATGATTCATCCAATAGGTTCCCTCCCGACAGGGAGTACATTTGCCGCAGGATTCATGCTGAAAAAAATCAACCGTTTTCTGGATCAGCCAATCCATAGGGACCGTTTCATCGATGATGATCATCGAACCCGAACCCAGATCGGATCCCATCTCCCGGCACGAGGCATAATCCAACGGCGTATCCAGGATCTGATCGTCCACCCGGATGATGGAAGAAGAGGCTCCAGCCGGCATCACCGCTTTGAGTTCGGCGCCATCAATAATCCCTCCTCCTTGTTCAAAAATCAATTCCCGGAGGGTGCAGCCGAAGGGCAGTTCATAATTGCCGGGTTTATTCACCCGGCCGGAAAGGCTGAAAACTTTGACCCCCGCGGTGTCTTCCGTGCCCAGCCCCCGGTACCAATCCGATCCGCGTTCCAGGATCAAAGGGAGGTTGGCCAGGGTTTCCACGTTGTTTACCACGGTCGGTTTGCCGTATAACCCAAAAGCGGGAGGGAATGGCGGGCGGATGCGTGGCTTTCCCCGCTTTCCTTCCAAGGACTCCAGCAGCGCAGTTTCCTCGCCGCAGATATAGGCGCCCGCCCCTTTGTGAGTGTACAGGCGAAGGGAATAATCGGTTCCAAAAAGGTCATCCCCTAACAGCCCGGCGCTTTCCAACTCGGCAATTTTTCGGTCCAGTTCGTCCGTCAGCTGCCAGAATTCTCCCCGCAGGTAGATATAGGCCCGGTTGGCGCCCACAGCATAAGCCGCTATCGCCACCCCTTCTAAAAACTGCAAAGGGTTCTTTTCCATGATCTCGCGATCTTTGAAAGTGCCCGGTTCCGACTCGTCAGCGTTGGCCACCACATAATGAGGCCAGCGACTATCATCCATAAAGGACCATTTCAATCCCGTTGGGAAGCCGGCGCCTCCCCGCCCCCGCAGGCCGGATTCCTTGACGATTTCGGTCACCTCTTGAGGTTCCAGGGACGTGACAGCGCGCTGAAAGGATTTAAAACCTCCCTGCTCCTCATAAACGTCCAGCTGGTGGATGGCCGGAAAATCACGATGCCGCAGAAGGATATAGGGGTTCATCTGCTCTCCTCCCCTCGTTCAGCTTGCTCTTTCCACCTGGCAATCTTTTCCAGGGTGGATTCCACCGTCTGATTTTCATGATAGGTGATCCCGGAACCGGTTTGCACTTGATACATAGGCGCTCGATCGCAGGCAGCCAGACACTTCACCTCTTCAATGGTGATCAATCCGTCCGGAGTTGTCTCCCCGGGTTGAATTTCCAGTTGGGAACAGAGCTTTTCCAGGAACTCATCCGCTCCACGGAGGGCACAGCCCAGGTCCGTGCACACCTGCAGGCGGTATTTCCCGCCCTGCTGATCATGATAAAGGGTGTAAAAACCCACCAAGGCCGCTACTTCCGAGCGTTCAATTTCTAAAATCTCGCTGATCTCAGTCAGCGCCCGATCCTGAATAAACCCCTGCTCCTGCTGCGCCAGAAACAGCAAAGGCATCACCGCTGACCTCTTCTGGTCAGGGGGATACTTGGCAAGGATGGATTCAATTTCTTGAGCATATTTTGCGTTCAATTCGTTCACCGGTCAATATCTCCCAGAACTATGTCAAGACTACCAATGATGGCCACCAGATCCGCTATCAGATGACCTTCTGCTAATTTGGGGATGGCCTGCAGGTTCGCGTAAGAAGGTGTCCGCCAGTGAGCCCGGTAGACCTTCGGCCCGCCGTCCCCTTCTAAAAACACCCCCAGCTCTCCCCGCGGAGAGGAGACCGGGACATACACCGCTTCATCCGGAGCCTTAAACCCTTCCGTCCATAATTTGAAATGGTGAATAAGCGCTTCCATGCTCACTCCCAGTTCAGAACGAGGAGGTGGAACATACTTTCGATTGTTGCTCCGGACCGGTCCATAGGGGAGTTTGTCCAGGGCCTGCTGGATAATTTTCAGGGATTCGCGCATCTCCTGGATCCGGATGATATAACGGCTGAAAACATCCCCGTGCTCACCCAGGGGGACCTCAAACTCATACTGCTCATAACCCGAATAAGGATTGAGCTTCCTGAGGTCATAGTCCACCCCCGATCCCCTCAGGCTGGGACCGGTCATTCCCAGCCGGACAGCCTCTTCGCCCGAAATGACGGCAATTCCTTTGGTGCGGTCGACAAAAAGAGGATTTTTGGTCAATAAATCCTCGTACTGGTCGATCCGGCGGGGGAACTCGTCGAGAAATGTCCGAACCGCACTCTCAAATTCCACCGGGACATCCCGCCACAATCCTCCAGGGCGGATATAAGTGGTCATCATCCGCTGTCCGGACACCAATTCCAGGATATCCAGAATTTTTTCCCGCTCCCGAAAACAATAGAGGAAAACAGACTGAGCAGCCAGGTCCAGGGCCTGGGTTGCCAGCCAGATGAGATGAGAAGCGATGCGCTGAAGCTCGGCCAGGATCACCCGGAGGACCTGAGCCCGGATGGGGACATCCAAATCGACCAATTTTTCCACTGCCAGACAGTAAGCCAGGTTGTTTCCCACGGTGTTCAGATAATCCAGACGGTCGGTGACGACTTCCGCTTTTTGATAGGTCTTGTCCTCCATGGTCTTCTCAATTCCCGTGTGCAAATAGCCAATATCGGGAATGCAGCTGACGATGGTTTCTCCGTCCAGTTCGAGCAGCAGCCGGAGCACCCCGTGCGTGCTGGGGTGCTGGGGCCCCATGTTCAGCAGCATGGTTTCCCCATCCAGCGCCTTCTGGGAAACCAGCGTTTTTATTTCATCCAGGGATACGGATGTAACTTCATTGTGAATGGTCATAATCGGTCCTCAAGATGCCAGTTGAAAAGGGAAATAACCTGGCCAGGCTTTCAATCATGGAACAGGGGTGATCCTCATTCTTCTACGTAGCGCTTGTCTAGATCAATTTCTTTGTAATTAAAGGTAAAGCGGGTTTCTTCTACCTTGACCGGAACATCTTTGCGCATCGGGTGCCCTTCCCATCCTTTTGGAAGCATGATCCGGCGCAAATCTGGATGACCTGCAAACCGGATTCCATACAAATCCCAGACTTCCCGTTCGTACCAGTTAGCATTGGGGAAAATACTCACCACCGAATCCGTCACCGGATCATCTTCCGGGACCGGAGTTCGCAGAAACAGCCGGGCATCCTGCTCCCGATTATGCAGTTGATAAACGACATGAAACCGGGGAGATTTCCGGCCAAAATAATCAACCGCAGTCAGAGCAGTCAGGACAATAAATCCAAACTGGTCCCGCAGCTGGGTGCAAATCTCGCTGATCAATTCCCGTTCGAAGGTCAACGTCAGATGATCCCGGAAGGTATGCTGCTCAAGCGCAAACTGATCCTCAAGGGCATCCACGGTCGTTTGAAGGTGTGCGTTCATTATCAGGGTTCCCTCTGCCAGGCGTTACCGGCTGGCAGCATATTTAGTAATTTCTTCTTGCTGGACTTTATCGTACAAGGTGAGAATGCCGTGGATCAAAGCTTCCGGACGCGGCGGGCAACCGGCAACATAGACATCAACCGGCAGCACCTTATCCACACCCTGGAGGACAGCGTAATTATTGAACACGCCCCCATTGGATGAGCAGTCTCCCATGGAAATCACCCATTTAGGCTCAGGCATCTGATCATAAAGCCTTCGCAGTACCGGAGCCATCTTGTTTGTCACCCGCCCGGCCACGATCAGCAGGTCGGATTGCCGGGGACTGGCCCGCATTAATTCCATCCCGAAGCGGCTCATATCATAATGCGAAGATTGGGCTGACATCATCTCAATCGCACAGCAGGCCAGACCCGACAACAAAGGCCACATCGCCCGGGTCCGGCTCCAATTTACCACCTTTTCCAGGGTGGTGGTCACAAACCCCATATTACCTGTTTTTTCTTCTATTCCCATTCCAGGGCTCCTTTCTTCCACGCATAAGCATAGCCTACCAGTAAGATCAGGATAAAGATCAACATTTCAATCAGGCCAAACACACCCAGTTTTTTAAACACTACGGCCCAGGGTAAGAAAAAAATTACTTCAATGTCAAAAAGGATGAATAATACCGCAACCAGATAAAAATGGACTGGAGTCTGACGTTTACCGGGCCCGATGGGATCCATCCCTGACTCATAAGGCATGCCTTTGGTTTCGCTGTCCTTACGGGGTCCAAACAGATGTCCCAGGGCAATGACCAATACAGCCAGAAGGGTCGATAGAATGACCAGGACAGCAATGGGTAAGTATTGAAGCGCCATAGATTACCTCGGTAAAAAAGTCCAATTTCTTCTGTGAAGTATAACACAATCCGACTGATGATCAGTGCCCCATAGAGAAGCCTTTCCTTATACTTAATCAATTCTAATAATACAGTTGAAGGAGTGAAAACAGCCGCTGACCCTGCCCGGTTTGATCTCAATCGTTTGAAAATTTCTCCAGCCAGTATTGGATTTCCTCCGGGCTGGGTTCAGGTTTTTCTTCTCGATCCGGGGTTGGCCGTTTCCCGGAGTGATTAAGGCGCTTGGCAAACTCGGCCGATGACAGAGTGGCCGCCCGGAAACCCCGGGCTTCGCTGAGAACCTCCCTGTCGGAACTGACCACAGTCCAATTCTTTGCCCCCTTTCCCAGTTGCTTGAGCCGGGCCAGGATCGCCTGATCTGCTGTCCTTCCTTCCGGCACAAAATTAACCCGGATCCGACCGTAATTCCCCGCTGGTTTCTGACCGGGCAATCCCCGATCAAAATATACTTCTATCCGGGTGGGCTGCTGTTTGGCATACTGGGCCAGGCGGTCCACCAGATTCAATTCATCATCCATGTCCCCCAGGCTGATACCAGAAACATGGGGGATCAGATTGTGTCCGTCAATTAAATAAGGCATAGCTGGTCCAAGATACAGGCAGTCTAAAGCAGAAGCAGATCGACCCAGGTCCTGGAGATATCTCTAAGGACCAGGAAATCATCCCCGCTGCCGGGATAATTATGCTATGATGGAGTACAGTAAACTTGATTATATCAAACAGGAAAATTCCTATGAAACCGTGGAAAAGACTGGTAGTTTACCTGCTGTTAAATGTCATTGTCACCGGCCTGACGATGCTCACGATCCTTTATCTCTGGGATACCACCCAGATCAAGGATTTAATGTACAGCAGCCTGGATGGAACCGCAAAAGACCAACCGGTTCAAATTTCCACCACGGCTGCTGGGGAAGACGCCGGAGCAGGAACCCGGGAGATCGAAATTAAAGAAATTGGCGGCGTGGGCAACCTTTCCACTGAATACGTTCTACTCAAACGGGGTGAGGATGACACCCAGGAAACGATCTCCCTCCAGAACTGGGTGCTCCGGGATGAAGATGGGCATGAATTTTCTATTCTTTCTCAATCGGGAATAAACAGCCTGGAACTGCATCCCAAAGGGGCCGTCTATGTCTACACCAAATCGGGAGAATCCAATCCTATCGAACTTTACCTGGGCTTGAGCGATCCCCTCTGGAACCCTGGCGAAACCGTCACCCTGATCAATCCCAACGGTCAGGTTCACGATACCCACCTCATTCCCTAGTCAAGACCACCAGCATAGCGGATGGTTTTTGTTTCAGGCGCTTTGCACCTTCAACTCACTAAAGTGTTAATAAAAAAATCTCTCCGGTCCTCTGGAGAGATTTGATCCTCAGGTTGTCTATTTGCAGCTCAAGCCGCGATCCGGGGGCGGAACTTATATCCATAAATCAGCAAGCCCCGATCATCCCCATCAGAACCTAATTTCCTGGTGATCATTTCCACCGGCATCCCGATTTCCAGCGGTTGATCTCCTAAATCGGTGAGCTGAGCTGTGACCAGCGGGCCTTCCTCTAATTTTACCAGCGCAACCGTATAAGGCACATTTTCTTCAAAACCTTCTGGCGCGTTGTAAATATCCGTGAAGGAATAAACTTCTCCCCTACCGCTGAACTCAAATTCCGTTTTGGCCTCATCACCGCACTCCGGGCACACATCCCGGGGAGGAAAGATCTTAGCATCGCAGTGGGGACAAACTTCCCCAGTCAACGAATATCGCTGTTTTTTTAATCGCCAATGGCGAGGAATATCCATAACTATTGCTCCTCTGTAAACCGTGTCGAGCTCCATTAAGTGTAAGGTTGATTAACTGCAGGGTCCAGTGTACCCCCTCTCCACTATCAGAAACTCTCAAAACAAAGTTTTCCGGGTTATTTAAGGGTGATTTTGCCCCGCATCCGCAGATATTCTGCGTAATCGATCTCCGTCCTCCGGGCGATGTAATCCTCGGTTTTTAAGGCTTTTCCCTGTTTTTCCAGGATTTTTTCAGTCACCCGCAGGGAAATGGCATCTGATCCAGCTCCAGAACCAAAGGAAGCGACCAGGATTCGATCACCGGGTTGGGCGATATCCAGGACAGCCGTCAACCCGATCAAGGAAGAACCGGCGTAGGTGTTGCCGATCCGAGGAGAAAGCATCCCCGGCGCAATCTGCTCAGCGGTGAAACCCAATTGGCCTGCCACGCGCCGGGGAAATTTTTCATTCGGCTGATGGAAGACGGCATAGTCATAGGATTCCGGCTCAGCGTCCAGCCCTTCCAGCAGTGCGGATACAGCCGAGTGAATATGCTTGAAATAAGCCGGGCGGCCGGTGAACCGCCCCCCATGTTCAGGATATTTCTGATAAGCCCGTCGCCAGAAATCGGGGGTATCTGTGACAAAAGAATAAGCTCCTTCTATCTCTGCCAGCGATTCCCCGGCCGGCCCGATCAAAAAAGCGCCGCCCCCGGCAGCCGCGGTATATTCCAGGGCGTCTCCCGGCCGCCCCTGGGCGGTATCGACCCCCATAGCCAGGGCATACCGGGCCATCTCCGACCCCACCAGACCCATGGCCGCCACAACAGCTTCAGAGCCTGCTTTGCAGGCGAACTCCCAATCCGCAGCCTGGGTGGCGGGGACAATGCCCAACGCTTCGGCGACGATGGTCGAAGTGGGTTTGACCGCATAGGGATGAGACTCAGATCCCACCCACACCGCCCGGATATCGACAGGATTGACACCGGCCCGGGTCAGGGCGTTCCGGGCTGCTTCCAGGGACATGGTAACCACATCTTCATCCAATCCCGGGACAGATTTTTCCCCAATCGGTTCCGCGCTCAAACCCCCTTTCCAGATCCGGGATATTTCAGTCGCCGGCAGCCGGTAACGTGGAACATACGCCCCATAGCCGACGATCCCTACCGGTCGGGCAGGCTGGAGTAATTCCGATTGATGATGCGTGTGCTGCTGGTTGCGTGCTGATGAATCTGACATGAACTATTCCTTTTAATCAACCATTGATCTGCTAAGTATCTACTGGGCCGCGCCGTCAGCGGCTAATATTTCCCGGGCTCGTTCCAAGGAAATATTGGCCTCGGCCGCCATTTGCTCGGCCGTCCGTTGAATATCCGGACCCTCAGCCCCGGCTGCGATCGCCACCTGGCGGGCATGCAGGGTCATGTGTCCGCGCTGAATCCCCTCGGTGGCCAGAGCCCGGAGGGCGGCCAGGTTCTGGGCCAACCCGACGGAAACCAGAATTTCTGCTAACTCCCGGCTGGTTTCCACCCCCATTATTTTCAGGCACAATCGAGCCCCGGGATGAACCCGGGTCGCTCCGCCCACCGTACCCACAGCCAGCGGCAGCTCCAGGGTGCCCCGCAGATGTCCCCGCTGATCAACCTCCCAGGTGGAGAGGGATCGATACCTGCCGTGCCGGGAAGCATAGGCATGGGCGCCCGCCTCCACTGCCCGCCAATCATTGGCCGTCGCCATCACCACCGCATCAATCCCATTCATGATTCCTTTGTTGTGGGTCGCCGCCCGGTAGGGGTCAGCGTCGGCAAACGCCCAGGCTTCCACCACCCGATCCCGGACAAATTCACCGCTGTACTCTTCAAAAGCCAGGGCCGGGGGGGGGATGGAGCATTCCGCATGCGCCAGCCTGCGATCCGCCAGATTGGACAAAATCCGTAGACCGGCCCGACCGCCGGTTAACTCCTCCAGATGAGGCGCCAGGCTTTCACAGGCTGTATTCACCGCATTAGCCCCCATCGCATCCCGGACATCAAAGAGCAGATGGACAACCAGAAAAGGCGGCTCCGCCTGATCAAAAACCCTGACCTCCAGCCCCCGCGGTCCTCCGCCCAGCTTAGTCAACACCGGATCGACATGCTTGATCTTCTCCAGAAGCTGATCCTGCTGACCCAGGATCTGGCGGTGAGCTTCCCCTAAATCCGGAACCTCCAGCAGCTGAATCTGACCGATCATCACCGGCGGATCCGCAGCAGCCGCAAACCCCCCTCCCTGCCGGACAAGTTTAGCCATATAGGAAGCCCCGGCGACCACCGAGGGCTCTTCCACAACCATGGGCACCAAAACCTCACGGTCATTGATGATAAAATTAGTAGCGATGCCCAGGGGCAAACTGTAGCGTCCGACCACATTTTCGATCATATGTTCTGCCACCTGAATGGGCAGTGATCGCTCACCGTTGAGGACAGGAAGGTCGGCATCCTTCACAAACCCCACGGAGGTCAGCCTTTTTTGACGCTCAGAGAGGGATAAATTGTAAAAACCTGCTAAGCGCGAAGTCTGGTTGTCAGCGGTCATCGTCATCCCTTTTTTGTTTGCAGACAGAAAATTTTGTCATCAGGTCTTACTATAAAGGGCAGCAACTGGCAAAAACTATCAAAATCGGCGCTGATACGGTAAAATGAGTGTTGGTGAACAACTATGTCAAATTTATCACGTGAGCAATTAGAAAAACAAATAGGAACCTTTCATCAAGCAAGCCAGGATCTGGTCAGAGATCTTTCCCTGGACACGGTCCTGGAACGGATCGTGAGTCTTGCCCGGGATCAAGTGCAGGCGGAATATGGGGCGCTGGCTATCAGGGATGAAAACGGCGTGGTGGTTAACTTCATCCAGATCGGGATGACCCCGGAAGAAGTAGGACAAATGCCTCACCTTCCCCAGGGAAAAGGGCTCCTGGGCATGCTCCAGAAGAAAAATGAAATCATAAACATTCCTGAGATAAAAGAAGATCCCCGCTCGGCAGGTTTTCCTGAAAATCATCCCCCGATGACGTCCCTGCTGGGTGTTCCCATCATCTCAGGGGAACGAATTCTGGGGCAAATCTATCTGACCAACAAGAAGGATAAGCCCAAATTTACCGACGATGATGCCCGGTTGATGAAAACCCTGGCTGCTTACGCCGCTGTGGCCATCACCAATGCCCAGCTGTACAACCATCTCCTGAAACGGGATAAAATCCTCAACCAGCAGAATCAGGACCTCTCTTTGATCAATGATCTCGCCCAGACCGTGGCCAGCTCCTGGGACATCAAAGAAATTATGAGTCAGGCTCTGAAAAACGTCCTAGCCAACCTCGAATTTAACGCCGGGGAGATTTTTCTCCGGGACCGGGGAGGTGATGACTTCCGGCTGACCCTGCTGCGGGGGGCAGAATATGAAGCCTTTTCCCAGAAAACCGTTTTCCGGATCGGAGAAGGATTAATCGGAAAAGTGGCCGAAATCAATAAACCTCTGGTGATCCAATCCCTGAAGGACGATCCCCGGAATGACCGCCCGACCATTCACCAGGCGGGATATTCTTCCATGGTGGGCATCCCCCTCCAGGCCCGCAGAAAAGTGATCGGCGTCCTCACCCTATCCAGCAAAAACACCCGGATATTCAGCGAACGGGAATTAGACCTGCTGGTGACGATCGGGACCTGGACTGGCATTGCCATCGAAAACGCCCGCTTACAGCAGCAATCCCAGCGGGTGGCAATCCTGGAAGAGCGGGAAAGGATCGGGATGGATTTGCATGATGGGATTATTCAAAGTTTGTACTCCATTGGTTTGACTCTGGATTTTGTCAAAGCCGTCCTGGACGAGGATCCTCAAGACAGTTTAGAAAAACTGAATCAGGCCATTGATGGGATCAATCACACCATCTCCGATATCCGGTCCTATGTATCCGACCTTCGGCCCCGGCAAATGGTAGAGAACAAATCATTTTCGGAAAACCTGGAGCTCCTGCTCCAGAGGTTTGAATCCGACTCCCGGATATCCGCTGCCTTCGACAACCGGACTCCGGATCACATCCAAATTCCTTATCAAAAAGCGGTAACCCTGTTCAAGATCAGCCAGGAAGCCCTTTCGAATATAGCCCGGCATGCAGACGCCTCCCTGGCCGAGATTGATCTCTGGCAGGAGGACAACCAGGTTCACTTGAGAATCGTAGATGACGGCAAGGGCTTTAACCTCGATAAAGCAGAGACGAACTTGGGACACGGCTTATCAAACATGCAAGCGCGTTCCCGGAAAGTTGGGGGAAATATCCGGATAGAATCTGCGCCTACCAAAGGCACCCGGGTGGAAGTCTGGATTCCCCTGGAAAAGAAGCAATAACTTAATAAACCCAGCCTCTCCTCTCGCCACAAAACCAAAAACAGCGCGAATCCCAATCGGGAGGGCGCTGTTTTGTCAGCATTCTGACCGGGAAGAATATGGTTTGTCTGGGTGTTCAATCGGCGTGTTGACCACCTGGAAATCAGGAAACTACTCTTCAGCAGACAGCCGGCGCCGCCTTCCGCCCGCCAGGAAAGAAAGGAAAATGCTCAAACCATAAAGAATCATCAAAGGCCCCATTACCAGCATCATGTTAATGGGGTCAATAGTCGGGGTGATCACTGCCGCCAGAATGGACATCACCACCACTGCCACCCGCCAATTATCAATCAACATTTTGGCCTGGAGGATTCCCATCGACGTCAACACATAAGAAAGTAAGGGAAATTCAAAAACCAGCCCAATCCAGAACATCAACCCGGTCACAAACCGGATGTAAGAAGAGGGCCTAATTTCAGCGGGTACTTCCAGAAAGTTCAACAAAACCGGCAGCCCTGTGGGCAGAATCAGATAATAGGTAAAAGCCATTCCACCGAAGAAAAAGATAACCACCAGGGGAATAGTCAGCAGCCCGGCTATTCTCGCTTTCGTTGACAAAGCTGGAGCGACGAATAAAAAGATCTCAAAGGCGATGTAGGGGAGAGCGAGCGCAAATCCAGCTAAAATCACCACCCGCATGGCCACCCCGATGGGCTCGGTTACTTCCACTGCCCTCAGCTCCTGCACCCCTCCGATCGGCTGGGCAATCCAATCCAGCAATTCCGGCAAGAAAATATAAGCCACTGCGGCCAAGAGCAGCAAGGCAACCACCGACCGGAATAAATGTCTTCTCAGCGCGTTGAGATGTTCCAACATACCTTGAGGTTCCTCAAACGCCAGCTGAAGGCTGTCCCCGATAGGAGTGTCCTCCGGTTCCTCAGTGAAGAAGCTGCGAAAAGGCGCAGTCATTTTATTTCCCACCCGGGCCAGGGCCCGGAATGGCGCGGTGATCCACCGCCAGAAAGAATTCAAAGCTTTTTTCATCCAGACACCTGGCTTTCAACTTCATCGGGAGAATCAGCGGATCCCTCTTCATCCTGGAGAACAGGTGGATCTGCTGGCGATTCGTCCGGGGAAGGTGAACCCTGGTCTGTCCGGACCGGACGGGGAGCTGAAGATCCCGGCTCAACACCTTCCATCCGCGGTAGATCAATCTCCCTCAGCTGACTCCGGATATCCCCCACGTCTTGATCCATGCCCATTTCGCTTACCATTCGATCCATCATATTCCGGGACCCTCGAACTGTCTTCCAGAAATCCGATGCGTACAATTTTCGCAGTAATTTTCCCGCCTGCCGTCCGCCGTTGATCATCCCTTCAGGACCCAGAACCAATAAGGCCAGGATCAGCACCAGGACTATCTCCAGCGGGCCTACTCCCAATACATTCATTTACTTTCCTCTACAGCGGGGAGAACTTAATCAATAGAAGAGGCAGGAAATGATTATTCCTCACTCCCATCATCCAGGTCCCCTTCTGCCTTTTCTTCCCCTTCTTCATCTCCACCCAGACCGTCTTTAAAAGCCCGGATCCCTTTGCCCATCTCGCCGGCAACCCTGCTTATCCGCCCCACACCGAACAATAAGACGACTACAACGAGAATAATGATTAATTCAGGTGTTCCCAATCCAAACATATCCAGCTCCTTAGGTTTTTTTCGTTTATAACTTCAGCTTGAAGATCAATCCCCTGGCCCCTACTAAGATGGTGATTCCTGCCGGTATTTATCAGAAATTATAACACTTTCTAAAATCAGGATCACTTTACCTGCTGCATGATGACTATCCCGCCAGGGCTCCAAACCCGGAAGTTTCTTTGACCAGACCAGTTTTTGTGACCATCAAAGCTTCCACATCAGGAATAGATTCCATGATCTCCCACCCCTTTTCCACACCCAGGACCATCAAAGCCGTTGCATATCCATCCGCGGACATACCGGTGGGAGCGACAACCGTCGCACTGGCTAATTCCGGAGGAGAATATCCCCGGGTTGGATCGATAATATGGTGATGTTTCAAATCAGGGGTGTAATATTTTTGATAATCCCCGCTGGTCGCTAGGGCTTGATCCGCAAGGGAAACTTTACTGGTAAATTGAGCCTGTTCATCCCGGGGGGCAAGCACCCCGATCTTCCAGCGCTGGTCCCGGGAATTTCTTCCGGAGGCAGCCAGGTCACCCCCGGCCTCAACCAGGAGGCGGGAAAAACCGGCTTGCTGCAGTACCTCCAGACCCTGATCAACAATAAAGCCTTTGGCAATGCCATCCAAAGATATACCCATCCCGGGGGTCTGAAAACTGACCTTATCCTCTCCAGCGGTGATTTTCCTGTAATTCACCAGGCTGAGCGCCTGCTGAACCTGATCCTCAGGGGGAAGTCCCACGCCGCGCTGATGATAACTTTCGAATAAATCCAGTACCGGCTGGACAGTGATATCAAATTTTCCCTCTGTTTTCTGGCTGATCTCGATCGCCTCCTTGATCACCTGAACCAGGGCCGGATCAGGATGGAGGAATTCTCCCACTGCGTTCAGGATGGAAAGCTGACTGTCCCGCTGATAACGGCTCAGGACCCCTTCCAGGGCTGACATTTTGGAGAAACAACCTTCCAGCGCTTTCCGGGCAGCCCCCCGATCCTCGCCCACCAGAGTCAGGTTCACCAGGGTCCCCATTAACACCCGGGAATCGCTTACCCTGGCCGGCGCCAGCAGTTCACCCAGTCCAATTTTAGCGGCGGCTCCTACAGCTCCTGCAGCTGCTACGATGCGCAGAAAATCTTTTCGTTTAAAGTTGCTTTGATTATTTGCCATATTTACCATTCATTCTAACGATAAAACCAGCTAAGCTAAGGTATCGCTTGAGTTATATTGAGATAACTATCCACCAGGATCAGCGCGGTGCTGATCAAGGCAAAGGCCAACAGCAGATAAGGAATCAGTTTTCGTCGGACGTTTTGATCTTTTTTTGCCATAATTCTAAAATCCAATTTCTGGTCATTTTAATAAAATCAGTCACCGGATCAAGGGGACACAAGTAGGTGCACCAGGGACGCTTGATAAACAGTGATGTTGCCAGCACCAGAGCAAGCAGCACATATTGAAACCCGGAACCAGTCAGGGAGAACAACGCGCCGAAGATCTCGAAACTGGTCAAGCCAGGATTCCTCAACACCAGAGCCAGGACAATGGCCAACCAGGCCAGGCCGCGCTGCAGCCATTCCAGAAAGGTTCGAAATTGTTTTGGTGAATAAACTTTAGCCCCGCCGACAGCTCCCATCACCTCCTGGGCTGCCCCGAAGGGACAGAACCATTGGCAGTAGGGGTTTTTTTCTTCAACCGTATAAACAAACAGGATGCCGCCGATAAGCAAATACCAGTACAGGTGCGTTTGCCACTGCGGCCAGAAGCCAAGCAAGAATTTATTGATATAAGCCAAAGTGAGCGGACTGTTGTAAATGAAGCCCAGAACAACCATGCCAATCAGCAAACTTGCCCAGCGGGCGGTTTTTTTATATTTAAATTTCCTCTGATGGGCGAAATAACCCACCCCGAAGAGTAAAATCAGTGTGATCTCGGGGATACCAAACTGCACCCGGGGTGCAGGCGGTGTCTCCACCGGCAAACCCATCACCAGGGCAGCTTTTTCACTCCCGTTCAAGGCAGCCTGGGCGATTGCTTTCGATGAAGTCGTCGCCCCGGTCACCCCATCCACATCCACCCCTACCTGAAAGGGATCCGAATATTGTTTTTCTGCCAGCCCGGATAAAAACCCGTTTTCTCTGACCTGCTTAATCCAGGAAGGTGTTTCCCGGTGGTCAGCGATGGTCACCTTTTGAATTTGCCCGGAAAGATCAACAGCCACGCTGACAGTCAGCGGGCCGCCGTAACCACTGGCCTCTCCCAGGGCAACATAACCAAGCAGTTCCTCCGGGTCATCCCCGGTATAGGCAGCGTAAACATCTGCCGCCTGACGTTCGAACCGCACAGCATCAGGCATCGCCTGACGAACAGCAGGCATCATGTCCGCCTGAGCCAGGTTAAGGCCCACAATCCAGGCAGCCAGAATGGAGATTAACGCTGCCAACCCCCATAAGCGGGATCGACGTTTTCTTCGTTCAAACCGTGATAAATTCCTTCCCAATAAATCCATATTGAACTTCTTCTTATTTCCTGGTCAATAATACAATCCGTCAGGCCAGGTCCTGGAGTTCATCCACTAAGCTCTGGGCTTGTTTTGTTTCTGCATCAAGTTCAGCCAGCTGAAAAATATCCACTGCCTTTTGGCCGTGCTCCAGCGCTTTTTCCATCTCTCCCAGCTCCCGGTAGGTGACAGCTAACATGGAGTGCTGACTGCCCTCCAGCTCCGCCAGATGATTTTCCTGGGCCAGGGTGATGGCCTGTTGATGATACTCGACCG
Organism: Anaerolineales bacterium; assembly: GCA_034520505.1. Lineage (GTDB taxonomy): Bacteria > Chloroflexota > Anaerolineae > Anaerolineales > UBA11858 > B10-G9. The sequence continues at coordinate 95,082 of JAXHNK010000005.1, read as the reverse complement.
CCTTTTTCAATTCTCCCAGCTCAGCAGAGGTATAACCCAGCCGGCCGGTCAAATAAGCCTGGAAATTCTTGTGCTCCAGTTCTTCTGCTCCCGCCAGGGCTTCCTGGTAAGTTTCCCGGGCTCGATCGATCATTTCTGATGCTAAAAACGACTCTCCCAGGTCGATCAAAAACTCAACTTCCCGGGTTTTATCCCCGGAAGATCGGGCAATGGTGATGGCATCCGCGATCATATTCTGCGCTTGCTGGAGCTTCCCCTGCCGGAAATAGCTCAATATCACGGCTTCCAGGAAGTCGAAAACGACTTCATCTACCTGATCATCCAGCAGGTCAATCCCCTGAAAAGCATAGTCCAGCACCTTCTGATCCTTTTCAAGCTGGTTGTAACTTTTAACCAGCTTCCGCAGTACTTGGATAACTTTTTCATCATCCCCCATTTCCTGGTAATGAGCCAGCACCTCTTCAAAGATCTCGACCGCTCCCTGGTGCCTGCCCTGCCAGGCCAGGACCGCTCCCAGGTTTCCCAGATAGCCAAACTCGGTTTCGCGGTCAGCTAACTCCCGGGCTAGTTCTAAACCTTGTCGATAATATAATTCCGCTTTTTCCAGAGAAGGAACTGACAGACTGAGGTTGGCCAGCGCACCCTTTACCTTCATCAATCGGGTAGGATCTTCCAGCTGCTGAGCGAGCTGCTCCGCCCGTTGAAAACGATTAAATGATTCCATAAATTCGCCTGACTCGAGCAGGATCTGTCCCTGGTTAGCCAGGCCATCACATTCTATACCCCGGTCGCCCTCTTCCTCAGCAATCTGCAAAATCCTGCCCACTGTCCGGAAAGCATCAGGCAACCTTTTTGCTTCCTGATACATCAGCGCCCGCAAACTCAAACCCTGAACCAGCACATTGACGTCTTCTACCTGGGTGCCCGCCAGGATTTCAGCTTGATTGAAGTTTTCTACGCTCTGCTCAAACTTTTTATTAATCCCCAGGGCGTAGGCATAATTGGCTAAAGCCAGGCTATATTTTTCGGAATCACCGTGATTTTCCGCTCGCTCTAAATCCTCTTTACACCTGGTGAGATATTGCCGGTTTTTTTGGACAGTATTTTTCATATTTTCCCACTTTTCTCAGGAAATTTCTCAAATCACCACTTATTTTCATCAAGTCGGGGAAGGTTGATCCTTCCACCTTCCCCGATTCTGATCTGCTCTATCTATAGTATTCTATCTTAAGTATTATTCTTCTTCTACGCTTTTGACTTCACCGGGTTCCAGCTGCATCAGCCGCCACAGGCCTACGCCCAGGACCAGGCTGATGAACATACCGAGCAAGAAGACCTTAAATCCCGCTCCGCCTTCGCTTTCTCCGATCAGGGTGCCCCAGGACAGGAAGCTTACACTGAAGATCCCGTACCAGATCACACCCAGCAGTGCTTTCCACCAGGTGATCACCCAGCCGCGGTCATCGGCAAAAGCCTTAAACCCGGCAGCAACCAGAACGAAGAGGATACCCATCAAAAACCAGAAGAAACCGCTTTCAAAAAACATGGTTAACTCTCCTTGGAGGGTTTAGTGATGTTGATATCTAAGTATTTTTCCGCCTGTAAATAGGACGGTTCCGGACGGAAGCTCTCAAAATGACCAATCGGCGGCCGGCGGTATTCTTCGGCGTCTGGATAGTCAAAGAAGTTCTTCTGCATCCAGAGCAAACCGCTGCTTACGGTGCCGGTGGGGTCTCTCGGATCCAGCTGCCGAGCTGCGTCATGCAGCCAGTTATCTTTCCGGGAGTAGGGGCAGGTCATCACACACATCCTGCAGCCCATCGGTCCCATGGATTCCCGCCAGTAGTTGTAGCAGGCGCCGTTGTTGATGAACCAATGCTCATAACCACGGATTTCCATGCCGTCCGGGCTGTCGGCCATCGAAATCGCTCCAGACGGGCAGCTTTCGGCACAGAGTTTACATTTCTTGCAGAATTCAGCCACACCGAAATCAATCGGTTGATCAATTTCTAAAGGCATGTTGGTCGTGATCACTGCCGTTCGAAGATTTCCACCCACCTCGGGGGTAAGGCAGAATCCAAAACGGCCGACTTCCCCAAGTCCAGCTTCCACAGCATGCGGAGGCACCAGCAAGTCATAACCGGTGTTCGGCGAATGCGTCCGGGCTGCATAACCCAGATCCTTGATGCAGGCTTCCAGGCGGACGGCCGCTGAGGAAACCCGGTTGTAAGCATCACCGCTGGTTGAGAACTGGGGGCTGGCAGCCACCACGTCCCATTCCATGGGTACGCCGATTACAATGGCGTTTTCCCAGTGTTCGGGGAGCTTGGAGAAATCATAATCATCCGGGCATCCCCGCCAGCCTTCCGTGTACAGGAAGTCCAGCTTGGTTTTCGTGATTCCAATCAGGGTGGCTCCAAAACGATGGCCAACTTCCTTGATGAAATCCGAAGCCAATTCCGGGCTCTTGAAAGGAACCTGCTCGCCAATTTCCCGGTCCGTCCCCGGCATCAGGAAATCCGAGGCCTCAGGAGGTCCATCAGGACCCGGAAGGAACCTGGAATAGCCACCAAAGCCCGCCGAATAAGCCTCGGCCAGGCGGTAGTAATTCCCATATTTCTTCCTGTCTTCGCGGTTGGTGGGAATGGTCTCGCTGAAAGTCTTGTAATCCCATTCCAGCCGTTCGGGGAATTTATTATAAAACTCCACCAGCGGCTGGGGAACGCCGAGTTCCTCAATGGGATCATCGAGGGACCAGTCGGGATTATTTTCATAAGCGTGCTGGAAAGTTCCCACCCGCCCAAAGACATAATCCGTCATGTGGCTGGGGCGCCGCACTTCGCCAACAGGCTTATGTGCCGGTCCTTCAATCCGATAGGGTTCCCGGTTGAAAAACTGGGTCCCAGGATTGAAAGATTCCCATCCTGTGTAGGACTCAGAATCCTTTCCTGCTGCCACCCCGCCGGCGATCATCCCGCCAGCCTGAACAGCAGCACCCGCTAACCCGGCAATCTTCAAAAAATTTCGCCGAGAAAGTTGGCTTTTCTGTTCTTCACTCATACCTACCTCCTTAAACATAGGCTTTTCTCACGACAGGAACAGCTCCTGTCCTTGCCTTGCTCGAGGCTCACCACAATAACAAGTATCTGGCTTCGATCACGGAGATCGTTACAGTTGCGGCACAGCACCGGAATTTCACCGGTTTCCTTGCCTATTGTGAAATTTAGAATTAATCTAAACACAGTATAGAAGGCGAGCAGAAAGGTGGCAATCACACATTTGTGTGATATTTCACATAATGTGCAGGCTGCGGGCTTGATTGATCGCTTCGGTCTTGTTGTTTACTTCCAATTTTCGATAGATGTTCTTAATGTGAGTTTTGACCGTGTTCTGGGTAATCGTTAAGCTGTCAGCCAATTCAGCATAGGACAATCCTTCCGCCAGTAAGGAAAGAATTTCCCTCTCCCGGGAAGTTAATATGTCCGCCTGGAGGGCATCACGCTGATCAAGCCCCAGGTCTTTTATCCTTATTTTTTCCTGTTCGAAGCCGTCCAGCAATTGCTGAAGATAAACTTCTTCCAGATCTGATCCTCCGGAATTCGTTTGGTTTCCGGTGAGGATTAATTCCTGGATCAAACCCCTCACCTCATCTCCTCCTTCCAGGATCGTCCGCTGATAGCCCTGAGGTTGAGCAAACTCCAGGGCTTCTGCCAGCACTTCCAGACCTTCCTGTGGAGATCCATCCCAGACGTGTGCTTTGGCCAGCAGCATACTTCCTTCCAGATAAGCGTTTCCCAGCTGATTTTCTGCGGTATCTACAACCAAAACCTGCAACAAAGGAATGCTCCTGCTGACCCGTTGGTCTGCCAGCCAAACCCGGGCCAGGGTTAACCGTTTGAAGATATCCAAGCCGGTGTTTCCCAATGCTTTCCAATCGGCATTCTTGGCAGCCCAGGCCCTGGATTTGTCTAAATCACCCGCTTGAAAGTCCAAAAAGGCTGTCATAGTCTCCAGATGATCCTGGACCAGCGGCGGAAGGTGATATTCCTCCCCTATTTCCCTACCGACGGCCAACCTCACCTTCGCTTTCTCAACTTGACCGCTGGAGGTCAAATAGCGGAAATAATATCTATACCCCCAGGATAGATAATCGATAAATTTAGCCGTTTCTGCAGTGCTGATGCCGCGTTCAAAATACTCGCCCGCCAGTTCCCACTGGCCCCTCTCCAGGAAGATCACTCCCTGCCCGATAAAGACCGAGGACACCACATTGCTCTCCAGTACACCGATCTGCTCCGCGAGGGTTAAAGCGTTCTGGAGATAATCCTCTGCCAGCAGCAGTTGTCCGGACTCAATTTCAATCAGGGCTTGATAACAGGACCATAATAAATGCAGCCGGGAGTATTTATGCCGCTGACTCAATTCGACAGCCAGCTGCACAGAATCCCTGGCAGCTTTCATATCCCCCGCGTAGAAACAACCCACAGCATAATAACCGGGCCCAATACTGCGTCCAAATTCCATGTCTTCGGGGAAAATTTCCCTCGCCTGTTGGGCCAGGTTCCGGGTTTTCCGGGCATCCAGGGTTGTGTGGATTTCAATGGAGGCCAGAAAACCTGCTCTAAAGCCCAGGACTGCATCGATCTCCCCCCGGGTTAAGCCTTCAAAATACCGGTCATCCCCCCACAGCCTTTCAATTGAGCGGCGGGCCTGCTCGAATTTCCCCAAACCCAGGGAAGCGGTTATCAAATGGACCCAGAGCATTAAATGATCGCGCAGGATCTGGTCCGGGAATGAGGTCAACCAGCGCAGGATCCTCCGCCTCCCTCCCTCCCGGATCACCTGATTAACTATGCTCAAAATCAATTCTGCTGCTTGGTTAAAAGCATCAGCCCGGATCGCATATTCAACGGCATCATTAATGTTCCCTTGCTGCTGATGCCAGGTCGAAGCCCGACGGTAAAGCTCGCTGATCAACTCAAGATCCTGTTCCTTCAACCTGTTTTCCAGCACCTCAGCAAAGAGATGGTGATATCGATACCTTTCCCCCGTGTTGTCCAGGGGGATCAGAAACAAATTTCCTTCATCCAACTGGCGGATGATTTCCCGACTGTTTTCGATCCCCAAAATTTGATCACAAAAGGGAGCTGAAATCCAATCCAGGATCGAGGTTCTATGTAAAAACTGGCTGATCGATTGAGGTTGAGCTGAAATTACCTGCTCAAATAAATAGTCCCGGATTAACCGGTCTTTCCCTGAAAATTGTTGAAAAAAATTCTCCTCATCATCCGAATTTCTCATACTCAAAGCCGCCAACTGCAGCCCGGTCACCCAGCCTTCCACCCGGTTATCTAACCTGACAACTTTTTCAAACGGCAGCTCGATGCCAAATGTCTGTTTGAGGAATGCGTCCGCTTCTTTCACCGTAAACCGCAGGTCATAAAGGCCGAGCTCAAAGATTTTGTTGCTCGCCCGTAATGACGCAGTGGCAAAAGGAAACTCCTCACGGCTGAGCAGCACCATTTGCAGTTGAGCCGGTCGATGATGGATCAAATGGGACACAGCATCATGGACTTCCTGATTATCAATCAAATGATAATCATCCAGCACTAAGATCACCCGCTCCTGCAAGCAGGTCAGGTCGTTGATCAAATAGTTAATTAACCGGGAAGCCGCGGGAGGTTCCGGGGAATGAATCAATTCCAGCACCTGGGTGCAAAACCCCGGCTTACTCTGGCGCAGAGAAAAAATAACATAGGTTAAAAATTGGCCCAGGTCGTTATCCTGGCGATCAATGGCAAACCAGGCATGATCGGTTTCCAGCTGGTTCAACCACTCCACCGCCAACATCGTCTTCCCGTAACCGGCAGGAGCAGTGATCAGGATGTCCTGAAAAGGTTCCACACGGTTCAACTGATTGATGATCCGGGGACGGGATACATAATCATCACGGAGCGGTGGTGAATATGTTTTTGTCTGCAGCAGATTTTCAAAATAATTCAGGGCCATCAGCAGGTCTATCCTCTTGGTTTGGATGGGTATCCATTATACGACAGCCCACCCTTAATGAGAATATACACATTTCAGAGGATAAATACAACATGCGTCAGGGAGTGACGATCCTGCGTCAGCCTATTTTCCCAGAGGTTCAAATAAGCTGGAGCAAATTTGCTCCGCCCGCTTACCAAGGTCATCCCCGGGGTTGATTTCAACCACTTCAGCATCCGGCCACCGCTGCCGGGCCTGTTTGATCAACAAAGGTCGGATCACCACCAGCGCCCCGGTATAGTTTCCCCCGTCAACAGCTTGCAATCCTTCAAACCAGCCCTCGCCGCGCTCAAACTCCAGCGGGCCGAGCTCATCAATGATCAAAAGATCACAGGGTACGGCCCGGGACAGCACCTCGTTTCCCCACTTTACTGTTTCCGGAATAAAAGTCCAGCGTTTAGTCGTCAGGCCAGCGTCCCCTGACCGGCGGAGGGTGGCCAGCTGCCGGGCCTGATTGTTCTTCAAATTCACCGCCTGGATCGCAATTTTGGTCCCCCCTTCGAACACCGCCGGGGAGAGCAATCCCCCCAGTTTTAAACCGGACCGCTTTCCCGTTTCTGCCGCCTGCTGACAGAAGGTACTTTTTCCAGATCCAATCTCCCCAGTGACAATCCATCGTCGGGATCTTTTCATTTTTGTTTATCCATGATCACCATCGTGAGCCCATTGACCTTTTCAACCCTGATCGGTGTATTATACATGGTGGACAAATTCTGGGCATTGATCACCTGATCCAATTCCCCTTCAGCGAAGATATCACCCTTGTCTACCAGGACAAAATTTTCTGCGGCAAAGACTGCCGCATTAGGATCATGGGTAGTCAGCACCACAGAGATCCCCCGCCCGGACATCTTCCGCAGCAAACGCAGGATCCGGGACTGGTTTTCCAGATCCAGATGAGCGGTGGGTTCATCCAGCAGCAAAATCTCGGTTTGCTGGGCAAGAGCTCTGGCCAGATGGCACAGCTGACGCTCACCACCACTCAGCTCGGTCACGGGCTTTTGTCTCAAATGCAGGACACCAGCTGCTTCCAGCGCCTCCCGAGCAAGTTTGATATCTTCCGGACCCGGGGTCTGAAACGGTTTGAGATAGGGTGAACGCCCCAGCAGCACGTACTCAAGGACAGTGAAGTTAAAGGGGATGCTCTCAAACTGGGGCACCAACCCCAGAATCCGGCTGAGCTCCCGGCGGGAATACTCGCTGTGATGTTTCCCGGCCAGCAAAATCTGTCCGGACGCTGGTTTTAACAGCCCCAGCATTAAATGCAGCAGGGTCGTTTTCCCGGTCCCGTTGGGGCCCAGGATGGCAGTAATCTGCCCTTCCGGAATTTCCAGGGAGAGGTTTCTAATTACCCGGGGATCCTCTTGGTGATAGGAGAATGTGATACCGCGTAAGCTTAAAATGCTATTCCTCATGGCGCACCTGCATCCCGACGTTGATCATCAAGTAAATAAAGAGCAGGGCTCCAAATGCCGAAGTCAATATCCCCAGAGGGATCTCCCCGGGGAGCACACTCCGGGCCAGGTCATCGCTGATCACGGTAAATACTCCTCCCAGCAGCATCGCAACCGGAACGGATTTGTCCGCGCTGGCGCCAAACAGCCGGCGGGCAATGTGGGGGATAATCAACCCCACCCAGCCAATGATCCCGCTGATGGCGGTCAGCGCTGCGGTCGCCGAAACTGCGGCAAATAATAAAATCAGCCGCTCCCTGGTTGCGGATGCCCCCAGGGAATAGGCAGTCTCATCGTTTAAAGACAGCAGATTCACCCGCCAGCGCATGGCCAGGGGGACGATGATTCCCAGCAGAGCAAAAGGGAGCACATAAATCACATCCCGCCAGGTAACGCTCCACAGACCCCCCAGGAGCCAGAAAGTAAGGTCCGGCAGCTCGGTCAGCGGATCGGCGAGATACTTCAACACCCCCACCCCCGCCGAGAACAGGGCCGACACAGCGATCCCGGATAACACCAGCCGCAGCACCCAGCCCCCGAAGCGAATCTTCCTGGACAACCAGTAAGACAAGAACAAGCCCAGCAAACCAAAAAAGGTGGCTGTCAGTTCAATGATCAGCGGATGGCGCCCCAGCCAGAGGATGCTGATCGCCGCGCCAAACGCTGCCCCCTGGGTAACCCCCAGGAAACCGGGCTCCACCAGGGGATTGCGAAAGATCATCTGCATCACCGCGCCCGCCCCGGAGAGCACCATCCCCAGCAGCAAAGCAATCACCAAACGGGGTAAACGCAGGTTCAGAACCAATTTCTGGGCCAGGGAGTCCCGGAACAGGGTTCCCGGGGGCATCCAATAAGGCTCCGGATAGCGGCCAATAAATATGGAAACCAGGAAGATCACAACCACCCCGAAACCCAGCATCCACAAAAACCGGGAATAAGAACCGGCCTTCATAAAACCTCCCCGGCTGCCGTCACGGAAGGTCGCCGGTTAATTTTGAGATGACATCTTCAGCGATGGTCTCCTGATCCAACCGGTAAAGGGTGACATAAAACTCTTCCACCTGCTCCAAAATATCAATTTCAGGAGCGTTTTCGGGGTGGATCTTCGACGCCATCCACTCCAAACCCAGGATCCAGCGGGTATCCGGTTGATCCCAGCTGTAATAATCAAAGGCGAAAGCATATAGTTGATCATTTTCCACTGCCTTGAGGCTGCTCCAGATATCGTTTTCCCGCAGCCTTTCCGTGACTTCAGCGGCCTTCCCCTGATAATCAATGATATAGATCTGATCGGGATTCCAGGCAGCGATCTGATCAAGCGTGACCACGGACCAACCACCGCCGGCATCCATCCCTTTCCAGATCGGGGTCCCCCCAGCGATCTCCACCATCCGGGTTTGCAGCCAGGAAACAGGGGGAACGCTGAACGCGGTCTCTCCCCCGCGGTCGCTGTACTCGAGGACTAACACCGAGGGTTTTTGTTCCGGAGACAAATCAGCAGTCAGGGATTCCACCAGTTCAACCCGCTCCTGATAAAACCGATTGATCTCCTCCGCCCGGGCAGGATTGGCAAAAAGCTCACCCAGAGCCGTGACGTCCTGATAGAAAGCTTCCGGGGTTTCCAGATCCAGGTAAAAGACAGGAATATCCAGGCTTTCCAGCGAAGCTCCCAGGGAATCTTTTAAAAAGTTTTTCATAATCACCAGGTCAGGGTTAACCGCAGCAATTTGCTCCGGGCCGGCGTTCATTTCGATGAACTCTTTTTGCTCGAACGTTGGATCCACAACGGGCAAAAAACCAAAAGCAGACTGGTTGCGGTTCTCCAGGGCAATCACCCGGTCTTCTGCCTCTTCAAACAAAAACACCGCGTCCTGAACCATCACGGTGGCTTTGCCGGCAACGGCAATCCGCTGGGGAACCTCATCCAGGACCAGGGTCTGCCCGGTGCTGTCGGTGATCTGGACGCTGGAATCAGCCTGATTTCCACCGGACACCGGGCTGCAGCCGGTAACCATTAGCAGCCCAACCATCAATAAAATAAAAAAGTTAGTTTTCTTCATAAATCATCCTTTTAGATTAACCTAAACGTCAGTCATCAACAATCTTTCGCTGGCAGTTTTCCAACCAGGTAATCATCGCCTGCACCTGGCCGATCCTGAAAGTGAAAACCTGCTCGGTGATGAAATCTGGATCGTCCAGATCAGCCAGCTGGCCTTGCAAGCTGTCTAACCACCCGCGGGTTTCTCGTAATTGTTCCTCGATCAGCTTATCAGCTGTCGATTTTCCTTCCCAGAGAGCAAAAAACAGGCGGGATAAAAAAACCACCCGCATATTCCTTCCACTGCGGACGGGCGCAGCCAGCCAGCGGGAGAACTGCACCTGGCCTTCCCGGGTGATAGAGTAGGTTTTCCGATCGGGATAGCTGGGGTGGGAAATGATCTCGGACTCCAATAGGCCCTGAGATTCCAATTTTTCCAGCAGGTAATAGACCTTGCTGCGTTTGACATGCCAGATCAGGGCCAGCTCTCTGGTCTCCTGGAGCTTTTCGAAAAGGGCATATCCGTGCAGAGGTTTTCCCTGCAGCAAGCCCACCAGGATAAATTCTAAAGTCAATCGATCAAAATTCTTTTCCATCACCCTATTCAGAACCCTACTATTCAAATATTGAATATATGATAAACAAAAAACGGAATCCGGTCAACCGTCAACAGCACGGCGGTCTCCCGAAGGTTCCGTTTTTTACTGATTTCTCATAAATCTAAGGCTTCAAAGCAGCAGGCTTGCCATCTTTTTTTCATCCCAATCGTGGATGATGGTCCCGTTGATGTCAAATGTCGGGGTGATCAAATCCCCACCGCTCCACTGGCGGACCTGTTTGGCTGCCTCTTTATCCCTGTTGACATTGATTTCCCGGTAAGCGATCTGATGCTTATCTAACCAGATCCGGGCCCGCCGGCAGCCGGGGCACCAATTGTTGCAGTACAACACCAGCTCCCCATCAGCAGGGCTGTCTCCCTGGTTCTCATCTTCCTTTTCTTCCTCCGAGGGACCAGGCTGTCTTCCTTTTAGCCGATCTCCTGGGGGAACGATGGCCCGCAACTGTTCAAAAAGCACCTCATTCTCCGGCCTCTGGTCAATATCATGGACATGGGCATATTGGATAATCCCCTCTTTATCGATGATATAAATAGCCCTTTCCGATCTACCATCACGCCGGAAAACATCATATTGTTCGGCAATCGCCCCGTGGGGCCAGAAATCACTCAATAAAGGAAAGGTAATTTCTCCCAGGCTTTCCGCCCAGGCCTGCAAACAGGGAACATGATCTACACTTATGCCCAGAACCTGGACATTTAATTCCGCAAATGAAGCAGCTTCCTCTTCATAAGACGGAATTTGATTCGTTCAAACAGGGGTCCAGGCCAAGGGGAAAAAGGCCAAAACCACCGTTTTTCCCCGGAAATCACTCAACCGAACCTCTTCTTCCAGGTGGGAAGGAAGCTGGAAATCCGGCGCTCGGTCACCAACACTTAAACTCATAGCTCTCACCTAATTTGATCTTCCTTGGATTTTAGAATAAGTTGACTGTAAGTAACTTGCTGTCTCATTATAACACCCGCACCGGGAGGTAAAAATCCCCAATTTATCTCAAGGATCCCCAGAATCAATGCTATTGACGTTAGGGACGAAAAGAGTAAACTATAATTAACCTAAATGTGACTTTTCTGCAAGTCAGGATCAGCTGATCCGACTTTAGCCCCCAAGGAGGCCCCATGCCCCGAAAATTCCTCATCTGCCTGCTCGGATTTATCCTGGTTTCCTGCAGCCCCCAACCCGCTCCCCAGGCACCAGTGCCGGATCAAGACCTGATCTCCACCCTGGTAGCCGCCACCCTGGAAGCGCGGTCTCCAGGCGACGCCGCTCCCGAACCCACCCAGCAGCCCGCTCAACCCACGGACCCTGCTGAACCCACATCCGTTCCCAGTGAAACCCCGACCCTCACTCCTACTCACACACCTACCAGCACCCCGACATTGACCCCCACGCCTACTCCCACAGATGTTCCCGGCGATCCCGCCCAGGAGTTGGGCTCCGCATCCTGGAAGGATTCTTTTGACACCAAAGACAACTGGAACGGTTTTGAAGACAACCAATCCAAATTCGTAATCAAGAATGGAGCTTTCTACCTGACCGCCAAAAAAGCAAACAGCTTTGAAGCCTGGACCATCTCCTGGCCCGTCATTAAGAACTTTTACCTGGAATATACAGGGGTTTTTGGCGACGAATGCGCCGGGAAAGACCGCTACGGAATGATCTTCCGCACCCCGAACTTCAATGAGGGGTATCTTTTTGGCATCAGCTGTGACGGTTCTTACCGGTTGAGTGCCTGGGACGGGGAAGAGTACACAGTATTAAAATCCTGGACCAAAAGTTCCCACCTCAAAGCCGGACCTGATCAGGAAAACCGTTTTGGCATCAAGGCTAGGGGGGAAAGATTAACCGGTTATGTCAACGGACAGGAAGTTTTCAGCATCGCCATCGATATGTACAACGCCAAAGGTAAATTCGGCGTATTTGCCGCCGCTTCTGACACCCCTGGTTTTACAGCCAAAGTAACCAGGGTCCGCTATTGGGAACTGCCCTGAAAGACCGGGCACCGTCCTTAGTTCACTGCTCCAACGACAAGAGGTTCCGGGCATGCCCGGAACCTCTTTAGCTATCATGTCCCCTCCCTCTTCCCGGGGATCACATTAGCCGACCGCTGCTTACAATTCCTCTTTCCGGAATCTCCGGTCAGCCAGGAATACAAAGAGCAAGCTGAGCGCTGGTGTGGTGAGCAGGGGAAGCTTCAACATCACTTCTTCACCGAACAGCACCGCCCCGGCAGTGATGGTCCCCAAAGAATAAGGGAGGATGTGAATCAAGTCAGGGAACAAACCGATCATCGGCTGCTGACCAAAAATCAGCGCCAGAGGAACCGCCAGCACACCCCCGCGGTTCTGAAAAAGTGTACCCAGCATCAAAGTCAAACAGGTATAAAAAATAATTTCCAGCGCGAGGACAGCCAGCGCTCCCAGAAAGTTAGGGAACGACAACCAGCTGCCAACGAAGACCTGGGAAATCAGAGGATAAGCGATCAAACCCGGGATCAGGACGATCGAAACCAGGATCCCGGCCGTGTTTCCGATCAGCTTGGCGAGGAGATAAGCCGATCTGGAGACCGGCTTGGACAAAATCCAGCTCGCGACCCCGTTTTCCCGTTCATTGATGATCACATTCTGCATCAGGATTACCACGCCGATAGAACCAAAGACAGCAATCAATCCGAAGATCTGCTGGGCGTCCGCGGCAGCTGTTTCCAGCTCTTCGAACATTTTACTGACCAGGCCAATTACACCGATCACACCATCAATGATCAAAACCCATAACAGCGATTGAAACAACCAGCGGCTGGTGCCGAACCAGCGGTTGAGCTCAGCTCGCAGTAGATTATTGAAGCCGGAGAACCCACCGTGCAGTTCTCTCTTCTTTTGTAAAACCTCTTGCTCAGCCATCCTGCCCTCCATTAATGATCTCAATAAAAGCCTCTTCAAGCTCGATCTTTTTCTGCCGGTATTCGAGCACCACCAGATTTTTAATCGAGAGAGCTTCCCGGAGAAGGTTATCTTCAGCCGCCGATTGATCATTGATCAAAACTTCCAGCTCCGCGGCGCCGTTTTTTTCCTTGAGCTCAACGCCAGTCACCCAGGGAGCTGCCTCCAGACGCTCCCGGAAAGGACGCCAGTTCCCTTTGACTACCAACTGATAAACCACCTCTCTGTCCCCACCTACCAGCTGTTCAATGGATCCTTGGGCTACGATTTCTCCCTGATTGAGGATAGCCACCGTATCACTGACCTGCTGGACATCATCCAGGATGTGAGTGGAATAGAAGATTGTCGCCCTGGTCTGCAGCTTTTCCATGATAGCCAGGACGTCATGCCTGCCCAGAGGGTCAAGGGCTGCCGCCGGCTCATCGAGGATCAATAATTCCGGCTGATGGATCTGCGCCTGGGCGATACCCAACCGCTGTCTTTCACCGCCGGAAAATCCTTCGACCTTCCGGTCAGCTTTTCTTTCCAAACCGACCAGGTTCAACATTTCCTCGATCCGGGTTTTCAGTGCGCTGCCCGAATCCTGGTAAAAGAACCGGGCTGTAAACGCCAGCACTTCCCGGGCGGTCATATAGCCGGGAAAGACAGGATGTTGGGGGAGATATCCCAAACGGGAGCGAATTTCCAGTCCCTCGTCCTCAACATTCTTTCCGAAAATTTCCGCAGTCCCCCAGCTGGGCGAACTCAATCCGAGCAGGATCCTCATGGTGGTGGTTTTCCCCGCCCCATTAGGACCCAGGAAACCAAAGATTGAGTACTGGGGAACTTCCAGGTCCAAGGATTTCAAGACCTGGATCTCCCCATAATTTTTTGTTAGCTCCCTGGTCCTGATGATAGTTTCCCGGGTTTGGCCATTATTCATTAAATCAACTCCTTGACAATTCAGCTCAAGCTTTCAATAGTAACTTCCCTTCCGCCTAACTATCTGTTTCCCAGGAAAACTCAAAGCCGCCTTCAGCGGCTTCCCCTTCCAGCCGGATCTGATAACGGCCTCCTTCTGAGGCAGCGATGGAAACCGTTTCTTGAGCATCATCCTGAAAAGTTTCGTTCCAAATCAACTCACCCTGGGCGTCAAGCAGTTTGACAACCAAACTCCCTTGATCAACCTCCACCTCAAGATCAAGGTGAATCGTTTCTCCGGGTTGAGCCCTGAAGATCTTCCTCTCGACCCCATCAAAATAATTATACTTGACCCGCGAATGCTTGAGCCCACTGGTTTCTATCCATCCTTTTTTGAGAGAGGATTCTCCACTGCAGCCCAGGAGGAAGGTCCCCAGGATCAAAATCACAGATAGTAACTTAATGTAACGATTCATTTTATCCTCCTCTCTCCACTGATCGACTATTTATCAATATGATAGCCGTCTATCCTCAACGCACATCGAACGAAAGTTTAGAAGAATGGCTGGTAAACAGACCAGATTCTTTCCTGGACGAAGGTCCAGAAAAACAAAGACCGTGTCTTTCACAACCAGACACGGTCTTTGTCTAAATGAGGAAACATACACATTAAGAAGAAGAAGGAAAAATTATGAAGCGATGCTTTTCATAACCTTTCACTGCTTATTTTATTCAGCCAGCAAAGAATTGTCACCCTTCTCCAGGAGGGAATCAGTCCTGGTCTAATGACCAGTTCAGGTTCTACCGCTGAGGGGATTGCTGCGGGCTGGCCGAACCCGAACAAAGAACCTCTTCCTAAACCTGATCTGGAATGAACACCCGGGTTCCAAAGCGGGTCAGCAATACCGCCCCCAGGATGACAGCGGTAATTAATATCGCTGTCATTCCCCCCAATAACGGCACAAAATTTAATCCCTGGATCAACAAACTAATCAAAAAAGACCCCCAGGCCGCTTGAGCTGCCCGGGCCATCGTCAAACCAGATTGTTCCTGGAACCAGGAACCCAGCTTTATTCCCAATCCAGCCAGTCCGTACAGGGCAGTCAAAGCCCCCAGGATCAAGGTCAGCCCCGCCACCGGGATTAACACCACGGTAAACACCATCTGGACGACCAGAACCGGCCCGACAATAAAAACCAGCACCCCCAACGCTCCACACACCAGGGGATGATCGACAGCCGCATCCCCTACCCGTTGGACCGGACCAGGCAGAAACCTCGCCCAGAGGAAAACAAGCACCGAGGTTGTTAATGAAAACACGATCCTCCTGATCATCTGCTCCCCCAGGTTGAGGTTAGGTTCCATCATTAATTCCCCGGGAAGTTCCCAGCCGATGTTTTCCGTAATCTCACCCCCAACAGCGGCTTCTTGCCAACCTAGCAGATGACCGCCGCCAGCATTCAAATTTCCTTTCACCCGGGCTTGTTCCCTAAACTGAAGCTTTCCCCGCAGGATGGTGATATCCCCTTCAATGACTCCATCCAGGCTCACACTCCCTCCCAGCACCAGCAGCGACCCTTCCACCCGTGAACCCTGCTCAAGCACTACTTCCCCGTCAACAACCACCAGGTCACCCGGCACAACTTCATCTTCCCCCAGTTGATGGCTTCCGCTCAGGATCACCCGACCCTGATAAGAATCCGCGGGCTGACAGGCGCTCAACAGCATCACAGCAAGCAGCCAAAACAAATATTTCCAATTCCTCATTTGATCCCTCTTTTAGACCCATTCCCGCGCGGCAAAAACGGGGAGATTAACAACAAGATGAAAAACATTAAAGCCAGAGCATCCACCAGGCTCAAATGGCGTTCCAGGGACATCCCCCTTAGCCTCCAGCGCAAAGAAAGGGCTGTGCTCAGAAACGTAGCCGTCCACCCCGAAAGGGCCACCCCCAGGGCCGTGTTGAGACTGATATTTTCCGGCGTGGAAAGATCGGCCCACAGGGCAAAATTAATCACAGTATAAATACTGACCGCCACCGCGTAAAGCAGGGGGAGAGCCAGAGAAATACTCAACCCCGGTCCAATACGGGTTTCCATGGTATACATCAAGTGGACCAGGGAAAAGATCCCAAAAACCCAGGTGAACAGAGACTTCAAACCCAAATTGGAATACAAAACACCGGCGATCAATGCAGCAACCGCATGAGCGATCCCCAGAAAGATTCTGGGGGCAAGATCGGCGGACAGCCAATTATTGTGGATATACAGCGGGGTGTCAATGATCCGCAGGAATCCCAGGCTGTCCACAAAGAAAATCCCGAACATCACCCCAGTCAAACCCAACAACCTCCAGCGCCCAGACAGCCCTTTTTCCCTCTTTACAAATCGCCCCCTGGCGAAAGCGGGCAGCTGATGCTGTCGGGCGAGGGTTTCCACCAACGGGTTGGGGAAAAACGCCAGCAACCCCAAACCGACCACTCCCAGGGGCATGACCCACAGCATTTGTCTGCTGAAGGTTTCTATCTGCCAATTTCCCGACAGTGCGGGGGCAGCAGCATAAACCAGGCCGGTGATCAAAGCGGCCGCATATCCCCGATCTTTCGCGGGAATAAGATCAACGGTCATGCTGAAAGTAACCGGCACCCCCAAACCCAGCATCAAAGATGTAAACAGGATCCAGATCAGCAGCTGGGCCTGATTTTGAACAGCAGGAGCCAGATAAGTCAGAACAGTTTGCCCGAACACAACCGCTGTTGCCAGCTGCAGCTTGCGCTTAAAATCTTTCCCCCATCCCAACCTTTTCATCAGCAGCCCAAAACTAACCGCGACCAGGCTGGTCAGAAGGGCCATCAGGGCCATCAGGTTGGCCACCGTTCCGTCGGACAAACCCAGCAGCCTTTCTCCCAGATCCACCAGGCCGAGCTGCACAAAGGTGATGTTGTAATAATAACCGACGGCCATCATCCCGATAAACAATAAATATCCAGCCGCGGCTGCCCAACGCCGCTCACCAATCATTTGGATAAGTTTCATAAATCACCTATCACCACCAGGGAAAATTTTTGAACAATCACCGGCAGTCAGATCATCCTCCGGATGCGGAGTCTTTGCTGGCGACGATAACAGCAGCTTCATCTTGCTGCCAGATTACCTGGCTGTCCGTAAATCCAGCGGTTTTCAACAACTCCCGCTGCAGGGAAAGGGTCAGGGGAATATCTAGATGATACTCTCCGGGATCTGAATGGGGAGAATAGGCCAGCCATTGATGGTATCGTTCCCTCAATTCCAGCATTTTTTGTTCCAAAACCAGGTAATCCCCCTCGATATACGATCCTCCGCTTTTCAAAGTTCTGTAAATTCTGCCGTACAGAGCAAGTTTAGTTTCAGGCAGCAAATGATGGAGGGTCATCACTGAAATCACAAAATCAAATCTTTCCTCGGGCAGATCGAGGTCAAGGTAGGACCCCTGGATAAGTTCGATCTGTTCCAGCCGGGAGGAGTTTTTTCGCTCTAGTTCAGCCAGCATTCCCGGGGAGAGATCTACCGCCGTGATCTGCGCATTCGGAACCCTCTGAAAAACCCCTTCCAGCTCCAAACCGGTTCCGCAGCCCAGATCTAAGATCCTCAACTCCTGTTTTGTTTCTGGGAGGGGTTTCGCCACCTGGTGGTAAAAATCACTGAACCCATCGACGTTTTCCTCCATATGCTGATCATAACCTTTACTGCGCTGGTTGAAAAACTCTGCCATCTCCTCCGGATGATCCGTCATGGTGATCCCACCTCCTCCCGGGAGCTGAGCACCATGCCGCCGGCCGTCAAGATCAACAGCACAGCCATGATCACCGCAGTCCTGGCGGACAGAGGATGGGCCAGGGAATAGAAGGTGTTGAACGTAAAATGCAGCAAAACTGGAGCCAGAATACTCTTCCGGTTGTTGTTGGCAGACCAGGTGAGCAAAATCGACAACGGGACGATCTGGACCAAAAAGATCCAGAAATGAACACCACCTACCCACCATTCTGACTGCGATGTCCCGTTCATCCAGAACAAAGGCAGATGCCAGGCCCACCACAAAGGAGCGATCACCAGGCTGGACAGCAGGGGCGGCCAGCGCTCCTGCAAACGGTCAAGCCCAAAACCCCGCCAGCCTAATTCTTCAGAAAGGGGACCGGTGAGGAGACCCCCCAGGATCAACCCCACCAGGGCTAACGGCTGGGCAATCAGCCCTTTGACTTGGGCCAGCTCCGGCAGATTTCCACTTCCCAGATATTCCAACAGAAAACTCAACCCGAGCAGCAGGGGAAATATCAGCAAGATAAATCCATACCAGGCAGGAGAAATCCTTTTATAGTCAACAAGGCGCTTCCAGAATTCCCGGCGTTCATTTTTATCCCGGTATTTATAGAGGAGGATTATCCCGGCAGCAGAGGGCCCAAACCCTCCCAGCAAAAAGGGGATAACCCAGAGGGAGCCCATCACATCCTGACCGGAAAGGGCCGCCGGCACCCAGAATATCCAGCTCAACCCGAAAGTCAGGACGAAGAAAAACAGCGCTTGCCTGCTGCTGTTCCTATATTGATTCATCATATTTCTCCTTGATCATTAATAGTTTCCGGGACCTAGCTCTGGTTGAGGAAATCAAACCTCTCCCGGAGCAGAGGATCACTGATCGGAATCGGTCCCGGGGAAATTCTCCAGCATCCGCAGACCGTGGGACACCAGATCAGGACGGTTAAACATAATCTCGTGTCCCACCCCGGAGAGCTCTAATAAACGAGAACGAGGGACCGCCATATGAAGCAGAAGAGCCTGTTCGTAAGGCACATTCTGATCGTCCGCGCTGTGCAGGATAACTACCGGCACCTGCAGGTCCTGGTAGCGTTCCCTCATCCAGGGGATAACCTCCCGGCCGTGAACCTGATCAAAGGCGTGAGCCAACAGCTGACCGGGGCGGAGCTCAAATGCAGTATAAGCATCCAGATAATCCGGGGGCGGGGACGATTCCGGACCAAAAGCTTCCTCCAATCCGGCCTTAACGCCTTGTTCTCCTAGGGGGACAAACCAGGTGTGAGCCAGTACAGGTCCCAGCAGGGGAGTATTCAACACCCGGCTGTACCAGCCCATTTTCCCTCCGTACGGGGCAGCGGCAAGGGTGACAATCCCTTTGATCTCCTCCGGAAACAGCAGACCATAAGCCAGGGCAATATTCCCACCCCGGGAATGACCGACCAGAATTGGGTTTTCTATCCCCAGACTGTGCAAAGCATCCCGGATCATGTCCACCTGATCAAAGACCGTCACCCCCCGAGAATCCGTGGTGCTGAACCCAAAACCTGGACGGTCAAGGGCTACTATCTGATAATCTCGCTTGAGTTCATCCAGGATAGACAATTTCCAATCATATATCGAACCACCATAACCGTGCAGCAAAACAACCGGCTGCCCTTCTCCCTCAGTCAGCACATGGAGACACCCCTGATCCTCCAGGCAAACAAACTCGCCAGCGGGAGAATAAGGTTCAAGCCGACGACCAACGAGCATCATCGTCAACCCCTTGCCAACAAGGCTCAGAAAGATCAAAACACCCAGGACACCCAGGATGATCTTGAACTCTAGAGAAGATTTTTTTATCCTCATATTCTTGCCTCTGACCCCAGCTGATCGAAAACCACCCCGTCCGCTTCTGACAGCTTGAGATCCATCCCGAAAAGGATTACCACTCCCATGGCTGCCAGGACCAACAGCCCCACCGTAAGATGGAACGGCTGGAGACTACCGCCGGTATCTCCAGGAAGCACCGGAAGCAGTCCGGCTGCGGTATTAGAAACAGCATGAAAGAGATGGGCGATCAACAGGCTGCCCCGGGTATTTACATAAAGCCAGCTGTAGATGACTGCAGAAGCCGTACACTGGAGGAGAAAGGAGAAAAAGGGAATTTCGCGGTGAAAATCACCGGCCATCCAGAAAAGGGGCAAATGCCAGAGTCCCCAGATGAACCCCAGGATCAAACTCGCTGTGAGCGCATTATACTTCACCAATAATCCAGGGAGGGCATAACCCCGCCAACCAATTTCTTCTCCAAGCACACTGGTGAACAGCACGAAGAAAAAGATAGGGATGGTCAAATACCACTGCCCGGGGTCATTGTAGGTCAAACCAGCACCGCCCATCCAGATGTAAATTTGAACTGCCCCCAACATAATTAGCGGGGGTCCCAGAAACACAAAAGCATACCACCCCCAGGACACCCTCCACAGGGTCAGTTTTTGCCCCAATCTTTTAAGTCCTGCTTTTCCTCTCCCCCGAATGATCAGGATTAGAGCGGCAAATGTCGGCCCAAAAGTACCTATTTTCATCAAGGGGGTTTCCCATCCCAGAACCACAAGGGGGATCCACATTCCCCAGGTCAGGAGAAAGGTTAACCCCATAAATTGAAGAACTTGATGATCCCTGGGAGATAAATATCTTTCTGTTTTGTGCATTGATTTTTTTCCCATTGAATACAACCTTAAAACGTACAAACAATTTTACCCTGGGCCTCGGCCCCTTCTATCCAGCGGTGGGCCCGGGAGATTTCGTCCAGTGTGATCTCTTTTCGGATCACAGGCTGGATGACACCCTGGAGACAAAGCTGGAAAAGCCGCTCCAGGTCTTCGCTGAACCAGTCGGGGTGTTTTTCCCGCCAGGGACCAATCGAATAAAATTGGGCTGAACGTCCGTTGGGAAGCAGGTTCCAGAACATCAACCGCAAGAAATCCAACGGCACGCTCCCTCCATCTCCCAGCACAGAATCGTAAAACCCATAAGCGATCAGCCTCCCTCCATCCCGCAGCACACTGAAAGATCTCTTAAAATGGTTCCCGCCCAGGTGATCAAAAACCACATCTACGCCCGGCGTGTCCAACCCCCGGATAGAGTCAACAAAATCTTCCCGGCGGTAATCAAGGGGAATTCCACCCAAACTGGAAACCAATTCATGCTTGGGTCCGGATGCTGTACCATACACTTCCAGGCCGAAATATTTCCCCAACTGAACCAGAGCTGTCCCCACCCCCCCCTCCAGCTCCATGAACCAGGATCCGCTCCCCCGCCTGGACGTTCGCTTTCCTGGTCAGCATCTGATATGCGGTAGTATAGGAGAGCACCAGGCTGACGGCGCGGACAGGGTCTAAATCGTGAGGAACGGGAATCAAATCAGCGGCATCCAGACAAATATATTCCGCCTGGGCGCCGATCACGGTCAGCTGGGCTGCCCGCTGACCCACCTTCCAACCGGAAACACAGGTGCCCAGTTTATCGATCTCACCCACCAGATCATAACCGGGGGTGAATGGGGGGATTTCTTTCACATCAGGATATTCCCCCTTCCGGATCATCACATCAGTAAAGGCCAGCCCTGCCGCGAGGGCTTTTACCCTGACCTGACCGGGGCCCGGTTCGGGAAGGGAGGGTTCCTGTCTGATCTGCAGCACCCCGGGCCCTCCAAATTCACTGATCACCACCCGCCGAAATTCCATAGTTTCCTCCATGCTAAATTTTTCTATCCTTAATCATCAAAACGAAATTTCCTCACGCTGAGAACAAAGAAAACCAACCCATACGCAATCAGGATCCCCGCTGGAAGCAGGGTGGAACTCAATCCCTGCCCCCTCAAGATGATATTCTGAAAACCGTCGATTGCCCAGGCCGTGGGGGTCAGGTGCCCTATCCGGGAAAAAGTTTCCCCTGCGACCTCTAGCGGAAACCAGGCACCCCCCAGGCTCGCAAACAAAAACATAGCGATCAAGGACAGGGTGACCACCTGCTCTTCATCCCGCGAAACCGCGCTGATCAGCAAACCCAGGCTGGCTGACCAAAAAGCCAGGGCCAACATCATCACTAGAGTTGCTGAAGGTTCCCTAAGGTAATTCACCCCGAAAACAAACTGCCCAAACAGAACCAGGACAGTTTCCTGCAGCAAGACCACCACAAACATAGCGAATAAATGACCGGCGATCACTTCCGCTCTGGTTATAGGTGTAGTAAGCAGCCGCTGCAGGGTCCGGGATTTTCTTTCCAGGACGAGGATCATGGCTGAATTAATCAAACCAAAAACAGCGAACTGAACGATCATTCCTGAGGAAGCCTGGACAAAACCATCCAGGCTCTCAGCGGTTTCAGCTGCCTCTATCTCCCCGGTTGCCAGTTCTCCCCTGACTTCCAGGGGCGGCGACTGCCATTCCTTCACAGCCAGATCAACTCCGACCTGGATGTAATCCAGGCGGGCTTCCTGATCCTCAAAACCAACCTGATTCTGATAAGCTTCTGCGGAGAGAAGGGCAGCGCGCACAGCTCCTGTGTATCGATTGGAAACAGTTTCCAGAGCAGTCAACGCTGTTTGTCCGGCAGGGTTGGACCTGTCCACAATAACGGTTAACGACTGCGGGGATTCTGTAATCAAACTTCCCTGGTATCCGGCAGGAACCAACAATCCTGCCGTAAACTCTTCATCCGCAACCAGCTTCATCAATTCACCTTCTTCAACGTCCGCCAGGAATTCTGGGTGGATGGTATCAGATCCTTCCAGAAAGTTTTTCAAGGGATTCTCCTCCAGGTCAGTTTGGTCGGAGAAGATCACGCCTACCGGCAGCCGGGGATCACCATTCGAACCGGAGTTGAAGGCGCCTCCCAACACAACCCCGAAGAACATGGTAAATAACAGGGGCATGGCGATCAGAAATAAAGCCGATTTCCAGTCCCGGAATATTTGCATCCAATCCTTGACAGCTAAGATCAAAACCCGCATATTATCCTCCCGTTCAGTTAAACCGCCGGTTAAATTTAATTCCTCCAAGGACAAAAAAAGCCAATCCCATCCCGATCAAGGCCAACAAATTTGCCTGAACATCCGAAGGTGAAGCCCCAGCCAGGGACAGTTCCCATCCCTTCATCGCCCAACCCTGGGGAACCATTAATCGGGCTTTATCCAAAAACACCGGCAGGTCGGGGATCCCATTTGTGAACAAACCACCTAACATGCCCGTTATGGTTAAAACTCCTCCCAGCACCGGACCCGTTTGCCTGGTGTTTTGCACAAAAGACATAATCAATATTCCAAATCCGGCTGCTAGAACGATATTGCCCAGAGCGATCAAGACCACGGTTGCTGGTTTTCCCCATTCGATGCCAAATATAAAATGAGAAGAAACCAACAGCAGTCCAGCCTGCAGGATCAAGGTTAAGAAAACGCCTAAAAATTTTCCTCCGAGGATAAGATACTTTTCAGTCGGAGTGGTAAAAAGTCGGGCTAATGTGCCCAACTCATGTTCTGTGATAATTGACTGACTTTCATTAGCAGCCATAAAAAACAGAAAGAACACTGTCATACCAGCCATGATCGGCCCCACCATTTCCGCTCTGGCATCCGTTTCTCCGCTCTGCTCACCCGCTGGATCAAAAACCAGCAGAGAGCCAGCCGAACCGTCTTCTCCATGACCGCCCGTTTCCAACCAGTCCGCATACCCTTGAGTCACACTGGCCAGCACCCTGGAATCAGCCGTCACGCCGAGCTCCTGGAACTGCGCCCCGGCTACCAGTGCAGAGATCTTAGCGCCCGAAAAACCGTCCATAAAATGATTTAACAAGGTCTCCAGGATGCCGGGGGCAATCGTCAGGGTTGGATCCTGATAAAGCAAAACTTGAGCCCTTTCGCCGGGGTTTAACGCGGAGAGAGAAAATCCTTCCGGGATGATGACCGTCATTTCCGCAGATCCCTCTTCAACCCCCCGTCGAGCTTCCTCTTCACTGGCTGCTAATTCAAAGGACATAATTTCACTTAAGCTTTCCTCCCGGAGGAAGGAAACCAGCATCTTGCCAGCCTGAATATCCGACTGGGATTCAACACCCTGATCAAGATTAGCCACCAGCACCCGGCTGGGAGCTATTGAAATCTTATCCCCCTCCCCACCCCCGCTCCCAAAGGCAAAGAAGAGCAAACCGGTTATCAGCAGGGGCGCACCCAGGCTCATTGCCAGGGAAAAGATATTGGTAAAGGTTTTTCTCATATCTTTCAGCGCTATATCGATTAGTTTCATCATGTTTCCCTCCAAACAGGCCGGACGGCCAGCAGTTAATTTCGCAAAGCACGACCGGTCAGGTGCAAAAAGACAGCCTCCAGATTGGGCTCCTGGATGTCAACCGAGGTGATCCTCACTCCGGCATCGGCCGACAGCTGAAACAATTCCGGCAGCACCAGATTGCTGTCATTTACCAGCAGGGTGAGGGTTCCATTATCAGCTGTCACTTTGTGCACCCCCGTCGCCCGCCGCCAGGATTCGAGAACGCGATCGGCAGCTGCGTTGATCTGAAGGTCAATACGATCCAACTCACCCACAATGTTCACCAATTCGTCATGGGTACCGGCGGCAATGACTTTGCCCTGGTCCATCACCGCGATGTGATCGGATAATTCCTGGGCTTCTTCCATATAATGGGTAGTATAGAGAACGGTCATCCCCTGGCTGTTCAGCTGTTTGACGTTATCTAAGATATGGCGCCTGCTCTGGGGATCAATCCCTACAGTGGGTTCATCCATGATGATTAATTCCGGTTTATGCATCAAAGCAATTCCAATATTTACCCGGCGCTTCATCCCCCCGGAAAAATTTCCCACTTTGTCCCCCTGCCTTCCGGTCAGACCAATCACCTCCAGAATTTCTGCTGCCCGGGTCAGCAGCTGTTTTCCCCGCAACCCGTACATCCTTCCCCAGAATTTGAGGTTTTCCAGAGCAGAAAGATCAGGATAAAGGGCAATTTCTTGAGGGACAACCCCGATCGATGCCCGGACAGCTCCAGAATCCGTCAGGATTGAACTTCCCATCACCCAGGCTTCACCGGAGGTTGGTTCCGTCAGGCAGCTGAGCAGGGAGATGAGAGTGGACTTACCAGCCCCATTTGGACCCAGTAAACTGAAAATCTCACCTCTCTTGATCTCAAAATCTGCCCCGTTGACGGCCTTGATCTCTCCAAAATATTTGTGTAAATCTTTTACCTGTACCGCCTTGTTATCCATCTTAGAAGTCCTCCTTCAACACCTGAAAATTCTTAACCATCACTAAGCCCAGAATTAGAAAACCCAGGAACAGGGTGCCCCAGAGGGGAATCTCAGCAGCTGATTCAGGAAATCCAGCCTGCACGCTGGATAAACTGGCTGCTGTCAGCACCAGGTTATACAATACACCTTTAACAACCATCATCGAGCTGAGCATAAAACCCCAGGGTTTTCTCTCCCAGATCCAGACCCCTCCCAAAATCAACCAGGGAACCAACAGGGACAGGTCCAGGGCGGGAACGATGTGGGTAACATGCCCTGTTTTCTCAATAATCTCCGGGATTTGTCCGGTAAAAATAAAACTGGCTGTCTGGATCAAGTAAACCACACTCAACCCCAGGGCTACGAATATCAAATAGCCCGCGATACCTTTCACCGGGATATCCTTAGAAAAATGCCGTTTAACGGACAGCGGATCCACAGAAATCAAACCGGTAAATAAAGCCAGGATGGAAAGGATCAATAACAAAACATAGGGTAAAAATAAAACATTAAATGCGGAGGCAAACGAATAAAACGCATAATTATACAGGGTGTAATCAAGGACACCCAGGCGGATCAAATCGCCGGCTAGCGATCCCCTTCTACTCAACAATAAGCCTAAACCCAGGAGGGGAACTGCCCCCATCAAGGTAACCAGATCGTTTCCCCGCCAAACAGCTTTGACCAGGGGGTTATCCCGATAGAGGTCCGACCAGATCAAACTTGCGGTGGAAACCAAGATCATCATCATCAGGATGATCAAGGATAAATTCCAGGAAATTTTCCGACTTTGCTCTGATGTCATCGTTCGCTCCGGTAAAATATCGTCCAACCACTTACGAAACGTCATCCAGAAATTCTGCCGCGATCTCATCCGCCCACGATTCAATTTCCATCCAATCCCGATAATCTCCCAAAGGAGCCTGTAAGGTCTTGACGATCAATTTCTCGGCAAACCCCAGTTTTTCTTCATCCAGCACCCCATGGAAAAACTTGATCCTCTGGACCTGGACCCGATCAGCTGCCGGACGCAGCCCCTCGGGGAAACTCCAACCGTTCATCAGCTCAACAGGATCACCATCCCCTGTCGGCCCGCTGGAAAACAGCCAGACTTTGCGGGTGGATAACTCTTCTTGCTGGTCCTCAAGAAATGAGGCTGCTTCCTTCCTCCACTGCCCAGCATACACCGCACTGCCCAGAACCACTCCCTGATAACCATTTAACCGCTCAACCTCAAGAGCTGTTTTCACATCAACATCTATGCCTGATTCTTTAATCCTGCGGGCAATCGCCTCGGCAATCTCTGCTGTAGATCCATATTTCGAGGCATACACTACTAAAACTTTATCGTCCATCATTCGCTCCTCGCTGACTTTTATCCAAAGCCGTCAGCAGCTTTATTTCTGTCCACTAGTAACAAACTGATTGAGCATTTTTTGATTAATCTGAAGATCAACAAATAGGGAAACAAGGATCACCAAGTTCAGAAAAATTCCAGTGTAAGCCGGATCCCAGCCCAGAAAGGTAATGATTAGAGAGATGGTGATTGTCCCCACAAGCACCACTGAAAAAAATATCTTGACCATCCGCTGAAATTTTGTGTCTTCTCCAGCCATCATCAATTCCCCTTTTCCTGAAACACATCCTCTACCTCCAGGTTATATTGGACCGACTCCACGGATAGTTCGGCCCAGGGCGTCCCTTCATCAAACCAGATCAGCGCGATCTGAACCGGGGTAAAGACCTGATTGAGTTCTCCCCATTCCTGAACCTGATTCAGCCAAAGGATTTTTTCCTGGCTTTCTTCACCCTTATAACGCATAGATTCCATCAACCGGATTAAATCGGTCTGGGGATCGAAGCGGACGATAAAACGCTGGGTCCCCTCCTCAAAAGGAACAATCAGGAGGGCGGTATCGGCATCCACGGCTTCCCAGCGCACCCGGGGATCCGTGATCCAGCCCGAGGCCATCCACACTGTCTCAGACCATAAACCCAGATTCGCGCCCTGATCAATCCGGGGCCCCTCACTGATTCCGAAGGGCAGCTCCAGCCTGCCGGTTCCATCCATATAAAGTTCATTGACTTTCAAAATCGGGATCCCGAACCAGGTAGTTTCGATTTCGTGACGATAATTTTTTCCCACCTGATGGGTAAACCGCCAGCGCACGGGCATGGTAATCCCCTGGATGCGCATCGTACCGCGGCCGGAGATTACTGCCGTGTCAATCCGGGGGATCTCTCCCCCAAAGACCTTTTCGTAAAACCTTTCCACGGGGGCGGGTAAATCATCAGGAAGGGCAACCCGAGAAACTTCTTTTCCTCCGGCTGCCAATTCCGGAAAACCCTGGGGCTGGACCTGCAATCCCAACCAGAGGATCAGCATCAAAACCACTATTCCACTCAAAACCAGGCCGATAATTTTCATTTCACTCCTTAGAGATCCTCATCCCTTCAATAACTGTTATTAAGGATAAACAATAAACACTTTCAATCCATCCGCTGGACGAGGGGATTTTTCCCTGAACCTCTGTCCAGCCGAAGCCCTGGTCTGATTACCAGGTCAAGAAAATCCCTGGAAGCTGATCACTGCTGTCGGGCAGGGTAAGTCTCTGGCAGGATAACTTCATTTAAAATACGGTGAAGTTCTTGGAACTGTTCAAAAGCAACCGAATGAGCCGCATTCTCAAAGGTATAAATACGCTTCACCGGTGCCTCGACTGATTCAAACCACTCCAGGGTTAAATCCCGCCGGGCAGCCGCTTCTGCAGCTCCGTCCAGGATGTAAATAGGGATTTCCATTTCTGTGACGTCTGTTCGGAGGTCTATCCCCTGCAGCTGAGGGTACATGATGGTAAACATATCGATCAAACCCCGGAGGACATTGACCCTCTCCACGAGATTGTATTCCTCACTGAGGATGTTCATGAAACCCAGTTTGGCAGCACGTCCGCGCTCAATATAGGCCTGCGGCGGAGTGTAGGGCGGATACAGCGCTTCGTAATAACCCATGACCGTGCCGTTGGCATAGGGTATATCCTGATAGGGGGGCTCTCCATAGGCCAGCATTTGCTCTCTGAGGTCGCCCAGATCATGCTCATCCGCATAATCTAGCAAATCATAGAACAGCCGGCGGTCGGTTTCTGCGATATCCACCATCTGACCGCTGGCAATCCAGGCATAATAAAGGTCCGGCCGCCGCTGAACAGCTTCCACCCCGAGGATTGTTCCATAGGATTCTCCCAGCAGGTAGATTTTGTCTTCAGCGAACCGCTCCCGGAGGTGGTTCGTCAGTTCTATTGTGTCGGAAACCGCCTGGTCAAAGGTTAAATCTGTGGTGGGATCCAGGGCAGAATAGGACTTTCCGGTGCCCCTTTGATCCCAGCTGACCACTACAAAATCCTCAGTCAGATCCTGGAATAGGACCCGGGTATATCCCAGATCGCTCTGTCCCGGGCCGCCGCTGAGATAAAGCAGGACCGGGTTATCTGGGCTTTCCGCTCGGATCAATATAGTTTGCTCCTGCCCCCCCAGGGTCACCTGTTCTAAACTGGCAATGCTTCCGGGAACAGGGTCACCGGCTTCATCCAGGATGGGCGGGGTGCTGGCAGGAAGGACCAACAAAACCGCCAATCCCCCCACCAACACAACCAGAACGCCCAGGCTTATCGCCGGTCCGGTCCCGGTGATCAATTTGACGGATTCCGGTTCAACCATCGCTCTCCGTAGGATTAAACCCAACCTCGTCCCCAGGATCATAGGCAGCAGACTTAATATCCCAGGGAGCACTTTCCCAAGGATAAAAGCCAGGATCCCGTAGGTTTCATCCAGCCGGACGGCTTCTACTGTGGGCCCCATCACCGGAGGGCGTCCGAGCTCGACAGCCAGCAGATAAAAAACTGGTCCCACCAGCATCATCCATCGGGATCCGGTCATCAAACCCATCAACCCACCCACCAGCAGGGCTGTACCCATAACCAGCAAAGCCTGGCTGGTTGTAACCGGCCCCCGGGGAAAGGCTTGAGTGATCCCTATTCCGCAGAACACGGATAAGAGCATCCCGATAATTAATCGCGCTGTCTGTGAACTACTTTTTAACACCAGGTTCTCAATCATAAGTTTTCCTTTTTTTAAAAAACATCCCTTATTTCCTATCTCCCAGGTAAGCGGACGAACAATAAACAAACTTTCCTCCTCTGCCTAGTAACAACCCTATCTTAAATCAATACTCCCCTGACCGTATCCTCGGTCAGGGGAGTATTTAGCCTGATCCTCAAGCGGGGCCCAAACCTGGTCCATAGGCCAGGTAGGAAATCAATCAAAACCCCACTGATTAATCAAGGCTGCTGCGGAATCCAGCGGCTTTTGGGATGTCATCGACCACCTGAGGGACACCGGTCCATTCGTTCCAGGCCAGGGTCCAGAGGGTAGAGTAAAATGCTGCGAAAGTACCCTGCACCAAGAGGAAAAGAGGCCACAGCAAACAGCACAGGGCCACCAGAATCCCCGGCATCAACAGCAGCAGTCCAATTCCAATGCTGAGGGCAATCTGGAGCAGAAAGAGCACCAGCGCCTGACCGAAATGATCGCCCAGCACTTCCAGGCCCCGGCGGTAGGAATCAAAGACTCCCCGGTCCTCGAGCATGCAGGCCCGGTTGGCAAAAGTGCGCAGCAGGCTGAGCACCAAGGCCAGCAGGATCAGCACACAGGTGACGGCAAGGAGGGGAATGAAGAAGCCAGGCAGGTTATAAAACTGTCCTTGCCGGGCGATGGTTCTACCGCTGACATAAAATCCCGCCGAGAAAAAGGCGCTGAGGATCAATAACAGTACCGGGATGGCGGGAATCAGCCCTATCCCGATCAACCTCCAGCCGTTTTGCCAGGCAGCCGAAAAAGATTCTGTGAAGCTGGAGCTCATTCCCCGGCTGACCTGGTCTGCTCCGTAGATCAATCCGCCCCGGGAAAGTGTCCCCAGAACCCAGAGGCTGACGACAACCACCACAGCCAGGCTAACCAGGACCAGCACCAGCCCGGTAGTAAAAAACGGCAGGTCCAGACCCCGGAAGGGGGCAGAAAAATCAAGGCGGGGAGGATTCTGAAAATCAAAATCTGTCTTCCCTCCTGAAATCCCCTGGGAGCCACCACCCCCTCCTCCCGCGCCCCCTACAGCCACCAGCACGCCGAGAAGGATTAAAAACTTATTCTTCCAGATCAAGTCCCATGCTTTTGAAAATAATTTTCCGTAATCCATAATTTCTCCTTTTTTCACTGCTCACAGCGATTCCTGATCATGCTTTCATCAGCCGTGATATCTTAAGATTCCTGTTATTATCTACGGCAAAAAACCGGTTTTGTTGCATTATTTACTCACTCATCAGGGACCAGGGGCTTGCTCTGCCAATCAAAGAATTCTCCTGGATCCCAACCCTGATGAGTAATTTTCCTGCTAGCGTACAGAGAGATTAATTTCTCCTACTCCGCCCTCAATATCCAGGTAAACAGCCGGACCCTCACCACAAACAGGGGTGCGATAAGCGCTTCCTTCCTGCATCATACCGTGGACTTCCACATCACCCAGGCCGCCGGCGATCTCAGCATAGACACAGGTTCCTTCGGGGATTTCCGCGTTCAGCTGTCCAACTCCGCCCTGGATCGAGACCTCAAAATCTTGCGCAACTCGTTCCGGGAGGATCAGGGTGGCTTCACCCGCTCCCAGGTCCATCTCCAGGCTCGATAAATTCAAGCCTGAGGCATCCAGATAAACTTCTCCCGCTCCCAGGGAAACATAAAGATCCAGGAGGATATCGGGATTAAAATTTAAATCCCATTCCAATCGATAATCCGTCCTGAGGTTAAAACTGGAAATTTCCTCCTGCTCAATGAACAGTTCAACCGCTGAACCGCTGACCACTGTGTAGTCAATCAAAGGTGCGTAGTCGCGGTCATTATAGGTGAACTCCCCCTCCATTAACTCCGCTGATCCCGAACTGACCTCCAGACTTCCGGCACCCATCCTGAGATCAACATTTGCCGATTCGACCGCCTCACGTTGGATTACTTCCCGCTGGGTCTGTACCCTACCCCCTCCTGCAGTGACAACACACCCCAGGACAGCGGTAGATAGAACCATCGTGACCAAAACTAACCCCAACACATTTTTATCTCTCATTTTTATCTCCTCGAAACGTTAGTTATTTGATTAACCCCATCTTATTCCCGGGAGGGTAATTCAGCATCGGGCACTAGAGGAGATTATTGACTGGTCGGGATGGGAGTACCTGACCTGGTCACTTGATCAGGTGGGGAAAGGAGTGGAGAAGATCATAAACTCGATCATCATTCGGAACGGTTCAGCTCCCCAGCTCCCTTCCCACCTGAAAAAATAATTAACCCACCCTTACAGCTGACCAGAAACGTTGGAGAGATAGAGGCTCTCCACTGAGCAGTGTTTGCGCTCTGAACAAGCGAGACATCAACCAGATAGTCGCCACCACAGCTATCAATAACAAGGAAATACTCAACCCCAGCTGCCAGAGTGGGACTGATCCAGCTGACATCCTCAGGAGCATGGCCACCGGGGAAGAATAGGGAAATAAACTCAAGAAAACGGCCAACGGTCCCTGGGGATTAGTCGTGACCGCTGTCCAAAAATAAATCGGGACCATCATGGGCAAGGTGATCAGGAAAGTCCAGCTGCGGCTTCCTTCCAAATCCGGGGCTAAAGCTCCCAAACCGCCCATCAGGGCAGCATAGAGGCAGAACCCTCCCAGGGCCAACGGCAGGACAAAAACAAGTTCTTCCGGGGTTATTTGAATGCTGCCCAGCAAACTCGATCTCTCCTGACCCAGAACCGCTGCCAGCCCTCCTCCAATCAAAATCCATAAGGCATACTGCACCAGAACCAGAGCGCCCAATCCGATCAATTTCCCGGTCAATAACTGCCGGGGGCGGACAGTCAACAGAAGCACTTCCATAATCCGACTGCCTTTTTCTTTAGCCAGACTTTGCAGCAGGTATCCCCCGCCGGTGAACAAAGGCAGCATGATCGCCATCGTGACGATAAAAGGCAGCATGGAGTTACCTGTCCCACCCGAGGCCTCATCCGCCTCTCCGGCGATGGAGATGAAACGGGGTTCATCCGGCAGCAAGGGACGATACAACCGGTTGAATACCCCCTCCTCAAGGTCAGGAAAAGTATTTTTCAACAACAGCCATTCGAAAACCTCAGTCTCAGGTGGAGAAGTAGGTAGCCGCAGGCTGATCAATTGGACCTCACCTGACTCCCGAAAATCAGCATCAACCAGGTAAAAACTGCTGATTTCGCCCTGGTTTAACGCCTGCTCCGCAGCGCTCCGGTCGGGATAGGCCTGGAACAAATCCTGGGGCAAGGAATCCGGAATTTGCCGGATCAGATCCGCCTGATCGACAAAACCGATTGTTTCTTCAGAAGAACTGGAATCAATTGGACTTTCTTGTTCTGGTGGAGGGGAGCCGATATTAACATCCCCAGCAAAAAACCAGACTATAATCAATATCAAGGGAGTGCCAATTGCAGTGAAAAGAAAAGCTCGACTGCGTAGGCGTTGAAGAAACTCTCTCCGAGCAATAACCATTATCTTATTCATACATTCTGCTCCTTAACCGCCTTAAGTTCCATTCCGCCTGAAGCTGACAGCGCCTGCAAGATTTGTTTTAGGGTCAATTTTTGTCCATACAGCAGCATAGTAACCCTAAAAATTCTGGCTACGAACCAGATGCTGCCCAGAAGGCAGAGAATCAAGATCAGGAAACTGGCAGCCAACTGCCAGGTCGGGACATCGGTCAAAGCCATCCGGAACAAACTAAGCGTAGGTGCTGTGAAAGGAAACAGGGTTAATCCAACTGCCAGCGGTCCATCGACAGCATTGACAACCACCCCCATCAAATACATAGGTCCCATTCCAATGAATCCTAGCATTCCGGACAACTGCCGGGCTTGCTCCATATCTCCGGCAATGATACCCAGTCCCGCCCCGATCAAAGCGAATAAGAAATATCCTGGAACACACAGAAGGACCGCCCAGATCATGGCTTCCCAGGGCATGGCAATCGATTTTCCGATCAGATCATCCCGGAAGAATAAAAAAACTGCCGAAGACGCAGCCAGGATCCAGATGCTGACTTGAGTGCTGCTGAGCAGCGTCATCCCGAACACTTTTCCCGAGATCAACTCCCGGGGGGAGATGGAAGTAATCACCATTTCCATCGCTCGTTCCTCTTTTTCCATGACAACGACGGATCCCATTTGATTGGCTCCGGTGAAAATGGCCAGCACAAACACAAAAGCCAGAAAGATCGGGATGCCTACCCGGAGGAAAACCGCCGGACCTTCAGAAATGCTTTTCCCGGTTTCCACGGCTAAATAAGTGAAATTAGCCTTTTCCTCCCAGCGGTCAACCTGCCAGGAAGGGCTGTCTGCAAACATTCCCTTTCTGACCATTTTTGAAAGTCCATCTTTAAGTTTTTCATTGGGTTCTTCTGCGGCCAGATACAGCGGCGTCCCGCCTTTAAAATAATCTTCAGGAAAAATCAGTGCTCCAGCAATTTCCCCGGACTTTAAATCAGACTCAGCCGTCTCCCGGGTCCTATAGGCAGCCAGTGACAGAGTTTCCCCTTCAACTTCCACCGCATCCAGCTCAACCATTTGGCCAGTTTCATCCACATAGCCAATGTCCGGTAATTCTCCCCTCAGCTCCGTGATAATGGGGATTGCTCCCGCCACAACCATCACCAGGGGTAGACCAAAGGTAATTAATAAAAAAGTACTGGAACGTATGCGCTGCTTGTAAGTGTTCTTGGCTATGATCCAGATTTTATTCATACCGCTGTCTCCTGTTCATCTGGCTTTTGATCTCCGCTGACGACTTTAACAAAAATCTCATCCAGTGAAACTTCGTTCTGTTCAAACCGCTTCACGACAATATCCGGATTGGTTACTAATCGTTGAAGGATCGTTTCTGGACGGACGCCATCCGCTAAAACCAGACGGTAACCGCCGTTGCGGGAAGTGATCTGATCCACCCCCACCATCTGATCCAGCTCCCCGGTCAGATCTACCTCCACAGCGTTGCTGGCAAACCGGTCCCGAATCTCGCTCAGGTAACCATAGAGGACCCCTTCACCGCGGTTGATTAGCAGTATCCGGGAACACATTTCTTCGACCTGCACCATCTGATGGGTGCTCATAATGATGGCCGCTCCTTGATCGCGCATCCTGAAGAGCAAGTTTTTAATGATCCGGGTGTTAACCGGATCAAGCCCACTGAACGGCTCATCAATGATGATTAATTCCGGTTCATGCATCGTCCCGGCTACAAATTGGGCTTTCTGATTCATACCCCGACTTAAAGCCTGGATTTTCCGCTCCCGCACTTCCCAGAGTTCAACTTCTTTGAGATATTTTTCTGCTCTTTTCCGCACCGTGTTTCTGTCCAATCCCTTCAGCTGGCCGAGGTAGATCAGCGTATCGATCAGGGTCATATCTTCGTAAAGCCCTCGTTCTTCCGGAAGATAGCCAATCCGGGATTTCTTAGCCTCAGTCATCGGTCCTCCAAGCACGCTGATTTCCCCGCTGGTTGGTTTGATGATATCCAGCGCGGCCCGGATGGTGGTTGTTTTTCCCGCCCCATTAGGTCCCAGCAAGCCAAAAATCTCGCCTTTTTTCACCGAAAAACTTACGTTTTTGACCGCTTCAACCTCTCCAAACTGCTTCCTAAGGTTATTGACCTCCAACATGTAATCATTTCCCGTCATAGCTGTTCCTCCAGGTTCTATTCAATAAAATTTGATTAATTTCAAAACCGTACTTGCCTTATCCGTCCGACGACAATCAAACCCACTAAGAACATGGTCGTTAAAACCGACTAACAAAACACAGATAATGGCTGCTTATCCTCTGATTAATTTTTCCAAAATAATAAATCCTTCCCGTCATAAAGAATAAAAATCACCATCCCACCCAGGCACAGCCATCCAAACCAATCCCCCAGATGCCGGATCGGCGTTTGCTCTGGTCCTGCAGGCAGGTCGGCGACCAGCACCCCGGATTTAGCCTCCCGGTTGACTTCTTTTTTCAGCACCCGCCCCCGGGGATCAATCAGTGCCGAATCAAAACCAATATCCGCTTTGACCATCGCGGTTCTGTTCTCAACCGCCCTGAAAACCAGATGGGTATAATGTTTGTCGGCTTTATTTCCCCAATCAAACGAGGGAACCGCAATCAGCCTGGCTCCATCGCGGGCAACTGCCCGGGAAGAATTCGTGAAATCCAGGTCATAGCAGATGATCATCCCCAGCCGGCCCAATTCCGTGGAATAAGCGCGGTGCGGGCCCCTGGATAGGCTGGTCTCCCCGGACCAGCCTACCGGATGATCCTTTCCATAAGGACCGAACAGTTCCCCATCCGGAGTCAGGATGACGGCTTCATTCCTTGACCCGGTCGTTGTTTTTACAACATAGCCGATGACCAGATGAACTTCCCGTTCTGCCGCATAGGCTTTCAAGACCCGGGTGTGTTTATCCCGGGGATCAAAAGGCAGGATCCCTTCCGGCCAGACAACCAGCTCCGCCCCCTGGTCTACAGCCTGGTCGGTGAGCTCAAGCAATTTTTCCAATCCCTGCTCACTTTGAATCCTGAACCCGGTTTGGACCGCCGCGGCCCGGATGGTAAACGCCGGATCAGGCACAGGAAACTGGAACATAATCAGCGAAACCAGCATCCAGATTCCCAGAGCAGCTCCCGCCCATCCGACCTGTCTTTCGGGTTTTCCTTTCATTGATGGTGGGGAGCAGCCTCCAGCTTCCAACCAACGGTCATATCTTCTGATTACCAGGAAGGCCAGCCCGTAATTGATCACCAGAATTAAAAAGCTCAACCCGTAAACGCCGACAACGCTGACTGGCTGGATCAACCACGGCTGCCCATGGAGGGCATAAGCGGCAAAACCCCAGGTACCTACCGTGGGGATGAGCCCCCGGATGAGTTCAATACCTACCCAGACCAGCGGTCCCTGGAGCAAAAACCAGCGGCAGCCCGTACGCTGGTGGAATGCCCGATCCCTGCTGCTGGCCAGGCCGGCAATCAAACCAATCAGCAGAGGCAGCCAACGCATTATCAACGGACCGCCGTTGAAAGTTCCCGCAAAATACAGCGCGAAATAAACCCCAACTCCGATGCCGTAAGCCGCCCCGGAAAATTTTTCCGGCATCACCCGGTGCTGGGAAAGGATGACCGGCACCAGGCCGATAAAGATCAGCGGCCACAGGTCAAAGGGAGGGAAAGCAAAGGCGAAAAGCATGCCTCCCAGGGTGGATAATCCCATCCCGACCAGGATCCTCTGTCCATAATTTCTGTCAAGGAGATTTTTTCTCATCTTCCTCTTTCCTGAAAGCTGCAACCCGCAGCTGCCTCGACCGACAAATCTTCAATCCGAAGTTCTTCCATCCAGAGTCATGTTTCCCAACCCGGCAGGAATTTAACCGCCGCCCGTGATCAAACGCTCCCTCTGAAAAGTTTTCACCCCCCACCAGATCAGCCCACCATCGATGCCCCAGAGAAAGATTCCAAGCAAGAGGACCATCCGCACGTTAAAATACATCACTCCAGCGGCCTGACCGATCACCAGCAGCAAGATGGGCAGAACAACCATACCGCCGATCTGATTGGCTTCTTGAAATCCCCTGACCCGGCTGGAAACCAGCACCATGGATGCCAACCCCAACCCGGCCGCTGCCGGCGCCACCCAGACCACTAAAATCACCCACATCCAATTGGGGAAAAACAGCTTTCCCATCAACGGCCAACCAGCCAGGTTCGCGGCAGCGGTATAAACCGCAAACCCCAGGAAAGCAACCAGCACGGCTGGGATCCAGGCAGATAACAGTTTGGCCGTGAACAGCTCGAAATCGGTTAACGGCGTGTACAGCAAAGCCTCGATCGTTTTCCTTTCTTTCTCACCGGCAAAGCTGTCCGCGGCGATCACGCTCGACACCATCAAAGGGACGATCAAAAACATGGGCGCAAATATGTAGACCACCATCAGCACGATGATCACCTGGCTTTCAGAGTAACCACTCAATTCGTTCTGCAATCCCGCCGGCATTCCCTGGATAAAAGAATCCAATTCCTGCAGGGAAAGACCGGGCATGCTTACCAGGTTAGGCGCCAGGGAGACCAAAACCGGGATGAGCACAAAAAATATTAACGGGACGACGATCAGCGGTATCATTACCCCCTTGCTGCGGATGACGGACATGAGGTCTTTGCGAATAACGGCTCGTACAGCACGCTGGTTCATGATCTGCTCTCCTCAAGGTTATGAAGGGCAAAGTAGATATCTTCTAAAGTAGGTTGGGCAAGAATAACCTGATAAAGACTGAATTTTTCCGCGGAGAGGTTTTCAATCAAATCCGGTATCTCAGCCCGGTCAATATCCTGAATCACGATCAATTCCGGATTTTCATCGACCTCTGCCCGGTAATCTTTTCTCCGCAGAAATTTCAGGACGGCGTCTTGATCCTCCCGGCTGACGTCTATTTGTACCTGAGATTTCCGGTAAATCTTCCTGGCTAGATCTCTAGGAGAACCCAGGGCGATGATCTTTCCCTGTCTGAGCACTGCCACCCGGTGGCACAATTTCTGCGCTTCTTCAAGATTGTGAGTACACAGGACGATGGTCCTCCCCTGCTGGCTCATCGTTTTAATCAAATCCTGGACATCACGGGCGGAAACCGGATCCAATCCAGCTGTGGGTTCATCCAAAAAGAGCAGTCGGGGCTCGTGAAGCAAAGTGCGGGCTAAAGCCAGGCGCTGCTTCATCCCTTTGGAATATTCCCGGACAAAATCATCTGCCCGATTCATCAATCCAAAAGTTTTCAGTGATTGATGAATCCGGGTCTCCACCTTTTCAACCGGCACAGCGAAAAGATCCGCGAATATGGAAAGGTTTTCCCGTCCAGTTAACCGCTCATCCAGAGAGGATGTTTCGGTCAGCACCCCGGTATTGGAGCGCAGGATTGGTCCCTGTTCAGCAGGAGAAACCCCCAGCACCCGGGCTGATCCCCCGCTGGGTTTGAGCAGTCCGTTCAAGAGGCGGATTGTGGTGGTTTTCCCCGCCCCATTGTGGCCGAGGATGCCAAAG
The DNA here is from genome assembly GCA_034520505.1 of Anaerolineales bacterium. Taxonomy (GTDB): domain Bacteria; phylum Chloroflexota; class Anaerolineae; order Anaerolineales; family UBA11858; genus B10-G9. Next base: position 56,835 of record JAXHNK010000005.1, on the reverse strand, counting down.
ATCTCTCCCGGATGAACATCAAAATTCAGCTGATCTACCGCCCGGATGCTGTCAAAGCTGCGGGACAGATCGCGGGTAGTGATCAAAGGTGTTTCAACCATGACATTGTCTCCTGACATCTAAAGTTCAGCATAGTTTGCTGAATTTCGCTGCTTATCCCTCACCCGATCCAGGGAAGGTTTTTTCCATTCCTGAGCTGGATCTGTTTCCCCACCTGAGGTCTTCCGGTAAATATCTCCAGGAAAGCTAATTATAATTTATGAATAGCCCATTATTCCTTCAACCCCCAGGTAGACCGCCCGAGCCGGGCAAATCCGGCGGCAGCAGCTAATCCCAGGAAAAAACTCAGATACCAGATCCAGCGGGGGTCTGCGTAATCCATCAGCAGGCCGGCGCCCAGGGGTCCCAAAGCAGAAGGGATCATCCAGGAGAAACCCATCAAGGCCATATACCTTCCCCGCATATCTTCCGGCGCAAACCTGGCCACAAGGGCCTGACCGGTGGGAGCAGTCAGCATTTCTCCCAGGGTGATGATCACCCCGGCCGCGATAAATAACCAGTAAAGGTTTACTACCCCATACATACCAAAACCTAAGGCATAGAGTAAATTACCTACCGCCATCATGACCATCGGGGGAAACTTCTTGATCAACCGGGTGATAGGGAACTGAAGCAGAACCACCATAGCGGCGTTCAGGCTCATGATCATCCCTTTCCTGCCGATATGATCCGTCAGCGCGCCGCCCACCGTCGTACCCACCATGCTGGTCACTGAAAAGAGAGTGAACAAGATACCTACTTCGGTCATTCCTACCCCGAAATGCCGGGTGATATACAGCGAGAAGAAAGGAAACATCAACGCGCCACCCAGGCGATCGATGAATGAACTCCCGATCACCACCCAGAACTGGGTAGGGTATTCACGATAAATGGTTCGTGCTCGGTCTAGAGGTTGGGTAATAATCATTCAATTTTCCTGACCTGGTTAGCTTACGAAGGTTCTTTTTTAGTTTAACAGGACAACCCTTCTGAATCATCGGGCAGCAGAAGGGTTGTCGCGCTCACTGGTTGATGAGGGTTTTACCTGGTCGGGTGGAGAGGCTGAAAAACCAGGGGAAATTTATTTCATAAAAAAAGGCTGTAGAAAGCCAACCCCAGGCTGATCATTAAACCCAGGACGCCTTTTTCAACCAGCATGCCCGTTTGACCATCCCAGAAGATCACCACCGCTGCCGCAGAGATCAAAGCGGGTACCCAGAGCCACTTCTGAGCGACATCAAAGCCCAGGATCATCCCCAAACCTGCTGCAGAAAACAGCACGGCCGATATCCCGTAAAAACCAACAGCCAGCACCCGGGGCAGGTCACTGCTCATAAAACCTGACAGCAGCCAGGACTTTCCCGTCCAGCCCATTTCGGATTGGAAATCGACCCAGCCCATTCCCAGGGTGACATACCAGAAATGAACCAGCCCATGAAGGATAATCATGATCTTAAATAATAAATTCACCATCTTTACTCCTTTCCAGTATACATACTGGAATCCTGACGATTATTTCCGGGCAGAGATGCCCAATTCAAAATGATCAGGGGAGAGAATTGTATCCCGATCATATCCAGCATCTGAGACCCCAAAAAAAGCTGCATCTTCAAAACCCAAACTTTCCAGGGAATATTTTAATTCCGGAAAAGTATAATACCGTTGGCTGCAGTCCAGCTCCTGTTCAGCACCGTGTTGGTTCTCTAACCTTAAACTAAACCTCTCCCGGAAGGTGACCGGATCAAAACCCGGGTTTGCCGCTAAATTAGCCAGCATATGAACCGCGCTGGGAGCGGTGAGATACAGCCAACCTCCAGGTTTCAAGGCCCGGTAAATGCCTTGGAGGATCATCCGGTCCATTTCATCTGTTTCCATCAGGGAAAATCCACCTTCACAAAGCATGATCACCATTTCGTACTGTTGGTAAAAATCCAGGCGGCGGGCATCCGCCTGGCGAAAATCCGCCTTAAGGTTTTCTTCCTCAGCCTTATCCCTGGCGGTGGCTATAAATTCTTCAGAGAGGTCAATTCCCGTGACCCGATAACCTCTGCGGGCCAATTCCAGGCTGTGTCTGCCAGGGCCACAGCCTACATCGAGCACCCCGACTTCGCCATTCAACCTCCGGGAAATCTCTTTATCCAGAAAGTCAACTTCCATTTTTGTGTTCAGAGTATAAGGCTCCTGATCGTAATCTTGAAAATTTTCGTAAAGCACCTCATACCATTGTTTTGGGTTATACATTGAGACCACCTTATCAGCGCTCAAACAAATATTTCTTTTAATCCTTTCCCGCACTGCAATCAGAGTCAATAAAAAATTGTTCATTCACTTTTAATCGTATTCCCTCCCCAGATTCAAACCAGCTGATTCAATTTGAAATTCTCCGAAAATCAAACCGGCAGCGATTCCACTCAAATAACCCAGGATCGCTCCCAGGCTGGCCGTGTTCAACACATAGCTTTGACCGGATTCAATAAACCAGTGAACCGCCAGCACACTTCCAGCAGTCAAACCAGCGGTCAAACCTGAATATGCCCAGCGGACGAGCCTGATCTTCATCTGGATATCCTTTTCCATCGACCATGTTCTTCAACACTGCTCTGATGTTAAATGAAAAACCCCCGGCAAAGATCGGCCTTCCGGGGGATTTCAGGACTGATTGGCTGGCGGGAATTTTACCTGGACAAACGACCAGGCCAGATGATTGACAGGGACAAAACCTGGACGGGTTTACCCCAATTATCAGGATTCAATCAGGTTGTGTTTCAAAGCATAAACCACAGCCTCCGTACGGCTGTCCACGTTCAATTTTCCCAGAATGCTGCTGACGTGAAATTTTACCGTCGAATTGCTGATCACCAATTCCTCGGCGATCTGGGGGTTGGTCAATCCCTCACCCATCAACTTCAAAACTTCCAGCTCCCTGGGGGTGAGCTCCTCCACCTGGTTTTTCGGCTTTCTGGTCCTTTGTATCAGAGCTTGAGCTGCTTCCGGAGCCAGCGTTGGTTTCCCGTCATAGGCATCGCGGATGGCTTCCGCCAATTCATCAGCTCCCACGTTTTTCAACAAATAGCCGATAGCTCCGGCTTCCAACACCCGTTCGATGAGGTCTTTTTCTTTAAAACTGGTCAGAGCGATCACTTTAACCTCGGGATCAATATCCATGATCCTTTCTGTGGTTTCCGCTCCATCCATCTCGGGCATGACCAGGTCCATCAGCACGACATCCGGAGATAATTCCTTAACTTTTTCCACTGCCTCTTTGCCGTTGTTGGCTTCTCCCACCAAATCCAGGTCGTCATACGCCATCAAAAATGCAGCCAGGCCGCTCCGGACCACATTGTGGTCATCAACTAAAAGCACCTTGATAATATTTTGATCATTCATTTGTTTTCTCCTCATCCCTGTTCCAGGTCACAGAAACTTCTGTGCCCTGTCCAATTTCACTAACGATATCCAGATCCGCGTTGATCTCGCCCGCTCTCTCTTTCATAATGTCCACGCCCAGGCTGTTAACTGGAACAGCAGCAGGGTTGAATCCTCTGCCATCATCCCGGATGATCATTTCTGCAGCCTCATCCCGAACCTTGATATGAATAAAAACCGATTCAGCGCGGGCATGCTTGGCAATATTATTCAGGCTTTCCTGCAGGATGCGATACAGGGCAACTTTGACCTCATCGGGCAGGGAACCATCCACTTCTAAATTATACTCAATCGGGGTCCTGGTGCGCCCGATAAATCCGCTGGTCAGCTGTTCCAGCAGCTCATCAAATTTTGCTTCCAGCACCGCTTTCGGGCGCAGCTCCATCAATAGGGTGCGCATTTCTGCCAGGGCTCCCCGGGTAAGTTCCTTGAGTTCATTCAGGCGCTGTTTGCCTGCCTCCTGATCTTTTTCCCAGATCCGGGGCAGAACTTCGGCTATGATGCTGGCTGAAAACAAAGTTTGCGTAACCGCATCGTGAAGGTCCCTGGCCAACCGGTTGCGTTCTTCAGCCACAGCGGTTTTTTCTGCCCTGGAGCGCAGATTGGCGTTCTCGATGGCCAGGGCAGCCTGATCCGCAAAAGATGAGGCCAAACGGATCTCCTCCTCAGAAAAGCGGCGTGGACCCTCAAAGTACAGAGAAATTGCTCCGAATATTTCTTCCTTGACCAGCACAGGAATGGTCAGCGAAGCCCGGAAATATTGGGAAATAACCCGGTAAAGCTCTTCATCAACAAAAGCCGGTTGTTCCTCCTCATCCTTAAAATCCTCCACGGCGTACGGCTTCCCGTGAATAATGGCATCTGCAGCGGGGGCAGTTGAAAGGGGGAAGGAGTTATACCGGGAAAAATTTTCCGGCATTTGATATTTGGACACAACCCCGATCAGAGAGCTGTCCTCAACCAGCGCATAGATCGCGCCGGCGTCAGCGCTGGAAAGCTGGACAGCCTGCTGGTTTACCTGATGCAGGATATCTTCCAGCGGTCGATCGGAATTAAGCACCGCCAGGATGTCCCGCAGTCCTTCAGCCACCTGCCTCCTCTCCTGCTCTGCCTGATAAAGGCGAGCGTTCTCCAGGCTGATAACCACATTGGAAGCCAGCGTGGTCAACAACCGCTCATCTTCTGGGCTAAAACCGCCCGGTGTATGGTTGGCGACGGTAATTGTCCCCACGGTTTCCTCTCCGGTAATCAGAGGCACAATCAACAGGGAGCGCGCCCTTACCGTGTCGGATATCGAGCGATCAACCCGCTGGTCTTTCCAGGTGTCGAGGACCAGGATCGATTCCCGCCGGGTGACCACCCGGCCAGCAATCGAATTCGAAACCTTTAACCGAGAACCCCGGACCCCCGGGGGAACGTCTCCGGACACATAGGCTATCTCCAGCTCATCCTCGTCCAATAAATACACCGCGCTGATATCCGTTTTGGTTAACCTCCGGGCTTCATCCGCGATCATCTGCAGAATGGTATCAGGATCAAGTCGGCTGGTGATAGCCTTCTGGACAGATACCAGGGTTTCACTCTCATCCGCACGCTGTTGAGCCGCTCGGAACAAACGGGCGTTATCCACAGCCACCGCTACCTGGTTAGCAAAGGCCATCGCCAAATCGGCATCCTTTTCTCCATAATAACCCGGGCGGCTGGAATCCAGAGTGAGCATACCCACTACTTCATCTTTGACCAGTAAGGGGACCCCCATCCAGCAGCGTAAATAACTGTAAGTAGTTTCTAGTTCATCGCCGGCGGTCTTGCGGATGGCCTCGGCCAGGGAAGAATCGCTCAGAACGTCATCAATAATAATCGGTTTTTGCTGGCGGATGACTTCCGAGTTAGCCCGGGATTGGTCAAGGGGGAAATCCAGGCTGAGCGCCCTCTCCCGATCAATAGGCCCCTTATAAGCAAGGATTTTTAGTTTTTCTCCTTCTTTGACCATGATTGATGCCGCCTGATATTCTATTACCGATCCCAGCTGGTCCAGGATCTGTTCAGATAACGACTCCAGATCCAAGGTAGAAGCCAAATTGTGAGAAATATCCAGCAGGGTGGATAACTCATGCGTCCGCTCCTCAACTCTCTTTTCAAGATTTCTTTGGGCCATCACCCTTTCCGTGATATCGGTGACAAAACCCTCCAGGGCAGCTACCTCCCCTTCGTCGTTATAGACACCCTGCCCCTGTTCCCAGACCCATTTTTCTCCCTCCGGGGTCATAATCCGATAAGACAGCTGGTAAGAACGGTGCTCATCAAGGGCTTCCTGTACTTTCTTCCAGACTTTTCCTCGGTCCTTTTCACGGATCAGTTTGCCGTAGGTGTCTTCCCCACCTCCCACCAGTTCTTCAGGTCGATAGCCGGTGAGTTCCAGGCTGCCTTCGCTGACAAACTCCATCGGCCAGGAAGGTTCGTTTTTACAGCGGTAGGCCATGCCGGGCAGGTTGCTGATCAGGGTCGATATCCTGCGCTGGCTTTCCCGCAGGGCCTGATCAGCGTTCTTTCTTTCCAGAGCAATGCCCACCAGGTGGGCACCCAACTCGATGGTTTCCAGCTCTGCCTTGCTCGGAGAACGGGGATGCTGATAATACATGACAAAAGTACCCACCACTTCCCCTTCCGGAGAAAAAACAGGCTGGGACCAGCAGGCCAGAAGATTGTGCTTTACCGCCAGGTTCCGCAGTCCATCCCAGCGGGAATCCTTCCGGATATCCTCCACGATCACCCGCTCCCCGGAATAACAAGCTGTCCCGCAGCTGCCTACCTCCGGTCCAATCGCTAACCCTTCGATGGATTCCACGTATTCCTGGGGAAGGCTGGTGGAGGCGCCGATCTGAAGATGCCGCCCATCCACATCCAGCAGCAGCACCAGCCCCAGCATACCGGGCCATTGACCTTCGATGGTTTCAATCAGGGTGTGTAAAGTTTGCTTAAAATCGGACCCTTTTGCTAACAATTCCAGGAATTGTCTCTGGCCTTTCTGGATAGATTGAGCTCTGCGGTGGGCTAGAGCATTGGCAATGATGGCGCTCAGCATCTTGAAGGTATGGAGGTCATCATCAGTCCAGGCCATCTCCTGGAACACAGCATCAAACCCCACGAAACCGATGGTCTCTCCCTGATACACCAGGGGAATAGAAATCAGTGACTGGATGCTCTGCTTTCGGAATTCGTTTTTCTCATCGGCAGCCTCCGGGGGAAGGTCATCAACCCGGGGAACTATCAGGATTTTCCCTTCCAGCAGCCGCTCATTGGACCAATGGAGATCCTCCACGGACATATTTTGCATCCGGTCAATCTGCGGTTCTACTCCCTTCCGGCACCATTCATGAGTTGCATTAAACATTTCTTTGTTGCTGGAATACTGGAAAACATAACCCCGATCCAGACCGAGATGTTCCGCGGTCTCCTGCAGAACTTGATTAATGCCTTCGTCCACTTTTTCTGGGGGAAGATTGATAAACCGGGTAGAAATTCTGGCCACCATTTCATCCAGCCTGGTTTTCCTGCGCAGGGCTTCTTCTGCCATTTTTTGATCCGTGATATCCAGAATCAAACCGTTAAAATGAGACAATTCACCCCGCTCATCATAGACCGGAGAGGAAGCTGTGTGGATCCAGATCCATTCTTCCCGCCGCGGATGGTACCACCGGGTGGATTCACTGTAGGATTCTCCCTCCTTCACTGCCTTTAAATTCGCTTCCAGAATCCTTTCTTCATCTTCCGGATGCAGGTGCTCAAACCAGGACTCAAAGCGAAAAGGGTCTTCGATGCCAAAAATATCTTTTAACGAAGGACTGACAAAAATCACCTCTCCCCCAAAAGAACGATCCTGCTGGACACGAACCTGATAAACGGCAAAGTTTTTGGCATTCTCAATCAATGAACGCAAATTTTCTTCGCTATCTTTCAGCGCTTTTTCTGCCAGCTTCCTTTCGGTGATATCTGTATGCGAACCTACCATGCGGTAGGGGACCCCATCCTCATTCCTGAGGGCTTTTCCCCGGGCGAGGATCCAGCGGTAAGTGCCGTCCCTGTGCCGAAGGCGGTGTTCCAGATAATAAACAGAACGCGTCCCTTCCAGATACTCTTCGATAACCTGCAGGGTCCGTTCCAGATCATCGGGGTGAACCAGGGACTCCCAGGTCTCAAAACGATCCTCCAGCTCCTCTTGCTGGTAGCCGAGCATTTGTTTCCAGCGTGAGGAAAAATAAACTTCATCGGTCAACAGATTCCAATCCCAAACACCATCATTGATTCCTTCTAAAACCAGAGACAGGCGTTCTTCCCGTTCCTGTAAAATTTCCAGGGTTTCCTGGAGCTTTTTCCTGGACTTAAACCGTTCTGTGACGTCAATGGTGACGTTGAGGATACCGGTTACTTTTTCCCCCTCAATGATCGGCGCGAGGACTACGTCCCAATAGGAAGTTTCTCCAGGAGTGTTTAAGGGTACGTCTTCTTCCCGGATCGTTTCACCTGCCAGCACGCGGTCAAACAGGGGTTTCACTGTTGATTCTGTTCCAGGAAGGTGGGCGAAATAATTAATTCCCGGAGTAAGCTTCTCACCTCCTGACGGTCTGTATCTCTGGGCAAAATCATCCCAGGTCGGATTATAACGGCGGATCTTGTACTCCGGATCCAGAATAGCAATACCCATCGGCATCCGTTCAAAAAGCAGTTCCAGCAGATTGATTTGCCGGGTTAATCCGGGATCAGGAGAATAAGATACGTGAGGGACCGGAGTATCTGCCTCCGTTCGCATAAGGTCAAACGTGCAGATATCATCTCCCTGTGACCGGCAGGTCTGCTCAACACAGACGATATCCTGACGTCCGCTGATTATATTGATAAATCCCACCAGCACACCGGCAGTATAGGCACAAGAAGGGGAACCTGCATCTTGATTCTGGTCTGCTGTCCAGACCTCAAAATTATTCCTGGCCTGAACCGTGATCAGACCGTCCAATCTATCATCCCCATCCAGTATCCCGGGGTTAAAAGTTTCCACCTCAAATTGACCGAAACCAGCTGCTTGGAAAGCTGCCAGGCAATCCCAGAACGCACCCTCCGGATCACTTAAATCATCACCCACAAAAGCCCTGGCAAAAGAAGCCCCTCCATTCGCACCCGCCTGTTGAAGCACTGAATCTGTCAGCCTGCTCCCTACCAGCGCTTCAATTTGTCTCCGTAATCCCCAGAACCCGGCCCGGATATCGAGCATGACCATCCTTGTTCCCCCGAATTCCAGATGGCCCGATTCCAGTTCCTGTAAATAAGCCTGATAACTTTTTTCTGTGGTCATAGATCCTCAAGCTTTCTAGCTAAATGTACTTTTCCAGTATAACACGCTGAAAAATAAAAATATCGTCTCAGACATCCTCAGACGGATCGATGAACATCGTCCTTTACCCTGGTCAATGGGCGGGGTTTAAAGCTGGACGATCTGCCGTTCAAAAGACCCCCCTCCTAGCTGGTGTATTCCGCTGGCTGTTTCTTTATCATCTAGACAGATGATCGGAGAACAACCACAAAAAGGAGATTGCCATGTATTTCAATTTTCAACTTCACTACCAGGTCCTGCAAGAACAAGTTAAAGACCGCATGCTGCAGAATCAAACCAGGGAGAAGATTTTACGAAACTCAACCACCAGCCACCAACAGCTGGACTCACTGCTAGGGTACCTGGCTCGATTTCAGAGATCCATCCGGTACAACCACCGCTTCCTTTACGGATAAAGGTCCATGGCGATCTCCTTCTTTCAAAACCAACATCCCCAGTTCCAATACCCAGGGATGATCACCCTCAACTTTGATTAGCAGAGTGATCATCCCTGGATTATTATGTCCCTCCAGAAAAATCAGATAATCATCCCAGGGGGCAATTATTATGCATGGTCCTGAGTGTCAGCCAACGCCGGAGCAGATTTATTTCCTCAACAAACAGCAGGTTAGGTAACCATCACCGTGGACCCGGCTCAGCACCCGACCGACCGGGTCATAGCTGTATTCGATGACACGCGCGTTCCAGACGCTGACCTGAGTGAGGCGGTTTGCGGGGTCATACGCGTAGCTGACGCTCTTGCCATTAGGATAGGTCAGGCTGGTGCGGTTGCCCACCGCGTCGTACTGGTGTAGTGGAAATGTGTGCCTCCTACCCCTGAGCCATGCGAAGGGGCTTAAAAGTGTCCAATTTAAACTGGTACTAAAAACGGGATGTTGACAACAGCATAGTTTTTATTTAGGGAGTTTTTCCCATTGGGAAGGAGCGAATTTACACACTTTACTTGACACAACCAAAAAATCTCTTAGACATATCACTCATTTTTCCCAAAGAACACAGCGGATCTTTAGACAAGTAATCCCAAGAACTTTTTCCCACCTTGAGTGAATGTCCTAAATAATATATGGATACAAGATCTCGTATTTAGAAACATCAACCAAAAGAGCATAATATATTGTTACCCGGATTCTACGTTTCCTGATCAGTAAAAGAAAGGCCTTCGAAGGAAAAACGATCGTTTCGGGGTAAAAAGAGTGGTTTTAAGCCTGTTTTCGGTCATTTTTGAAGCAGAAAAGACGTTTTTTGTGCTGCGGGAAAGAAAAATAGTCGCTTGAATTCAATCCCTGTTTTTCACCCATTGGGTGAAAGGAAAAACGTCGAATGATCGCATGTTAAAATGCTGTATCAGAGATCATTATGCCCCAAAGGATGTCGATATGATCAACAAAATTGAATTCTCAGCCAGGAACCTGACCTCGAATGCCGGATTGTTTCTAGCTGCTTGAACATACCAGAAGTAAGGACATCTTTGATCTGATCGATCATGATCTGGTCTTTGAGAACCAATCGACCAACAGGATCAAGATGAATCATATCAAGACCCTACTCTGCGACAACTTGATTGGCATCGACAAACTGGAACGGCTGAAACTGCTGCAAAGCGATCCGGTGATCAACGAGTTTGACATTTCGGTCAAAGAACCAGAAACGGTATCTCGCTTCCTGGGGAACTTCAATTACAAGACAACCCAGATGCTGAAAGGGATCAACTTCAAGGTATTTCTGAAGCTTCTGAGGAGAAGTAAGCTCAAATCCATCACCATTGATATCTACAGCAGCGTGGTCAATGTGGAAGTCCACCAGGAGGGGACAGCCAAAGAGTATAATCCCAAAAAGCCGGGCAACCCCTGTTACAACATTCAGTTTGCTTTCTGTGATGAACTCAAGGCCTACCTGACGGGCTATGTCAGAAGCGGCGACACCTATACCGCCAATGGCGCAGCAGGAATGATCCAGGAAATCATGGCCCACCTCAAAGAAGAGGGCCTGGAAGTTACCTTTCGCATGGATAGCGGGTACTTCGATGAAGAGATTCTGGAAACGATCGAAACGCTGGGCTGCCGGTATATGATCAAGGGGAAGTCCTATCCAACTCTTGTGGCTAAAGTCACCGATCCAGATCTCATCTTTGAGGCAGGTGAAGAAGGCCGGGAAACCACGGAACCTGTCACCTCCCTGACCACCTGGAAGAAAGACAGAAGGTTTGTTGTATCGCGGGTGTTGAAAGATGAGAAGAACAGGGCCCAAATGTCTTTCCTGGACGGTGAAGAATACGCCTATTCCTTTTTTGTCACCAACACAGATCTGTCCCCCGAGGAAGCGGTCGATTTCTATCAGAAACGGGGCAACAGTGAGAATTATATCAAGGAGGCCAAGTATGATATGGCAGTTGGCCAGCTGCTGCTCAAATCATTCTGGTCCAATGAAGCCATTTTCCAGCTGATGATGCTGGCCTACAACCTGTTCCTGCTGTTCAAGATTGACAGGGTAAAGGTAATGGAATACCGTCAGCAAATCAAGACTTTTCGTTTGAAGTACATTTTTCTGGCCGGGAAGATCGTCAGAACAGCAAGAAGGGTGGTGATGAAGCTCTCAGAAAGATATCCATATCGGGAGATTTATGAACATTGTCTGGCTGGATAAAACGCGTATGTCTATGTTCCAGATCGTTTTACCTTTTTAGTTGAGCAGGATACACTGTATCGGAGTTTCGGATTTGTGAGCTTGAGCGCTAAAATTTGGTCGAAATGGGCGACAACGGTGGTGAACTCAGTCATACCCGCCCAACTTTTAGACTGTTTTGATAAATTATGGAGTACAATAATTCAAACGTGGAATCCCGGATTAAACCATTTGAGGAAATCCATGAAAACCAAGATCACGCTATTTCTTGTGTCGTTTCTGCTAGCATCTTGTGCTGCTACAGGTGAAAATCCTTCTCCCCAGAGCCCAGATTCAACGAAAACAACGCAGAGTATCCTGACACCTTCTCCCCGTAAAGCAACCACTTCTAGGAATAACCCATCATTGGGTACACCTTCATCCAAATTTACTACAATCACTTCTTCACCAATCACCACAAACGGAACAGTAACTCCCTTGCCAACAGAGCGAACCATAGCCCCTTCTATAAACCCTACTCAAACAGCCCAGCAGGAAGAAATCAAGGCCGTGATTGAACAATATTTTGACATTCATTACCAGGCTCTCAGCATTTCCCCCCCCCGCCAACTTTGAAGATAATGGGTTTGGAGATTTGATTTCCAACATCTCCGAGGCGATTGATTTTGAGGAAATGGAGGTAGCCAAACTTCAACTTCAAGCCGAATATTGGAAATTGACCAGCCTCCGTTACGCGGATTACCAATACACACTGATTTACGATGATTTCTCATTCAATCAGGCTTCTGACCGGGTGACTGTCTCTTTGCGTGACAAAAGTGAGGTGATCCGGGAAGACTCCATCGATCAAAACTCTAAAGAGCCCAATGTAACAGGGCGAGAGTTTGGGCATTTATTCACTCTCCACAAAGAGGAAGCGGAGTGGAAGATCGTCTCTGATCACTATTTTGATTCCTGGTGGCAGGAATTTCGCAAACCAGGGGCGACAAAAGAGGATATTCTCAACGCAATTTACACAAAAACACAAACCATAAGACAAACAGCTTCTCCTCAACCATGAATCAATACCAATTCATCTAGAACAATTCTTAAAGCGCACTTTGAAAAGAAGGCAGGAGAACAAAAATGAATATTAAGACTCGGTTATTCATAATTCCATCAACTATTATCGCATTATTATTATTCGGACCACCTCTATTTGCCACAACAAAAGCGAATAACAGTCTATCAGCAGCTCTACTACTATCAACAGGAACTCCAGTACCTCAAAATGAAAAAGACAAAACTATTGATATAACCCAGCAGGAAGAAATCAAGGCTGTGATTGAACAATATTTTGACATTCATTACCAGGCTCTCAGCATTCCCCCCCCCCCAACTTTGAAGATAATGGGTTTGGAGATTTGACTTCCAACATCTCCGAGGCGATTGATTTTGAGGAAATGGAGGTAGCCAAACTTCAACTTCAAGCCGAATATTGGAAATTGACCAGCCTCCGTTACGCGGATTACCAATACACACTGATTTACGATGATTTCTCATTCAATCAGGCTTCTGACCGGGTGACTGTCTCTTTGCGTGACAAAAGTGAGGTGATCCGGGAAGACTCTATCGATCAAAACTCTAAAGAGCCCAATGTAACAGGGCGAGAGTTTGGGCATTTATTCACTCTCCACAAAGAGGAAGCGGAGTCAGAATAACCTTCCTCCCTGAAGCGAATGAAAAGACCTCAATATAAAGGTTATCTTTTGCTCTGGACAACGCATAGGACCCGCGCAGTTCTTCCACGCGCAATATCCGTCCGGACCAATCATAACTGGTGTACGCACTGTCCTGATCATGATGCTGGAGGCTTGGCGCAATCGTTCTTTGGGTGTCTTCCGGTATCTCTACCTCGATGACCGCTATGAGAAAGTCCTCCACTAGCCTCTGGCTTATGAGGCAGAATGGGCACATCCAGGATGCAGCAATGCTCTTGGCCTCAGGAGTGGGAGGAGACGGCAGAAAGGGGCGTTTTGGGCGTCTCTGTCCCTCTTGGTGAGCATGAGGTGCATTACCCCAAGAGTATGCTTTGCGATGGAGATCCTTTATGCAGTCTCTGATTGAGAGGACTGCGCGGGGTGGCCCTGATCATCAGCGACGATCAGGGCCATGTCTGGTACCTGTATTCCGAGGAAGAATTATTTGCATATAAATCATTTTGTCTCAAAGCAAAAATTTCCTGTTTAATTTGCCTCACGTTTGCTTGTTTATTCCCCGTGGTCCAGGTAATCTTATTTTATAATTATATTGTTTGCTGACAAATAGAAGGCTTACAAAAACCATCTAGCCAGTCAGGTATGTGAAGGTCAAATGACATCAACCAATCAATCCTCAAAAACAATCTTAGTAGCTACCCTGGGGTCTCAACCGCAGGTGGTAACTGCAGCGCTTGATCTTTTATTTTTAAAAGGTGAAGTTATCGATCAGCTATACGTAATCCACACCAAATCCAGAGATGTCGACTTGATGTTATCAGTGGATATTGTTAAAGCTGCCGTACACGACCCGCCTTACAATGGGAGGATTCCCGCGATATTGATAAATATAAGGACAACACACCGCCTGTAAATAAATGACCACCACCCGGTAAACGGAGAGCTAGATCCCTGACCGGAATTCCTGGGCCCAACCTAGTGCATCCGGGGTACCCAAAAGTCCCCAACATATCTTGTTCAATTTGCTCCAGACGGCAGGGGAGCACCGAGCTTGACAACGGGGTCGCTATACGCCCCAAGGGCAACTAATATGGTGTCTCCCCGCCACCAGGAAGGGATCACCTGATCCCGATATTTATACCAGTCATCCTCAATACCAAAGCGGTGAATGGCATTTTTAAATCTTCCAAATGCTCCAGAACCCTTGATTAGATTGGACAATTCGTTACTAATCTTTGGATCATCGGTGGAAGTACAAAATTTTTCTATGACGGCATATTCGTGAATGTCAAGCTTACTAGGGAGGGGGAGGAAATGTGACGAATCAAAAACCTTCTTGGCTGATGCGAGTGCTTCTTGCTGCCAATCAGGGAAATTATTCCAGTCGAACTTATTTTGGATGGCATTGATTTCTTCACCGGTTTCTTTGTTGAGGCAGGAATGGAATTTATCTGTACCAAAATCCATTGCGTCGATATTGTCTTGTAGGGAGACTATGTTAGTCATTCGTAACTCTAACTTTTCATAAGGTATCCTAACGGATGAGCTCACAGTATCCCAGACTATAGCTGAATTGAACCTTTTTGAGGGATATGCAAAAACACCCAAGATGTAATTATAAGTATAAAGGCCTTAATAAATAATGAAAAAGTATACTTATTGATAAGATCTTTATGAAACCACTAAATACTGAATAAAGCAGAAATTTTCCAGGAAAATCAAACGCAACCCATTGGGACATTGCTTTGAACACAATACTAAGAATCCAAACCATAGATGCAAAATAGAAAGATCGAAAAAAGGAGCCCGGGAGGCCAGGCAACGAACGATAGGACATTAAGTAGAAACCAGCAAAAACGAAGCCAAAAGAAATGTTTACCGCCAGGTTTCGAGCAAACTTATTGTTTTTCCTCTGGATTGAGTCGAGTGGATTAGATATTCGTTTGGCAAACTCATTATTGACAAAGACAACATCAATGATCAACATGATAGAGCCCGCCAAGACACTTATCAGAAAATAGCTGACCATTCCAGTCCTCCCCAAGTATTGATTTATTCATCAAGCTAAGTTTGAATCTTAATATTTCATAGCTGATGATTGACTTCAGGTTATCCACAAGTCAATCATCAGCTTATCCAAAATTCACAAAGCTCTTGATATTAATAAACTCATTCAGTTGCTTTTTACCACAGTTTGTTCCAATTACAACTCCAGCTCGGTGGCGAGGTAGTATTCCAGAGGGTTGTTGATACTTTCCATCCACTCCAATTTATCCCAAGATATTTTAATGTGCCTGAAGTTGAATATATTTTACTCTGTGTTCCTCCTCCGTCGTAATACGGACCAGATAGGCCGGACCAGGTGTAACGCCAATCTTTTGTCCACGTTCCTCGAGATTTCCAATTTACACTTGGAAAGTACCATGATCCACTTTGGTTCCAACTAGCATTAATGTCCTGCCACAGCTTTGCAACAAGTGTTTGTGCAGCATTCTTTACGTTCACCCCGCAGGTTATGGTCCATGAAGATTTGGTATTTTCCAATTTAGCCTGATCTGAACTGATGTCTTGGTCGATGTGGGAAAAAAGGATTACATAGCAAGGCTGGTCAATAGAAGCCGTGTCGGGGTCGCATTCGGGTAAGCGATAGAGGATTCCCTCCTGGGGATTCTCAGGGAAGACTGGAGTGTCTCCCCCCTGAGTTTCTTGTGCCAATGTTGTTGTGGCCGCTGGCCCCAATAAGCCTATAAAAATTACAAGTAGTGCGAATATTCTTGCTTTCCGCATTTTACTCCTCCTTGAAATGTTTCTATTTCGCTAGCTTCATGAAGAAAATATTAATTAGGTTAATTAATATTTCACCTCCTCATTTGTTAAAACTCTCTTGATTAGGTTGCCTAGCTACATTCTATAAATATTACGCACATTTGTAACCTGTGGATTCTCGCAGACCTTACCTGTGGAAATCCACAGGTTGACGGAGGTTAGAACACCCTAATATACTTTTATTATCAATCTCACCAAGAGGAGGGTATATAAATGAAACACAAACCAGACACTAACCAGCTTTCGGAGATAGCCTATAGAGTAGCGAATGGCAAGGATATAAAATTCGAAACCATCAATTCTTTAACTACAGAAGAAAAAGTTGCGCTTGATGTACTATTGGAAAAAGGGTCAGTGGATATTTTATGCGCAGAACACGAAACTTCCCCCGTTAAAGGCATTTGGTGGATGGTGTGAAATTAGGAGGGTCACCCGGTCCTTTTCTCTCAAATGAACGGGGTGATGTTTGGTATATAGAGAGACTCGATTCGGAATATAAATCAGCTTTGACTCAAGCGCTATTAGATTTGCCAGGACAATCAAACCTTGTTGAACAAAACAAAAATGGTGTAATAAATTTGCCATCCTTGGTTTGTAGGGCGATAGGGGGTGAGCTTGAGTGTATTGTTACAATATCCAAGGCTTGGAAATTACTATACGCTGCGTTTTACCTTTTGGATAAGATTGAAGACCAAGAGCTCTCAGGTATATTTTCTCAGTACGATACAGGCGTGCTAGTAAATATTACTACGGGTTTAATTCTTCAGGCGGAGATAGCTCTCATCAATGCGGTAACGAGAAAGGATTTATCCTCAGAAAGAGGGGAGCATTTTCTAATAGCGTTCAATCATATGGCTTTGGCTGTTTGTGCCGGACAACATCAAGATTTATCTTCGTCCAATATAGCGTTAGGCCAAGCATGGGAAATTGCAGCCGGGAAATCGGGTGTTTTCTTTGCCTTTGGTTGCAGGCTAGGTGCCTATGCCGGAGCTGAATCTTCGGAAACAATCGAGGCGTTCACATCGTTTGGGCACTGTCTGGGTCTGCTGATTCAACTTGCAAATGACGTGGAAGGGTTATGGGGAGAGTATAATGATTTAAACAGGGGAAAGGTGACGATTCCGATTGCATACGCCATGCAGGTATTGCAGTCGCCAGAAAAAGACAAGTTGGTGCGTTATCTAGACAGCCCAAATACTCACCAAGAAACCACAATCCGAAATTTGATCCTAACAAATGGTGCTTTGGTATATATGGCATTGGAAGCTGAAAAGATCAGGCAACTTGGTAAAAAATTGTTAGATTCTTTGGCTCTAAACCATCATCCGAGAAAGCAACTGGAAAAGATGCTGGATCAGATTGCTTGTTTCACACAGATTCAATAGATGGCGCGTCCATTCAGAAGAATCTCAATGAAGAAACGATTTAAACTCCTTATTCAATCCCTTTTGACTAAACTGATTTGGAGATATATCTCTTTACTCCTAGTGGTGGTTGTTCCCTTGGCCTTGATATGGATAGGGGTTGTCCTTGCCCAACATCCATACAGCGGTATGACTTGGTCGTTTACCAGCGGAAGGGTGAATAGTATAGATCCTCAAGGACCTGCTGCGGACATGATACGGGAAGGGGATCTCATTCAGGTGATCGAGGGAGAACCAGTCTATAATGCGCGTGATTTTCCTGGTCGAGAACCGGGCGAGAGGGTGACGTTACTGGTTAAGCAAGAAGGAGTTGTCCGTGAGGTGACGATTGAATTAGCGCGACCCTCTTTGTCTGAACTCCTTTCCCGCTTTTCTACCTTATTGATCGCCTTTCTTTTCTGGGTTCCCGGATTGTTTGTTCTGACCTATGCCCAGCCGAGCCAATTGCCCAGAATATTCATCTTGTTTTGTATGAGTTTTTCCATTGTACTGGGCCTGGGTTCCGTCTCTGGAAGCGGCCCGCTTTGGATCGGTTGGATTTTCAATATCCTAGTATGGTGGATCGGGCCCCTGTCCCTTCATCTTCACATACTTTTCGGTGGATATTTTGATACGAAGTGGAGAAAGGAAGCAATCAGATATCTCTACATGGCCACGCTCGGGTTAAGTGCACTGGACCTTGGTAGGCTCGCCTTGGAAGTCCCCGGTCCTTTGTTGACTGTTAAATATATCTGGTTGAGTCTGCTGCTAATTCTTTCTGCGCTGGTTTTGTTCTTGGCCGCCAGAACTGCGAATTCCTTGGTAGCTCGTCGCCGATCGCGAATAGCAGGACTAGCTGCTCTGAACGCATTTCTTCCATTTATCTTTTTATCTATGCTTCCCGAGAAACTGTTCAACCAATACATTCTGCCATATGAAGTCTCTTTTCTTGCTCTTTCCATTTTGCCCTTGGGATACACTTATGCTGTTATGCGCTACCGGTTGATCCCACTGGAGCAATATGCCAACCGCGCAACCGCTTACTCTTTATTAGCTTTGGGACTTGCCACTCTGTATGGAATGGTCTATATCCTTTCTCCTTCGCTTTTGTTTGATTTAGAATCATCCAATCGGTGGATTGGTTTATTGATTGTCCTTTTTCTCTCTTTAACTGCTCACCCCGCATATAAATTTTTGCGTCGTTGGGTGGACCATCTTTATTATGGTGGATGGTATGACGACCATGAAGTTGTCCAGAAAATTAGCCAGGCCGTTCAGAGTGGGGGGAACGATTTACACAGCATCGCCCAGACACTATGCAGAGCCTTGCAAAGAACGATGCAATTAAAATACGTTAATCTGTTATTGAATGATGGTACAGTTTCCACCAGCTTGTATACAGAAGATGAATATGCGAAGAATGATCGACAGTTAAAAGAAGAAGAGGTTGATCTTGTTTTTGAGATATTCTCTAAATACCGTTCCAGAGAGATTGGAAAAGGGTCTGACGCTCGTGATATGTTGGCAGTTACAGAAATACCTGCGCAGGATATTCTAGGGACTGAACCACTATACTGGCTGCTGCTGGAGGGTAAGCGTGGTCCTCAGGGATTACTCGTCCTGGGATCAAGGATTGGGGGAGGGGAGTTTTTGCCCCAGGATCTGGAAATCCTCGAAGCTGTTCTTCAACAGGCAGGAAGCGCCTTGGAAAATGCTGTTCTTTTAGAAGAGGTGAAACAACACGGCAGCCAGATCAAGTCGCTACACCGGAGGATCTTTATTGTCCGCGAGGAAGAGCGTAAACGGCTTGCCCATCACTTGCATGATGAAATTATTCAGTCACTAATAGGGGTTAATTACAGCCTGAGAAATATAGAACATTCCTCAGATCAAAAATCTCTCTCACAATTGAAAATACTCCAAGAGCAAATTCGCGATATTTTGACCGGTCTACGGTGTACCATAGCAGATCTACGTCCACCAGCATTAGATTCCTTGGGGTTGACTTCCTTAATCCGCTCCCGAGTGATTGAGCTCAACGACCAGGTACCCTTCGTCATATACCTAACAATCATAGATAATCATAGGGTGCAATTATCTGATGAAGTTGCCTTTACCCTTTACCGTTGTTTTCAGGAAGCTATTGTCAATGTGCAAAAACATGCCGAGGCGGACAGAGTCCATGTAAAACTACGGATAGTGCCAGGGCAAAAGGCTGTTCTCTTTGTAAATGATGATGGGGTGGGGTTTAAGGTGCCGGATCACTTGAGCTCGCTCATGAAACAGCGCCATTTTGGGTTGAATGGGATCCAAGAACAGGTGGAGACATTGGGTGGGGAAGTTCAGGTACGCTCCAATCAAAAGGAAGGCACATCAATAAGAGTATCGATTCCTCTATCAATCAAGAATCAGAGGGCTGAGGGATTGTCCGGATCCGACTTCTTGGAGGAAGAACCATGACTATCAAAATACTCATCGCTGACGATCACCCTCTTGTAAGGTCGGGGATTTGTAATGAGCTTATTCAATGTCCCGAGTTTGAAGTGGTTGGTGAGGCACAGGATGGCAACGAAACGTTGCAATTCGTCAAACAACTACAGCCTGATATACTGCTTCTTGATGCGAGAATGCCCGGAATGCGCCCTATTCGTGTGTTGGAAAAAATCAAGGAAGAAGGGTGGGGGTGTCGTGTGCTCGTCCTTACTGCGTACAGCGACACTCCCACAGTATTAGGTATGCTTAGGGGAGGAGCGGATGGGTATCTGTTGAAAGATGAAGAACCGGGCACGATTGAAGAAGCAATTCATGCTGTCACGAAGGGAGAGACCTGGTTAAGCCCCTCTATATCACGACAGATCACGAACTTGATAAAAGATGGTAATAATGAGTTTATTGGGGAACAACTAACCGCTCGTGAAAACGAAGTGGCAGCCTGTATTGTTGACGGGTTTACAAATAAGCAGATCAGTGAAAAATTAGAAATATCTGAGCGAACGGCCGAGTTTCATGTGAGTAATATGATTAGAAAATTGGGAGTCAAAAGCAGAGTGGATATAGCAGTGTTTGCCACTGAATGGAGATTGGGGGATGAATAAGACCTGCTTGGCAAAGAGGCACGTTATTGCCGAAATCTTTCCACAGCTGAAGAGGAAATGATAGCGAAAGACCTTGATTTGGGGGAGAAAATGCACCTCCTGGATTCAAAAAGGAACTGAACAAGGTTCAAATTGGTTTTATACACACCCCCTTAAAAAAGTTCTATCAAGATCCTCAGAAATGTTATCTGGATCCAGAGTTTGCTGGACCAATGGGGCGTTTGAACATAGAGTTACGACTTAGGGATTGTTATTTACTCACTGCGAGACGTGGAAGATATAAGTTGAACACTCAGAGGGGTTTTGCCTGTTTACTCAGAAAAGAATCTCTCTGAGGACCAGAAAACCAATGAAGATTAAGATCTTATGGGTAGATCGCCAGATAAAACACTACACAATACCTGGTCTTTTGTTTTTAATCCGTAAGCGAAAACATGATTAAGAACCTAGAGAAGAAAACCTAGGAAAGAAATTTATTAACTAACAGCACTTATACAATTACTTTATTTGGAAGAATTAGCAGTGTAAGTTCCCAGCTCTTCTCAATAGAAGGTCTATTCTTCTATTTTGATCCTAAATATATGTAACTGAAACTAAGGAATTACTTCAGTTTGCGTCCAGGTGTCGTAATAACTTGTGCCAGACGTGACGATATGTTTTCCGCTGGATAATCCATACCTTGTTGAGCCACAGGGTTGAGCTGTCAAATAAATTGTATCTGCTCTTTGTTGAGTATATGCATAGTAAGAACCGCCCTGAATGTTTTGAGTCGTAGTATATCCACACTTTTCAGTTCCCGAAAACCAGTTCCAACCAAGATACAATGAAATTGGGGGATTATCTACATAGGTAACGATATTCGCTATCCAAGTAGAACCTGCGGGGTCGCTGACCATTTTGCCTGAATAGGCATCACTAGTACCGGAAATGTTCACGCCGAAAAGATGATAAGACCATGAACCTAACGACGCGAAGACTGGAGAAACTACAAAAACCACAGCAGTGATTAGCAGAATAGTTAGTAATGAGGCCCTTCTGATACCCTTTTTCATCTTTCACCCTCCAATAACTGAATGAACTCTTGTGGTAGCTCCCCCCACGCCAGGGTCGAAGGCTGAACCCTATAGAATAATTCTTCCGTACCATCAACAAGTATATATATATACTCCATTTCAGAGATTGTCCCCGCTGCTTGATTAAAGAGAATTGACATCCGGACACTTTCGACGGGTTGGGATGAGTTTCCAAAAATGGTTGGTTTATCATAATTTCCTATAACTGAAAATTTGATCACAGGCTTCTCATCTAAAGTGGAAACTTCATGGGTCAAGACAGAGCCTTCCGTTTGCATTTCTAACATATACTTGGTCACGCCAAGATCTAACTTCAATTTGTAAGGACCTTCCGTTTCCATTTCCTCTTTGGTGCTTAGGTTGATAAAAGTATTGTCTCTAAAGATTCCTCGCTGGTTCAAATTTCCAGCATCATCGTAATATGAGACGACATCTTGGGTCACAAACCCCGCTTCATTAATTAGATACCAACCATCAACAAAGTAGTTTTGTGGTAGAGCAACGCCATTGCTGACCTCAGACTCCTGATAGTAAACGTAGTGCAACCATCCTGGTTGAGAAAACATGTTGTTTTCGAAATCCTGAACCATGCTCTTTAACAAAGCTGCAGAATCCTGATCTCCGGATTCATGCTCAACGTCAGGCAGTATTGCTATCTCAGTAGCCTTGTCATTAATCAGATGGGGCTCATTAGTACTGACTAAGGCATAATGATTTGGGAGGATTTCAGCCGCTAACGCGGGGGCAAATCGTACTCCCAATAGTATTACCCCAACGAGGAGAAGGGTAATAAGTGAAATCATTGGCAGTTTTTGATTTTTTTCTGTTTTCATTCGTATCTCCTTAACGATTCGAATCCAAGGATAAATTCCTATATATTTTTATAGCATATGACAAATCCAGTGTGTACTGTGGGTTCCACTAGTTTTGTTTTTCCTTAGCGTATATTTCTGCGCAAATATGCATAGTACCCTATACTGTGTCTCTATAGGAATATACCCGGTGTCCGCCAGGCCCCGGGTTCGATTCCTGTAAGGCAAACACACTAATTTGGAAAAGAACAACTTACAGTTGCCCAAAATTAGTATGGAATAAAATCTGCAGGCTGTTTTTCCCAATCCCTCTCTATCCCCAAATACAGAGAAGTGGTCTCGATGCTTTCATGTCCCAAGGCCAGGCTGATCTGCTCGATCGGCACACCAGCTTTCCAGGCTACCCGCGCGCCGGTCCTTCTAAGATCATGAGGTTGCAGCTGCCTGCCGATCATCTTCCCATACTTGATCACCAGGTTATAGAGCGCTTGAGAACTCATCGATTTTCCAACCCAGAGATCTCCGACCCGAGCATACCCCTCGGGCCGCTTTTTGCGCTTCAGGAGCGGCCGCAGGATGGCGCTGCCGCCCCATAGGTCTTGAAGAAAGAGGATGTCTTTAGACAAAACTGGAGATAACTTGACCCCACGGGTCTTGGCTCCTTTCCCGTCCACTTCTACGATGTGGTACCCGTCCCGCACCTTGAGGTCTGAGAACTGCAGCTCAACGGCCTCTGATCGCCGCAGCATTCCATTTGACATCAATCCCAGTGCCACGCGGTCCCTGACGCCAATCAAGCTGTGTTTGTTCTTGTGGGTTTTTCCGATAAGCGCCTTTAGCTCATGGGATGTCAACCAGGTATGGACCTTTTCTCCTTTCGGCTGGGTCACAGTGATGGAGTCGGTCAATGCTTCAGCACGGAAGATGTTGGCCTGGACCAGGTCAATGTTTTCGGGAGTTGCTCCTGATTTGACCTGGTATTCGATCTCCTTGGCCATACGGGAGATCCCAGCCTTTAAGAAGGCTCTTTCTGATACAGCCAGGTCCGCTGCATAATCACGGATCTGAAATGCGTTAGCGAGGCTTCCTCCGGAATCGCAGTATTTCTGCAGAGCTGATATGTACTTGTCTTTGGTGGACGGCTGGAGTGAATCGTCCAGCTCGATCGACCGGATGGTCTGCTGCAATAAGGAAGATTCATTGTGGTCGAATGCTGTGATTTGGTCCAAAGAAACCCTCCGATTTTGGCTGTTTCCCCTCTCGAAAACATCTTATGGATATTTGCATTTATGAAAGAAGCATACTTAAAAATTAAAAGGTCGTCAAGCAGCGATTTTGCTCTATTTACTTTTATTGAAAAAAGAGAATTTAGGGATCAAAATGAGGGTAACCCAAGCCCACCGAGAGTAATCTCATGGAGAATTGCTTGGAGGACAATGAATAGACGTTGTTTTCCCCTTGTTAGTTGACATTTTTAGAAAAGCAAAACTATTTTACCGATTAAAATGATGAACTATGCCAGCGCGCACGCCATCCCCCCGCCCCACCCCTTCAATGCTCACATAAGATACCTGTCTATATCCAGGGCTCCATGAAACACACCCAAGATGTCAATGTATTCTTGCTCCCTGATGATATATGCAAGCCGATAATGGCCATACAGGAGGACTCGAACAACCCCTTCTGGCTCAGATTTATACTTGTACCCAATCTCAGGGAAGTCGTGTAAAACCTGTGCCTTTTCATAAATACCAGAAATGACCCTGTTTGCTGCCGCAGGGTCATCTTGACTGATGTAATCGTGGATATCCTTAAGCCATTTTTCAGCTTCTGCCGTCCATCTTATTTCAGCCACGTTCGAATTCTTTGCCCCATTTCCTCATTCGAGATCGTCTTGCCTTGCCGGGAATCGTCAAGGCCGCGTTCCACCATCAGTTCGAAGGCCAGCTCTCTGAGGATATCCTCGTAGGAGCTGTCGTCTGGCTGTTGGCGAATGATCTCCTGCATTTTCTCTTTTGTTTCAGCCATAACCTATACTCCTGTTCCGTACAAATATTCATTCAAAATTGTAAAGTAATTTTACCATGATCTACCCATTTCGATACCTCGTGGGTTGAAAGTCCCCAGTGGGTCGGACGGATTTGTACTGCGTAGCCTGGAGAGAAACAAGATCCCCGAGGATAAGCATCAGGACGATCGCCCTCTACAATATTGTCCAGAAGCGCGGGGCAATGATCGGGGAACCAGATCTTTAACCCTATGGTTTCAGGTGGACATACGCTGGGTTGGGGCGCCAAGTTGGCGTTTCTAACTGGCAAATCAGTAGGCTGTTGGGACACGCCAGCATCAAAACCACTTAGGAGAATCTTGATATCGAGTTTGAACTAGATCAAACCATCAGCGTCATTGTCCCGTTCTAATGGTATGGTTCGACTTGCAGAAATTATGCTCTCACGCACCTGTGACTTTTTGAGTGAAGCCTTCTCGAAGCAGTAGGACCATCTATAAATGCCCAAAATTGACAAACAGCACCACAAAACCACCAAAATGGCCGTTGAGTGGGCGTCTATTAAAACAGGATAAACTTTTAGCCATCAGGATTGAAATCCGCAAACGCCGCCAGCTTGCCAGCGGAAATCTACCCGGTGCTAAAATTTTATTCGACCGCTTGGCCTTTCCCACAGGGAATGGAATAAAATTCTACTCCCCCACCCTTTTTCTAAAGCCATGTCTATTCTTATGTCATGCGGAAATGCCTTTGGGAGATACACTCTTGAGCACCGCCTTCCTCCAGCAACCTATCAACACGATGAAAGGACGTTAAGTGTCCACTTTCAACTGGTACTAAAAATGGGATGTTGACACTACTGTCCACAAAGCCCTGTATTCGAATCGATTCCCCAAGCATCATAAATAAATTGTGCAGCATTGGTATTCTTTGGTATTCCCAATGCTCCTATAGACAATGGATCCGAATAGGGGAACCATATAATGGGATATGGTGGGTTTTTTTCTGTTCCGGGATACGGACCATTTATTGATGCGTCAATCGGTATTTGAGGAGGAGGAGGCGGTGGTATTAAGGGTCTTTTTCCTTCCGGATCAACGGCCATGATAGGATTTCCCATCACATAGACCCAATGGTTCAACGATGAAGGCTGCAAATAATTACCTTTCCAAACATCTTTACTGATAAATCTACCTATCGAACATAATACCGCGCACGCAGGTAGATTAACTTAATGTAACTGTCCTTCCATTCCCCGGTGAAGCCGTAGGAGATGGCGTCATCACCATGCTGGCTGAGCACTCCCCCATAGGGCTGATAGCTCCGGGTCAGCACAGCTTCAGCAGCAGGATTTGCCACCTGGCGGACGCTGCCCAGGGCGTCGTCCAGGAAGTAACTTGGCGCACCTGTACTGACCTGCGCGATCCGGCCGCGGCCATACAGGTAGGTGTTCGTGTCATCCTCCAACACCTGAGTCAGGCCAGCGTTGAGATCCAGGGTGTAGCTCGTGTCTACACCGTCAACACTCGGCTGCAGCCGGTCCCCCATGCCGTTGTGTTAGTATGAAAATGGTCTTGCGGGCTGGCCGACTATGCTTATGGGAATCTCGAAGGTAATCCGCCGGAATGTTTGGCCAGCTTCACAAGAACTTAGCCTTGCGACTGGGTGTGTTTCGGAGTACGCTCCCAGAGTTAGGAGAACGGGGATGCGGCCTCCGGGCATGCTGCATAAGGGCAAGTCGATTTCGATTATGGGATACCTGAAGGGAAAGCCCGTCGTTGTGTTTGACCAGCCCGTTCGACTTCACTTAACTGGGACATTCAAGCCCGTATCTGTGTGTGTAGAAGCAGCCCAAAAAATGAAACACGCCCGGTCCTGTGCCTGCCAGGATATCAATCAGGATCCGCAAAATTCCACCAAGGAGCTGATCTATGATAACCGAAGATACAAGTCCATCTCGTTTCATTGGCCTGGATATCCACAAGCATTATTTGATCGCCATCGGCGTGGATGAAAACCTGAACCAGGTATTTGGTCCCCAACGAGTAGAAATGACTCGATTGGAATCCTGGATTACTAAAACACTGAACTCAAACGATGCCGTCGCTGTGGAGATGACCACCAACACCTGGGAGGTTTACGATGATCTTGAACCTCATGTGCACTCGATTACCGTTGTGCATCCACCCCATGTAGCTTTGATCACCAGGGCTCAGGTGATGACTGACAAGATCGCAGCAAGCATTCTGGCCAGATTGCTTGCCAAGGGCTTGCTGGTTGGAATCTGGGTCCCGCCGGTTGAGGTCCGCGAGCTGCGTGCTTTGATCGCTCACCGTTCAAAGATGATTCGGTTGTCATCTCAGGCGAAAAACCGCCTGCACGCAGTGCTGCACCGCCATCATATCACTCCGCCTGCTGGTGGACTTTTCCACAAAGATCAACATCCATGGTGGCGGGGGCTTGACCTCAGCCCATCAGAAAAAACAACTTTACTGTGCGACCTTGATACGCTGATCTTTTCAGAACAGCAGGTAAAAAGGATTGAAAAATCCCTCAAGGCCATAGCCGCTCAGGATGATCGTATCCCTTTTCTAGTGCAAATCCCAGGCATCAATCTGGTTAATGCTCTTACCATCCTGGGAGCAATTGGAACTATTCATAGATTTCCTACAGCAAAGAAGCTTGTGGGCTACTCGGGTTTGGGAGGACGAATTCATGAAAGCGGGAAGACCTCTCGTTCAGGGCGGATCACCAAAGCCGGTCGTAGAGATCTTCGGACTGCCATGGTGCAGGCTGCTCAAACAGCAGCAAACTCACATCCTCATTGGAAAGCTGAGCTGAACCGCTTACAGCCCCGACTGGGCCGCAACAAGGCCATTGTCGCTATCGCTCGCAAGCTGCTGGTTGCCACCTGGCATGTATTATCGAAAGAAACTGCTGATCGTTTTGCTGAACCAGAAATCGTTGCTAGGAAGATGATGCAGTTTGCGTATACGATGGGAAAACCCAATCGTCCTAGCGGGCAATCCACAGCAGAGTATGTCCGGGTTAATCTTGATCGGCTTGAGATTGGTATGGAGTTGACAGAAATCCCTTGGGGGACCAAGAAACCACCAATACCGCTTCCATCTTCCACACATAAACCCAGATAACATTCAAAGGATATCTAGTGGAATCAAAATCAATAAACACTATTTACATAACAAATAACATTCAATTCTCATGTTAAGGTACAGAAATATCATTACCTATCTGTTGATTACGAGTTTAGTGCTGACTATTCTTCTCGGAGACCCTCAATGCATTCCCCAACCCCAAATACGAGGCTGTTTGGATCCTCGCTAATAAAATCATAATAGTAACCTTCTGGGTCATAGAAGATCATAAAGCGAATTGCTTTTCCCTCCTCATCGCCGAAGTAATAATAAAGCTCATCCTTATAATCTTCATGGCACCGATAAACAGCATCATAACCAACAACGATTTCATGAACTTCGTTGATTGTCATTCCGGGTTCTAGTTGTTCATAGAAATAATTTACCGGAAATCCTTTTCGATCATCTTCCTCGATGTTAACGCCAAGGGTTTCAATTAATTCATCACGCCTTCCTTCAATATGCTTCCTGATGGTTATTGGTTTTATGATGAAAAAGTAGATGGTTATTGATATACAACTAAAACAAATAACCAATATGGCCACAATACGTTTGGCATTCATAGATCATATCCTTGAAGTTTCTCTTATTCTGATAATCGAGTTATGTAATTCGATATGTTTTTCAAATCGCCTGAGTAGTATCTAAAGTAATACGCATCTAAGGCTGCCTGATCCCCCAGTAGTGCATCTCCTGGATTTTTATCACCAATTTCTCTAACTACTCCTGCTAGCCACCCAATCTCAGGACCTGCAAAATACCCCAAGTAAAAGAGGCCTGCATAATGGTGTGACTGATTTTGCGCCACATCAACATCGAGATATTCTGAAGCCAGACCTGTGTTCTTGTAGTATACAAAAGATCTATCACTTTTAGGATTTGACATTCTAACAGCAGGTCCTTTATATGAACTAATCGCTTGGGGAAGCCAATGACCTTTTGACGAGATTCCTGCAAAAAGTAAGGCAAAATCGCGGACAAATTTTGTCTTTTCATTAAGTGAGTAATGAGAAGCTAGTCGCCCAGAATGGAGAGCAAATAAATCCCAACCAATTTCACTATCTGGTTTAATTTTCCATTGCTGGGGACTGAAGAACAAACTGTTTCGATTTTTACAATAGTATTCCCAGTCACTTTTTGTCCATGTACCATTTATTCCAGATCCTCTAAACACTAAGGAAAACAATTTGTCTTGTTTTTTGAGCTCTCCTTGCCATTTAAAATCATCGTCTCCGTCACAATCAAAGTTCTCACAGAGGTAAAACCCTGTTGGATCTGTATAGTTAATGGGATTTGCCAATACATACAGCCATTCATTATAGGACATCGGGGTATTGAAATCGCCATCCCAAACATCTTTTGTTATAAATCCTCCGGATGCCAGATTGTAATATCTTGCTCTCAAATATTCCAAGCCTGATTGATCGGTCCATTCTCCAGAAAAACCATATGAACTGGAGCTATCTCCAGAACTATTAAGCGTTTCTCCATATGGCTGATAACTCATTGAAAGTGATACGGACCCGACCTCATCAACCAACTGACGCACACTGCCCAATCCATCGGTCAAGAAGTATTCAGGGTTCCCAGCCTGAACCTGAGAAATGCGCTCCATTCCATACAGGTATGAATTGGAACCATCCTGCAGGACCTGGGTTAAAGGAGAAACGGAATCCAGTACATATCGGGTTGTCACACCATCCACGGATTGTTCTACGCGGTCACTCATACAGCCTGCAATCCACTCACTTGACTTCCCATTACATCTGTGTGTGTGTAGGCATAGGTGTAGGTCACGCCATCCTGCGTCACACCCGCCAGGCGGTTGGCGTAAAGGAATTGCCCGATTCCCCTTCCTCTAAGATTATCAAGGGACGAATATTCTACGACCCGGCTATTGCTCCCCAGTACAGGCTTTGTTACAACCTCCCGACAGGGTGTTGGGGTTCCGTAACAGCAGGATTAGTTTCAATATAACACGATTTATTGTTCTGTATGTGTTAGAAAGTCACAAGCACATCTTCCGAGTTGCAGATTCCAGAAAAGTTTCCGAAAGCCCACCTGGCGCTGTTCGCCAGCACCTGCAGCGAAACATCCACCCGTGAACCCTGGTCAAGCGCTGCTTCCCCGTCAACAACCAGCAGGTCACCCGGCACAACTTCATCTTTCCCCGGCTGGTGGCTACCGTCCAGGATCACCCGACCCTGGTAAGAATCCGCGGGCTGACAGGCGCTCAACAGCATCACAGCAAGCAGCCAAAACAAACATATCCAATTCCTCATTTGATCCCTCTTTTACATTCATTCCCGCGCGGCAAGAACGGGGAGATTAACAACAAGATGAAAAACATTAAAGCCAGAGAAATACTCAACCCCGGTCCAGAGAAGGAAAATGAAGCCTCCTGTAAGTATCACCGTCTAAAAAGGCGCTGATCAAGTTGAAAGATTAACCGATTCTGATTGAAAATCAGAATCCCTTGCTATGGAAAGGTTGTCGCTTATAGTTTATATCTGCTTTCTGCTATGCGGAGAGAGCCAGGCAAGATATAATGCAGACTGTGTTTCCTAGGAATCCAAGAATTTTTTCCAGAGGAGACATTCAAACACTTGACCGAATCATTCCAACCAGGAAACTCATTTTATGGCCCAGAATGGATTGCTTTTAAGTTTTTTCCGAGAACCCGAGCATGCCCAGGTAGCCCTGCGCGCTCTGGGACGCAAAGGCTTTCGGCGGCGGGTTCTGCTGGAACGCACTGCTGAAGGACGAGTCATGCGCCGCGATCCCCGCTACCGGGAACGGTACCTGATCCACCTGCTACTGGGGCTTTCTTTGGGCGGTGTCATCTGGATCCTTAATTTTCTGGACCTCCTACCACAAATGATCCCCTCCCGGGAGCTCAACGGTCTGCTGTTCAGTGGGTTGGGATTGATTCTGGGGGCAGCCTTTGGGGGATTGCTTTCCACAAGGGTGTTGCCCAGCGTCTCGAAAAGACTGGCTGATCAGTACTCCCGTTGGCTGAGGCGGGAGGAATCCTTACTGATCCTGCTGGCACCAGTTCATTCGCTGGCAGGAGCTGTCCGGATCTTAAGGGATACGATTGAAACCGAAGCTTCCATCTTTGCCCTTCACCCCCCGCGCCAATTTCCTCCTGTCAATGATCCCCGAGAACTCACCACCCTGACCCTGACAGAAATTAAGCGCCATGCCTCCCGCCTGGCAGAAGAACATCGAGTTGATTTCCAAGGAAAATCCAGCCGCTTGCTCATAGAAGAACTTGAAAACGCCCGTCAGACCATCCATGATATCTGTGGTGATTTGAGCGTTTCAGTTCACCTGGAACAAAGCGTCAGTCCGATTGCTGAATGGATCCTCGATAATGAGTACCTGATCGAAAGCCACGGACGTGATGTGACCCTCAATCTGCCTCAAACCTATTATCAGGAGCTGCCCAGGCTTAGCAAGGACCCAGATCGGAATTTTCCCCGGGTGTACAGCTTGGCCAAAGAGCTAATTGCTCACACCGATGCCCGGCTTGACCGTGAAAAGTTGTTGGCCTTCCTGGATGCTTACCAGAAGGTTGAAAGCCTCACCATTGGAGAATTATGGGCTTTTCCGCTCATGCTGCGGATTGTCTTAATCCAGCAGGCAGAACTTCTTGCCCGGGAAGCCTGGCAAGAAATGCAGGATCGGGAGATGGCAGATCTCTGGGCCAACCGGCTGTTGGCAATCTTACGCCGGGATCCGGATCGGCTGTTTGCTGTTTTGGCCGAGCTGGCAGAGCAGCAGCGCCAGCCCAGCCCCTATTTTGCCACCCAACTCAGCGGTCATCTCTATGATGAGGATGCTGCTCTTGTGCCAGTTCAAAGCTGGCTGGAGCGCTCCCTGAGGAAACCGCTTACCGAGCTGCATGCCGAAGAACAATCCCGCCAGGCTGTCAGCCAGATCTTGATTGGGAATGCCATTACCAGTCTGCGCCAGTTATCCTTGCTGGATTGGCGGGAGATCTTTGAAGAGCAGAGCCATGTGGAAGCCATCCTGCGCCGCGACCCAGCAGGGATTTACGGGGAAATGGATTTTGATACCCGCAACCAGTACCGGGAAGTGGTTGAGGGTATGGCCAAAGGCTCTGGAATGGAAGAAGTTGAAGTAGCCCGCAGGGTCGTGGAGCTGGCTGCGGAGGATGAAACCAGGGAAGGCTGGGAATCCCGCCAGAAACATATTGGCACCTACTTGATTGGAGAAGGGAGAACCCGTTTCTCAAAAACTATCAGCTGCCAGGAGAAAATGCCCTTCCGAATCCGGCGCTGGATCTATCGGCATCACACCTCAATTTATCTTGGCTCACTCCTGATCATGACCCTGATCTTGATGACCTATCCCCTGGTCAGGACCTTCACAACTGGGTTGACATTGCTGAACGGACTGATTTTGGCTTTCTTGTTTTTGCCAGCCAGCCAACTTGCCACCGAAGGGGTCAATTATCTGGTCACCCGGTTGCTGCCTGCTCGGATATTACCCAAAATGGATTTCTCCCAGGAAGGGATTCCGGACGCCTATCGCACCCTGGTAGTGATCCCAATGCTGCTGACAGATCCAGAGACTATTGAGGAAGAAATTCAGAAGCTGGAAATTCGCTACCTGGGTAACCGCGAGTATAATCTGATCTTCGGACTATTCTCTGATTTTGTTGACGCTGATTCTCAGGTGCTGGATGAAGATCAGGAGCTTATCGAGATCGCCCGCTCTGGCATCAACAGACTGAACCAGACCTATGGTCAGGGGCGTTTTTACCTCTTCCACCGCCAGCGGGTCTGGAGTGAATCGGAACAGAAATATATTGGTTGGGAACGGAAACGCGGCAAATTGGAAGAACTCAACGAACTGATCCTGGGCCAGCGAGGAGAAGATGAACCCTCAATCGTTTACGTGGGAGATCAAAACCGATTGCGGGATATTCGTTATGTCATCACCCTTGACAGTGATACCCAGTTACCCCGGAACACTGCCCGGCGCCTGATCGAAACCCTGGCTCATCCCCTCAATCAACCGCGCTATGATCAGCAGGGGAGAATCGCTGAGGGCTCTTATACCATTATTCAACCCCGGGTCAGCCCCTCGCTTCCCAGCGCGACCGCAACCCGGTTCAGCCGGATCTTTACCGATCCGGTGGGCACGGATCCCTATACCAAAGCAGTCTCCAATGCTTACCAGGATCTGGCCGGGGAAGGATCCTATACTGGCAAAGGGATTTATGATCCCCGGGCTTTCCATCATACCCTGGCGGATTCTTTTCCAAATGAGAGTTTATTGAGCCATGATCTGATTGAAGGCGTCCACGTCCGGACTGGTTTGGCCACCGATATTGAACTCTTTGATGAGTTCCCCTCCGATTACAAAAGCTACAGCCGCAGACAGCACCGCTGGATCCGGGGTGATTGGCAGATTGTGGAGTGGATCTTTCCCAGAGTACCCAATAGAAACCAGGATAAGGTTCCCAATCCTCTGGGAGCGCTATCTCGCTGGAAGATTTTTGATAACCTGCGCCGCAGTCTTATTCCCGCAGCCAGCGTGGCTGCCCTGACCTTAACCTGGCTGGCGGCTGCTGAGATATCCGGCTTCACTTCCGCCCTGGTCGCCGGTGTGCTGTTCTTTCAACCCCTGGCAGGACCATTAACCTGGGCAACCACCTCCAATGGGCTGCGCTCTTTGTCGCTGCGGCAAATTGGCCATGATCTGACCCGAGCAATATCGGAAGCTTCCCTGCTGATGCACCAGGCAGGTTTGGCATTAGATGCCATTATCAGGGTGTTTTACCGCAAATGGATAACCGGGCGCAAGCTGCTGGAGTGGACCACAGCCCAGGTAGCCGAAGAAAAGAGCAGAGATCAGCAGAATATCTTTCAGATGAATTTCTGGTTGATCTCCAGCCTGAGCGCCGTGCTTGGGACAGTTGTTACCCTGCTGAGACCAGAGCGCCTACCGGTTGCGCTGCCGTGGTTGATCCTGTGGTTTTTCAGTCCTCTGCTCGCGAGATTGTTAACCCGGAAAGAGCCTGTTCGAAAGCTGCAGCAATCTCTCCGCGACCGCGATACCCGCAAACTCCACCGGGTGGCCCGGCGGACCTGGCGCTATTTTGATGATTTTGTGGGTGCCGATACAAACTGGCTGCCGCCAGATAACTATCAGGTTTCTCATCAGAACCAGCTTGCCCTGCGCACCAGCCCCACCAACATTGGTATGTGGATGCTAAGTGCTCTAGCGGCAAATGATTTTGGGTACCTGACCCTGGATCAAACCGTCCAGCGCTTGGAACACACCCTGGACACACTGGGCCAATTAGAACGTTACCAGGGCCATTTGTTAAATTGGTACAACCTGGAAAATCTTCAGCCGCTTTCCCCCCGTTACGTGTCATCGGTTGACAGCGGCAACTTTATTGCTGCCCTCTGGACCCTTGAATTAGGCCTAAAAAACAAACTATCCCAACCCATTCTGGAGAAATCCGTCTTGACTGGACTTCAGGATTCCGGGGAAATCCTGCTGGAAGAGCTGCAGGAGGAACAGGTGTCGGAAGACATCATCCACCAAGCTGCTGATCTTTTAGAAATAATCCAGAATTGCCCTCCCGGAATCATGGGTTTGATCAAGCTGATCAGGGAAATTCATTCCCGCGTGAACGCTGTGGCTGATTCAGCCCGTGAATATGCCGGCACCCAGACCGGGGGAGCTTACTGGGCCCGCCAGCTTGAACAACAGGTCACAGCCTGGGCTGAATTGATTGACCGCTATTTGTTGTGGATGGAGATATTGGCTGAAAAATCAGAAGAAGAAGTGGCCGAGACTGGTCTGGATGATCTGCTGAACCTCTACCAAAACGTAACCGATGCACCTTCCCTGCGTGACCTGGCCGGAGGAGATGCAGCCGGCTTATATGATTTTGATCCCAGCAGACTGAACACTGAGAGCTTGAAGCAAGGCAGCCTACACTGGGTGGAAGAATTTTGTGAGGTGTTTTCCCGATCCTGCTGGTTCGCTGGTGAAATTGTTTCCCAGACTGAA
The DNA here is from genome assembly GCA_034520505.1 of Anaerolineales bacterium. GTDB lineage: Bacteria > Chloroflexota > Anaerolineae > Anaerolineales > UBA11858 > B10-G9. The sequence continues at coordinate 22,231 of JAXHNK010000005.1, read as the reverse complement.
AGGCTGGCTGAGGACATGCGGTCTTTTTCCGATCAGATCGACCTGAGCTTCCTGTACGACGAAAAACGGTCCCTGTTTACGATTGGTTATAACCTGACTACGGAGCAGTTCGACAGCTCTTATTATGATTTACTGGCCAGTGAATCCCGCCTGGGCAGTTATATTGCCATCGCCCGGGGAGATGTACCCGCAGACCACTGGCTTTCCCTGAACCGGCCTTACAGCTCCCATCGCGGACATCGGGTTTTATTGAGCTGGACCGGAACCATGTTTGAATACCTGATGCCGCTGCTTTTGCAGCAGTCTTATCCCAATTCATTGCTGGATCAAGCTGCCAGGGAAGCTGTTGAATTGCAGATCGCCTACGGTAGAAACCGCCGGATACCCTGGGGGATTTCAGAATCAGCTCATGGGGATCTGGATTTGAACAAAACCTATCAGTACAAAGCTTTTGGTGTACCCTGGTTGGGTCTAAAGCGCGATCTTGAGGAAGACCTGGTCGTGGCACCTTACGCAGCCCTGCTGGCAGTGGGTATTGAACCGCAGGCAGTGGTAAAAAACCTGGATCGCCTGGCAAAAAAAGGATTATTGAGTGAATATGGCTACTTTGAGGCCATAGATTATAATCGCAAGCCCAGATTAGATGTGGAACCCGGCGTCATTGTCCGAGCGTATATGGCCCACCATCAAGGCATGGGTTTCCTGGCCTTGACCAATTTCCTGTTTGATAACGTCATGAAGAGTCGTTTTCACCAGGATCCCCGGGTCAAGGCAGCTGAGCCGTTACTGTATGAACGAGTTCCAGTCTCACCTCCGATTCACCATATTTCAACCCGCGAAGAAATATCAACCCGGGTTCAAACCCTGGGCATTGCTCCCTCGGTCAGCAAATTTGATACGCCTCATACCAAGACGCCCAAGGTTCAGCTGCTCTCCAACGGTCAGCTCTCCTCAATAACCACCAATGCAGGGGGAGGATATTTGCGCTGGAAGGATATGGATATTACCCGCTGGCGAGCTGACAGCACCACAGATCATTACGGATCTTTCCTGTATCTGCGGGATACAGACAGCGGAGAAATCTGGTCCAACCTCTATCACCCTCTGGGTCAAGATCCGGATCGTTATAGCGTGCATTTCCCGCTGGACCGGGCTGAATTCCGCCGTCGGGACAACGGGGTGGAAACCAGGACGGAAGTGATTGTCTCCCCTGAAGATGATGTTGAGATCCGGCGCATTACCTTGATCAACCGATCCATCCGCACCAGAAGGATTCAGGCTACCAGTTATTATGAATTAGCAATGTCAGCACCCGGGGCGGATCGCCAGCATCCAGCCTTTAATAAGCTCTTTATCCAGACGGAATCGTTGGCGGAAAGACAAGCTCTGCTGGCCCACCGAAGAGCCCAGCAGGAAGATGATCCTCCAATTTATACCGTTCACAGTCTCAATACCATCGATCAAACAATACCAGCCGGGATGCCCCAGTTTGAAACCGACCGCAAGGTATTCATTGGGCGGGGGTATTCCCTGGCCAATCCTCAGGGAGTAGAAACAAAGCTGGGACATAATGAAGGTTACGTGCTGGATCCCATTTTCAGCATCCGCCGGGAAATTCATCTTCCCCCAGGACAGAGTGTGGAATTAATTGCCCTGCTGGGTGTTGCTGACAGCCGGGAAAGAGCCCTGCGTTTGCTGGGAAAATACCGGGATGCAGCTGTGATTGAACGGGCATTTGAAATTGCCTGGGCTTCAACCCAGCTAAAACTGCGCTCGCTGCGGATTCATCCGGATGAGGCGCGCCGCTTCCAAAAACTAGCAAGCTATCTGTTATACCCCTCGACTTATTTGCGCCCACCGGCCGACCGCCTGGAAGAGAATCACCAGGGACAAGCTGGATTGTGGCAGTTTGGAATCTCAGGAGACCTGCCAATCCTGCTGGTCACTATTACCGATGTGAGCGATTTAGGGTTGGTGAGACAGCTGCTCCAGGCGCAGGCTTACTGGAAGCAGCATGGCTTGCTGGTAGATCTGGTGATATTAAATGAGGAATCCAGCAGTTATGATCAGCCCCTGATGAAGCGTCTGGAAAATTTGATTCAATCCTCCAGTATTTATACCGGCGAGGATCAAGCTGGAAGCGCCTACTTGCTGGCTGTGGACCAAATTAAGGAAGAAGATCTGCTCCTGCTCCAGGCAGTAGCCCGCGTATCCCTGGTAGCAGCTCGGGGACCTTTAGCTCAGCAGATCGGTGTTCCCCATGAGACCATTGAAGAACCCGATCTACTGGACTCCAAACGGGTGAATGAAGAACCTTCCCGCCCTCTGCCGTTCCTGGACCTTCACTATTTCAATAGTCTGGGAGGTTTCAGCGCTGATGGCAAAGAATATGTCATTTACCTCGGGCCCAACACACATACACCAGCACCCTGGATAAACGTGATCGCCAATCCCCACTTTGGGACAATATTGAGTGAAAAAGGAACTGGCTTTACCTGGTTCGGCAACAGCCAGCGCAATCGATTGACCGATTGGTCCAATGATCCGGTCCTGGATCCTCATTCGGAAGTGATCTATATCCGAGATGAAGACAGCGGGGAGGTATGGAATCCCACCGCTGGTCCCATCCGGGAACGAAATGCCTACCGGGTCAGCCACGGTGCGGGTTATTCCCGATTTGAACATAACAGCCATGCCATTGAACAGCTGCTAACCGTGTTTGTGCCCACCGATGAAGCGGGAGGGAAACCCCTTAAGATCAGCAAGCTGAGGCTTCGGAATGATTCTAAAAAAACCCGCCATCTCAGCGTGACTTATTACCTTGAATGGACCCTGGGAGAGCGGCGGGAGATGACGCAGCAGCATGTGGTGACTGAATGGGAGCCCAGGCCGGGGCTGATTCTGGCCCGGAACGGTTATCACCCTGATTATATTGAACGGGTCGCTTTTGCTTCCATCACACCAGACGCGGATTCATTTACCTGCGATCGGACGGTATTTTTGGGCCGTAATCAAGGTACAGAGAATCCGGCTGCTTTAGAGCGAGTTGAATTGTCTGGACGAGTGGGAGCCGGGCTGGATCCCTGTGCTGCCCTCCAGACCAAATTGGAACTCTCCCCTGGGGAGACGGTGGATGTGATCTGTGTGTTAGGTCAAGGAGAATCAGAGAACCAGGCAAAAACCCTGGCCCGCAAGTACCGCGAAGTTCTCTCGGTCAATCAAGCCTTTGAGGAAACGAAAACCTACTGGGACCAGATTCTTGATCAAGTCCAGATTGAAACTCCCGAAATGTCGGTTAATTTCCTGCTGAACCGCTGGCTGCTGTACCAAAGCCTGAGCTGCCGGATCTGGGGTCGGTCTGCTTTTTACCAATCTGGCGGTGCTTTTGGCTACCGGGATCAACTGCAGGATGTGGCAGCTTTCCTGCTCACAGAGCCTGCTCTAGCTCGAGAACATATCCTGCTTGCTGCCAGCCGTCAGTACAGTGAAGGTGATGTCCAGCACTGGTGGCATCCTCCGGACGGCGCCGGTGTTCGCACCCGCATTTCAGATGATTTACTGTGGCTTCCTTTTATTACAGCTCAATATGTCCGGGTCACAGGTGATCTAAAGATCCTCCAGGAGCAGATTCCTTTCCTGAACGCGCCAGAACTGGAGCCTGACCAGCATGAAATTTTCCTTGAACCCCGGGTTTCCTTGGAAAAAGGGTCGCTTTTTGAACACTGCCGCCGGGCGGTTGAGAAAGGACTCACCCAGGGACCACATGGACTACCCTTGATTGGGACCGGAGATTGGAACGACGGCATGAACCGGGTGGGAGAGAAAGGCCGGGGAGAAAGTGTTTGGTTGGGCTGGTTCCTGATCCATGTTCTGAATGATATGGAATGGCTGGCTAGCACCTTAGGGGAAGAAGAGCTGGCTGAAGGCTATCAGCAGGAGATTGAAGATCTTGAATCCCGGATTGAAAAAGCAGCCTGGGATGGGGCCTGGTACATCAGGGGCACTTTTGATGACGGCAGTCTCCTGGGATCAGCCAACAACCTTGAAGCCCGGATTGACTCGCTGCCTCAGTCCTGGTCCTGGATCAGCGCTGCCGGCGATCCTGCCCGCAAAGCACAGGCACTTGAGTCGGCCTGGCGTCAGCTGGTCCGGGAAGATGAGAGACTGGTTCTGCTGTTTACACCTCCCTTTGATGTCAGCCAACCTTCTCCTGGTTATATCAAAGGATACCCGCCAGGAGTCAGGGAGAATGGCGGTCAATATACACATGCTGCTCTGTGGCTGGCGCTGGCTTTTGCCCGCCAAGGGGATGGCAACCGGGCTGGCGAGATCCTGCGCATCCTCAATCCGATTGAGCATGCCCGGGAGGATATTGACGTCTGGCGTTATACTGTTGAACCGTATGTGGTTGCGGCTGATGTTTACCGTCTGCCAGGACGAATTGGTCAGGGTGGTTGGAGCTGGTACACAGGATCAGCAGCCTGGATGTACCGGGTCTGGATTGAAGAGGTGCTGGGTCTGAAAAAGCGCGGGGACCGTTTAGTTCTCGATCCTGTGATCCCGGATTGGTGGGAGGGGTTTAATATACAGCTGCGCCATGGAGAAGCGGTTTATGAGATCGAAGTCCTCAACCCTGATCATGTCCAGGGAGGAATTGCCTGGATGGAGCTGGATGGAAGACCAATTGAAGAGGATTTCATTGACCTCGATCCTCAACCTGTAAAACACACCCTGCGGATACAGCTGGGTCATCAAACAGAATAAATTCTTTGCTCGCAATCACCCAGTCTCACTCTCTACGAGTACACAGGACAACTTCACAACAGGACATACCCGATCAGGTTCTGGGCAAAACAGAAAATGAAACAACCCTCAGGGGCCTTTCAAACATTATTCCCGAGGAACAAAGCGGAACTTTGAGGGAGTATTCCCAGGAACTTTTTCCAACCTTGATAGGACTAAATCGAATCCTGCAAAAATTTATATAAATCATACATCCCATTAACGTTTTTCTGACATACAAACCCTAAAATATCAACAGATAAAAAATTAGCTTTTTGGATGAGTAAAGGGAAACCTGGAATTCATCGGGAAAGTTGTCTGCATCCCTCCGGTTTCCCCGAGGGATGTTTTTGATTAAATTCAATGATTATGCAGGATGAACAAGGAGGATAAATACCATGTATCGTAGATTGAGAACACCTTCCATGTGGCGAGATCTAGAACGACTGCAAAAGGAGATGAACACCCTGTTCAGCGACTATACAACCCCCGGGATCAGGACTGCTCCCAGCTTTCCCTCCCTGAACATCTGGGCGGATGAAGAAAGCGTGATGATCACCGCAGAACTACCGGGTGTGAAATCAGAAGACCTGGATATCAGCGTGGAGGGAGGACATTTAACCCTCAGCGGCAGCAGGACGCCTGAAGAACTTCCCGAAGAAGGGCAGTTCCACCGCAGTGAGCGGGGATATGGAAAATTTACCCGGGGCATCAATCTGCCCTTTGAAGTAGAAACTGATGCTGTCGAAGCCACCCTGAAAAACGGCGTGCTGAATCTGATGCTCCCCCGCGCAGAAGCAGATAAACCGAAAAAGATCACCATCAACTGAAATTAATCTCTCAAGCAGGAGGATTGATAGCCAGATTCATCCTCACGGAGGTAGTGAACTATGACTGAAAAAGAACAGGCTATGGAAATAAAGGATCAACAACAGGTTCCCTCAGAAACCACAGAACGAACCCGCGATTGGCCGTGTTTTGTTCCCCGGGCGGATATCTTTGAGACCGATGATGCTTACCTGATCAAGTTAGATATGCCCGGAGTGGACGAAAACAAAATTGATATCACCCTGGAGAAGAATACCCTGACCATCAACGGCTATTCCAATGTGGAACGACCGGAAGGGTATTCCCTGGCAGCCGCAGAATACAGGATCGGGGATTATGAGCGCAGCTTCCGCCTGACGGATAAGATTAACCAGGAAGATATCGAGGCTTCCTATCAGGATGGGGTGCTCAAATTAAACCTGCCCAAAGCCGAAGAAGCTAAAGCCAGGAAGATCCAGGTTAAGGTTGGCTAAAACGATTTAGAAGTTAGGAGGTGAACGTCATGCCGATCACAGATTTAATGCCTTGGAGAAAGGACCGGGAGCAAAAATCGATTCAAACCGGAAATGTCCAGGATCAAATGACTGAGCTTCACCGGGAAATGAATCAGCTTTTTGAAGATTTCTTCTCTGAACCTTTTGGTTTGTCCCCCTTCGAGGAAGGCAAAGATTTGAGCTCCACATTCACCCCGAATCTGGATATCAGTGAAACCGATAAGGAAATCAATGTGGCCCTGGAACTTCCCGGAATGGAAGCGGATGATATTGACATTTCCTTCCAGGGGAACACCCTCACCATCAGCGGGGAAAAACGTTCTGAAAGCGAGGAAAAAGGAAAGCATTTCTTCCGAAAAGAACGCACCTATGGGTCATTTCGACGGTCCATCCCCCTGCCCAGTGAGGTTGACGAGGAAGAAATCGAAGCAAACTTCAAACGGGGGGTGTTGAAAATCAACCTCCCCAAATCGGAGAAAGCTCGAAAAGAATCCAGGCGGATCCAGATCAAACAATCCTGAAGGTTTCTCCCCCCGGTAAAGTCATTGATCCCCAACTAACCTTAAAGGCTCCGGCTGATGCCGGAGCCTGAGGTTTATCTCATGATCTGATTTCGAACACAAGCCCCCGGGCAAGTTTCGGGGTAGAATAATAGCAGGGTAAACCTTTCTCGAGTCCCTTCTTGCACTTTGAATAGGGCAGCAGCCTCAGCAATTGATAGGAGAACAAATATGCTCAACTCGATCCAATTATTCCGCATCGGCGGAATTAACATCAAAATGCACATCACTTTTCCCTTGATCCTGCTCTGGGGGGCGCTGAGTTTCGGGGTGTTCAATAAGGGTGGGTGGGAAGGTGCCGTGTACGGAATGATAGTTATCAGCTTGATTTTTATCATTGTCGTCCTCCATGAATTAGGACACAGCGCAGCAGCCAGGAAATATCACATCACCGTCAAACAAATTACCCTTTTACCCCTGGGCGGGGTTGCAGAAATGGAAAGCATCCCCGAAGAACCAGGAAAAGAACTGGTGATCGCTATCGCGGGACCCCTGGTCAATTTCAGCCTGGCGGTTTTCCTGTTTTTGCTGGCTCCCGTTTTGGGACAGACCCTGACCATCAGCCGTTTATCCTCACTTTCTGCCGTTGTCGGCAAGCTGACTTTTTCCTCCCTGTTCCTGTATATTTTCGTCACCAATCTCTTTATTGGAGTATTCAATTTAATACCCGCTTTTCCCATGGACGGAGGACGGATCTTACGGGCACTCCTGGCCACCAGACTGCGCTACACCCAGGCAACCAGCATCGCCGTGTCCATCGGCCAGCTGCTCTCCTGGGGGTTCGGCCTCTGGGGTTTCCTGAGCGGAAATTTTTTCCTCATCCTCCTGGCTTTCTTCATTTACGCCGGCGCTGGCCAGGAAGGACGCCTGGTCCAACTGCGGTCCGCGCTGGGGGATCTGACTGTGAAGCAGGTTTATTCCCGCGGTGTTAAATCTATCGATCTCAACCAACCTCTAGAAACCGCTGTGCACAGCACACTTAACAGCTTCCAATCCAGCTTTCCCATCTGCGATCAGGGGAGGCTGGTGGGAATGCTCCCCTATCAGCTGCTGGTCGACGCCCTGGAAAAGGGAACCCTTGACACCCCCATTTATCAGGTGATGCGCCGGGATATTGAACCTGCCTCCCCGGAGGACAAATTATTTGACATCCAGATGCGAATGTCCCAGCAAAAGCTTGATGCTGTCCCAGTCGTTGATCAAGAACAGTTTTTAGGCATGATCACCAGCCAGGATCTCAACGAAGCTTACCGGCTGGCGGGGGCGCTTGACCCGGGTTTGATCGAGCAGCTGAAAAAGCGACGATAACCTCCGGTTTTCCAACCCTGCACCGGAGAGCAGTAATATTGCAGAAATGCAGCCGTGCCCCGGTGCTCCGGCAGCAAAAACCAATCGAAACATATCAAAAAAACCCTGTAACCGGGACAATCAGGGAAAATTTACCCCAAAATGGCCTTTTACCGATAAAAAAACAGCTTATAACAAAATTGTAAAGGGCGTTAACCGCGTATATAATATACTTGAATCAAGAAAACGGTCGAAAAATTGAATTCGATCGTGATATTTCGGGTTGAAAAGGAGCCACCTATCAATAAGCAAACCCCATCATCAAGCCCGGATTCCCGACCTTCCCTGGGAGAGGTCTTGCTGGATTCCAAGCTGATCACAGAAGCGCAGCTGGATCAGGTCCTGGAATTACAGCAGTCCGGGGACAAACGCCGGTTGGGCACCATCTTGATTGATGAAGAGTGGTTAAACGCTGAAAGCCTGGCGATGGCCCTCAGCATCCATCTCAACCTGCCTTTTGCTGATCTCAGCCGGGAATCCGTCCCCCCCGCGGTATTGAAGATCATCCCAGAACATATCGCCCGACGTTATCAGCTGATCCCGGTGGAAGTTAATAATGGTTCTTTAAACGTGGTCATGGAAGACCCCACAGATATTCGTGTTCTGGAAGAAATCTCCGCCCTGACAGGGATGAACATCAACCCCTCGGTCGGCGTGGGCATGGATATTGAGGAAGCCATCGATCATTACTATAAAGCCAACCAGGAAATTGAACGTGAGGTCGCCGAATTTTCTGGCGCTGTTGATACTTCGGATTTCGACATGGATGCCGGGGTCGATATTGAAGACCCGGTGGTCCGGGCGGTGGATATGATCCTCGAGCAGGCGGTGCGGGATCGGGCGTCAGACATCCACATCGTCCCCGACCATACCGCGGTCCGGGTTCGCTTCCGGGTGGACGGCATGCTCCGCGACGCGCTGTCCCTTCCCCGCGGCAGCCATTACCAGCTGCTCTCCCGGATCAAAGTGCTGGCGGATATGAATATCGCCGAACGCCGGCGCCCGCAGGACGGTCAGTTTTCTGTCCAGATCGGGGAAGAAGAGACGTTCTTCCGGGTAGCTACCAGCGACACCACCATGGGAGAAATCGCTTCCATCCGCATTCTGGGTCGAACCGAATCAATTATCAACATGAAAAAACTGGGGATGCAGAATGAAACTCTCCAGCAAATCCAAAGGCTCATTAAATCACCTTTCGGGATGATCCTGGTCGCCGGGCCCACCGGCTCCGGAAAAACCACCACCCTCTACGCTGCCCTCAATCAGCTTGACCGCCAGCGGTACAACATCATGACCATTGAGGACCCGGTGGAATTCAACTTCAAAGGGATCAGCCAGGTTCAAGTCAACCGGGCTGCTGACATCACCTTTGCTTCCGGCCTACGGGGGTTAATGCGCCTGGACCCCGATAAGATCATGGTGGGTGAAATCCGGGATGAAGAAACCGCCAAATCCGCGGTACAAAGCGCCCTGACCGGCCACATGGTCTTATCCTCCATTCACGCTAACAATGCTGCCGGCACCTTTTTCCGGCTGATCCACCTGGGGGTTGACCATTATCTGATCAATTCCAGCGTGCTGGGGATGATCTCCCAGCGGCTGCTGCGCTTGACCTGCACCCACTGCAGCATAGAAATAACCGAGATCAATCCCCTGGAAGCTGAAGTTTACCAGAAAGTGATGGGGGAACCCCTTGAGAAATACACCGGGGGAGAAGGCTGCACGTACTGCCAGAACACCGGTTACCAGGGACGGATCGGGGTTTTTGAGCTGCTGGTGGTCAACGATGAGATACGCCAGATGTTCACCCAGGGTGCCAGCTCGAATGAAATCGAGAACGCCGCCATCGAAAACGGAATGCTCTCCATGCTCCAGGATGGGATGATGAAGGTCAAACAAGGGGTGACCACACCCGCCGAAGTCATGCGCAACGTCTATTCCATTGAATGACCAGGGCTCATGCTAAAAGTGTGCCCATTTCAAGGACTTTATTATGCCCTTTCGCTACATAGCATTTGATACCGAAGGTAAAGAACAACGCGGCGTGTTGAGCGTGGAACAGGAAGAAACCGCGGAACAGATTCTTCTGGAACGCGGCTTGCTTGTTGCCCAGCTCACCCCTACCCGCCGGAAAATAGATCTTGCCAAATGGTTTCCTACCTATCTGGGTCCCAAACGCCGGGACGTGATTGTCTTCACAAACCAGCTGGCAAACCTGCTGGAGTCCGGTGTGGCCATTTTACCCGCTCTGGAACTGATGTCCGAAGAAGCCACCAGCCAGGCGTTGAGAAAAGTTCTCCACGAAGTAGTAGAGGACATCCGCCAGGGATCCGCCATCGCAGATGCCCTGGCCAAGCATGAATATGTTTTCAATGAAATTTACCAGAACATGATCAGCGTCGGGGAAAGAACCGGCAACCTTGACGAGATATTAAGACAATTGGCGATACATATGGAAAAAGAAGAAGCGATCAAATCCAGCCTGCGCAGCGCGATGACCTACCCGGCCGTGGTCCTGCTGTTGGCCTTCGGCGTGGTGATGCTCATGCTCAACTTCACTCTTCCTCCCTTGCTCGGCCTGTACGCTGAATTTGACGCCCAGCTTCCCCTGCCGACCCGGATCTTGATGCGGACATCAGAATTATTCCTTCAGTATCGGGTGCCGTTTTTCCTCACCCTGGCGGTGCTGACCGCAGGCATCGTCTGGTATGTCCGCACACCGGGGGGGAAAAGAAGGCTGCACCTGAATTCTGTTAAAATTGCCCGTCATCGGCCCCATCAACACCCAGGGCAACGTGGGCCGGTTCAGCAGGACCCTGGCCACTCTGCTCCAGGCAGGCTTACAGCTGCCTGAATCAATGAGCCTTACCGAAAGAACCCTGGGGAACGTAGTCCTCTCCGAGGAAATCAACGAACTCAGACAGGAAACCCTCCAGGGCCGGGAATTGCCGCCCCGCTCTCCGCATCGGATCATTTCCCCCGCATGCTGGCCCAGGTGGTGCGCATTGGAGAAGAAACCGGCACCCTGGATGAACATTTACTTACCTTAGCAGCTTTTTATGAAGAAGAAGTTGACCGCTCCCTGGAAAACCTGACCTCCCTGCTTGAACCCGGGATGGTGGTTTTCGTGGGCGTAATCGTGGCCTTCGTGGCTATCTCGGTCATCCTTCCCATGTATTCCCTACTCGGCGAAATACGATGAACGAAACCTCTCCGTACGCCCATTGGTGTTCCAGGAAACCCTCTTCTCTCTTCAACCGGGAAGGCGGCTTTACCTTGGTGGAAGAACTGGTCGCGGTCGCCGTGATCGGCCTGGGACTGGTTATCCTGGTCTCCATGATCACCACCGGGGTGATCGGAGTGCGAACGGTTAACAACCTGGTGATCGCTGAAACCTTAGCCCGCTCCCAAAGCGAGCTGATCAAAAACGCCCCTTACCAGGCCGACCCTGACAGCTCACCCTATCCCTCGGTTTCGCCAATGCCGAATTACACCGTCCTTGTCGAAATCCTGTACTGGAACGAAAACAGCGGGTCTTTCACACAAACCCAGAGAAATGACGGATTGCAAAAAATCAATGTCACCGTGAGTTCTGCTGGAGAGGACCTGGCCCAGATCTCCAGCTATAAAGTGGACCGCTGATGAGGAACACCATGGATCGGAAATTATTGCAAAACCTGGATCATGATCAGAAAGGTGCCTCCCTGATCGAAATGCTGGTAGCGATCTCCATCAGCGTGATGGTGCTCGGGATCATCACCACGTCTCTGACCCAGTTCATGCTGGCCAGCCGCTGGGGAAACGACTCCCTGCTGGTGTCCAGCGATCTGCAAATAGCCTCAATCTGGCTGGGGCGGGACGCCCTGGAAGCTGCCGATTTTATCCCGGGCACGGGCACCGAGTACGGAACGCTGTCCTGGGAGGACCAAAACCAGGTGGAGCACCAAAATACTTACTCCTACGACCCCGCTGAAAATGATCTTATCCGGGAATATTATCAGGATGGAACCCTGATATCCACCCTCAGCGCCGCCAGGCGGATTGCTGCCCAGGGAGATGTGGTTTTTAGCCTTACAGACCACCTGCTGACCGTGACCATCACTTCCACCAGCGGAGATGTCAGCGAGACCGCTGAACTCAATCTGGCTCTTCGGACCCATTAACCATAAAATGATGAAAAAATCAGCTGTCCAATGTGAGGTTCAGGGTTTTATTCATCAGCTCCGCCGGAAAATCCGGGTGCTGATCAGGAAAACACGTCCTCCCTACCTGCCGGTTTTTTCCGAGCGGGGACGGTCGCTGCCTGCGGCCCTGATCGCCCTGGCCGTAGGTTCCATTCTGCTGGCTCCCTTTCTTTCCTTTGTCAGCTCACGATCCCTCGGTTCCCGGGCGGCCGCGGAAACCTTCCGGGCCCAGTACGCGGCGGACGCCGGGATCGAATACGGAATCTGGATCTTACTCAACGACCCGGTGATCAGAGCCCAGGTCGATTCATCCCCGGGAACCCCTCTTTCGGTGACCTTTCCTGAAGCGATCAACGGGGTCACTCCCACTGTTACCTTGACCGCGAACCCGCTCGGTCAATGGTTTGTACGTCAGCCAACATCGCCCGATTATGCTGGTCCAGGAGGGGCGCTGGAATTTACCGGAGGAAACAACGTTTACGCCCTGATGGGCAACGGAAGCAACACCTTTAAACGATATAATCCTGTCAGCGACAGCTGGATCGATATCATCACCATCCCCTGGCTTTTTTATTGGAATTCAAACGCCGGAGATATGACCTTTGCCGGGGGAAATAGTTTATACACATTTTTCCCCGGATATTTTTGGCTCCATCCTTTCTACCGCTACTCCACCACCACCAACAGCTGGTATCCACTGGTAGACACCCCGGAACAGATCCTACCCGGTGCGGCCCTGGTCTTCGCCGGAGGAAATGATCTCTATGCCTTGCGGGGCGGAGGAAGGACCTTCTGGCATTATGACATCGGCTCCAACAGCTGGGAGGACAAAAAAGACCTCAGAGGAAACACATCTGCTGGGCAGGGGGCAGCTCTGGTCTACACGGGCGGGAATTACATTTACGCCCTGTTGGGCGGGAATTCTAACGATTTCTTCCGCTTCGATATGACATCCGGAAAGAAGGGCAAATGGGAATCATTGGCCAACGCTCCGGGTCCAGTTTCCGGGGGAGGATCTCTGGCTTACTACAGCGGTGATTATATCTACGCCCTTCAGGGGGGCAGCAGAGGATTTTGGCGGTATACTATATCATCAGACACCTGGGCAGTGCTGGCGGACACCCCCGAAGTTGTCGGCAGCGGCGGAGATCTTGCCTTTGTAAACAGCAGCACCGGGTATGCTCTCCGCGGGGGCGGCAGCTCGGATTTCTGGGAGTTTTCAGTCACACCTCCCCGGTATGACATTACCTCCCAGGCCGGATCCACAGAAATTCATGCCCGGATTGAACTTGACGGCGTAAATCAATCGATTGTCTTCTGGGATATCGAGTAACTGACAGGAAATGACAGATGACACAAGCAGGTGACTCCACTTCAACAAGGGTGCTGGTCGACCTCAACATCCTTCCCGACCGCCACCGGCGGGGGAAAATCAATCCGATCATGATTTTGGCCTTCCTCTTCTGGGCAGTCCTGCTGGGGCTGCTTTATCCTGCTGGAATCAATTTTCTCCAAGCCCAGAGCGATTACACCATAATCCATGGGGAGTTCTCCCAGCTGAAAACCGAGGTGGATAATTATCAATCCGTCGATAACCGGCTGGAAACCATCCAGGCGGAAATTGAAAACACCCACCAACAAGCGGAAGAGATTAAATCCAAATACAATGCAATCAAACTCAATTATGCAAGCTGGAGCAGCCTGCTCTTTTCGATCGTAGAAAGCTTTCCTCCGGGGGTAGAGATCCAGGAAATCAACCAGAGCGGCACCCAGGTTGAACTGGAGGGATCAGCGGCCAGTTATGATCGGGTGCTGATTTTGCGGGACGATCTGATCGGCCTGGGATCTTTTCCCATCGTTCAGATTAAATCCATCCAATTTCTAACCGAGCAGGAATTCCCCGCAGGCGAAGAAACCCCTGTTGAAATCAGTGAGGATTTTCCCTACCTCTTCAGAATCACCCTCAACACCCAGGAGGAGGGCAGCCAACCATGATTGATCAAAACCAGCGAAAGGTTACCCCCCTCCGGATTGCCTTAACTGGCTCAGCAATCACCGCCGCCCTGCTGATCTTTCTGGTAGTCGCTGCTTATCAAAGGAATACAGCATCGGCCACAATTCAAAATGACCTGGAAACCATCCGGGCTAATTTTTCCCAGCGAAAAGAAGCCGATCTGTCCCGGATCGCGGTCCTCGAAGAGGAGTTGGCTCAAGCGCAAAACGAGGTCCAGGAACTGCAAGAATCCTTTCCGGAACTGGGGGAACCTTTTGCGCTCTACAACCAGGGGCAGGAATTGGCTGTCCGCAGTCAGGTCACTTTAATAGGGATAAGCAGAATGGACAGTGAACTATTGGATACAGATCAAGGTCTTATCCAATCCACGAGCTATGCTATTCAGCTGCAGGGCGACACCAAAACCTGCCTCGCCTATATCCAGAGTCTGGAAGATTCCAGCCTGCAATCGGTAAGCCCGGATGATATTTCTATTTCCCCCCTGAATAAGCAATGTGAATTCACCGCCCGGGTTTTCGGGCTTCTTGATTAGTGAGATGATGTGAAATCAATCCAGGAGAATGACGATCCTGGAAAGTGAGTTAAGCAACTTGTTTACCAGAAAAACCACCACATTAAACTTTGAAGGTAACACCATCCGCTGCCTGACCCTGAAAGGGGATCAGATTCAATCCTGGGATAAATTGACCTTCTCCTCAGAGCAGATGAGTCAGGGTCTGGTTCACCAACCCCCGATTGTCAGCAAACAGCTGGACAGGCTGCTGGACAAAACAGATGCTGACCGGCGAAATGTGTTCACCTCAGTAACCGACCACCGCTCCGTACACCGGATTTTAATCTTGCCGGCAATTGATGAAAAGCTGCTGGATGAAACGATTCAGCGCAAAGCCAAACAGGAATTTGCCCTCCCCCTTGATGAAGTTGATATCTCCTGGAAGATAGTCAATCGCTCAGAAAACAAACTGCGTCTTTACGTGCTGGCGGTTCCCAAACAAATTATCGACCGCCAAATGAGCACACTCCAAAACAGCAAGATTAAACCCAGGATGATGGATGCCAAACCCCTGGCCCTGATGCAGGCTGTGAACCGCCGTCAGGCTTTAATCATCAACCTGGAGAACTACAGCATGGCCGTGATCATCATTGTGGCCGGTGTCCCCGTGATCGTCCGCACCGTCCCCCTGGAATCCGGCGAATTAACCCGGGAGGCGAAGCTGGATTTACTTCATCAGGAACTTGCCCGGACCACCAAGTTTTACAACGAAAGCAATAAACAGAATCGGCTGCCTGAAGACACCCCCCTGTTTCCCACCGGAGCATTATTTGATACCCAACCGGTGGAAGAGAGATTAGAGGAAACCATTTCCCTGATCACCCGGCTCCAGGAAAGAACACCCTATCCAATCAAATCCTTGCATCCCCCACTGTCCTTCCCGTCCCAGCTGCCGCTGGGTGAATACGCAGTCAATCTCGGGCTGGCAGTTAAAGCCCGACGATGATCATCTATCCTCTCGCCTACGGACTGCTGGGGGTGGTGATCGGGAGCTTTTTAAACGTCTGCATCGACCGCCTGCCCGGGGGGCAGTCGATCGTGTCCCCTCCCTCCCACTGCCCTTCCTGCCAGCGCCCCCTCAAAGCACATGAACTGATTCCCCTCCTCAGCTACCTGATCCTCGGGGGACGCTGCCGCACCTGCGGAGAGAAGATTCCCCTCCGGGTGTTCCTGGTCGAGCTGGGCACCGGCTTGCTTTTTACGCTTATCTGGGTGAGGTTCGGTCTGAGCGCAGAAACCCTGCTGATCAGCCTTTACAGCGCCCTGCTGATCGTGATGGGAATGATTGACCTGGAACACCAGCGGATATTAAATGTCCTCAGCTATCCAGCCATCATCCTGGGAATGCTGACCATTCCTCTTAATGCCAACGGAAGCCTCTGGCTGCAGCTGTTGGGTGGCGGAATCGGGTTCGGGGTCTTATTCCTGCTGGCCGCGGTCTCCCCGGGAGCGATGGGGTACGGCGATGTCAAACTAATCCTGTTCATCGGTTTAATCGTGGGTTATCCAGAAATATTTCTGGCCCTGTTCCTAGCCTTCGTCCTGGGAGGCATGGTGGCAGGGTTCTTGCTCCTCACCAAACAAGTGGGCCGTAAAGACCCCATAGCTTTTGGGCCTTACCTGGCCCTGGGAGGGGTCATTACCTTACTTTACGGAGAAGCGATCCTCACCTGGTGGTTAAGGAGATTAGGCGGATGAACATCATGGACCTCCTGGAATACATCAAAAACAGCGATGCCTCAGATTTGCATCTTAAACCCGGGGCGCCGCCTACCTTCCGGGTCCACGGAAGGCTTCAAAGCCTGGAGCAAGTTCCTCCCCTGACACCCTCCGACCTGGAAACTATCTTTCAATCCATGACTTCCCAATCCCAGCGGGAGGACTTCCAGCGCACGGGAGAGCTGGATTTTTCCTATCAAACCGGGGCCGAGCTCCGTTTCCGGGTGAACGCCAGTTTACAGCGGAGCGAGATCAGCCTGGCTTTGCGCCGGATTTCTCTGGATATCCCCAGCCTGGAGGAGCTTCAGCTCCCAGCCATCTGTCAGGATCTTGCCCTGAAACAACAGGGGCTGATCCTGGTCACCGGCCCCACCGGCTCCGGAAAATCTACCACCCTGGCAGCGATGATCGAGCACCTCAATCGGCGGGAAGCCCGGCGGATCGTGACCGTGGAAGATCCCATTGAATTCCTCTATCAGGACAAACAGAGTTTCATCACCCAGCGGGAATTAGGCTCCGACACTCAATCTTTTGCAGTTGCCGCCAGGCAGGCTCTGCGGCAGGACCCGGACGTGATCCTGGTTGGCGAAATGCGGGACCCGGAAACCATGTCCGCCTGCATCACAGCCGCTGAAACCGGGCATCTGGTCCTTTCCACCCTGCACACCAACAACGCCCCCCAGTCGGTCGACCGGCTGGTGGATTCCTTCCCCCCTCATCAGCAGAGCCAGATCCGGATGCAGCTCTCGCTCACCCTGCAGGCGATCCTCGCCCAGCGGCTGCTGCCCCGGTTAGACGGCAGCGGACGGGTGCCTGCTGTGGAGATTATGATCGCCAACAACGCGGTCCGCAACTTGATCCGGGAAGGCAAATCCCATCAGCTGCTGAACGTGATGCAAACAGGGGTGGAGCAGGAAATGCAAACCATGGATCGGGCGCTGGGGCAGCTTTACCAGGGGGGATTGATCCCTCTAGATGTCGCCCTGACCAACGCCAACGACCCCAAAACGCTGCAGTCCTCCCTGGGCGGAAGATGATTCCTGAAATAAAGGGGTTTTCCAGGGAAAAAACCTGAAATTTGCTGTAAGGTGCCTGTAAGGCGATAACAAAAAATAGATGTTTTAATAGAGGTACTCATCCAGCGAGAACCAAAGTATTCGTCTGACTGAGATAATTCATGGAAAACATTCTATTTAGAGATATCTTCAAGGAGGATATTATGAAGAAAAAATATATCGAGCCGAAGGCGGTTTCACCCTCGTAGAACTGCTGGTCACCATTGCCATCCTGGCCGTGCTGTTCGGGATTGTCACTCTTTCCCTGACCGGTGTGGGAACCGATGCCGAAGATACCGTGATCGCAGCGGAGTGTGGTGTCGTGCAATCAGCCATTGACATCTACATGGCAGAGCAGAACGTGGATACCATTACCGCGTACACGGGTGTCGCAAGAGAAGTGGTTGACACAGATGACTTTGCCGGGTTCCTGCGTCACTTGCCCACCAAATACACCTACACCTGGGAAGACACTGGCATCCTGACCTGTGCAGAACTCCCCTAAACAATAATCTAACATAAAAACATCAGGGCTGTACCCAGTGCACTGGGTACAGCCCTGATGTTTTAAGGGATCATAATCCAAGTTTTCTGCAACCCCAAGCCAACGAAAGAAATTCCCTTAATTTCGGATGATATGATCCCGGAAAGGTTGATCTCCTGCTTTCAGCAACCTGGCGAAGTGGAACTGCTGTTCAGCCGAGATGAACTCAGGGCACCATCAACCGCGATGATATCTGCTCAATTAAAAATTAAGTTGAAATCCTGTTGATCAATCCCCCGCTTCCAGCACCTCCAAAAACACCTCCACCACCCGGGGGTCAAAGTGTTTGCCGGAATCCTCCCGGATGTGGTTCAGCGCTTTCTCCCGCGGCCAGGCATCCCGGTACGGCTTATCCGACCGCAGCGAATCCCAGACGTCCACCACGGCAAAAATCCGGGCCGACAAAGGAATATCCTCCCCCTGCAGCCCCTCCGGATACCCCCTCCCGTCCCAGCGCTCATGATGATACAGGGGGATGTTTAACGCCGACCGCAGGGACCGGATCGATTCCAGCAGCTGATAGGCGAACACTGGATGGCGGCCGATCTTTTTCCGCTCCTCAACAGTCAGGGAGCCCTGCTTGAGCAGGATTTCATCCGGGATGCCCATCTTGCCCACATCGTGCAAATAAGCCCCCCGCTGGATATCCCGCAGTTCCTTACCCCCTACACCCATCCTCTCGGCAATTTCCAAGGTTAATTCCACCACCCGTTCAGCATGACCCTCTGCCTCAATCCCCCGGGTTTCCAGGGCGTGGGCCCATCCTTTAATGATCGCCTCATAAGCCTGGAGCAGTTCCGCATTAGAACCCTTTAATTCCTGAATAAGATTTCTATACTCAATGGCCAGCGCGCCCAGCCCCGCTAACCTGCTGATGAACTCTTCCTGTGATTGATTAAATTCCAACCTTTCCCGGTGAAAGATTTCCAGCACACCCACCACTTTACCTTTCGCGATCAGGGGAAATCCGTAATAAGACCGGAACCCCTCCCCCTCAAAACCTTCAGAGCGCTGAAAAACCACCCCGGCGCTCTCGAGGTCAGGAAGATAGGTCGGTTTACGGGACGCCGCTGTTTGCCCACCTGGATCCTCGCCCAGCTGCAGGGCGGTATGTTGCATAGGATTGGTCCGAAAACCAGCCTGGGTGATGATCTTCAGGGCTTCCAGCCCCGGCTGGTAGAGGAGGATATCCACGGCATCCACTGCTAACAAGTTCACTAACTGGTCCCGCAGGGCATCCATTACGGAAGGCAGGGACAAATTGGAAAAAATCGCCTGATCTATACTGTGCAGGGCGGATAATCTTTCCAGCTGTCTCTCGGAAGTTTCGTATAAATAGGCTTTGCGCAGCCCGAGCGCAATCACATTGACCGCCCTCATAAACTGGGCAGCATCGGAATAATCATAAGCGGATTCCCCCAGGGTTTGAATATACAGCACCCCGATCACCTCTTGTTCCGTGTTCAAGGGAGCTAATAAGGCTGATTGAGGGGCACCACCGCTTCTGGCTGTCAGTTCTCCCCTTCCATCCCAGCGCAGGGGATAAGCTGGATCGTCCTCCGTTTCCGCCGCGGAAATATCACCCAAATTCAACAGCTCCCGGCTGCTGATTACCCGGGACAGCAAACGCTCCAGCCGATCACTCTCGGGCACTTCAACCCCCTGGCTGCCTCCTTCCATCGGGTCAGATTGCCACTGATACTTTATCTGAATCCTTTTTTGTTCCGAATCAAAACCCGCCAGGAGCAGCAGCTGGAAATCAAACAAATCCTGCAGGTGAAGTTGAATGCTCTGATAAATTACCTCCAGGTCCAGGGTGGAGGCCATAGCCGCAGAAAGATCATCAATCGAAACCTGCTGGAGCATATTCTGCTGGCGGTCTTCCACAGCCCTGGCTCGCTGTTCTGTTTCGGTTTTCAAGCGTTGATTGGCATCGATCAGCACCTGGGCTCGCTCAGAGACGATCTCTTCCAGCTGCCGGCGGTAATTTTCCTTCTCCCGCTGTTCCTGTTTAGCGCTCAATGCCTGAGCGATCGCCCCGGGGAGCTCGGCCAGGTAATCCCGCTGGTCATCCTTCACCAGATAATCCAGTGCCCCCGCCCGCATCGCCCGGACAGCGACATTTTCATCCCCGTCCCGGACCAGGAAAACAACCGCGGTTTCCCCCAACCGGCGCATCAAGTCAAAGGCAGTGCCGTCCTTGAGCTGATAATCCATCAGCACCAGATCAACTTCATCCTCCTCCAGCACTTCAGTTGCTCCCGCCAGGGAGGGAACCGTGATCAATTGGTACGAAAAATGATTGCGCAGAAAATATTTTTCCAGGGCCTTAGAATCTTCCTGATACTGATCCACGTTTAAGATTTTCAAATCTTCCCTGTCAGTCATCCAAACCCCTTCTCCTCTTTCACCTGGAAACCCTCTCCCGACAATGACCAGAACCCCTCATCCTTCTCTTGATGGGCTTAATTATATATCAAATCGCCCTGCTGGCGGTTAGAGTGCTTTAGAGAATGATATGTTCAGCGAGGATCCCCCCGCTTTTATTCTCAATTGATTGAGATTTATTAAACCTGCCAGAATATCACCCCTGGAAGTATTCGCCAAAGCTGAGTTTAATTATTTTGATATATACCTTTTATTCTGTCAAAAGAAGAGTACAATTTAGCTATCTTAATCCTCTACTCATAGTAAGAGCATGGTGCTGGAGCACAAGAGCTGTCCTTTGATCAGGAAATTTCGTTGAGCTCTTTCTGGAAGTGGATAACTTTTTGCTGACCCAGATTTCATATTTTAATTAGCAAGGAATGCGGATCGATGACCAAAAAATCTCCCGGTAAAACCGGCAAGAATAAAGTGTGGATCTTCCTGCTTCTAGGCTGCGGCGGATTGCTGTGCCTGCTGGTTGCAGTCGCTGGCCTGTTTCTGTACGCCGGCTGGCAGGGGTTCCAGGAAGCGCCGAAATTGATCGAGAATGTTCAGCCCGGCGCCCAGTTTCAGGATCCCTACAATCTGTCCGAAGAGCAGATGACAAACCTGGTGAACCGCGGCTATCCGGAGGCTTTCACGCTGCTGTTCTATGAGGAAGAACTGGTCGGAGGAGGTGTGCAGGATGTGCGTCTGGAGACCTGGGATTATTACAGCCAGGGGGTGGAAATCACCTTCATCAACGGCGACTTGAAAGCAACGGATCCGCTTGAAATGGATGAAATTGGTCCGCTGGCGCCCCTGCCGTATTTCCCGGAGCAGTTCGACGCATATATGAACCTGGATGAGATGCTGGCAGCTGCAGGGCTTAGCACCTATGTGGAAATCCCGATGGAAAAAGCCTTTCTGGAGGGCGGGGACCTGTATTATGGGGATTCCCTGACCTTTGGCCTGGTTGATGGGGAGCTGCGCTACCTGGAAGCCCTGGCGCTGATCGAGGAGTGAAAAACAGATGAAGAATAAAGTGAAATCATGGGTACTGCTGGTGGTTTTCAGTTTCAGCCTGGTGCCGTTCGGCGCGGGTCATGCAGAAGGTCCAGGCCGGACGTTTGAGGAAGCCCGCTTCCTGCTCTATCTCGGGGGTACATTCCTGGAGGATGAAATCAGCCTGGACACCGCGGCCCATTCCCCGGAGCTGATGGTCCCGGTCCCAGGGGTGCGCCAGGCGGAAGGAGCAGATGAAATCCTGGATCGGATGATCCACGCCACCAAGCAGGAGCGCAATGACCTGGATGCTAACTGCCGCCAGCTGCAAAGCCGCTACCAGTCCGCCGGAGACAAGGAAGCGGTCCAGAAGGTGGATACGTACTGTAAAGCAGAACGCCAACGCTTGACAAGACGGATCAGTTTTTTGCACAAGCTGCGGGGGGACCGGCGCAAAGCGCTGACGCGCTTCTGGCATTCGATCAAACGGGGCTCGGCCAACTTCTGGCAGCAGATCGGGCCGGTAGGGAGAAACATCCTCCGAAAGGTGGGGGATGAAGCTTTCAACACGGTTGCCAGCGGCGGGAGTCTGAGCGGAGGAGTGGTCCGGCGGCTGGTGAAGCAGGCGGTGAAAAGCACGGCGCGGGAGCAGCTGAAACAGGTAATGTGCCGCGGGTTGGAGCGGCTGCTGCAGGGACAGGTGAAGATCGCCCGGGAGGCCGGGGTGCTGGAAGAGGACG
>JAXHNK010000004.1:0-125460 GCA_034520505.1 Anaerolineales bacterium | reverse complement strand
CAAGGCGCCTTTGAAAGGGCCCATCCTGGTCGAAGATGATGGGCGTTCTGTGGCTCTGGGGCGCGGGGTGGCCTCGATGGTCGAGGTCGAATTATGCGTATAGCCCTTATCGGACAGCCTAACTGCGGAAAAAGCACCTTATTCAACCAGGTTGCGGGGTATAAAGCGGAAACCGGCAATTTCCCCGGGACCACGGTCACTTACACCGAGAGCAAGATCCGGGTGCTGGCGGAAGACCTGGAGCTGGTCGATTTACCGGGGACCTACTCGCTGTCGGGGTCCAACCTGGCCGAAGAGGAAGTCTTACGCTATCTGACCTCCAATGAAGTTGATGTCATCCTCAACCTGGTTGATGCTTCCCATTTGATTCAAGGGCTGGAATTGACCCTGGAACTGCTCGAACTGGGCAAGCCGGTGGTGGTGGGAATGAACATGATGGACGAAGCCTCCCGGATGGGGATGGAGATCGACGGCCCGCTGCTGCAGGACATTCTGGGGGTCCCCGTCCTGCCGCTGGTCGCCAGCAGAGGGAGGGGAATCCAGAAGTTGTTCCTTGCCGTCCTCAAAGCAGCCCGGGAGGGACAGCCCGCCCGGCGGCCGCCTTATCAGGACCAGCTTCTGGAGGAAGCTGTTCAGGAAATCGCCTTGGCGGTGGAACCCGGGGATCAGGATCAGGATTGGAGCCCGGAAACCAGGGCGATCTGGCTGCTGCAGGAGGGGGAAGAGTTCTTTGGAGAGGTCAAGGACAAACAGCCGGAACTGGCGGAGCTCATCCAGGAAAAAATTGAGGAGATTAAACAGGCAAAGGGCAAAGAAATGGTCTGGGTTTTTTCCGCCGAGCGGTACGCCCGCTCCCGGGAAATCACCAACCGCGTGCTCAGCCGGGGCGCCGAGCGGGTGACCTGGCAGACCAAGCTGGATGATTATTTGCTGCACCCTTTCTGGGGATATGTGCTGCTGCTGCTGATTTTGCTGGCCTTTTTCCAGCTGGTTTACCTGGTAGGCTCGACCATTGAAGGGCCGCTGCTGGCTCTCTTTGACCGCCTGACCGTGATGATTTCCAGCTACAGCGGGGAAGGTTCTCTGATCACTGATTTGGTCGTGGGGGCTGTCCAGGGAATCGCCGGAGGGGCCGCGATCGTGCTTCCTTATTTACTGCCTTTTTTGTTGGGGATGGGGTTTCTGGAGGATGTGGGGTACCTACCCCGGCTGGCGTTTTTGATGGACGCCTTGATGCAAAAAATGGGCCTGCACGGGAAAGCCATCGTGCCTTTTATCCTCGGCTACGGATGTAATGTGCCGGCGGTGATGGCCACCCGCACCATGCGGGAGCGGCGGGACCGCTTCCTGTCGGCAACCCTGGCGATCATGGTTCCCTGCGCAGCCCGGATCGCGGTCATCTTCGGTTTGGTCGCTTATTACCTGGGGTCGCTGGCAGCCCTGGGAATTTATATATTCAACATCCTGGTCATCGCCATCACCGGACGCTTCCTTTCCTGGAGGATCCTGGAAAAAACACCGGGGATGATCCTGGAGGTCCCGGCTTACCGGGTGCCCACCCTGAAAACGATGCTGCAGAAAACCTGGTTCCGGGCCAAAGAATTTGTCATTGAGGCCTGGCCGCTGCTGATTTTCGGCAGCGTATTCCTGGAGCTGGCCCATCGGTTCAAATTCGACAGCTACCTCAATCTCCTAGCCAGGCCAATCACCTGGGTGCTGGGACTGCCCTCCGCGGTGGGAGTGCCGCTGATCTTTGGCGTGCTGCGCAAGGAGCTTTCCCTGATCATGCTCCGCCAGGCCCTGGGAACCCTGGAGCTGTCCACCGCCCTCAATCCCATACAAATGGTCACTTTCACCATCTTTGTGGTCTTTTACATCCCCTGTCTGGCCACCCTGGCCGCTCTGCGCAGGGAGCTGAACGGGAGGGATATGGCCGTGATCGCCGGGCTGAGCGTGGTCATTGCCCTGGCCGCCGCGGTGCTGGTCCGGGGTGTTTTGCTGCTGCTGGTCCCGCTTTTTTCCTGAGAGGAGGGTTTCGGAATGGATGATCTTTTTGCTCACGGCTGGTTTTTGCCCCCGTTGGGTTATCTGGCGGGGTCGCTGCCTTTTTCTCTGTGGGTTTCCCGCCTGGTGGGGGGGATTGATATCCGCGAAGGGGGATCCGGGCACGCGACCACCACCAACACCATCCGGCAGGTAGGGTGGTTTCCCGGGATCGTGGTCCTGGCGCTGGATCTGGGGAAAGGGTTTGCCCCCTCCTACCTGGCGGTCCAGGGTGATTACCCCCGGGCCGTGATCGTACTGACCGCTGCGCTGACCGTGATCGGGCACTGCTGGTCGCTGTTCGCCGGCTTCCGGGGTGGGATGGGATTGGCGGCCGCCGGGGGCGCTTTGCTGGCGGTGCAGCCGGTGCCGGCGTTGATCACGCTGGCGGTGTTGATCACCCTGGTGCTGCTTTACGGACATGCGGCACGGGGCAGCGCGGCGGCCGGGTTGAGTATCGCCCCGGTGCTGTGGTTGACCGGCTTCCGGGGGGTTATTTTTTGGACGGCTCTGGCGGTGGGCTGGGTGCTGGCCTTCCGCTTTTACCAGCAGGATTGGGACCGAGAATACCGGGAACTGTGGCTGGACCGCGAACGCTGATGTGCTGGATGCTGTAGTTTTAACCAAAAAAAGGCTGTCCGTCCGGACAGCCTTTTTAGGATAACTTTGGGGGTTACAGCCTTTCTTCCGGGCTGATGGGCAGCATGGCCAGGCCGGTAATCACCTTGGGGTAAAAATCGGTTGATTTCTGGGGCATCTTTTCCCCGGCTTTGGTGCAGGCTTTCACCTGTTCAATCCTGGTCGCGTTGAGCACAAAGAGGAAAGAGGTCGCCTTTTCCGCCACATCCTCGTAGCCCAGGTCCGGCTCCCGCAGGTATTGAATGTTTTCCTTGTTGTCAATTTTTTCTTCACTGATGTCCATAATGTGATCGAAAACCAGGTTGTGCAGGATGCTGACGTCAAGCTCGCGCCAGGCTTCCACCCGGTCCGGGGCCAATTTTTCCATCACCCCGGTGTCCTGCAGCCGCAGGAAGTAAGCACCTTCCTGGGTGACCAGGCCCATCACGCCAATTTCGCCTTCCGCCGCGGACAGCTCCGCTTCCAGCGCCTGACGCCCGTCCACTTCCTTGACCTCGAAGAATTCTCGGGCTTTTTTCACGATCTCCGCCGCGGTCATTTTCTGATAATCAAAGATCAGCCGGTGGGTGGGCAAAATGGTCAGCCCCGGATCGCTCATGCTGACCATGGCGGTCATCCGGTAGTTAAAGCCGGCGTTTGCGGGGGCATTGGGGTATTTCTCGCGCATTTCATCGCGGTAAGTCAGCGCGGTCTCGTAGCGGTGGTGACCGTCGGCAATGATGATATTTTTCTTGTCCGCCATTTCTTCTCGCACCCGGTCGATGACATCCGGGTCTTTGACTATCCAGACCTGGTGGAGGACGTCTTTTTCGTGCAGCTCTCGGGCGGTGATATCCGGTTCCCGGTCCAGGGCTTGGGCCAGGATGGCATCCACCTGATTCCGGGGATCGGGATAGAGCATGAAGATGTTTCCGAAGTAAGTTTCTGTGGCCCGGGTGAGATTAAGGCGGTCGACCTTGGGCCCGGCGTGCGTCTTTTCATGGGGGAGGACGATGCCTTCCTCAAAACGGGCTAGTTCAAACGCGGTCAGCAGCGCTCGGCGGGTGACGTCCGAGCCGTCGGGGAGGGGGAAGGTTTGATGATAGACGTAGAGGGCGGGCTGATCCTCCCGCTGCAGGATGCCCTGCTCCAGCCATTCCTGTAAGTAATTCTTAGCCCGGGTGTAGACGTTGTCCTGCTCGTTGTCCGCCTCCATTTCCTTGCCCTTGATGATCCGGGTGATATTGTACTCACTGAGGTCATAGTATTGATCCTGCAGGCCGTAGCGCACCCGGTCGTACGGCTGGCTGATCACGTTGTTGATGCTGTCAATCCGGTCCTGGTTGTAGCGAATAGCTCGAAATGGTTTGATAGTGGCCATAAAAAATCCTTAATCCTTAAAGCGTTGATCACTTTCTGGGCGGCAACCTGGCCCACCCGTTCTTTAGCTTCGAAGGTCCCGGCCCCGACATGAGGGGAGCCGATGACCTGGTCGAGGGTGAACAGGTTGGTATCCTCGGGGGGTTCCTTTTCAAAGACGTCCAGGGCGGCGCCGGCGACTTTCCCGCTGGTTATCGCCTGGTAAAGGGCATCCTCATCGATCGTCCCTCCGCGGGCGCAGTTGATAATCCGCACCCCGTCTTTCATTTTATCCAGGGCCGCCGCATCCACGATATGGTGGGTTTCCTCGGTGTGGGGGACGTGCAGGCTGATAAAATCTGACCGTTTCAGCAATTGATCATAATCGACCAGTTCCACGTCGGGGAGCTCCTCGATGTAGGGGTCGTAGGCGAGCACCTCCATGCCCAGGGCGATCGCCCGCTGGGCGACAGCCTGGCCGATGCGTCCGGAGCCGATCAGCCCCAGGGTTTTTCCCGCGACCTCGATCCCTTTGAAGGATTTCTTTTCCCATTTTCCCTCCCGCATGGAGGCGGTCATCTGGGGGATATCCCGGGCCAGGGCGAACAAATACCCGACGGTCAGTTCGGCCACGGACTGGGTGCTGGCGCTGGGGGTGTTGAGCACCTCGACCCCCTTGGATTTCGCATAGTCAACATCAATATTGTCCAGGCCTACCCCGGCCCTGACGATAGCTTTCAGGTTTTCAGCCGCGTCAATCACCGGTTTTCGGACCTTGGTCCGGCTGCGAACGACCATGCACTGATACTCGGGGATTTCTTCCAGCAGTTCTTCGGGGGTGATATCCGAGCGGTCAACGACTTCAATCCCGGCATCGGCCATGATCTTCAGGGCGGCAGGATCGGTGGGATCACAAATTAGTACTTTCATCATTTACCTCTTTTACATTAGCTAAAAAGGGGCGGTCAGCGACCGCCCCCCTGAAAACTTATAAACCAAGGATGTCGTCAATCTCACCGGTCAACCACTGCACATCCGCTACCTTCAGGTCTCCCATATGGGCGATACGGAAGCAGGTGCCTTTGAGGTCGCCGTAACCGTTGGAGATCATCGCTCCCCGTTTGGCCAGCTCCTGGTTGAGGTTGACCACGTCAATGCCCCGGGTGTTGTGCACGTTGGTCACGGTGGGGGAGAGATAGTTCTCATCGCTGTACAGATCGAAGTGTTCCTTGGCCCAGCTCCGGACGTGATTCGCCATGTCGAAATGACGCTGATAGCGGCTGCCGGGGCCTTCAGCGAAGATCCTGTCCAGCTGGACGTTGAGGGCGTTGATGATGCTCACCGCCGGGGTTGCCGGGGTTTGATGCTTCACCGCTTTCTTTTCAAACACTTCAAAATCAAAATAATAACCCTTGTTTTCTACCTGGGTGGAGCGCTCAAAAGCCTGGTCGCTGACGGTGACCACGCAGAGTCCGGGGGGCAGGGCGAACGCTTTCTGGGTGCCGGCGAGCACCACGTCCAATCCCCACTCATCAACTTTGATTTCCGCGCCGGCCATGGAGCTGACGGCATCCACCAGCACCAGCACGTCGGGATATTTTTCCTTGACCATCTGGCCGATCTCTTTCAGCGGGTTCAGCACCCCGGTGGAAGTTTCGTTGTGGGTGACGAATACGCTGTCAAAACCGCCTTTGGCCAGGTGTTTGTCGAACAGGTCGGGCGTGGTCGCGGTGCCCCATTCCACATCAATGACCTCGATTTCCTTGCCGTTGGCCCGGGCAATTTCCGCCCAGCGGCGGGAAAAGGCGCCGCAGTTGGTCATCAACGCTTTTTTCTGGACCGTGTTGCGCAGGGAACCTTCCATCATCCCCGTGGAAGAAGAAGTAGAAAGATAAATCCGGTTGTCGGTTTTCAGCATTTTTTGAAGTTTGCCGACCACTGCACCATGTAAATCTGAATAGAGGGCGTCCCGGTGCCCGATCATGGGCATGGACATAGCTTCGAGGATCTCGTCGTCTACGTGCGTGGGACCTGGAATAAATAATTTTTTGTACACACCTGCCTCCTTGGAGGTTACTTAAGATTGAACTTGATTCCAGCATCAAAAGAGGCCAGAGCGCTGCGTTTTTCCAACCTCTCTGGTTAGTATATTGTACCTGATATATCATGTCAATCAAGGATTGTGAAGATTAATACATGGGCTCCCCGGGAGGGAAAGATCTACCCCCATCAGGCATTTCCGTAACAGGGAATCAGGGCATGAAGGGCTGCAGGCACGAGTCGCAAAGGATGTTCGCCTGGTCGAGGGCAGAGGTTTTGATTTTGATGAACCGGGGAGGTTCACAGCCGCAGCGGGCGATGGTGCACGGGTCCTGGTTTTCCTTCCTCATCAGCCGGTCGACCAGCATCATCCCCTGCAGCACGCCGCTGTTTTTTTCGATGGCCGTTTTCAAATGATGGATGGGGCCCAGCCAGCGAATGTAAGTGTCCACGGTCAGCACCCAGTGGTGGGTGCAGGCATCGCAGTCCCAGACCGAAACCAGGCCGAAGTCCCGGGCCGGCTTTGTGTACCAGGCTGAAAAGCGGTCCACCTGGGAGATAACGTCCAACAGCATGTTGGTGACAACGGTTTCGGCGGCGTCTTCCGGGGTACCCAGGTCGACGTTGTGGAACAGGGATTCCAGGGAGGGGACTTCCGTCCGGACATCATACGTTGAGCAGAGATCTTCCCAGGCAGTTTCAACCGCCAGGTTTAAATAGTCTGCCGAGTCGTGAGTCTGGGGCGCGTTCGGGTTCATATGACACCTCCCTGATCGGTCTGGAAAACAGCTTTCCGCCAAATCTGGGGACAACTCAGATCTGAAATCCGGCCTCAACAAGCCCGGGGATCAGACCTGGTTCCACAAACATTTTTCAACCAATAAAGGATGGGGGTCAACGACGTTCTTTTTCAGCGCTGCGGTTTTGGGGGGCAGATCCAGGGCAACGGCCATCAGCTGGGTAAAGTAAAAGATGGGCAGCGGCTCTCCGACTTCCATCTGAAACTGCCTGGCATCCAGGTTCAAATGGCACAGCGGGCAGGCGACCACGATGGCCTCCGCGCCGGCTTTTTTAGCCTGGTTGATCAGCGTGCCGCTGAGGTCAACCACAATATCCGGCCGGGTCAGGCTGTGGCCGGCCCCGCAGCAGGTGGTCTTATAAGACCAATCGTGAACTTCTGCGCCCAGGGCTTCCATCAGCTGGTCCAGGTCCGTGGGGTTTTCCGGGTGCGGGGATTGAGTGACCTCGGGCGGGCGGGTGAGCAAACAGCCGTAATAAGAGACCAGGTGGAGGTCTTTCAGCGGTTTTTACCCGCCGGGAGACCTCAGCGGGCCCCACATGGGTGGAGAGGGCTTCTACCAGGGTGCTGACGTGGACGGTGTCCTCATACTCCCGGCCCATTTTTTCGGCCATTTGCCCCGCTTTATCCGGGTGGCGGCGAATTTCATACTGGGCGGCCTTATGCCGGTTGTAGCAGGCGGCGCAGGGCATGGTCACTTCCCGGTAGCCGATCCTCTCCATCAGGGAGAGGTTTTCCAGGGGCAGGCGCAGGGCCGCTTCCGGATCCGCGCGGTGGGCGGCCGAGGAGCCGCAGCACACCCAGCCCCGGGGTTCAACCAGCTCCAGGCCCAGGGCCTGACAGACCGCGTGAGTGGAGCGGTCGTACTCGGAGGCAGTGGATTCCAGCGAACAGCCGGGATAATAGGCCACAGCTTTCTCGGCTCCCGGGTCGGGTTTAATTTTCTTTTTGCTGGGCATCCGCACCGGGTGGGGGATCAGGTCGACCTTGCCTTTCTGGAAAAATTTCAGGTAAAGGGGAAGATCTTCCAGGGCGGATTGGGGTCTGCGCAGGATCAGTTCCGCCATCAACCCCGGTTCATAAGACCGCCCCCAGATGTTCACCTCACGCATGAAGGCTTTGTTGAAGTGATCGGTGGCCGGCACCTGGGGCTCCATCCCCCGTTCCAGGACCTCCCGGGTGAGAAATTCCATGATAGCGGTGATGTCCAACCCCTGGGGGCAGCGGGTGGTGCAGGTCAGGCAGGAGGCGCACAGCCAGGGGGTCTGGGATTCGAGCGCGATCTGCTCCACGCCCAGCTGCAGGGAGCGCATGATCTGGTTGGGCTGGTAGTCAAAGAACTGGCTGACCGGACAGCCGCTGGTGCACTTGACGCACTGGTAGCACAGGTACACATTTTGACCCAGCTCTTCCTGGATCCGTTTGGCCAGCTGGCTGTTGATGGTGTGCGGTTGGGTCCCGCTGATTTCCCGTTTTTCAGTCATCTTTAACCCTTTGTTCAGCTGATGTCAAGCTGCTTCACCCGGGGACGCGGATAGAGATCCGCTCCCTCTACGATGGGTTTGACAGCCTCTTCCCACTCAATCGCCATGATATGGACGCCCGCCACCCCCTCAACCTGGCGCAGTTCCTGGATCAGATCGATGCAGATCTGGATCCCTTCTTCCTTCCAGGCCCGGGAGCGGGCGGCTTTATCTTCTTTGGTGAGCTCCGATTTATCCTTGTCAGCCCAGGGTTTTCCAGCCGCGTTCATCCGTTGGATGATTTCATCCGGCACCAGGATGCCCGGCACGTTATTTTTCATATAACGGGCCATCCCCGGGCTCTTCAGCGGGCCCACTCCGGCCATCAGGTAAGCTTTTTCGTGCAGGCCCAGCTCCCGGACCTTGTCCATGTATTTTTTAAATTCCTCCAGGTCGTAAACCAGCTGGGTCTGGATGAAATTGGCTCCGGCGTTAATCTTTTTCGCCAGGCGGTAAGGGCGGAATTCAACCGGGTCGGCAAAGGGAGCCGCTGCCGCCCCGATGAAAAATTTGGCGCTTTCTCCCTTGAATTTATCCCCGGATTGAAAGATGCCCTGGTCCCGCATATCCGCGACCATTTTGACCATTTGAATGGAATCCAGGTCAAAGACATTTTTGGAGGTGGGATGATTTCCGAAGGATTGGTGGTCGCCGGAAAGACAGAGCAGGTTGTGCATCCCCAGGGCGTGAGCGCCCAGCAGGTCGCTCTGGATAGCCAGCCGGTTCCGGTCCCGGCAGGTCATCTGAATCACCGGTTCCAGGTCCTCTTCCATCATGATCGCGGCCGAACCGATGCTGGACATGCGGACGATGGCGGTCTGGTTGTCGGTGATGTTGACCGCGTCCACATAGCCCTTGAGCAGCTGGCTTTTTTCCCGGATGACATCCCCGTCCGCGCTCTGGGGAGGACCCAGCTCCCCGGTCACTGCGAATTTGCCGGCGTGAAAAACCTGTTCAAGTCTGGAGCCTACGAAAAAGCCGTTGTTGTTTGTGTTCATGATCATCTTCTCCCGATGCTTAGGCTTCGTCCTCGATTAACCTCAGATCCTTGCGGACAATTTTACGCGGCCCCCCGTCCCGCGAGGTCCGCCAGTTTTTAGGGGTCTGGTATTCCAGGAGAGAATCCATCCTGTCCATGGCGCTCAGGCGGTCAAAAATGGCCTGCCAGGCGCAGGGGACGTCTGGGTCGATCTCACAGTGGCCGTCTTCGGATCCGCCGCACGGTCCATTGAGCAGTGATTTGGAGCAGCGGGCGATGGGGCAGATGCCCCCGGTGATTCCCAGCACGCAGTCCCCGCAGGCGGCACAGCGTTCTTCCCAGATCCCCTGTTCCGTGGGCAGGCCCAAAAAGGTGGTGTTCAGCCCGGGCACCACCCACTTTTGCGGATAGTGCTCGGCGATGGCCTGGACCCCGATACCGCAGCCGAGGGAAAGGACGACGTCCGCACCGGCGATCTCCTCCTTGATTTCATCGAGGTATTCCCATTCGCACTGGCGCTGGACGGTTAGGTCGGTCACCTGCTTCGATCCCCCGTCCAGTTTGGATGCCATGCGCAGGGCAGAGGCCATAATCTGGGCTTCCCTGTCGCCCCCGGCAAAACAGACGGTGACGCAGGTTCCGCAGCCGACGACCAGCACCTCCTCCGCTTCACCCAAGAGTTTTTTGATTTCATCCAGCGGTTTTTGTTCAGCGATGATCATAAGGTTCTCCTCAACTCAGGTCGATTGATCCTTCAGGGATCCGGTTTGATCAGCGGGTCTTTTTCCGTTTCCCAGGGGACTGGGTCCCAGCCGGTGAATTTCCTCTGTGAATAATTTCGCGTTTTCCACGAAGGCCCCGGCCATGGCCGCGGACAGGTTGAACATCCGCAGTCGATTGGGGTTGATCCCGATCTCCTGAAGCAGGCCGCGTGTGTGATCGATCCGGCGTTTGGCTTGGAGATTACCTTCCAGGTAATGGCAGTCTCCAGGCAGTCAACCGGCCACCATCACCCCGTCCGCGCCATCTTCCAGCGCCTGGAGGATGTAGAGTGGATCCACCTTCCCTGTGCAGGGCATCTCGACCACTTTGATGGCAGGAGGGTAAGACAGGCGCATGGACCCGGCCAGGTCAGCGGCTGCGTAGGCGCAGTAATGACAGCAAAAGGCGATGATTTCCGGCGCGAATTGTTCGGTCATAGGTTCATCCTTTTTCTATCTCCAGGGAGGATAAACAGGCTTCCACTTTGATCCTGGTTTGTTCATCGGTGTACTGCTGCAGCTGGATGGCGCCAGCCGGGCATTCCGCAGCGCAGGATCCGCAGCCGTGACAGACTGCTGACTCGATGAAGGCCGCTCCGGTGATCTGGCCTATCCCGGTATACTCCCGGGAGACCACGGGGACATCGTAGGGGCAAATGCGCACACAGGTCAGGCAGCCGACGCATTTTTCGGGGTCGACCACCGCCACCCGGGCGTTGGTGGACAGGCTCTCCCGTGACAGGGTCAGGGCCGCCCGAGAGGCGGCTGCCTGGGCCTGGGCGATGGTTTCGTCCAGCAGCTTGGGATAGTGAGCCATCCCGGCCATGAACACCCCGTCTGCGGAAAAATCAACCGGGCGGAGTTTGGCGTGAGCTTCCATGAAGAACCCGTCCACTCCGGTCGACAGCTTCAGCAGGGTCGCCAGTTGATCTGTGCCCGGGGAAGGGACGATCGGTGTGGAGAGCACCACCAGGTCGGCATCTATCTCCAGGGTCCTGTTTACGATCGGATCCCGGGCCCGGACCGTCAGCGGAGGCCAGCGGCCGGACGATAGCGGTTGATCGTTTTCCGGAAGGATCACTTCTGGTTTGCGGTCGGCGGGGTAATGAATAAAACGGATCCCTGCCTCCCGGGCCCGGGTATACAGGCGCTCCTTGAACCCGTAGGTGCGGATATCGCGGTAAAGGATGGTGATTTCCGCACCGGGGTGAATTTCCTGGAGGTGGAGCGCGTTTTTGAGGGCGGTTGTGCAGCAGATCCGGCTGCAGTAATCTTCGGCGGGGCCCACGCATTGAATCATGGTCACCCGGTCGGGTTGGTCCCCCGCCGCCAGACTGCTTTCGAATTCACTCTGGGTGATCACCCGGGGATGTTCTTCCAGGTGATACTCCGGGCCGCGGTATTCCTCTCCGCCGGTAGCTGTGATGATCACCCCGTGGCGGATTTCCACCGGTTCTCCCCCCTGGCGGATCCGGGAGGTGAAATTTCCTTTAAAGCCGCTGGTTTCTACCAGCTCGGACCCCAGGTAGGTGGTGATCAGGGGGTGGGAAAGGGTCCGTTCGGTCAGCTCCCCCAGGAAAGTCTGGGGATCTTGTGGGATGGGGGACCCAAAATCGGCGAATGTGTGCACCCGGCGTAAATTACCCCCCAGCTCGTGCTCTCGTTCCAGCAGATGGACCTGAAAACCCTGATCGGCCAGGTTGAGGGCGGCGCTCATCCCCGCCGCGCCTCCCCCGAGGATCAGGGCCTCCTGGACCACGGGCACCTGGGAAATGTGCAGGGCATCGAGCGCGGAGGCCTTGGCAGCCGCCATCCGGGTGAGGGTTTTAGCTTTTGCCGTCGCCTGGTCCCAGTCATCCGAATGCACCCAGGAGCACTGGTTGCGGATGTTGGCCATCTCGAAGAGGTGGGGGTTCAAGCCCGCCTGGCGGATGGCATCCTGAAACAGCGGCTCATGGGTGAAGGGGGTGCAGGAGGAGACCACCACCCGGTTTAGATCCAGCTCCTTGACCGTGTCGATGATATGAGCGACGGTGTCCTGCGAGCAGGTGTAGAGGTTGTCTTCGGCGTGGACGACGCCCGGCAGGGCCCGGGCATAATCGGCCACCTGGGGCACATCCAGATAGCCGCCGATGTTGCTGCCGCAGTGACAGACAAAGACGCCGGTCCTGGCACGTTGACCGGAAACGTCCTTTTCGGGGGGATATTCCTGATGAACGGAAAGGGTATGCCGGGACGGGGCCAGAATTTCAGCGGCTTTGGCGGCCGCGCCGCTGGCTTCCATCACCGTTTCCGGGATGTCCTTGGGTTCTTTGAAAGGTCCGGCGGCGAAAATTCCCGGTTTGGAGGTCTGCAGGGGGTCAAATAAGGTGGTGTGGCAGAAACCGTAGGGATCGAGCTCAACTCCCAGCTGTCTGCCCAGGTTTTAACTGAGTCTGATATTTCCATCCCCACCGAGAGCACAACCAGGTCAAATTCTTCCTCGATCAACTGGTGTTCCTCCCCGTAGGCGGTGAAATAACGCAGGCGCAGGTCCCGGGTCCGGGGGTTTTCTTTGACCTCGCTCAGCCGGCAGCGTGTGTAGACCACGCCGTATTTCTCTTCCGCCCGGCGGTAATATTCTTCGTAGCCTTTGCTGTAAGTCCTGGAGTCCATGAAAAAGACCTGGCAGTGGACCGGGTCCGCTTCCCTTCCAGCGGAGCGGTCTTCTGCCCGGGCGTGTTCCACGGTCATGATGGCTTCTTTCGCCGCGTACATGCAGCAAACGGCGGAGCAGTAATCGTGGGCCTGGTCGCGGGACCCGACACACTGGAGGAAGGCGATTCTTGTCGGCCTTTCCTGGTCCGAGGGCCGGCGGATATGACCCCCGGTCGGCCCGCTGGCGGACAGCATGCGCTCATACTGCAGCGAGGTGACCACATTGGGGTAGCGTCCGAAGCCGAATTCTTCAGACAGCTCGGCCTGATAGGTTTGATAACCGGGCGCCAGGATCACGGCTCCGACCTCAAGGAATTTTTCGGCGGCCGTCATCTCATGATCAATGGCATCCTTGCCGCAGGCGAAGACGCAGGACATGCATTCGGAGCACACGCCGCAGGACAGACAGCGGGCGGCTTCCTGGCGGGCGCTTTCTTCGTCATAGCAGCCTTCTACTTCGGCAAAGTTATTCACCCGCTGCTCCACGGCGAGTTCGGGGAGGGGGACCCGGGACTGGGGCTTGATTTCACCCCGGCTAAATTTTTCCTGGATCTCGCTTTCAGATAATTCGACAACAGGCAGCCGCGGTTTCCGCGGCGGCTCCAGGTGCTTGCCTTCCAGGTAGCGGATCATGGAGCGGGCGACCGTGTGTCCGCTGTCCACCGCCTCGATCACAAAGGAGGTTCCCGACACGCTGTCGCCGGCGGCAAATACCCCTTCGCGGGTGGCCGCCAGGGTGTTGGGGTTGATGGCGATGGTTTGTTTGTCCGTGATCCCCACCCCGGCGTCGTCGGGGATAAAGGCTAATCCGGCCCGCTGGCCGACGGAGAAGATCAACGTTTCACACGGGATCGTGTGCTGGGAATCAGGAATTTTTTCTACGTGCAAGCCGCCGCTCTCATCAAAGGAAAACCCTTCCACCCTCATCAATTCCATCCCCGCTGCTTGCCCCTGATCGTCTCCCAGAATGCGTTCAAAGGAGCGTCCGGGATGGAGGGTGACGCCTTCTTCTTCGGCGGCGTTCACCTCCCAGTCGTGGGCGGGCATCTCGGAGCGGCTTTCCAGGCAGGCCAGGTGCACCTCTTTGCCCAACCGGACAGCTGTCCGGGCGCAGTCCACGGCCACATTGCCCCCGCCGAGGACGAGCACCCGCTCCCCCAGGTCGGGGGCCTGATCGGATCCATCCTTTTGATAACGCCCCAGGCGGACATCGCGCAGGAACCGGGTGTTGATCAACACGCCCTCCAGCTGGGAGCCGGGGATGGGCAGGCGGACACCTTCGTGGGCGCCGACAGCGATCAGCACGGCTTGAAATCCCTGGTCGAATAAGGCGTCGAGGTCGTCCACCCGGTGGTTTAACCGCAGGTCAACCCCGAGGTCGATAATGTCCTGGACTTCACGTTCGATGATTTCTGTGGGCAGGCGGTATTCCGGTACGCCCAGGCGGAGCATGCCGCCGGCCACCGGCATGGCTTCAAAAACTGACACCGGGTAGCCTTCCTGGACGATGTCCTGGGCAGCGGTTAACCCGCAGGGACCGGCGCCGATCACGGCCACTTTTTGATCCGGATGCTTGATGGGCACCGGGTCAAGCGGCTGGCGGGGTTCCTGATAAACCTGGTCTGTTACAAAGCGTTTGAGGGCCCGGATGTTGATCGGCTCATCAAACTTACCCCGGTTGCAGGCGGTCTCGCAGCGGTGATTGCAAATTCTCCCGCAGATCCCGGGAAAAGGATTATCCATTTTGATCACCCGCAGGGCATCATCCCAGCGGCCCTCCCGGATCAGGGCGATGTATCCCTGGGCCCGCTGACCTGCAGGACAGGCGTCCCGGCAGGGGGCGACGCCTGCTTTTTCGATGGCATAGGCATTGGGCACCGCCTGGGGATAGGATTTAAACACCGCCCGGCGGTCGACCAGGTTTACGTTGAAAGGATCGGGTGTGACTACCGGACAGACTTCCACGCAGTCGTTGCAGGCCACGCATTTATCGGCGATCACATACCGCGGGCTTTGCTGGATCCGGGCCTGAAAATTCCCCACCTGCCCGGTGAGGTCAAGGACTTCCGAATTGGTGAGGATTTCAATGTTGGGATGGCGGCCGGTTTCGACCAGCTTGGGCGAGATGGTGCACATCGCGCAGTCATTGGTGGGAAAGGTTTTGTCCAGCTGGGCCATTTTCCCCCCGATGGCCGAACTTTTTTCGATCAAATAAACCTTAAAACCCTGTTCAGCGAGGTCCAGGGAAGCCTGCATGCCGGCGATGCCTCCCCCCACCACCATGACGGCTCCCACGGGGTTATTCGTTTGCGCCTGACGCCTTGATGCGGTCATCGATGATTCTCCCTCATCCACTCCTACCGGGTCGCCGATGAAAAACATAGCTGCGTGTGATGGAGAATGAGTTTATCCGACCGGTCAGATAAAAAAGCACCGTCTGATTTTTCTGGTCAGTTAAACGGTGCGGGAGAAATCCACGGAAATAACTGAACCAGCCAGATCAACCCGGTTGTAATCTAAGCACCGGTAAAAAAAATGCCACCCAGATAGAGATCAAGAGGGCGGCAGCGACGAGTTAATTCTTGGGCTTCTGAACCGGGTCAGGCGCGCAATTGGTTCAGCGTATCGTTTCTTGTTGCGTATATGTTGTGTGGGTATCACATTGTATTTTTATTGTAGCAGTGAGAAAAACGCTTGTCAATCATCATTTAGCGCGTGTTATCATCATTTAGCGCGGATGGAACTGGTTGGAGGAAGATCCGGACGCGGATATGTATCGAAAATTAGATCGGGTGCCAGATGGCTAGCCATGGACAAAATAGAGCAGTTTATTTACAGTATGAACAGGGCTGTAAGCCAGCTGTTTACCGCTGGATTGCTTTAGAAAACCCGGGAAAGGAAAACTTGATGACAGCAGAGAAACGCACCCAGATGAACTCCCTGGATATTCCCCCGGTCGACAGGCCGCGGCAAGCGGCGGGGGAGTTTTATGACCGGATCAGCGGGTTTTATGACCTGCTGGCAGCATCCAGTGAAGGACCCTTTATCCGCCGGGGTTTGAAGATGCTCCAGGCCCGGCCGGGAGACCGGGTGCTGGAAATAGGATCGGGAACCGGAAGGGCGCTGGTGGATCTGTCCAGGTCGGTAGGACCGTCTGGGAGGGTGACCGGAATTGACCTCTCGGAGGGGATGATGGATATCGCCCGGGAGCGGCTGGGCGGATCGGGCACAGAGGAAAAGGCAGACCTGATCATCGGAGACGCGGTTTCTCTACCCTTACGGGACGGTTCGCGGGATAAAATATTCTCCAGTTTCACCCTGGATCTGTTTTCCGCGGCGGATATTGATCGGGTGCTGGAGGAGTGTCAGCGGGTTCTCCGGACGGAGGGGAGGCTGGTGGTGGTCGCTTTGAGCCAAGATCAGCCCCTGCCGCCGGCGGGAAAAGCCTATCAATGGCTGCATACTAAGTTCCCGGGGGTCATTGACTGCCGGCCCCTCCCCGTCAGGTCGCTGTTGGAAAGGGCCGGTTTCCAGATCCGGGATCATCGGCGGGATCTGATGTGGGGCATACCGGTGAGCATCACCGCCGCGGAAAAATAAACACGCAGCGGTAAATAAATGGCTTCCCGGTAAGGTTTGTATACCGTCCGGGGGGTCATAAGGAGTAGAATTCGTATTCGAGCAATGCCTGTTTGGAAAGGAGGTTCCGATGACGAAACTGTATCTTGTTCAACACGCAGAAGCTCAATCCAAGAAGCAGAATCCAGATCGACCGATCACCCCCCGGGGAAGAAACGATTCCCTGCAAGCGGCAAAACTGCTTCAGAAGCTGGGGGTGGAAATTGATCAGGTCCGGCACAGTGGAAAAACCAGAGCCAAACAGACAGCGGGGATTTTCGCCCAGCATCTTTCCCCGGAGGAAGGTGTGGTGGGTGTGCCCGGGCTCGGACCGGTGGACGATGTCCGACCGGTTGCCGATGAGATCAAAGCGGGCAGCCAGCATTTGATGCTGGTGGGGCATTTGCCCTTTATGGCGAAAATAGCTGGTTATCTGATCACACATGATCCGGAGCATTATGTGGTGGATGTCAAAAACGCAGCCGTGATTTGCCTGGTAAAAGACCAGGAAGCCTGGCTGATTGACTGGATTATCACCCCGGAAATTGCGGAAAAAGTACAAACGATATAAAATGGAGGCAGGAACCGAATCAACCCGGACAACCCTTTTTGGCCAGGAGCTGAGTAAAGGTCTGATCCCGGGAATAATCAGGAGGTAGAATGACCGAATATCAATATCTGATAATTGGAGGCGGGATTGCGGGAGGAAAAGCCTGCCAGGGTATCCGGGAGGTGGATCCTGAAGGGAGCATAGGATTGATCACCGCAGAAGATCACCCTCCCTATCAGCGGCCCCCGCTTTCCAAGGGCTATTTGACCGATCAGGTGGATCTGGATAAGGTCTATTTGAAGTCGGTGAAAGAGTACCGGGAGATGGGGGTCGAACTTCATCTGGGGAAAACGGCTGTCCGCATTGAGCCCGATGAAAAATTAGTGTTCCTGGATGATGGCGAGGAAATCGGTTATCAAAAGCTGCTGCTGGCCACCGGAGCAAGAGCGAACCGGCTGCCGCTGTGGGGGAATGAACTGGAGAATGTGTTCACCCTGCGATATATTGAGGATGCCCGCCGGATCAGGGAGGCTGCCGGAGTGAACAAACGCGCCCTGGTCCTGGGGGGAAGTTTTATCGGAGCAGAAGCTGCTGCCTCGCTCACCCAGATCGGCACCCAGGTGGTGATGGCTTTTCCTGAAAACCGGCTGCTGAAACATGTCGTTCCCCCCGAGTTAGGCCGGCGGCTGGAAGCGTCCTTCGCCGGGAAAAAGGTCAGGGTTCTTCCCGGGACGGTGGCGGAAACCCTGGAAGGGGAAAGGGTGGTCCGGAGGGCGGTGCTGGACAACCTGGAGCGGCTGGATGTGGACCTGGTCGTGATGGGCACGGGGGTACGGTTGAACACCGATCTTGCCCGTCAAGCGGGAATAGACCTCCTCCAGGACGGTTCGGCGGTCGTTGACCAACATCTGCAGACCAATCAGCCGGATATTTACGCTGCCGGCGATATCACTTCCTGGCCGGACCCCGGCTCTGACCGGATGCTGCATATGGAACACTGGGATGTCGCCCGCAGGCAGGGTCTGACCGCGGGGAGAAACCTGGCCGGGGAAGAAGAGATCTATCAGGCAGTGCCATACTTTTTCTCGGACCTGTTCGATTTCAGCTTTGAGGTCTGGGGAGAGCTCTCAGGATGGGAGGACACGGCGCTCCGGGGCAGCCTGGATGAGGGTTCCTTTGCCTATTATTATTTCAGGGATCAGCGGCTGACGGGGATCCTGGCGGTTGACCGCCCGGAAGAAGAAAGGGAAATCATGGAAAAACTGGCTGCCGCCCGCCCGGCTCAGAGGGAACTTGAGGGAAAAATTGAGGAAGAAGGGTTTGACCTCAAGCAGTTGATTGATTAACTTCAAGGGACAAGAACCAGGAGCGGGCAAGGTTCGCAGAGGGAGGGCCAGGCCGGTCTGCTGTCATTCCTCCTGGAGTCTGGTGTTTTTGAGGTAAGTTTCCAGCCTGGCGTAATCCTCGGGGAGATCCATGTCCATCCCGAAACCGGGGTCGGCGATGATGAGCGCTTTGATCTGGATCCCAAAAGCCCTTCCAATTCGTTCTTCGGCTTTTTCAATGGTTAATTTTCCCCGGAAATAATTGATGATCAAGCCCCATAAGGAAGGGGTCCGGGCCAGGAATTTGATCAACGGCCCCAGGGAAACCCTGCTCCCGTCCCGGTTAAATTTTCTGCGCAGGTCGGTCAGCGCCCTGATCAGGTGCTGCTTTTCCCGGATGAACCGGGGTTTAAAGGCAAATAATTCTCCCGGAAAGACGGCCTGGTCCTGGAAGTAGCCTACGATGCGCCCGTGGTTTTCGAAGTGACCCTTCAGACAGGATTCCGGCACCCCGGTGAGGATGACATCAGCCTCTGGATATTCACTGACCTGTTGATAAAAGAATTCAATGGATTCCTGGCTGATCCCCGGCGCGTCACAGGTGCTGATGATCACCAGTTCTGGGAGCTCTCCTTTTCCTTCCAGGGCTTTCAGACCGGAGAGCATTTTGTCGATCACGGGTGAGGAGATTTCCGCGGAAAGAAAATGGACTGGAAAGTCAAATTGGGCGTCCTCCGGGCTGAGCCCGAGCAGATAAATTTCGCCGGTGGAGGGGGAAGCCTGCAGGGTTTCCAGCTGCCAGTCCATCAGCCTTTTTCCCAGGAAGGGAAGCAGACTTTTGGAGGGATAGCGGCCTTCCGGGTCAAGTTCCCGCAGCAGCTTTCGGCGCTTGCGGTCGCTGCCGCACAGAACGAATACCGGATAACGAGTTGATTTGGGGGTCAAACGGCACCTCGCTGGGGGTTTCGGTTCACTGTGCTTCAAGGGATGATGAATGCGGGTTTGCCGCGGGATAGGGGATTATCAGCAAATCCGGGGCAGCATTTCACCTGCCAACACCCCGACCACGCGGGTGGATCCCAGGCCAGTTTCCATTAATAAGCGGCCGCGGGGGTTGGCAACCACCCGGCCAATGACTGCGGCGTCCTTTCCGTAGCGGGACTCCCGCATGGCGGTGAGGACCCGATCGGCATCCTCCCTGTCCACGATGACCAGGCATTTGCCTTCGTTGGCCACATAGAGAGGGTCAAATCCCAGCATTTCACAGGCCGAACGAACCGCGGGTTGAACCGGCAGGGAATCTTCTTCCAGGATGATTCCCACCCCGGATTGGCGGGCGATTTCATTGAGGGCGGAAGCTGCTCCTCCCCGGGTGGGGTCCCGGAGCACGTGAATCCGGTCGCTAACCTGCAGGATCCGGGAAATCAGCCGGTTTAGCGGAGCGACATCGCTTTCCAGCTCGGTGCTGAATCCCAGCTCGCCGCGCGCTTCCAGCACCGCGATCCCATGGTCCCCGAGGGTGCCGGAAATCAGCACCAGATCTCCGGGCCGGGCGCATGCTCCCCCGATCTTGAGGGCCGGGTCCAGCGATCCCACCCCGGTGGTGGAGATGTACATCTGGTCTGCTTCTCCGTGGGCTACCACTTTTGTGTCGCCGGCGATGATCTGGACTTCTGCTTCCCGGGCGGCTTCCTGCATGGAATAGACGACCCGGTGGATGATCTCCACGCTGAGGCCTTCTTCCAGGATGAAGCTGGCCGTCAGGTAAAGGGGCTGGGCGCCGACCATGGCGACGTCATTGACGGTGCCGCAAACGGCTAACCTTCCGATATCCCCTCCGGGGAAAAACAACGGTGAGACCACGTGGGCGTCGGTGCTGACAGCCAGCGAAGAACCGGAGGGAAATTCAACGACTCCGGCGTCATCCCCGGCATCCAGGGCTGGGTTAGAGAGCGGCGGCTGAAAAACATCCTGGATGAGGTCGACCATCATTTTGCCGCCGCTGCCGTGGCCCAAGACGATCTTACCTTGATGCTGTTTGGGCAGCGGACAAACCGGCCCTTGGAGGGAAGGAAGCTGATCAGTCATAATTTTCACTCAAATGTTTGCGATAGCTGTAATAGGCGGCACAGGCCCCTTCATCGGAAACCATGGTCGCTCCCAGGGGATGTTCGGGCGTGCACTGGACCCCGAACGCGGAGCACTCATCCGGCTTTTTCAGGCCCTGCAGCACCTGGCCGGAGATGCACAGGGGCGATTCTTCGGGCTGGATTTCTGAGACCTGGAAGCGGTTTTCGGCATCAAATCGTTCATAAGCCGAGCGCAGCCGCCAACCGCTCCCGGGGATGGTGCCGATTCCCCGCCATTTGCGGTCGCATTCTTCAAAGATTTCTGCGATCATCTTTTGAGCGGATTGATTTCCTTCCCGGGAAACCGTCCGCTGATAGGCATTTTTCACCGTGAAATCCTCGGCTTCCAGGGCTTGTACCGTCAGTTGAATGCCCCGGACGATGTCCAGCGGCTCAAAGCCGGTGATCGTGATCGGGGTTTGATATCTTTCAGCCAGGGGAAGGTATTCCCAGTAACCCATCACAGCGCAAACATGACCGGCAGCCAGGAATCCCTGAACACGGTTTTGGGGGGAGCTCAGGATGGCTTCGATCGCCGGCGGGACCCGGACGTGGGAAACCAGGATGCTGTAGTTATCAACGCCTAATTTGTCTGCCTGATAGACGCTCATTACGTTGGCCGGGGCCGTGGTCTCAAACCCAATGGCAAAGAAAACCACTTCCTGATCAGGGTTGTCCCGGGCAATTTGCAGGGCATCCAGCGGGGAATACACCACCCGGACATCGGCGCCGTCCGCCCGGGCGGAAAAGAGGTCATCCTCAGATCCCGGCACCCGGAGCATATCTCCGTAA
Organism: Anaerolineales bacterium; assembly: GCA_034520505.1. Taxonomy (GTDB): domain Bacteria; phylum Chloroflexota; class Anaerolineae; order Anaerolineales; family UBA11858; genus B10-G9. The sequence continues at coordinate 104,227 of JAXHNK010000004.1, read as the reverse complement.
GAGGTGAAGATGACCCCGGGTTGGGCAGCGATCGCTATGGCTTTGTCCACCAATTCCAGGGGCGTCACACATACCGGACATCCCGGTCCGTGCACCAGCTCGATCCCCTCAGGGAGCAGCTGGTCCAGGCCAGAGCGGATGATGGAATGGGTTTGACCGCCGCAAATCTCCATCAAAGTCCAGGGTTGAGTTGCTGTGTCCTCGATTTGAGCCAGCAGGGATTTGACCAATTTGCTGTCCCGGTATTCCTCCAGGTATTTCATACGTCGGTCTCCGCGGGAGGAATCTGTTCCTGGTTTTGGAACTGTTCTCCCGCTTCCACAATTTCCCGGAGCAAGGCCAGGGTATCCTGGGCTTCTTCCTCACTCAACAGACTGATGGCAAAGCCGACATGGATTATTGCGTAATCGCCAACCTCCGCCTCGGGGACGTGTTCAATACAGGCTTCCCGGGTGACGCCGCTGAAGTCCACTTGGGCCATAGAAAGGCCCTCTTTCTGATATATTTCTATGATTTTTCCTGGAACGCCTAAGCACATGGGATAAATCTCCTTATACTGATAAGAGTAACTGCGACTGACCGATCACCACCTGGCCGAGGGAGATCCCCCCGTCATTGGCTGGAACTGACTGGTGGGTGTAAACTGTAAAATCGTTCTCCGTCAGCAGGGCGAGTGTTTTTTCCAGCAGAGTAATGTTCTGCCAGACACCTCCGCTGAGGGCGGCTTCCTGCAGGCCGTATTTCTTCCGCAGGGAAAGGACAACCTCTAAAACCATCTCGGCAAGGCCGTTGTGAAAACGGGCGGAAATCACCGGGATCGGGGTTTGGTTCCGGAGATCGTTCACCACGGCTTCCAGCAAAGGACCGGTGTTGATCTCGGATGAGCGGTCAATGGCGAAGGGATAGGCCTTCTTTTCCGCCGGGTCCAGACAGGCTTCGAGTTCGATCGCTGCCTGGGCTTCATAACTGACCTGCTGGCAGATGCCGCTCAGGGCTGAGACGGCGTCAAATAAACGGCCCAGGGAAGAAGTTAGTGGTGCGTTGGTTTGACTGCTGATCTGTTGGTTAAGTATATCAAGAACCGGACGGGAAAGGACAGGGTCGGTTAATTCTCGGGCATACTGGACCGGCGGCAGGTCATCATCCCAGGGTAAATTATGGCTGTGGAGTAAGCCCAGCGCCGCCCGCCAGGGTTCTTTTACCGCCCGGTCTCCTCCGGGAAGGGGGAAATAACCCAGATGGTGGACACGTTGATAGCCAGCGTAATCGGCGATCAAAAATTCCCCGCCCCAGATGTTTCCGTCATCCCCGTAGCCTGTCCCGTCAAAGGCGACGCCGATCACAGGTGCAGAGGGATTGAGCTGGTTGTCGGCCAGGCAGGATGCGATATGGGCATGATGGTGCTGGACTTTGATCAGGGGCAGCCCGGTTTCTTCGGCCCGGGATTCCGCTTCCCGGGTGGCCAGGTAATCGGGGTGGGCATCACAAACGATCCCCTCGGGTTGGATCCGGAAAAGTTCCTGGAAATGGTCGATGCTGTCCAGGTAGGTGGTCAGGGCTTCGTAATTGGTCAAATTGCCCAGATGCTGGCTGAGAAAGGCATAGCGGTCCCTGGTCAGGCAAAAAGTGTTTTTCAACTCACCGCCGGCTCCCAGCAGGGAGGGGCCATCTTGAGGCATCAGCAGGGGATAGGGCGTATAGCCCCGCGACCTGCGCAGCGGATAGCTCCGGCGCTCACCTTCAGGGGGGATGGTGATCAACCGGGTCACGGAATCATCACAGGGCAGGTGAATGTCTCTGTTGTGATCCAGCACGGCGTCAGCGATCCGGCCCAGTTTTTCTCTGGCTTCCCGGTTGGTGGTCACTATGGGGTTCCCGCTCAGGTTGCCGCTGGTCATCACCAGGGCGGTGAAATCCGGGGCGGGTTCATCATCCTCCGGGGAGAACAGCAAATAATGAAGCGGGGTGTAAGGGAGCATCACACCCAGGTGATTCTGACCGGGAGCCAGTTCTTCCGGGAGGGATGAGGATGGTTTTCTTTCCAGGAGGACGATCGGCCGCTCCTGGGAAGCAAGCAGCCTGGCTTCCTCATCCTCCACCCGGCAGTGGTCGCGGACCGCGGCCAGGTCCGGGAACATCAGGGCCAGCGGTTTTGCCGGCCGACCTTTGCGCTCCCGCAGCTGGAGGACGGCCGGCCGGTTTCCGGCATCGCAGGACAGGTGAAAACCTCCCAAACCTTTGACGGCGAGAATTTTTCCCCCGGAAAGCAGCTGCCTGGCCCCCCGTAAAGCTTCACTTTTGGTCAGCGGCTCTTGACCGCTGTCCTCATTCCCGGTGGTTTCCAGCAGCCGCAGATGCGGCCCGCAGTCCGGACAGGCCACGGGCTGGGCGTGAAAGCGGCGGTCGTGCGGGTCTTGATACTCGGACGCGCAAACCCTGCACATCTCGAAGGGTGCCATGGTGGTCAGCGGTCGGTCGTAGGGGATGTCTTTGATGATCGTGAACCGGGGTCCGCAGTTAGTGCAGTTGATAAAGGGATAGCGGTAGCGGTGATCGAAGGGGTCAAAAAGTTCGTCCAGGCAGTCGGCACAGATGCTGACATCGGGCGCGATGGGTTGAAAACCACCCACGGAAGCCCGGGAGTGCAGGATCTCAAAGTCTGTATATCCGTCAGGGGGAATTTCTTCCCATTCCAACCAATCGATCCGGGCCAGGGGAGGGGCTTCTTCCCGGAGTGCTTCCACAAATTGAGCTAATTGATCCGGCTGACCGTCCACGGCCAATTTTACTCCGTCCGTCGTGTTCCGCACCCAGCCGGTCAGCTGGTATTTTTCTGCCAATCCGAAGACGAAAGGACGGAATCCCACACCCTGTACGATCCCCTGGATGTGCACCCGCAGGCCCTGATCAGGGGTCATGATTCAAATCCCTTCCTCGGTCAGGGTTTTCTCCAACCACTTGAGCCAGGGGTCAAGGCCTTCTCCGGTCTGGCAGGAAAGGGGAAAGGATACCAGGCCGGGGCTGAGGATTTCCACCCCTTTTCGGAAGTAATCGAGGTCGAAATCGACATAAGGCAGTAAATCCATCTTGTTGATGACCAGGGCGTCAAGATCCCGGTACATGGGGGGATATTTATAAGGTTTATCATCACCCTCGGGGATAGAAGCGATCAGCACATTTTTATGGGTCCCCAGCTGGAAAGAAGCGGGACAGATCAAATTTCCCACATTTTCTACCAGAACCAGGTCGATCTGGCCGAGGTCAACGACGTCCAGGGCCTGGCGGAGCATGTTGGCATCGATATGACAGGCACCACCGGTGTTGATCTGCACGGCGAAGGCGCCTGCTTTTTCTGCCCGGTCGGCGTCAATGCTGGTGGCGATGTCGCCGTCAATGACAGCGACCTGATATTTTTCCGCCAAAACCTGAAGGGTATTTTCGATCAGCGTGGTTTTTCCTGCTCCCGGGGAGGCCATGAGGTTAATCCCCAAGGTGGTGGATTGATCCAGCCGCTGGCGGTTAGTCCGGGCGACGGTGTCATTGGCTTCCTGGATGTCTTCAATAATAGATATGTTTTTTACCATAGTTGGTCCCTGTCAATCGATATCGATGCTCTGCAGTTGAAATTCTTTTCCCTGGATGACCTCAATCCGGGCGCTGTCGCACTGGGGGCAGGCGGTTAATTCGCCCCGGTCAAGTTGATAACGGCTGCCGCAGTCCAGGCAGCGGAGTTCGGCCGGCAGGCGCTGGAAATGAAGTTCTGCACCCTCGCAGAGGGTGTCTTTAGCGACGATATCCCAGTAAAACTGCACGGATTCGTCGATCACCGAGGACAGCTCGCCGATCACCAGATAGAGATCGGTGATCTTCTCCGCCTGGTGCTGCCGGGCATGCTCCTCGGCTATCTGGACGATCTGCTGGGTGATCGCTAATTCGTGCATGGATTAAACCGCCGGTTCCTCAGCGGATCCTCCGCGGAGTACGGAGCGGGCGGGCTCAGCCGTGCTCAAGAAAAGGGCGGTCATCACCAGCGCTGAGGTGAGGCACCACAGACAGCTGGCCCCGATCACAAACGGTTCCAGGAAAGTGAGGTAAATGGAAAATAATAATCCGAAAGCACTCATTACCCAGAGGGAAACAGTCAGGAAAGGCTGCCAGCGCTCCGGACCCAGGCGGTAGACCAGCCAGTTGGCGAGCATGACCAGGTAGCCGGCAGCCCCCAGGAGACCGATGGGAATCAGGCCAAATAAGGCGGCGTATTTGCTTTGCTGAACGGTGTTGCAGTTGCCTACGGGTCCGCAAACCGCTTCGGATTGGGTGACTTCCACGTAAGAGAGATAAATGGAAACTCCGAACCCGACCAGGAGGAGGAGGGGAACCAGACTGGCAAGACGGTTTGGGTCAGACCCGGTCAGGGGGTCATTCCAGCTGCTGATCACATAAACCCCCGCGCCGAGCATGCCGAAAAGAACGATCAAGGCCAGCGTGTTGCCCGCCGGATCGCTGCGAAATTTTTCCGCCGCGGTCAACTGGTGTTCGGTGGCGGGTTCTGTCTCTTCCTGGCTTTGTTCATTTTGAGCGGCCCCACGGTGTTCCTGGAAGCCGGGGAAATCAGGCCAGGGAATGCCGCCCTGTTCCAGGCCTTGTTCAATAATGCCCGGAAGTTCGGCCGGGATCTGCCCGCTGCCGATCAAGACCTGGTCATCAATGATCAGGGTAGGAACCCCGCGGGATTCCTGCGGGATCCCGTAGTGATCTCCCGCGGCGTGGAATAATTCCGAGTTTCCTTCTTCAGCCGTATTTACGCCGTAAATCTGCAGCTGGGAGCCGTAAGTGTCCACCAGCGGGGGGAGGACCTCATTGATCACATCCAGGCAGTGCGGGCAGGACGGAGAATAGAACAAGACAGCGTGAACGACCGGATCCTGAGCCTGGGCCGGCTGACTGGCGGGGGCCAGGATCGCGAGTACGAGGACCAAAACGAATAAAAGGGTTTGCAAACGGGTCATCCTACCTCCAGAAGACAAGATTGTATAAAAATTCACAAGCTTTATTATATCCGGAAACCCTTGGTTTGGCTACCGGTTTGGGCGGGCGTTATCCCGGACCGGGGAGGGATCTTTTCATGCGCTTCAGGTCCCGGTCAATTTTTTCCAGATAGGTTGAGTTGATTGTGCGCAGTATCTCCCGGGCGGAAGTGAGCCGTTTGACGGCCTGGGGGATGTCGGTCAGGGCTTCAAGGGAGAGGGCCTGGTTGGCCAGGCTCAGTCCCTGCTGCTGGAGGTCGCCGAGCTCCGCGGCTAACTGGCTGGCTTGCTGGTGGTATGTAACAGCCTGGCGGTGATCGGACTGGTGGGCGGAAATCATCCCCAGCAGGTGATAGATTTTGACCAGGGCAGAGCGGGCGTTCGTGTTTTGGGCCAGGTCATGGGCGACCAGGGCGAATCCCTGTGCCTGGCGCGGTCTGCCGTCCTGCAGGTAGCAGTCTGCCAGGTTGATCTGAGCATGGAGCCTGAGCTGATCATCCTCCAGTTTTTCGCCATATTCCAACACCCGTTTATGCTCTTTTACAGCCTTCGTATAGTCATTATCCAGGGCGTAAGCCAGCCCCAGGTTGCCGGCAGCAGCAGCCTGTAAATCCTCCAGTTCCAATTCAGCGGCCAGCCGCTCAGCCCTGGTCAGCAGGGGGAGCGCGCGTTCCTGTTCTCCCAGGAAAAGACAGCAAACAGCCTGGTGGGTCAGGGTCCGGGCCAGAGGTTCCCGCTGACCCAGCTCCTTAAAACAAGCGGCAGCTGATCCGTACTGCTCTTCAGCCTGCTGATAACGGCTCTGGGCGAGGAGCGCTTTTCCCGCCCGGCGGTGGGCAGCAGCTGCTGCTAGAGGGTCATTCTCCCGGAGGGTCTGGAGGTCAGCGTCCGCGGTTGAGCCTAGGTGATCTTCCGTCATCAGGGGTTATCTCCCGAACATTTCTTTGAATTCCTGGACTGCTTTGGGGCCGCTCCGCTCCAGACCGCGGTAAAAACCTTCGCGGTCGCTCAGCCGGTAGTCCAGCCGTTCCACCTGGAAGGGAACCATGGGTTCTCCGCTCTTTCTCCTTTGGGCGACGTCAAGGAAAAATTGGAGGGCGTTTTCCACACTGGTGTATTCAGTCCAGGCGGCTTTGTAAAGGGGTTTGCCGGTCCTGTTGAAGATCCAGGTCATGTTGGGCATCGAACCGTAGGCCCGGTGGCAGGCTCCGTCGAGAGCATCCACCAGAATGGGCCGGTTCACGCCCAGTTTGTCCCGCAGATCCCGGGCATGGGCAAACTTCTGCTCCATGGATGTCAGGTGGGGATAATTTTCTCCGGGATGCGCTTCGTGAGTGTAGAGAAAAATAGATCCCACTTCCTGGTCGGCATATTTATCGGCCAAATCATTCATGAATGGCGCCGCCATTCCACAGTACGGTCAAGTGAAGGAGCCGAATTCCACCACGGTGTATAAATTCTGAGACCAGATATTGCTCAGCCTGGTGGTTTTTTCTTCCAGGTTCCAGAGGGGAAAATCCGGCGCCTGTTCCCCCAGAGGGGGGCTGGAATCGAAATTTATCCAGCGGTTGACGTTTTCCGGGACGAAGGCGTCGTAATTATATTGTTTTTGCAGTTCAGATGCTTTCATAGAGACCTCGATCAACAGGTTAGTCCGGGTATGTTAATTTAACCACAATCTATTTTAACACTTCCTGGCTGATAATTATTTGTGATAAGGTAAATGACACTCCTTTTAATCTCCGGTTAATGGAAAGTGGGAGGCAGGGGGTGAAAAGGGAGCAGCTGAAATGCCCGGGGATGTAAACAAACCACGTCCCGGAGGTGAATTACCATACTTTGCAGATGGTGGGGGAAATTAACCGGGAGCGCCTTCCCGCAGGCGTTCGTTCAACCAAGTCAAGACCTTGTCAAGCACCTGCTCCTTTCCCGGCTCGTTGATCAGCTCGTGCTGGAATTCTTTAAAAATAAGCACAGTTTTATCCACCGATCCCAGATCTTCGGCGAACTCCAGGGTGTCAGGGGCGAGTGAGATCTGATCCGCGCCGCCAATTAACAAGAGCACGGGGTGAGTAAAGTCTGCAGCCCGGGATTTGACTTGGGCAATGGTTTTCAACAGCTCAACAGCCAGGCGGGCGGAATACTTTCCCTGGTAAACCAGGGGATCCTCCCGGTAATCCTCAACCACTGCTGGATCCCGACTTAACTGACTATGGTCAAGGGCTGAAAGGGGAAAACGGGGGAAAAAATGGGAGAATATGTTCCCCAGGAGGACCGTCAGGGGGTTTGCGGATTGAGGCGTGGACAGGCTGGGGCTGGAAAGGATCACGCCCCGGAACGGCGTCTGCTGATCCTGGATGTATTTGATCGCCAGCAGACCGCCCATGCTGTGTCCCCATAAAAAAAGCGGGATGCTTGGGTGGCGTTTGACAATCTCAGCCGCTGCTCTCTGGACTGGGGGGAAGAAGTCTTCCACCGAGGCGATATGCCCCGGGGTTCCCTCTGATCTGCCATGACCGGGAAAGTCGAATCCGTAAAGGCCAAATCCCTCCGGTACCAGATAGTCGATTAAATTGTAGTAGCGTCCGCTGTGCTCTCCCAATCCGTGCAGGATGAGCAGACAGCCGCGAAGGTTTCCCTCGGGAAGCCAGCTTTGAGAGTAAATTTCTTGCTCGCCAGGGCCGGTAAAAAAAGTGGAGCTCGTATGGTCCATGATTAAAATCTTTTCCTTTTTTGATACGGAATAGGCAGTCGTTTACGGTGCGCTTCCGGGTAAGTATAATACAATAAAATAGATTAGAGGGGAACTTGATCCAGGCAGGGAGGTTAAAATGGCTGATCTCATCATTCATTATCCCCGGGGACATGAACGCCACGCTTTCCAGGGGCATCCAGAACGGCCGGAGCGGGTTGAAGCGGTCGTAGAAGGAATGCAGAAGACCGGCTGCTGGGATCGGGCTGAGCTGCTGGAGCCCCTGGAGTTAGACACATCCTTGCTGGAAACGGTTCACAATCCAGCTTATCTGGAGGTGTTACAGCGGGCCTCTGCAGGGGGACGATTTCTTGATGGAGATACGTACACCACAACAGACAGCTGGGACCTGGCGAAGCAAGCGGCCGGGGGGCAGCGGCAGTGGCCGCCGCGGTCTGGGAAGGGAGGGGAAAGGTGGGGTTTGCCCTCAGCCGCCCTCCGGGGCATCACGCCACCCTGGACAGAGGGATGGGATTCTGCTTGTTGAATAATGTCGCCCTGGCCGGGGAGCACCTGATCCAGGAAAAGGGAGCGGAGCGCCTGGCGGTGATCGATATCGACCTGCACCACGGGAATGGGACCCAGGACATATTCTGGGAGCGGGATGATGTCCTCTATCTTTCCACCCATCAGTATCCTTTTTATCCGGGGACGGGGAGCGCTGACCAGCGGGGAGCCGGCGCTGGGGCGGGCTGGACACTTAATCTGCCGCTGCCCCCGGCAGCGGTGATCAGGCTTTCCGGGAGATCACCCGGCAGGTGATCCTGCCTCAGCTGGACCGGGCAAAACCCCAGATGCTGTTGATCAGCTTCGGGTTTGACGCCCATTTTCTGGATCCGCTGGGAAACCTGCAGCTTACGGGAAGGGGTTATTACCGTCTGATCCGCCAGCTGAAAACCTGGGCCGCTGATCACTGCCAGGGCAGAATCTCCCTGTTCCTGGAAGGAGGCTATGATCTGCGGGCGGGCAGGATCTGCGGTGGGGCGGCCGCGGCAGCGCTTCTGGACGAGGATTGGCAGGACCCGCTGGAACCTCCCCTTCAGCCGGAGAACAATGCTTGGCGGGGGGTGATAATGAAAGCTGTGGAACAGCTGAAGCAATCCGGGGGAGGGTCCTGATCTCTCAGGGAAGAGAAGGCGTGGGCGCAAGCGGTAAAATCTTTCTTTTGACCCCACCGTTCGGCGTACCCCTGCGGGAAGAAAGTCCGCGATTGGGGCTGATTTCGAGCAACTTTTTGATGAAACATCCGTATATAATAGTAGAGAAAAAATGAAACACAAAAAAGGATAAGAGATGATGAAAAAAGGTTCGGGAAGGATAATCTGGGGGTTGATCCTGATCGTGCTCGGGGTTATTTTTTTGCTCGACCAGTTGGGTTTGATCGGAAATTCGATCCAGGCAGCGGTCTTAGGGCTGATGGCTCTCAGCGGATTGGTTTTCCTTTACACTTACTTTCGTGATGATTCCCGGTGGTGGGCCGCCATCCCGGGACTGGCTCTGCTGGGATTGGCTTTTGCCGGCCTGGAATCCCTGGGAAATTTCCTGCCCGGCTCGGATTGGGGCGGGGCAGTATTTCTGGGGCTTCTGGGGTTCGCCTTCTGGTTGATTTATCTGCGCGGTCAGGTAGATTGGTGGGCCATTATCCCCGGTGGGGTTTTAGTGACCCTGGCCCTGGTGGCCGGTCTGGATTCCATGGTTAGAAATGACGGGGCGTTATTTTTCCTGGGGATGGGCGGGACCTTCGCGCTGGTGGGCATTTTGCCCGACCGTTCCCAGAACACCCGTTGGGCGTTCATCCCTGCAGGGGTGTTGGCGGTTCTGGGAATCTTCCAGCTTCCCCTGGTCGGCAGTGTGACACCCTATTTATGGCCGGCGGCTTTAATTATCATCGGGATTGTTATCCTGATCAAGAATTGGCGTTAAAAAACTAAGGAAGCGTGATTGAGATGAGCAAAGCAAGACTCTATCGGAGCCGGTCAGACCGGATGATCGGCGGTGTGTGCGGGGGTTTAGGGACCTATCTGAACGTGGATCCGACCATCATCCGTCTGTTATTTATTTTGCTGCTGTTTGGCAGCGAATTTGGCTTTGTGCTGTATCTGCTACTCTGGATCCTGGTTCCAGAAGAAGGGGTCGTCTATGGAGAGGGGGGTGAGGAATTCAAAAACCGGGTGAGATCCATGGGTGATGATATCCAGCAGGCTGTGGCCCGACCACACCCGCAGGCGGGGTTGATCCTGGGGACAGGGTTGGTCCTGGTCGGGGGTTTGATGATCTTGAATCGGCTGGATATCCACTGGTTGAAGTGGTTGGATTTTGATATTTTATGGCCGGTCATCTTGATCATCGGGGGAATGGCAATTATGATCCGGCAGATCACCGGGGAGGATGAATAAATTATGAAAGAAGAAAAAGGCTATCACCGGCAGAAAAGTTATTTTGGACCTTTGTTGTTGATCTTTCTGGGAGCGATCTTTTTAATTCACAACCTGGGCATCCTCCCGGGCAGCGGCTGGTCGAGCCTGCTTCAATTGTGGCCTGTGCTGCTGATCGCTGCCGGGCTGGACGATTTGCTGCGCCGGCAGGGGGTGGTCTGGCCCGTGATGCTGATTGGGGCCGGGACTTTTCTGCTGTTAAACAACCTCGGTCCTGCTACCTGGATCAGCTGGACCAAGCTTTTTCAGCTCTGGCCCGTGATCCTGATCGCCCTGGGGATCGATTTGATCTTCCGGGCCAATACCGGCTGGAGTTCTGCGCTGGGCGTGGTCCTGACAGTCGTGCTCATCGGGGGGATGGTCTGGTGGATTGGCGTTCAGGGGCTGGAAGCGAATGCCGGAACCCGGGAGGTCAGCCAGGTGATCGGGGAGGAGATCGAGGCCGCGGATATCACCCTTGACCTGGCGGCCGGGCAGCTGGTTTTAGGCGATTTATCTGACCCCGGGCATCTGATCGGGGGTGAGATCTCACCTGATCAGGCGGAGGAGAATTACACTGAAATCGGTGATCGGGCTGTCTATACTTTGCAGAGCGGAAAAGTTTCTTTTTACCCCTGGACAGCGGATTGGAAACTGGGAGTTAGCCGGGCTGTTCCGGTAGGTCTGGAAATCAAAAATGGCGCTGGTCAGCTCTTTTTAGCTCTGGACGGGATCAAGATGGAAGAGCTGGCTGTTTCCCAGGGGGCTGGAGAAATAGTGCTCCGGCTTTCCCCGAGGGTCCCGATCAAGTCAACCTGGATCAGGCTGTGGGCAAAACGCTGGTGGTCATTCCCCGGGAAATGGAAGTCCGAATCGAAGCAGAACGGGCTCTGTCCCACCTGGAGCTGCCGGCAGATTTTGAACGTGCGGGAACGGCCTATGTCTCACCCAATTATGAAGAAGGGGATGATTTAATCACGGTTCACGTGGAGCAGGCTGTGGGTTTGATCAGATTTCAGTACGCCCGGTAAAACCCAGCGCGATAACTCTGTAACCCAGGAGGCTCCCTTTTTTCTCGGGAGCCTCTTTTTTAGCATAACCAACAGCCGGGGTTAAATCCGGCGGTTAACGCTGTCTTCCTCGTTGAAACCATCGGGATAGCGCGCTTGAAGTTTGGCGATATTGTTCCGGCCGATTTCTTCCAGGCTCAGCCCACAGGCGGTGGCGGCTTCTGCCAGATACCAGAGAACGTCGCCCAGTTCATCTTCCAGCGCGTCCCTGTCCAGGGGGTGGCCGTGGGCGGTCATTTTTTTGACCAGGTTGGCAAATTCTCCCGCTTCACCGGCCAGGCCCAGGGCGGACACCATTAACCTTTTCTCACCCTCGCCCCCGGCTCCCGCCGTTCGACCGGCCAGTTCCTGGTATTTTTCCAGATCTAAACGTTCATTCATCAGTAATCAACTCCTCTGCTCGGTTAATTCGGTAATCCAGCTGACATACCTACCCAGTTCCCTCTCCAGATACGGGCAGTTCCCGGTATTCAGGATCTCGGTCAGGGATTGATAATACCAGAGGGTGCCTTCCTTGCCGCCCTTAAATTCGCTCCAGATGCTTTCCCCGCAGGTCAGCAGATCGCGGTGCAGGCTGCGGGCGTTATGGACTTTATCAGCCAGGGAGACCAACCGGACCGAGGGGGACGCGGATCCTAAGCTGTGGAGGTATTTTTCTTTTCTGGCTCTCCAGGGTGGTTTAGGGATGGTGTAGGCGTCCGTGCAGCCTTCCACAATCGCGGCGATTTCCTCTCCAAACCTGTGCTGGATTTCCAGGAGGGTCTCTCTTCCCCCTTGATCCTCCACGGCATCATGGAGCAGGGCGGCCGCGGCCTCCGATTCGGTTCCTCCACATTCCAGAACCAGGGAGGTAACCCCGAGCAGGTGGCTGAGATAGGGAATCTGGTTGTTTTTCCGGATCTGTCCGCGGTGCAGTTCAGCGGCAAAATTCAAGGCCTGTTGAAAAGTTTCCGATAAGGGGGGATTTTTTTCATTCATCGTTCGTTCCTCTTAGCCTGTAATAATTCAGGGAGATGATCCTTGCCCGGGCAGGATCTGGCGGTTTGATGACATCAAACAACACCCCAGGCATAGAAGGTGGGCACATAGATGATCCGTTCCCCGGCTTTCCAGGCTTGGGCATCCTGTTCCTTCAGCTCAGTCAGCTCCCTGCTGCTCAACAGATCGTGGAGGTCTTTTTCTAAAATCAGCCATTCCAGGGACAGCTCTTCCCCGGACGGAGGGTCTGTCCAGGATCCCTGCAGGACGCCGCTGGTCAATTCCTTGAGGCCCTCGTGGGAAAAAATGCTTTTCAGTTTCCGTCCCAGGCAGGGATCCGCCCCCTGCTGGCGGAGGGATTGAATCTGGGCGGGTTTGATCTTTTCCAGCGCAGGGGGATGATCAATTCGTCCCCCGTAATCAGGCTCCGCAAAGGCAGCCACCCATCCTCCCGGTTTGGTCACCCGCCGCATTTCGGCGGCCGCCTGCTCTGGGTCGACTAACCACAAGAAGAGGTAATGGCAGTAGGTGAGGTCAAATAGGTCGTCGGGGAAAGGAAGCCGGTGGGCGTCCCCGAGAGTCCGTTGGGTGCGTTCAACACCAGGGGTCGAGTACAGCAGGTGGGATAAATCCAGATCCAGTTCAATGATCTTACCGGAATATCCCGGTTCCCCAGGAGAGAGAAGGGCACCCGTTCCGCAGCCCACGTCCAGGGCCAGATCACAAGGCGGGGAAGGATATTGAGTGAAAAAAAAGTCCCTCAATTCCCGGGTCCACCGGGCCTGCTGGGAAAAACGATCATGCCACTGGGAAAGGGTAAGTTCCATGGATTCGGGGTCAGTAAATTGCCGGTGATAGGTCAACTGTGAAATTTGATCTCAGGTCAGCCCTCCGCAGGTTGATCCTGGCGGGAGCTCCAGATGGATTGCCAATCATCCCTGAGCAGATTGCCCAGCACCCGATTGACTCCCTGAGCGGGAAGGACATCTCCATCCGGTTCGACGTACAGCCAGGCTTTTCCGCTCCCGGATTGATCCCTTTCCTGCTCGATTTCCAGGGCCACCGGGTTGTGCCGGGAGTAAGGAACGGGGAGGTCCCATTTCAGGTTGAGCCCCTTTTCTGCAGCCAGGGTCCGGGCTTCTTCCAGGGATTTAACCAGAGCCTGGTTGTCCGGTTCACTGATGCTGAAGGACACCGCGTTGGCGTTCAGGTCGGCCAGCGTGTTAACAAACCTGGGCAGATAAGGGATTAAATCAGGCTTCAGGGTGATATGCGCGGTGGTAAAAAGGTCTTCTTTGAGGATGAAGCTCAAAACTTCCCAGGATTCTTTGTGCTGGGGGGAGAGGATGAACATCAGATGATCCAGCCCGGTGAGGAGGAGTTTGTCCAGGTAATCCTGCTCCTTCAAACGGGGGGATCCAGATAATAAACCGGTCACCTGGCCGTTGTTTTCTGCGTGGGCGATCAGGTCCGGGAGATCCTCCCGCAGGGTTGGTTCCCCGCCGGTAAAAATAATCTGGGGGATCCCGGCTTCCCAGGCCTTATCCAGGGCGGTTTTCCATTCCGCGGAGTCAAGCTCTCGGTCCACCCGGCGGGTGGGAGCCAGGTCCGGGCTGCTGGTTTCGGGCAGCCGGTAGGTCAGCGCGCAGTCCAGGCGGTAGGGAGCGGTTTGGGCGCCGGAGTAGGGCTGTTCCCGATCCAGGCCGAAATAGGCAACCGGGTCCAGGTCTGGCAGATCAAGCATCAGGTTGATTTGATGTTGAAATTTAAGATAATCTTTCCGGGCTTGAGCGGGAGAGGTTTTGTAGCGGGCGGAAATCCGGCGGGCAACCTCTTTAGCTGGAGTTCCCTGAACGAGGTGATAAGCGTACTCCACTGCTGTCTGGTTGAGGTGAAGAACGGTGGAAGCGTTCAGTATGATTAACCCTTTTCCGTCTTGATCAACCCTCAGATGATACCTGACCTGCCGGTCTGATTCCGGGGGAGATTGATAATGATAGGTTCCGGGCTGGACAGGTTCAGGGGATTGGAAAAGCTGGCGAACAGAATCAAGAATGGTATTCATGGCAGGCTCCCTGGTAGCACGGCTGGTGGGCTTAAATCTTATTATCCTCAGCTTTGATAGCGGACCAATTCTGAAAGCGGTTTTCTGTTTTTAGGCTGAGTTTTGTCCTGGGGGTACCCGAGAGGTGTGAAGGCGATGGGGATTACCTGGTCCGGCAGGGCAAGATGTTTCCGGGCAGCAGCGGGGTCGAAAGCCGCAACCCAGCAGGTGCCCAGACCCAGATCTGCGGCCTGCAGGGTGAGGTGGTCAACTGCGATGGCAGTATCTACCCAGGTGTAATTTTGCTGATCATGTTTATGGCGCACCCAGCCCTGCTCGGGCAGTCCGCAGGCGCAGATGACCAGAGGAGCCTGAACGAACCAGTCCCGGTTATAAATTTCCAGCAGTTCAGCTTCATGATCCGCTGTGTTTATTACGATCAGCTGAAAAGGCTGACGGTTCGCAGCGGTGGGTGCCAGCCGGGCGGCGTTCAGCACCTTCTCGAGGATTTCTTCTGGTATTTCCCGCTGATAATAACTGCGGGAGCTAAATCTATGCTTTATCAGTTGTTCAAAATCCATTATATCCTCCAATCAATCAACGAATTCCAGTATTTTCCGATCAAACAGTATCTGGTTTACACCAGGTGAAAGGCCGCCCAGATCCAGTGGGTGATCCCTGCCGCCAGGATTCCCAGCCCGGCTCCGGCCAGGACGTCGGTCAGGAAATGAACCCCGAGCACCATTCTTCCCAGAGAGACCGCCAGGGCAGCCGTGCAGGCAAAAGCCTGCACCCATGGAGATCCGGTCAACAGGGAGGGGAGGACCAGCGCCAGAAACCATACCCTGAGGGCATCGCCGCTGGGAAAAGAAGGATCCCTGGGTTTTCTCAGCTGCAGCATCCGCGCGTTTTCCAGGACCTGAAAGGGGCGGGAGCGGTTGACCCGGAGTTTGATTATCCGTTCCAGTCCGGCAGCCAGGCCAAAGATCCCCGCGGCGGTCAAACCCTGCTGCCAGTTGATCAGGGTGATTAAGACCAGACCCAGGAGGGTAAACAGGGTCCGCCCCAGGAACCACAACTCCTGGAACAGGTCAGACCAGGGGGATGAGTTAAACAGCCGGTGGACGCGATGGAACAGGACGTGATCCGCTCGCTGAACCACATTCCAGCGGTGGGACAGGCCGAGCAAGATCAGGGTTATTCCCGGGATCCAGTAATTCATGGGACCAGGTCCATGACATCCGGCCACACCGGATAGTACATCAGCCATTGTTCGGGAGCTTGAAGGATGTAACCTCCGATATGCTCCAGGATCATTTCTGCGTTGTAGATGGTCTCCTCCAGACGATTGTCGAATCGTTTTAAAGTAATAGGTCCAGAATAAAGCAGGGTGTAATCTTTAGTGGGCAGTTGTTTGACCGCCACCACGACGATCGGGACATCGGCAGCCAGGGCCATCCTGATATAGCCAACGGGTAAAGCGCTGGGACGGCCGAGGAAATTCACCGGATGACGTTTTTTGCGGACCGGCTGGGGAGGGCGATCGACGCCCGTTGCTGCCACACCGCCCGATTTGAGATGCTTGATGACTTTTTCGTAAACCTGGGGGTCGTTCAGCGGGGTGATATCCAGCCCGGTCGTTGCCCGCAGCCTGTTCTGGACTTCATTGCCGCTGGTGGGATTTTCTAGGGTGAGAATTTTAGCCTTAAACCCGTAGGAAGCCAGGGCGCGGATGACCAGGTCGAAGTTGCTCAGATGAGGGGCGACGACCAACACTCCTTCATCCCGGTTGGTGAATTCAATAAAATCCTCGATCGACCGGGATGTGGGAACCCGTTCCAGGAGGGCTTCTGGATCCCTCCAGGTGTGGTAGAGGTCAAAATAACATGTGCCGGCGTGGGTGAGCACTGCACGGGTGGCCGAAACCAATTCCTTGTGGTTGAGGTTCTCTCCCTGAGCAACCCATTGATTGGCCCGGATAGCCCGGGAAAGGTCTGAGTTCTCAAATTTGGTCAAGAACCGGGCAAAAAGTTCAGCCAATCGATAACCAATTCTGAGCGGAAAAGTTTCTCCAACAAAGATGGAGGCTTTGACCACGTGCTTGTTTCCGAGATAATTTTGAAGGTCCATAGCGTCAGTGTTCTTCAGGCTGGTGCAGTAAGCGGATGATAAAAAATCAGGGGGTTGGGGCAGGTTCCTTCCGGAGGAGTGAATAACCCTCAATCAGTACGGGGATCCCCCGCAGCAGGCAGAGGATCACGCTGGTCCAGGTCAGGGCGCTGGCGGAAATTTGAACCAGGGAAGTCAGGGGATCATCCCCGGAGGGTAGGGCCAATTGCAGGGTGAGGAGCGCGAAGGCAGCGGTCTTGGCCGCTCCATAAAGCGCCCGCATAAAACGGGAGGACACCAGGTAGTGACTGAGAGGGGTAGAAAGTTGGTCAAAGGCTGCCTTCCCTTCCTGCATTCCGACGGACCGGACAGCATCAACCGTGGTTCCCCGGATGAGCACGATGAGGGGAACGATCACCGAAATCAATCCCAGGTGGGCGAAGACGACCCAGAGGACATACTCCATGGTGCGGTCCGTGGCGATATCCAGCACAGATCCCAGCAGGCTGGTTTCACTTCGCCGGCGGGCGACAAATCCGTCTACAGCATCCAGGAAGAGGACCATCAGGATGAGGAACACTGCCCAGAGATGGGCCTGAGGCCCACCGTAGTAGAGTAGGGCCAGATAGAAGAAAAGTAAGGGAAAGCGAGAAAGGGTAATGATATTGGCCATTTTTTAGTATTGTTCCTTCTTTGCACTGGTCAAGCAGCGGAGCGGGTTCTGGGGCTGGAGCTGGACGGGATTTTCCTCCCGGGAGAGCGGACAACCGCCGCCGCATTCAAAGAGGAGGGCGCATTCCCCGCACTCATCAGGAAGGGACCTCCTTTCCCGCAAATCCAGCGCTAAATCGTGTTCCCAGATGGACGACCAGGGATCATCCAGAATATGCCCTAGTTGATGGTAATAAGATTGACAGGGTATAACCCCGCCGTCGGGCTCCACACACATATTATATAAAGCTGCGGTACAGCCTTTCAAGCCCAGGTCGTAATCCAGGGGGTTGAAGTGACAGTACGTAGTGGGCGTATACCAGATCAGGCGCTGTCCGGCAGTTTTGGTTTTTTCCTGGGCAATTTCGAGCAGATTCTGTAATTGGTCTTCCCGTAATCCAGTGCCCACGGATTTGCCGTGTCCGGCATAAATCAAGGCGTTTAACCCCACCGTCGGCACGCCTATGTCTGCCAGTATGTCCAGGGTCTGAGGCAGATCAGCGTAATTATCCTGGAGCATCGTGGTGTTGGTCATCAGGTACAGGGAACTGGAAACCGCGTTATTTATTCCCTGGATGGTCTGCTCCCAGGCGCCGTTGGCAGCTACCATTTGATCGTGGACCGCCGGTAGATGGGATTCAAAAGTAATCTGTACATGATCCAGACCGGCATCGACTAATTCTTGAACATAGGCGGGGTCCGCTAACCGCCGCCCGTTGGTATTCAGGCCGGTAATTTGCCCCAGGGACTCGGCATGATGGATCAGTTCCGGTAAGTCTTTCCGGAGGGTGGGCTCTCCGCCGGTAAAGACCACGTGGGGGATGTTCAGGGACCATGTGCGGTCGATGGTTTCCTTCCAGCGGATTGTTGTCATTTCGGGGTAGGAGCGGGCTCGGGCGTTGTAGCAGTGGGAGCAGGCGTTGTTGCAGCGGTAGGTCAGGGCCAGATCCATCCGGTAGGGTGAGGAAGGCCGCTGGCTGAACGGGGTGAGAAAAGTAATCTCTGACTGCGGGTGAATGGGTTGACCGTTGGCCTGAATAAAAGCTTCCACGTCGCTGATTATTCTTTGATAATCAGTTTTTGCCTGGTCGGCAGTCACTTGAAAACGGTTAACCAGTATTTTCTGGGCGACTATCTCGCTGAACTGCTCCAGGTGGAGGAAGGTCATTAACGCCGCGGTGGGGTTGAAATGGACGATTTCATTGGCGTTGATCAGCAGAGTTCCGTGACCGTCCGGGTCAATCCGGAGGTGGAGGCGGGTTTTTTCCTCTCCCTTCTGGCGTTGATAATGATATAAACCTGGTTCCGGGCTTAAATCAGCTGATCCGGGAAGGGAAAAATTCCACGCTTTATTCAGGGACCGGACAACCTGTTCCAGGAAAGGAGTCACCGGCCACCTCCAGCGCAGGCGCAGGCACATCCGGCACAGGCGCAGGCACAGGCACAGGAGCTGCCCCCGCTCCCGCTGCTCCATCCCCCGCTGCTGGATGATTTGGGAACCGGGTTGGTTTTCTGGGTGATCCGGTTGGTAAAACCGGTGACGTTGCCGACCACATCGCTGGAAAAGTTTTGAATCCCGTTGACCATGGATGCCGCGAAAGTCCCTCCGGGCAAATTGGGGAGGGCTGCTCCTTTTCCTCCTGAAGAGCCGGCGGAAGGGCGGGGAGAGGTGGTCGTGGAAGCGGACCTGCCGAAGGCGGGATCATAGCGGTGCCACCACAGGGGCACATATACCGGGCCCCGGCGGAAGGTTTCCTGGGTGCGGTCCTCGAAATCGCTGTCCAGCATCGTCCAGCCCATATGAGAATTGAACCGCTCACTTTTTACTTCCGGGGTTTCAGCGGATTCTACCTGATTCCAGGCTTGTTTAATGATTTTCTGGTAGTAAGTTGTGGTTTCTTTGTGGCTGAAGCCTTTCATCTTTTCGCCCACGCTGTCGATCAGGTCAATCATTAAATCCTGAAGTTTGGTCTTGCGGGCTTTATCTGACTCGCTTTGAAATGCTTCAATGAACTGTTCTTCATAAGCACGCAGTTTGTCAGGAAGCGGGTCGGAAAATTTCAGTTTGAGCGGTTCTCTGCTGAGGACTTCAGCGGCTCCTTTCTGGAGCAGTGAGAAGAGGATCATGGTAAGAATTTTGTCTACAGGTTTTTCCAGCAGCACGGCAGCTTCAATAGCCGTCAACCCCCGTTTGATGCCGTGACCTTCCACTCGGATTTTGGGGGGGAGATATT
The DNA here is from genome assembly GCA_034520505.1 of Anaerolineales bacterium. Taxonomy (GTDB): domain Bacteria; phylum Chloroflexota; class Anaerolineae; order Anaerolineales; family UBA11858; genus B10-G9. The sequence goes on along the minus strand of JAXHNK010000004.1, from coordinate 84,888 downwards.
TCATTTTACGTTTCTGGGTACTGCGCACAGAGAGGATGATGATCAGCAGGATGCCCAGGAAAAAGCTTCCCGTGCACAGCATACCTCTTACTGCTTCGGGGTTGATATTTAATTGTTCCCAGATCGTGGGCTTGGATACGGCGGAGGCGGGTACGTAATCTGAGGGAAAGGAAGCCCCAAATTCATATTCCGTATAGGCGTTGGCCTGGGGATTGCGCCAGGTGTAAGTGATCCTGCCTTGCGAGTCTAGTGCGGTGAGCGGGGATTGAGAAAAACCCTGGGGGGCGCTGTGCCAGCGGGGTTCTTCCGGTTCTACCCCGGGGGGGAGATGGAAAGTGACAGTAAAATCTGTGGTTCCGGTCACGTATTGACCGTCAAACCAGGTAGGGGCAAACACGGCGCTGGCATAATCATCTTCCAGGGTGTCGGGGTGGAGGACGCCGTCAAGGGCGGGGACGAACACCCGGACTGTCCCGGTTCCACCTGGAGGGATGGCCCGGTCGCCCAGTCCGACGGCAACGCCTGTGCCCCGACCCTGATATTCTGAGGTGGAAACAAAAGAAAGGGGATGTCCGTTTACCTCCGCGGTGATCTCCGAAGAGGAAAAGCTGTTGTTGGGCAGACCGACATCCACATATTCGATCGGGTGCCCCGAGGGCTGGTTGCTGAAAACGAACTCATAAGCGACAGCCAGCGTACCGTCATCATTCCAGTAGGCGTGAACAGTTTCTTTATCCAGGCTGAAATAATAGCTCTGGGCAAGTGCGCTGGTAGGAACGAATAAACAGAAGAGCAGGATCAAAGCGAGTAAAAATCTTTTCATGGTCGACCTCATTTAATTTACCATTTGGGATCTTCGGTCAGCTGGTAGGATGTGCCGCAGTAGGGACAATCCACAACCGGCGCTCCAGCAACCATTTGAACGTTGTCCGCGGAGAGGGATCCCCCGCAGGCCTGGCAGGCGAGGGATTCCAGGTTGACATCACCACCCAGGTCAATTTCGTATTTAATTTCTTGTTCTTCACCTGGTTTTCGGCGTCCCATTAACCAGATGATAGTGATGCCAATCAGTACGCTGATCGCGCCGATCACGATCCACCCCGCCTGTCCTTCCGGGCTGAATGCGCCCCAGATAAACAGAATACCGAAGAAAATTGCGATCGCTGAAAAGATATAACCGATGATTTTCCCTGCGGACATAATTTCTCCTGTTGAAATTTTGAGTTTGGCTGGTGTTGATCTAATCTTTGATGACAGCCTGGAGCTGCAGTCCGGGATTCTGGCATCATGAGGATGGTCTGGTTCTTTTTATGACCCCCTAATTATACCAAGTTTAGCGGTTAGAAACTAAGCTTTCAGGCGGAAATTTCTCATTTGGGCGGGGATTAAAGGGTCACTGCCCAGCTGGCGATGGGCTATAATATGGGTTATGGAAGATAAGGAAATTCGCAAAAGAGTAGAACAACTTCGTGATCAAATCCGGGAGCATAATTACCGCTATTATGTGCTCAACGAGCCGACGATCAGTGATAAAGAATATGATCAGCTGTACAACGAGCTCAAAAGGCTGGAAGAAGAGCACCCGGAGCTGGTCACTGAGGACTCGCCCACTCAGAGGGTGGGCGCCCCGCCTGCCGAAGCCTTTGAACGGGTGGAACACCCTTCCCCGGTTTTGAGCCTGGATAACGCCTACAACCGGGAAGACCTGGAAAACTGGTTAAAAAGAATCGGAAATCTGAACCCGGAAGTCGCTGATGCAGGTTTTACTGTAGAACCAAAGTTGGATGGTTTAACCGTTGTTTTACACTACAGGGACGGAGTCTTCGACCTGGGTGCAACCCGGGGCAACAGCGAGGTCGGAGAAGACATCACCGAAAATTTACGTACCATCCGATCACTGCCTTTGCGGATACCACCCACATCAGAAGGACCTCAACCTCCAGATTACCTTGTGGTCCGGGGGGAGGCTTTTATCAAGCTTGGGGATTTTGAGGGGCTCAACCGGCGGTTGGAAGAAGCCGGCGAACGGACCTATGTCAACCCCCGCAATACCGCAGCTGGATCATTGAGGCAGTTGGATTCCTCCCTGACCCAGGAGCGCCCTCTGACCGTTTTGATCTACCAAATTGTAACCAGCTCGGAAGAAATACCTGAAACTCAGGTGCAGGTTCTGGAAAGTCTTCAAGGATGGGGTTTTCCTGTTCCCGAGTATGATTATTGCCCGGATCTGGAATGTGTGCTTGAGGTTATCAACCAGTGGGAGGAGCGCCGGGACCAGCTGGATTACGAGATAGATGGAGCGGTAGTTAAATTAAATGACCAGGAATTGGCGGCTGATCTGGGAGTGGTAGGTAAAGCTCCCCGGGGGGCGATCGCCTATAAATATCCTGCCCAAGTGGTGAGCACCCGCCTTGAATCTATTGAGGTCAATGTGGGGCGGACCGGGGTGCTCACGCCTTATGCTGTATTGGATCCGGTGGAGATCGGGGGTGTGACTGTCCGCCAGGCCACGCTGCATAATTTTGATTTTGTCGCTGAGAAGGATATCCGGGAAGGGGATCGGGTTGAGGTCAAACGGGCAGGCGATGTGATCCCTTACGTGATTGGACCTGTGGTGGCAGACCGGACCGGTGGTGAAATACCATACAGCCCTCCCCGGAAATGTCCCTCCTGCGGGGAACCGGTAGAGCATCTGGAAGGAGAAGTGGCCTATTACTGCGTCAACCTCTCCTGCCCGGCGCAGTTGATCAGAAATGTGGAGCATTTTGTCTCCCGGCCGGCGATGGATATCGAAGGGCTGGGAATTAAGCTGGTCGAACAGTTTGTGGAACAGGACTTGATCAAGGATGTTGCCGATCTCTATTACCTGAAAAGTGAGGATTTGCTGGGGCTGGAGGGATTCGGGGAAAAGAAGGTGAATAATATCCTGGGGGCAGTTCAGGAATCTAAGGACAGATCCCTGGAAAAGTTAATCACAGGCCTGGGAATTCGGGGGGTGGGTGAAGTGGTCGCCCGCGACCTGGCAGAAAGATATCAGGATCTGGACGAATTGAAAAAGTCCGAGCAGGAGGATCTGGAGGAAATAGAGGGGATCGGACCCAATATCGCCTGGGCTGTGGTGGATTGGTTTCAGCAGGCGGCCAACCTTCAGGTGCTGGACAAATTGAAAACGGCCGGGGTCTGGCCGGTTTCCCGAGGGGAATCTCAACCCCAGGTCCCTCAATCACTGGAGGGGCTGACCCTGGTGGTCACCGGGAGATTGCCAGGGTTTAACCGGCGGGAAGTCACAGAGTATATCGAGGCGCGGGGAGGGCGGGTCACCGGTTCGGTGAGCGGGAATACGGATTACCTGGTCGCAGGCGAGGATCCCGGTTCTAAACTGGATCAAGCCCGGGATGAGGAAGTTCCCATTTTAGATGAGGATGAACTCCGCGGATTAGCTGGGGAGCATCTCTCAACGGAGGGGGAAAGAAAAGGTGAAAAAAGTGACTGAAAGCCAACCAGCAGTTGTGTTGAAACCGGGCCGAGAGAAACCAGTCCTGCGCAGGCATCCCTGGTTGTTTTCCGGCGCCATTGACGGAGTCCGGGGTGATCCGGGGCTGGGAGACAGCGTGCGGGTGCTCAGTACTGGAGGGGAATTTTTAGGCTGGGCCTCTTACAGCCCTAAATCCCAGATCCGGGCCAGGATCTGGAGCTGGGAGGAGAAGGAAACCATCGGGCCGGATTTGTTTCGGAGCAGGATCAAGGCGAGTATTGCAAAGCGGGAAAAGCTTCCGGGGGAAGGAAATGCCCGGCGGATCATTTACGGGGAATCTGATGGCTTGCCGGGGCTGATCGTTGACCAGTACGGCGAGCACCTGGTGGCGCAGGTGCTAAGCGCAGGCATAGAACGCTGGCGGGAGCAGATCTTCGGGGCACTGGATCATGCGGTCAATCCCCGGTCAATCTATGAACGCTCTGATGTCGAGGTCAGAAAGCTGGAGGGGCTGGAAGAACAGACCGGCCTGATCCTGGGGAGCAGTCCCCCGGAACTGGTTGAAGTTGAAGAATCGTCACGACGCTACCTGGTGGACCTGCGCCGCGGGCACAAGACCGGTTTTTATCTCGATCAACGGAACAACAGAACGGGCATCCAGGATCTTGCCGAGGGAAAAGAGGTGCTGGATTGCTTTTCTTACAGCGGAGGATTCAGCGTCGCGGCTTTGCAGGGAGGAGCCAGGGAAGTCACCTTGATTGACACATCAGCTGATGCCCTGGAGCTGGCCGGAAAAAATATGGCCTTGAATGACCTGGCCGGAAGAGAGATCAATTATCTGGAAAGTGATGTGTTTGCGGAGCTGCGGACGATGCGCGACCGGGCCAATTCCTACGGGATGATTATCCTGGATCCCCCTAAATTCGCCCCGACCTCTTCCCACGCCCAGCGGGCGGCCCGGGGATATAAAGATATTAACCTCTGGGCGTTCAAACTGCTCAAACCCGGCGGAGTGTTGGTTACCTTTTCCTGTTCCGGAGGTATCGACCGGGCTTTCTTTCAGAAGATAGTTGCTGACGCTGCCCTGGATGCCGGGGTGAGCGGACAGATCATCCACCAGCTGTGGCAGGCCCCCGACCATCCGCTGGGGTTGAATTACCCAGAAAGCGGGTATCTGAAAGGGTTTGTGGTCAGGGTTGAGTAATCAGAGCGGAGGAAGAGTTTACTTGTGGGGGGTTTTTCCGGAAGGATCAAAGACATAAACCTTATCCCCGAGCTCAGCCCAGTTGTACAACCAGTGAGAATCGCCGAGGGACAGGTTAACGCAGCCGTGAGATTGGGGGAATCCCAGAGAAGCTCTCCAGTAAGCTCCGTGGAAGGCCCGGGCTTCATCGAAATACATCGTCCAGGGTACTTTATCCAGATCGTAATTATCCGATTTATCTTCGGGGAATCTCCCTCTCATGCGGGTGACGGGAAGCTTTTCAAAGATTTCGAACACGCCCTGATAAGTCCAATGGGGCGGATCTCCGCTGGCTACGATGGTAGCAAACACTAACTGCCCATCCTGGTAAACCGCCACAGTTTGCTCGTAGAGGTCTAATTCAATCCATCTCTTCCAGGTAAATCCTTCAGGGGGCCCATCCCGGGGTGTTACCTTGGCTACCGCAGTTTGGATGATCCATTCATCGGGACCAACCAGGTACCAAATCCAGCCGTCCACCAGCTCCTGATCGTAAATGGGAATCAGGTCCAGGTGGTCGAAGGTGTGCCCGGTATAATCGTTGTGCGCATAGCCCGGAGAGCGCTTCGTTTCTACTGTTCCGGTGGGGGAGAAATAATTCAGCACCCAGCCAAATGCATGACGGGGGGTTTCTAAAAACTCCACTCCCTGAAAAGTAGGGATTTCTGCCGGCCGTAAATCTTTTGATGACATCCAGCCCCAGCTGGTCAGATAGTAGGCTTTACCGCCGCTGTAAGCCTGGTCGGTATAGGATACATAATTAAAACCAGCCGGGATCCGGCGGTTGATCTTGTCGCTCCGCTCTTTGACAGCATCCTGGAGCGTCCGGTAGATGGGCGCCCGATCATTTTTCACATAGGCGTATTGATACGGAATGGAGGAAAGCGAAGAGTCGGGTTGGATTGAAGGCAGGGGTGTTTGAGGGAAAGTGATCCCTTTCCGGGCCATAGCGGTCAGGTACTGGGACGGACCCAGGGGAAGGCAGTGGGGAGTATTGGTCAGGTAAACGCCAGGTGGGCAGAGGGGGGAGGGTTCCGAAAGATCACCCGCAGCCCGCACCGGGACCGGCAGCAGGGCGGTGAGGATGGCCAGCACACCGACTGTCAGGAAGGAGGTGAGCTTTGGGGAGGTTTTCATAGAAAGGATTCTATCAGCTGCCCCGGAGCGGGTGAAGAGAACTCAGGAAAGATTAATCCTTCAGTTCCCCGGGCAGATGGGGGACATCGATCACAGCGTCATCGCAGAAAATCATTGCCCGTTCAATGATGTTGCGGAGCTCGCGGATGTTCCCCGGCCAGGAATAGGCTTTGAGCAGGTCCATAGCCCCCGGGGTGATTTCTTCAATGTTCATCCCCATCTGGGGGTTGTTTATTTTGATGAAATGACCTACCAGGGCGGGGATGTCTTCAATATGATCTCTGAGGGGGGGGATTTCCAGGTTGAGCACTTTTAGCCGGTAATAGAGGTCTTCCCGGAAGGAGCCTTCTTCGATCATGGCGGCCAGGTTTCTGTTGGATGCCGCCAGGATCTGGACATCGACCTGGATGGAAGTTGTGCTTCCTACCCGGCGGAACGATTTTTCCTCCAGAGCCCGGAGAACTTTTGCCTGCATATCCGCGGACATCGAGGAGATCTCGTCCAGGAAGAGGATGCCTTCATCCGCGACCTCCATTAATCCCCTTTTCCGCTTTTGGGCGCCGGTAAAGGCGCCCGCTTCGTGCCCGAACAGTTCGGATTCCAGCATGGTGTTCTGCACGGCTGCGCAGTTGATATCAATGAAGGGCTTGTCGTTCCGGGGGCTCATCCGGTGGATGGCTTTGGCCAGCACCTCTTTGCCTGTTCCGGTCTCTCCGGTGATCAAGACCGAGGTGGATCGTTTAGCCGCCCGCTGGGCTTTGGTAAAAAGCTCTTTCATTTCCTCCGAATTAATCACAATGGAATCCAGTTCTTCCCGCTGCATCTTGCGGAAATGATTCAGTTCTCCCCGCATTTCTACGATGTCCTGGGCCCGTTCGATAGATTGTTCTAATCGTTCAAATTTAATCGGTTTCTGGATAAAGTCATGAGCCCCGTTTTTCATCGCTTCCACGGCCATATCAATGTTTCCGAAAGCCGTGATCATAATGATCGGGGGGCGGTTGGGAAACTGCGCGGTTTCCGAGAGCAGATCGGGGCCGTATCCATCGGGGAGCTGGACATCGAGAAGGACGATATCTGCCTGCTGGGCGTTGAGGTGCTTGCGGGCGGTTTCCAGATCAGCGGCCAGGAGCACTTCGTATCCCTGAGATTCCAAATAGCTGCCGATATTATTCCGGGCGTTTTTTTCGTCATCCACGAGCAAGATGGTTGCTGTCATTCCGGGGAATCCTCCTCAATAATCGAAGCTGTTTATCTGGCTGGTTATTCACCCTCGCAGGGCAGGATCAGCTGGAAAGCGGTCCCTTCCGGCATGGGGTTTAATTTAATGGTGCCTTCATGCATGGTGATAATTTGTTTGGTAATGGACAGACCTAATCCTGTACCGTCGGCCTTGGTGGTGAAAAAGGGTTCAAAGATATGGTCGCGGACTTCCTGGGGGATACCGGGGCCGGTGTCCAGGACGTCAACCTGGACTGCGGGTTTGCCGTCCTGTTTGAGGATTGACTTCAAGCGGATGGACAGGACGCCGCCGTCGGTTTCCTGCATGGCGCGGACGGCATTACTGATCAGGTTGTTGAAAACCTGACCCAGCGCCCGCTGATCTCCCAGGACACGGGGAAGGTCAGGTTCTACTTTGGTGACCGATTTGACCTGGGTCCTTTTCATCCGGGGAAGCCAGCGGTTGAGGATGCGGTCAATGAGCTGGGGCAGATCAAGCGGATTGCGGTGGTAACTCTGGGATTTGGAAAAAGTCAGCACGGTATCAACAATATGGGTCAGGCGGTCACAGTCATCGCTTAACCCCTTGATCACCTCACGATTGCTGGAATCTTCAGGCAGCGTCCTTTCCAGCAGCTGGATTCCGGAGGTAATGTTGTTGATCGGATTGCGGATTTCGTGCGCAAAGATAGCATTCATTTGCCCGACCAGAGCCCGGCGTTCCAACTGCTGGGTGCGGATTCTGACGTTTTCTTCTTTGCTGATATCCTGCAGAAAAACCAGGATGCCCTCTAAGTCCTGGTTTGGGGGGTTGGCCACGGGAATAGTCCTGATCTGGCTGGGAAACGCGCTGCCGTCGCGGTGGTGGATTTCCAGGTGGCCGAGGTCGTGGGTGGGAATACCGTCCAGTGCATCCTGCAGCGCAGGGGTCAGACGGTCAGTGCCGATGATAACGTCATCAATATGGCGGTTTAATATTTCTTCTTCGGCGTAACCGAGAACTTGCTCCGCTGCCGGGTTGACATGTTTGATGGTCAATTCCGGCGAGAGGTATAACAGGCCTTCGGGGATGTATTTCTTGATTGTGTCGCTGATCACGGTTGTTTTATCCATTTCCGACAACTGCGTAGTGAGGTTGGATGTCAAGGTGAAATGGCCTATCACGCCCTCCGTAATGCGGCCGATCAGTTTGATCAGCGAGAAAATGGTTTCCTGGCGGGGGGGATCCGTGTTTTCTGGACCCAGGGCTAGGATCATCCCGGATACAGACCTGGCGTCATTGAGGGGGGTGGAAACTATGAAGGAGGTTCCCTGTTGTATCGACTGCTGCTGGAGGGGAGAGAGGGGAGGTTTATAAGGAGGGGAAAACAAACCTTCCTGATAATGGGAGAAAAAATCGGTGGTAGAAATTGAGTCCGGAAGAATTCCCGATTGATCTTCAGCCGCTAAAAGGGTCAGCCGGGGGTGGTTCGAGGTAACAGCGTATATGCCCAGGGAGGAGGCAGTCAGGAGCTCTTTACCGCTGCGGACGATAATCCCTAAAGCCTTTTCCAGGTCTTCCTCCAGGTAAGCACCGGTCAGGTTGAGAAGGGACTGGTATTGACCGAAAATCAGCCCCGCGTTCAGCTCTTTGCGTCGTTCTTTGGATAATTGATTGAGGGTAACGAGGGAAAAACGCTTTTCTTCTCCCAATTTTCTGGCCTGAACTTTGGTGGATATGACCTGTTTTCTGCGGGTGATCAGGTCCAGAGAGCATCCCTGGGTGCTGTGCAGAGTGAGCTGGCGGGATGGATCTTCGAGGATCCCGATGATTTTAGGGAGCAAGGTCTCCAGATGGAGCTTCAGCAGTTCATCTCTGGTATAGCCAGAAAGCTCTGACACCTGCAGATTGGCTCCTTCAATTTTTAACTCTGGCAGGGAAACCAATAGCGCTGGTTTCCCTGTGATATCCAGAAGATGATTGACTTCATTGGGGGTCAGCTCATCATCTCCTGGGGGATTGGATGAGCTGGTTAAGCGTGAGACCATGGTTTGGTTTGCCTTAGACTTTACTTCGCATCCGGGAAGATAAGATACCTTCCATGGAGCGGTATTTGGCTACCGTTCTCCGGGCAATATTATATCCCAGGTTGGATAGTTCTTCCGCCAGCTCGGAATCGGTAAGTGGTTTTTGCTCTTTTTCCACCAGCCGGCAGAGGTGGGTGCGGACCGGCAGGCTGCGGTCAAAAAATTTTTGCAGAGGGATGATTTTTTTATTGGGAAGCTGAACTGATTTGTCAGATACTGCTCGGCTGATGGTCGATTCGTGGACGTTTAACTTTTCGGACATTTCGGCCTGGGTCTGGGGTTGGAGCAGAGCCGGGTCCCCGCTGAGGATATACTCGCGCTGAAGTTTCACCAGATCCGTCATCAACTGCTCCATGGTGTGATTGCGCTGTTGGAGGCACTTGATCAGCAGTGAGGCGTTGTCCAGGTCCTTGGCCCAGGCTTCCCCTTTTTGTTGGGGAGCTTCTTTTTGGGCCTGGCGGAAAAGCGGGTTGACCCGCAGGGTCCCGCGATAAGGGTTGATGATTTCCACGATAATACGCTGATTGGGAGAGTTTTCCTGTACTTTGAGGATAATGTCCGGTTGATGGTAGGCTTGCGGAGGCGCTTCACTGTGCTGGCGTTGATCCCCCCAGTAGGCGCGGGCGGGGTAGGGGTTGAGGTTCTGGCGGATAAATTTGCCGATCTTCTCCGCTTCTTCCTGCGTGGTGTTGAGGGTTTTAGCCAGTTTGCGATAGCTGTGGGTACTGAGTTCTTTCATCCCCACTTCAACAGCTTGTTCGGTCAGGGGTGGGATGGGGACGGTTTCTTTTAGCAGGCGAAGTTGGATGAGGAGGGCTTCTTTGGGAGAGGTCGCTCCCACGCCAATAGGCTCGGCGTGCTGAATGACCTCGGCGACACCGGCAACTTTGGAACGGGGAACGTGATAAAACTGGCTGATTTCTTCCAGCGGAACTGACAGCAAGCCATCTTCATCCAGATTGTTGAGGATGTGGGCGGCGATCAAGCGCTCATCCTCTTTGATTTCCGGAGAAATTTGGCGGAGGACATAGGTAGGAAGGTCGTCCACCTGGGGTACAAAATTATCCTGCGGGAAATCAGATGTTTTTCCCCGGTTGCGGCTGTCCCCGGACATGTTGGGAAAGTCTTCCTGGGAAGAGATGAAGACGATGGGGTCATCCAGGTAGAGGTCGTAGGGCTGGCTGCAAACCGGACAGGGGCCGGGGTTGGTTAGAGCCCGTCCGCAGTTGGGGCAGCGGCGTTCCTCGATGATTTCCAGGGCAGGGTTGTTGGACAGTTCAGTTTGGATCTTTTGTTTGATCTCTTCCCGGGACATTTCCAGGAGGGACATGGTCTGAGCGAGGTGGGCGGTAATTTGAGGTCGTAATTCCTGATTTTGATATTGGAACATGATTTCCCTCCAGCTTTAGTATAGCGCGGTAGTCTTATTGTTGCAAGATGTGTGCCGTAATGGGTGCAATTCCTGTGCCGGGTCCTCTGAGGGCTTCCTGGGGAGGGGATCAGGAAGGGAAAGGGCGCGCCAGGTGGTACAATGGATTGTGAAAAAGTGTGAATTTACGGTTAAAATTGCGTATAGGCAATAAAGGATTTCAGTCCAGGAGTTAATGACTTCTTCTAAACATTTTCGGATTAGAATACTGATCCTTATCTTCTTTATCACCTGGACAGCTGCTGGGTGCGGCTTAAATACAGGAAAGTTTCTCAATGTAGAAGGTAAGTTTGACGGGGAACGGGCACTGGGGGACGTCCAGGCCCAGGTGGAATTGGGACCCCGGATTCCGAATACTGAGGGTCACGCCCGGGTGCGCCAGCTGATCAGTGAGGAATTGATCCTGGCTGGATGGGATGTGCAAATCCAGAGTGCCTCGCGGCTCGGTCATCCACTGTTCAATATCATAGGGACCGCGGACGGCAAGCAGGGGGGAATCCTGCTCGGGGCACACTACGATACCAGGATTTACGCCGACCAAGACCCGCTGGTAGAAAACCGGATGAAACCCGTCCCGGGGGCGAATGACGGTGCCTCGGGAGTAGCCGTCCTCCTGGAGCTGGCACGGGTGCTGCCGGAGGATTTGCGGGGGAGCGTTACATTTGTTTTTTTTGACGGCGAAGATAATGGGGGAATTGAAGATTGGGACTGGATCCTGGGATCTCAAGCTTATGCCGAGGCGGTTGATCCAGAGCCGGAGGTCGCTGTTATCGTGGATATGATCGGGGATCGCGACCTGCAAATTTATCAAGAAAAAACTTCCACAGCCTGGTTGACGGATGAGATCTGGAAATCCGCTGCGGAGTTAGGTTACGACCATGTGTTTATCCCCCGGCCTAAATACAGCATAGTGGATGATCATACGCCTTTCCTCAAGGCCCGAATTCCCGCTGTGGATATTATTGATTTTGATTATCCCTACTGGCATACGACCGATGATACTGTAGATAAAGTCTCCGCGGACAGCTTGCAAATTGTGGGAGATACGCTGCTCCATTGGTTAGTAAACAGATAGACAGGAAGGGAAGGATTGGCAAAACTGGGTCCCTGTTATACACTTAAACTAGCTGGAGTTTGCTGAACAGAAGTTACAAAAGAAATGTTACCGGAGGAAATGGATAAACTTGATGGTAGAAACTAAAAAAACCCAGAGGTTAAAAACAGACCGGGCGTTATTAGTTGGGGTGGACCTTTTTCAGGACGATAAGCTGCTGGCTTTGGAATATTCCCTCGCCGAACTCAGGCGCCTGGCCGATACAGCAGGATTCCAAGTTGTTGGTCAGATCACTCAGAAATTGAGCAACCCTGACCCCAAAACGTTTATTGGTTCCGGAAAAGTGAAAGAAGTTAAAGCGCTTGCTGAAGAGTTAGAAGCGGATGTGATTCTTTTTGATGATGAACTGTCCCCCCGCCACCAGCGGGAGCTGGAGGAGATTATCGGGGACAGCGTACGGGTGCTGGACCGCACGGCTTTGATCCTGGATATTTTCGCCCAGCACGCTCACACAAGAGAAGGCGCTTTGCAGGTCGAACTTGCCCAGTATGAATACCGGCTTCCCCGTCTGACAAAGGCCTGGACCCACCTGGTCCGGCAGGCTGGAGGGGGTGGAGGCAGAACTGGCGGCACAGCCGGAGTGGGCTTACGGGGTCCCGGGGAAACACAACTGGAGGTAGACCGGCGGGAAATCGGCAGAAAAATCAGTCATTTAAAAGAGGAGCTGGAAAAGGTCCGGGCTCACAGGCAGCGTTATCGATCACGGCGCAAAGAATCCCGGATTCCGGTAGTTTCTCTGGTTGGTTATACCAACGCGGGAAAATCTACCCTGCTGAACCAGCTGACTGAAGCAAATGTCTATGTGGCCAATAAGCTGTTTGCGACCCTGGATCCAACCACACGCCGGGTTGAGTTGGAAGATGGTTCGCAGGCGTTGTTCACTGATACCGTGGGGTTCATCCAGAAGTTACCCACGAATCTGGTAGCGGCTTTCCGGGCGACTTTGGAAGAAATTGCCGAGGCTGATCTCCTGCTCCACGTGATTGATATATCCCATCCCCAGGTCTATGCTCAAGCTGAAGCAGTTCACCAGACTTTGAGCGAGATTAACGCGGATGATATCCCCATGATTCCGGTGTTAAATAAGATTGACCGGATGAAGAATCCCCAGAAGGCAATTGATTCTCTGGATTCTTTTCCCAATGCCGTAGCCGTTTCCGCTTTGAAAGGGACGGGAATAGATAAACTGCTGGAATTGGTCAAGGAACGGCTTTATGAATCCTACGAGCCGGTGCATGTAGAAATCCCCTATAACAAAGGCAGTTTGATATCTTTGTTTCACGAAGAAGGCCGGGTGGAGCAGGTAGAAAACAAATATCAGGGGGTGGTCATTCAGGGGCGGGTCCCGCTCAGACATCTTGCCAAGTATAAACCTTATCTGGTGACTGCCTGAAAGGTTTCCGGAGCAGACTGGTACAGTATAAGACACAGACAGCTGGATGATGGTTTGATCATCAGCCTGCTGTTTTGGTTTTTCTGCTGGAGGAATTATTTCAGACGGGGACCGGCTGCTTTCACTTCAGCCGGGACACCATCCTGGTAGCGCTGGAAATTTTCAATAAACTTGGCAACCAGAGACCGGTAATGCTGATTATAGGCTTCATCATCCTCCCAGAGCGTTTTAGGCTGGAGGATTTCCGGGGGAACGCCGGGACAGCGGTCGGGAACCTCAAATCCAAAGTAGGGATCCCGGGAGCAAGAAACCTGATCCAGGCTGCCGTTCAGGGCCGCGGTGAGCAGCGCCCGGGTGTACTGGATGCTGATCCGCTCTCCTGTTCCTGGTGGTCCGCCAATTAGACCGGTGTTGATCAACCAGGTCTGGACCCGGTGGCGGTTAATTTTTTCTTTAAGCAGCTCAGCATATTTTGCCGGATGGAAAACCATAAAAGGGGCCCCGAAGCAGGCGCTGAAGGTTACTTCCGGCTGATCTCCGACACCCGCTTCGGTTCCTCCCACCTTGGAAGTGTAACCGGAAATAAAGTGATAGAGGGCCTGATTGGGGGAGAGCCGGGCGAGCGGGGGCATCACGCCGGAAGCATCAAACGTGAGAAAAACAATATGCCGGGGATGATCCCCGCATTTTTCGGGGAGGGCGTACTCAATACAGTCTAAGGGATAGGACGCCCTGGTGTTTCTGGTGATGGTGTCATCAAAGAGGTCAATTTCCCTGGTAAGCGGATCGTGGATCACGTTTTCCAGTAAGGTTCCAAAAGAATGGGTGCAGGCGTATATATCCGGTTCGTCATCCTGAGAAAGGTTGATGACTTTCGCGTAAGAACCGTCCTCAAAATTGAAAATTCCCTCCTCGTCCCAGCCGTGTTCATCGTCGCCTATCAATTTTCGTTTGGGGTCAGCGGAAAGCGTAGTCTTACCTGTCCCGGAAAGGCCGAAAAAGAGCGCAGAATCTCCCTCTGCGCTCACGTTCGCTGAACAGTGCATGGAGAGCACGCCCTTTTTGGGCAGGTAATAATTCATCGCGGTAAAGACAGACTTTTTGATTTCTCCCCCGTAGGCGGTGTTCCCGATCAGCACCAATTTTTCTTTGAAATTGAGCAGGATAAAAGTTTCACTGTTGAGCGCATCCCGAACCGGGTCGCCTTTAAATTCCGGGACAGAGATCACCGTAAATTCCGGTTCCAGCTCCCGGTAACCGGCCTGTGTTTCCGGGGTGATGAACATGTTCTGGGAGAATAAGCCCTGCCAGGCCTGGGTGGTGATGATCCGCACCGGCAGGCGGTGGGCTGCTGTGGCCCCGGCAAATCCATCCTGGATGAAGAGATCTTTTCCTTCCAGGTAGGTTTTCAGGCGCTCAAATATTCCCTGGAAGTTTTCTTCTGGATAGGGTACGTTATATTCTCCCCAGGAGACATCATCCTGGGAGGTTTCTTCCTGGACGATAAATTTGTCATTAGCAGCCCGGGCCGTGTGCTCACCCGAGCGGACAAGCAGTGGTCCGTTTCTGGCCAGTAGACCTTCCCGGCGGAACAATGCCTCCTCCACGTAGGCTTCTGGGGGTAAGTTCCAGTAGATCCGCCCGTGCTTTTCCGGTTTGAGGTGCTGCAGCCCCCTTTTGCTCTCTCGGGCCCGGGCGATGGTTTCTGCTGGTGATAGACTGTCACTCATAGAGTAGCCTCACAATCTTTTCCAATCGGCCGTTAGTTTTTGATCGCCAATTTGAATAGTCTTCGGTGCGTCACGGTTCAAGGCCCACTGCAGCCGGCGGATGCTTTCCCGTACTTGGTCTGGAGTGCAAGTGTAACTTAATCGTAAATGTCCCTCTCTTCCAAAAGCAGCCCCCGGAATAGTTATCAGGTAGGCTTTTTCCAGCAGGAATTCAGCCAGCTGGGACGAGTCCTGATTGTGTTCGCTGAAATCCGGGAAACAATAAAAGGCGCCTCCGGGTTCAACAGTTTTTACCCCGGGTAGTTCCTTCAGCCCGCTGATGATAATCTCCCGGTTTTGAGCGATATGCTGCTGTAAGCTGTGGATTCCTTTTTCGCCGCCGGTTAGTGCTCCCCGCGCTGCTTCCTGAAGCAGGGGAGAGGCGCCCGATGTGGTATGGCCCTGAATGGTGTTCATCGCCTGGATGATGTTTGAGGGCGCAATTGTCCAGCCAATACGAAACCCGGTCATTCCATAAGATTTAGAGATTCCATTGACCACGATCAGCTTGGAGTCCTGCAGGCTTTGATTGGTAAACACATAACCCGGCACCCAGGAGTGATCGTCAAAGACGAGCAGGTGGTAAATATCATCCATGATCAGGTAGATGCCCTCGGTTTCGCAGAAGTCAACCACAGCCGCGATCAGCTGGGGCGGATAAACTACCCCCGTGGGGTTGTTGGGGCTGTTCAGGATGATCGTTTTCGTGGCAGGCGTGACAGCTGATTTGATCGCCTTCAGGTCGGGAACCAGGTTGGCTTCGGGCTGAACGACAATGGGGGTGCCTCCTGCCAACTTGACCATCTCGGGATAACTGACCCAGTAGGGAGCGAGGAGGATGACTTCGTCATCGGGGTTGAGGAGAGTGAATAAAAGATTGGCCAGGGACTGTTTTGCTCCCATGGTAACGATCATCTGATCTGGTTCCGGGGTTCGTCCGTAGTGGGTCTTCGTATAAAGTTGAATTTGTTCTTTCAGATCGCGATCGCCGCCGGTAGGTCCGTATTTGACCTGCCCGGACTTCAACTTCTTGATTCCGTATTCGACGGCCAGTCCCGGGCATTGATTTAACGGCTCTCCAATACCCAGGTGAATGAGATCTTTTCCCTGCCTGATCAGCTGCTGGGCTTTATCGTTCAGGGCAAGGGTTGGAGATCCCTGGATGTTATTCAGCCGGTGATTAAATGCCATAAGAGTGCTTGCTCCTCGTTTCGATGAGAACGATTATACAGCCCGGCAGGAAAAAAATGAGGTGTTTATCAACGCCCAGCAAGGTGATTTTTAGTATGTTTTGGTCACTTTGGTCAAGCCCCGGGGATGGTCGGGGTCGTAACCCTTAGCGACTGTCAGGTAATAGCTGAATAGCTGAGCGGGAATGACGGCCGCCAGGGGGGAGAGCCATTCGGGAAGCTGCGGGTCCAGGGAAACTGGGGCGTCAACCAGGTCGAGCAGATTATGATCATTAGAAATAGCCAATACCCGGGCCCGGTGCTCTGATTTCAAGCGGCTGAGCAGCCCGGCCAGATCTGGAAAAACTTTTCCGTGGGGAGCGACCGCAAAAACAGGAAAGCCGTCCCGAACCACAGCGATTGGTCCGTGCTGGAAATCTGCCGAGGAATAGGGTTGAGCAAAAACATAGGCTAATTCCGTCAGCTTGAGCGACCATTCATAAGCGGTTGAGTAATTAAATCCCCTGCCCAGGACGATACAGTGTTCAACTTCCTGGAAAAGTTCAGCATAACGCTGGAGGACGGTTTCCGTTTCCAGGGACTTTTCGATCACCCGGGGAAGGTTTTCTAATTGGGACCATTGTTCATCATCACCATTCCAGGCTGCCGATAAACAGGCGATAACCCCCAGCTGCCCGGTGTAGGATTTAGTGGCCGCGATGGATTTTTCCTGACCCGCCCCGATGTCAATCACTTCATCTGCAGCCCTGGCTAAAGGAGAAGAGGATTGGTTGGTGATGGCCAGGGTTTGACATCCCTGGGCGTTTCCCCCTTCCAGGACCGCGCTCAGGTCGGGAGATTCGCCAGATTGGGAGATGCCGATTACCAGCATGTCAGATAAATCCGGGGGTTGTTGATAAAGGCTGAATAGAGAAGGGGTCGCCAGGGTGACCGGAATTTGATTGAAAGCTCCCCAGACATACTTGGCATATCTGGCTGCGTTGTCTGATGACCCCCGGGCCGCAATAAAGATATGCCGCGGTTTGCCTATTTTTCCGGCCAGCTGCTGTAACTTTGATCGCTGGTCGGTGAACATGGTGCTTAGTACCTGAGGTTGTTCAAAAATTTCTTCGTGTAAACTCATCTTGCTGTTTATTTCTCCCGGACAATTTCTGCTCCTAAGCTGCGTAATTTTTCTTCGATCCGTTCATAACCGCGGTCAATCTGACCGACATTGCGGATTACACTCTCCCCCCGGGCAGCCAGAGCTGCTAAAACCAGGGCCAATCCTGCCCGGATATCGGGGCTGTCCACATGGCCGTTGACCAGGTCAGATGGTCCATTGACAATACAGCGGTGGGGATCACAGAGCACAATCTGGGCTCCCATCCCGGTAAGCTTGTCGGTAAAATACATGCGGCCTTCGTACATCCAATCGTGAAAGAGGACGTTCCCCTTCGATTGAGTGGCGACTACGATGGCAATTGACATTAAATCCGAAGGGAAAGCGGGCCAGGGCATGACGCTGATTTCTGGGATCCCCCCCCGAAAATCGGGAATTATTTCCAGTTTTTGATCCGGGGGAACATGGATGTCATCCCCGCGGGTTTCCCAGTCCACGCCTAGCTGATTGAAAACCATCTTGATCATTCCCAGATGCTCCACGCCGGCGTCCTTGATGGTGATTTCACCCCCGGTCACGATGGCTGCTCCAATAAAGCTGACCACTTCCAGATAGTCAGGACCTACGGTGAATTCACCTGCCCCCAGCGAAGAAACCCCTTCAATTTCCAGGGTGTTTGACCCTACATGGTTGATGTTTGCGCCCAGATTGTTGAGGAATGCACATAGTTCCTGGACATGAGGTTCGGAAGCGGCATTGCGCAAAATTGTATTTCCCTCAGCTGTCACTGCGGCCATCAGGGCGTTCTCTGTGGCGGTTACGCTGGCTTCATCCAGCAAAATGTCGGCTCCCTGGAGGCGGTCGGCGGTAAACCTGAACAGTTTTTCAGAAGGGGAATAAGCTGCCTGCACCCCCAGCGCCCGCAGAGCGATGATATGGGTGTCAATTCTGCGCTGGCCGATAACATCCCCGCCCGGAGGGGGGAGCCGGAGTTTTCCTACCCGGGCGCACACCGGTCCTGCCAAAAGAACCGAAGCCCTGATTTGACTGCAGAGGTCTTGATCTAGTTTATCCGGTTGGACTTCTTCAGCATGAAATTTCCAGGAATGTCCGCCCTGATGGGTAATTTTTACGCCCAGACTGGCCAGCAGCGATCGCATGGTTTGAACATCCCGGATTTCAGGCAGGTTGTGGAGCACAACGGGTTCTGATGTAAGCAAGCAGGCAGCCATTAACGGCAGGGCTGCATTTTTATTACCGGAGGGTGTGACCGTTCCCCGCAGCGGATTTCCTCCTTGAATGATAAATTTTTCCATTAGATATCCTTTTAATGAGGGTTGTCCTGATCATGCCTACTGAAAAAGGAGAAAATTTCCTGATCGAAGGCAGTAAACCAATTATAATATGAGCATGCTAACTTTACTATGGGCAGGATTGATCGGCTGGACTGCTTCTACGGCGGTCAACTATTTGAGTGATGTCCTTCCCCGGACCAGAAAAATGTCTCACCCTCTCTGCCAGGAATGCGGTCAGGCCAGATCCTGGCTGAGTATTCTGTATCCCGGAAGCTGTAGTAGCTGCGGGCAGGACGAATCGGCCCGACACTGGCTGGTGTTCATCAGTGGACCCCTGATTTCGGTCCTGATCTGGTTTTGGCCGCCTCCCGCGTTGGGTTATTACAGCGGGATGGCCTGGTTGACTTATTTCGGCCTGGTAACTGTCATCGATATGGAACACCGGTTGATTTTACATCCGGTCAGCCTGGTCGGCGCGCTGGGAGGGTTGGTTTATGGGATTTCACTTCACGGCGGGTTGAGCACCCTGGCGGGAGGCATAGGGGGTTTTGGGATCATGCTGGGGTTATATTTCCTGGGCGGTCTTTTTGTGCGCTGGATGTCACAAAGGCGGGGGGAAACGATTGATGAAATTGCGCTTGGATTTGGAGATGTAAACCTGGCCGGGATCATGGGTTTGTTGTTAGGCTGGCCGGGGGTGCTGGCTGGATTATTTTTAGCCATCATCCTGGGGGGATTAGGGAGTGGAATCTATTTGCTGACCCGGTTGATCACGCGCACTTACCGGGCTTACGATGCCCTTCCTTACGGACCGTTTTTGGTCGCCAGTGTGATTTATTTTTTCTATATTTTTCCCTATTTGAGCTGAATAAAAATTAAGCTGTTGCAATATACTTTGCGATCTTGTTAGGAGGACTGTACCTTTAAGTAAAAGGATGAACAGTTCTGATAGGGCCCCTTGTTATATCCGGATGTTGGTCTATAGTTAGAAGTAGTTATTAAATTAAAGTCAAACATAATTAGGCTTCCGGACAAGGAAAAACATGGAAACAAAATATACTAACAAAAAACAGAAGGGTCAGGGAATGGTGGAATTTTCACTGGTCTTTCCCCTGTTGTTAATTCTTGTTTTCGGGGTCTTTGAATTCGGCAGGATGATGTTTTCCTATTCAGCAGCCATTGCGGCCAGCAGGGAAGCGGCCCGCTACGGCGCCGCTATTCAAGATATTGGAGGAATTCCTCAATATGAGGACTGCAGTGGGATCCGGGAGGCAGCCAAAAGGATTGGTAAGTTTGCGGGGATTGAGGACAGTGATATCACCATTCAGTACAGCAACGAATACGGCGTTTATTCCACATCCTGCCCACCTGCGCAGGAAATCGGCCTGGCGGATAAAATTGCTGTCACGGTCAACGCTGAGCTTACCCCCTTTTCTCCCGTGGGTAATTTTTCGCCCATTCCCATTCGTTCCAGTGCCAACCGGACTATTTTGAAGAACGTGAAAATGGGCAGCACCGGAACTGGCGCAGGGTCAATTTCCGGGGCGCTGACTGACGTCAATTTTAAAACCACTGCCCAGCGAGCTGAAGAAACCGCCGGGGTGATTACTGTGGATTTGATCCTCAATCAGGCTTCAACCAATGACGTGTCTGTTCCCCTGCAGCTGACCGGAACCGCTCTGGAAGGGCAGGATTATACACTTGCGGCCAATCCGGTGGTCATTCCTGCAGGACTGACTACAGCTACAGTCTCCATTAATCTAGTTAATGATGGGATTGAAGAAGGGGATGAATCCATCATCATCGGGTTAGGAACCCCCACCAACGCTACCAAAGGACCCCAGGACATTCACACCGTGATCCTGGCAGACCCGCCCCAGGTAGAATTCTCAGTGGCCAGCAGCACCAAATCTGAATCGATGAACACGGTGGGTATCATGCTGGAGCTGTCAAAGGGCTCCAACCAGGATGTGACTGTCCCTATTTCCAGTTCTGGTACGGCTGATTGGGGTGAATACCAAGATTATACCTACAGCCCCACTTCGGTGGTCATTCCCTCCGGATCTCTTTCCGGTATGGTCACTGTGACCATCAAAGATGATCAAATTGATGAAAATGATGAACATGTCTACCTGGACCTGGAAACACCGACCAACGGCCTGCTTGGCGATCAGACGAGACACACCCTGACCATTGAGGATAATGATTCTCCGCCGCAGGTTGCCTTCAACTCCAGCAGCCAGGTTGTTTCCGAAGAAATTGGTGTATATTACACCACGATTACCCTTTCGGAAGTTTCCGGGAAAGAAATCGCCGTTCCATTCACCACCTCCGGGACAGTCACCGCGGATGACTTCACGCTCAATACTCCCTCCCCGCTGACAATCCCTGCAGGAAGCAAAAGTGTGGATATAGAAATTTTGATTTCTGAAGGTGATGGTTGGGAAGAGGATGAAATTTTGACCCTGACCCTGCAGGATTCAGACAATGCCGATTTGGGTTCTCCAAGCAGCCAGGATATTGTGATCACCGAAGGCACCCCGGAACCAACGGTTTATTTTACCGATACCAGCACCAGGGTAATTGAAGGCAATATCTATTTACATGTGGGGGTGGATTTGTCCAACGCCTGGTTTGAGGACATTGAGGTAAATTATTCCCTTTCTGGTACTGCTCAAGCAGGCTCGGGAAGCGATTATTTGATCGACCCCAGTCCCTTGACCATAGCTTCCGGCAGATCTCACGAGGATATCCTGGTGCAGATCAATGAAGATCAAATCAATGAAGCCGATGAAACGATTATCATTGACCTGGTCAGCGCGGTTGAAAGTTCTGGGACCCTGACGTTCAGCTTGAGTTCTCCCACAACCCATACCGTTACCATTGAAGATGATGATGCGCCCCCTGAAGTTGCCTTTCAGCTCAGCAGCCAGAATGTGTTGGAAACCGGCGGTTCGGTCAGTGTGCAGGTGAACCTCAGCCACGGATCGGCAGATGATGTCCGGGTCCCCCTGGCCTATTCTGGAACTGCAACTCAGGACGCAGATTATACGGCTAACACAGTTGAAGTTGTCATACCTGCTGGAACATTAAGCCAGACTTTTTCAGTTGGGATCCTGGATGATGCGGTGTACGACCCTGACGAGTTTGTCCAGATCAGCATGGGGACTCCTACCAATGCCGTCCTGGGGGATCTGACCCAACACAAGATATATATCGAAGATGATGAAATCACTCCCTGTGATGTCGGCACCTACCTCTATTCAGTGGGCACAGATTCCCTTACCTGGTCCCTGGTCAACGATGGAGAAACGGTGACCTTTACCGGGGGAACGATCACCTGGCCTGATCCTGCTACCGGAAAACCGAGATTGAATACAATTATGTTTGATGGGAGTGAAGTTTACAGCGGCAACGAATCCCCGGGAACACTTAACTTTTCTGCATCCCAGAGTTTCCAGTCCTTAGCCACCGGTGACCTGTTCATACAATTTGCAAAAGAATTGTCCAGCGGCAATCACAGCCTCAGTGTGAATTTTGAACACAGCGCAACGGGAACCAGCTGCACGGAATCCGTAGAAATCCCAGTGCCCTAGATGATGAATGGTAAAAATCTTAAAGGAATTAGCATGCAAAGGAAAAGAACTGAAAGTGGGCAAAGCATGGTGGAGTTGGCGATGAGCCTGGTATTTTTGCTCACCTTGCTGGCCGGGGTTGTAGATCTGGGCCGGGCCTTTTTCGCTTATATGATCATCCGGGATGCAGCCCAGGAAGGAGCCGTGTACGGAGCTATTGCTGATAAGAGTGATCTCACTGCTTTTCAAAACAAGGTGGAAAACCGGGTGGAAACAGCGTTTATTGATCCTTCGGATCCTTCCGTTGTCCCCATTGATTTGAACGAACTCTCGATCAGCACTCAGATCATTGGCAGCCCTTGTTCAGGCCCTGGGAATGGGGTCCGGGTATCGGTCGATTATTCGCTGCCC
The DNA here is from genome assembly GCA_034520505.1 of Anaerolineales bacterium. Classification (GTDB taxonomy): domain Bacteria; phylum Chloroflexota; class Anaerolineae; order Anaerolineales; family UBA11858; genus B10-G9. Next base: position 62,467 of record JAXHNK010000004.1, on the reverse strand, counting down.
ATCACCATGCCTTTTCTGGGTTCACTGCTGGGCACCCAGGATATAGCCATGTCCACCAGCGTGGAAGATACCATCCTGTCACCTATATGTCCCTGATTTACCTATGAGGATTGAGAAAATGAACATATTTACTAGTTATTTTAAAGATAAAAAAGGGGAGCGGGGTCAGGTGCTGGCTTTTATCGCAATAGGATTGGTGGGGTTGATGGGTTTTGCTGCCCTGGCGATTGATGGAGGGATGCTTTATTCCGACCGCCGCCATGCTCAGAATGCTGCCGACACTTCCTCCCTTGCCGGGGCCAGCGGGGCGGCTAATTATATGCGGACCTATAATGTCAATTACAACGGGTTTGTTTGCGGGACATCCGAGATGATGGCTGTTCAGGCCGCCGCTGAGTATGAAGCAATTAACCGGGCTGCGACCAATGATTATACGATCGACGCCGATATCAGCGACCAACACGGGGTGATAGCGGAGTGTGAAATCCTGGATCGGGGCAGTTATCTGGATAAGCATATTGATATCACCACCTTGATTACCAAGGATACCCAGTCCAACTTTGCCCACATGGTTTACGATGGACCGCTGCGCAACCAGGTCGAGGCCATTTCCAGGATTTATCCTCCAGCCCCTTTAGCTTTTGGGCACGCGATCATCGCGCTCAATGAGGGGGCTTGTTCTGGAAACCAGAACGGGGTGATTTTTTCTGGCAGCAGTACTACCAAAGTGACCGGCGGGGGAGTGTGGTCCAACGGTTGTTTGACTGGAAACGGAAATGATTTTACTGTCAATGTTTACGATGGAGGTGTGGGCTTCGCTGGAGCAAGCACAGGAACGCTGACCAACATCTATCCCTCCCCGGAGTATATCCCTCATCCCATCCCCAGTTATTCCACGGAAGTAAATCCACCCGACTGTTCCGGGCTGCCGGACCGCACCGTGCCTCACGGCGGGGATGCAACTCTGGAGCCGGGGGTTTACTCCCGGATCAAGTGGACTGGAGGATCGTTGACCCTGAATCCCGGATTGTACTGTGTGACAGATTCGCAGGGAGTGGTAATTAATGGCGGTGATGTCACCGGTCTCGGGGTGACGATCTATCTGGAAACCGGAGGAATGACCGTGAACGGTAATGTGGAGCCGGTCGATCTGCGGGCGCCAGAAGAGAATCCAGATCCCTCGCCGGCAATCCCCGGTGTGCTGATTTATATGGCCCTGGGCAATGACAGCGTAATTAGCCTGACCGGAAACAGCACCTCGTTCTACCTGGGAACGATCTATGCACCGGACGGCGAGATCTTTGCTTCGGGATCCAGCGGAACGGATCCTACATTTAACACCCAGCTGATTGGCAATAATGTGGAGGTCAGCGGTGGGGCGACCATTGATATTAACTTCAATGAAGATGAAAACTTTGAAAACCCACCTTATCTGGATATGCTGAAATAGGGTGCAAGCTATGGGGAATCAAAAAGGGCTGCCTGGACTGGCAGCCCTTTTAGGTATTTGGTAAGCGGTTGTCTGGCTTAGGCCCGGGAGGGTTTCTTTTTCCTGAACCAGTTTTTCCATTCTTTGTTTTCCCAGACCACGAGGATAGGCGCGGCGTTGAAGATAGAAGAATAGGTGCCGCTGAACACACCAATGAGGAGGATCACCACAAAATGGCGGATGGTCGAGCCGCCAAAGAGGGCCAACGCCAGCAGGGTGAGCATCACGGTCAGCTGGGTGTTGATTGATCTGTCCAGGGTCTGGACGATGGAATGGTTCACCAGGGTTTCATAGGGAAGACGGCGGTAAATGCGGGAATTCTCCCGGATGCGGTCAAAGACCACAATGGAATCGTGCACCGAGAAGCCGATGATGGTCAGTAATGCAGTCAAAAAGAGAGCATCCGCTTCCCAGCCCAGATAATGACCGAGGATAGCCTCGATCCCTATGACCAGGATGACATCATGGAGCATCGCGATAATTGCAGCCGCTCCATAACGAAAAGCATGCTCAACGCCCCGGAAGGCGTAAGTGATGTACAGCAGGATACCCAGAGCGGCTAACCCGACAGCTCCAGCCGCCCTCTGGGCCACCTCCTGGCCGACAGAGGGACCAACGCTCTCGAAACGCTGCATGGTAATCTGGCTGTCAAAACGCGTTTCCATTTCAGCAAGCAGAGCGCTCCTCGTCTCTTCATCAATTTCCTTAGAACGGATGACTATGTTTTTTTCTCCCGCAGTTTGAACCTGGGGGTCGGTGTAGCCGTAATCGTTAAAAAGATTGATCACTTCTTCGGTGGAGGGGCGGTTTCCGCTGTCAAAACTGACTTCCAGAAAACTGCCGCCGGTAAAATCGATTCCCGCAGAAAGCCCCCAGACAGCGAGGGCGATCGATCCCGGAATGATCACAATCAAGGAAATGGCGAAATATAAGTATCTTCGTTGGACGATGTTGAACATAAGTTACCTCGTTATACTCCGAACAGGCCGGGGCGTTCAGCAGCTTTGATGTTATCCAGGGCGATGTGTAAGAACGTCCGGGTCACAGTGACGGCCGTAAAGAGACTGACCAGGACACCAACGGCCAGGGTCAGGGAAAATCCTTTGACGATGCTGGCTCCGAAAGCGTTCCCGAACCAGTAGAGGATTGCCGATGTGATCAAAGTGGACAAATTGGAATCGCGGATGGAAGGCCAGGCCCGATCCCATCCCAGGTTGATCGCTTGTCGAATAGTCCGACCATTCCGGAGCTCTTCTTTCAGACGCTCGAAGATCAGCACATTGGCATCTACAGCGACTCCGATGCTGAGCACAAAGCCTGCTATGCCCGGCAAGGTGAGGGTGACCGGAATCAGGCGGTAAAAAGCAAAAGTGATCAGGGCGTAAACAATTAATGCCAGGTCGGCAATCACCCCGGGAAGCCGGTAATAAAGGGCCATAAAGATCATGACCACGGCCAGGCCAATCACGCCGGCAACCAGGCTCTTGTCCAGGGACTCGTCTCCCAGGGTAGGTCCGATGGTTTCCGTTTGAACGATTTTGAGAGGGATGGGCAGGGAGCCGTAACGGAGTTGGATTGCCAGCTCGTTGGCGCTCTCTGCTGTGAAATTGCCGCTGATCGAACCCACTCCTCCAGTGATTGGCTCATTGATCTGGGGGGCTGTGAGGACTTTTTTATCCAGGACAATGGCCAGCGCGTTGCCTACGTTTTGCGTTGTGTATTCAGCAAACGTCTGGGCGCCCTCAGCGGTCAATTCAAAGCCAACCAGGTAATCACCGGTGGTTTGATTCCGCTGGACGCCAACCTGTTTTATCGCTGCCCCGGTCATCACGGTATGATATGTTTTTTGATCAGAAACAGGGTCTTCTTGCTGACCGAAATCGGTCTGGATAGTTTGGCCCGCAAGTTGGAATATTTCTTGAGTCGGGATATCGCCCAGGTGGACAAATTCCAGCAGGGCAGTTTCCCTGACAGTAGAAAAAGCTTTTTCTGGATCACTTTCTCCCGGAAGTTCGATTAAAATCCGCCGATCACCAGCAATTTGAACCACTGCTTCTGAAACGCCTAGAGCGTTCACCCGGCTTTCGATGATCCGGCGGGCTGTGCGCATACTCTCCGGGTCCACAGCGGTGTCTTCCGGCAGATCAGCTTCCAGCAGGGCCTGGACCCCGCCTACCAGATCCAGCCCCAGATGGGTCTTGATCTCCCGATCAATGCCCCCAATATGGATTCCGGGATGGTTGGGGAGGTCTATGAATATCGCCAGAGCTATGACGATCAGGATAGGAATGATTCTCTGTTGGTTGCTCCTCATAAGTGTCCGCTACCTCTCTGTTGTTGGTGTAGATCCTGCCCGGGGGCAGACATACAAACGCCAGCTCAAGCACGACTCGCAGCTGGCTTTCCTCATTATACTCATATTTTTCTAAGTTGTCCAACCGGGGGACGGAATCAAAAAGAACGAGGTATGACCAGGGGTCCTAATAAATAAGCAAGGCACAAGATGAAGGCCCCGGAGTATAATTAATATGAGAAACAGGATGCGAATAGAGCAGATTACCGGATTTGAAATGAAATCATACAGTTGGATTTTGATCCTGGTTGGTTTAATGATGAGTGGGGCTATCTCTGGATGTGGGGGAGGGCAGCGGGAAGGTGTACTGACAGCTAAGGAAACAGCGGAAAAGGCTGATATCTGGGAAACAGAACCTTCCCCAACGCCTGAACCAACGATCACCGCTGTCCTGCAAAGCAGTCCTACACCGTCCCTGACTCCCACGCCAACCATCACCCCGGTACCCATTTATCCACCCGAACCCCGGGAGATCACGTTTCAGGCGGAGGATGGCCAGGAATTGGCGGGGATGTATTTCCCGGCGGGCATACCTGACGCTCCGGTCCTGGTGCTGATGCATTGGTCCCGGGGGGATCAGGCTGAATGGGAGCAAATCGCAGCCTGGATACAAAATCGCGGTCTGGCTTATGAGCAAGATTTTAACAAAACCTGGAAGATGCCAGCCTGGTTTCCGGATTATCCCCCAGACCTGGAAATAGCAGTGTTTACTTTCACATTCCGGGGTTGTGAAGGAGGGTGCCGGGGATATCCAGCCGGGGAATGGCTGTTAGATGCCCGGGCCGGGATAACAGCTGCCGCCAATCTCCCCGGGGTGGACGGACAGCAGATCCTCGCTGCTGGGGCATCGATCGGAGCTGATGGAGCTGTGGACGCTTGCGTCTGGTTGAACAACCAAGGAGACGAAGAAGCCCGCTGCCGGGGTGCGTTTGCGCTTTCTCCAGGATCTTTTTTGACCGTGCCTTATGAGCAGGCGGCAGGGGATCTGCTGGGAGATGACCCGCCGGCAAAACTTTACTGCCTTTACGCCAGAAGGGACGATGCCGCTGTGGAGACCTGTCAGTCTGTCCCCGGGGCGGAAGTGATTGATTATGGTTATGTTGCTGAACACGGGATGCAATCTGATAGCACCGGAATTGGACCATAATGCTTTACAACTGCTGATTGAATTTATCAAGGCCAGCCTTGAACACCAATGAGAATGATGGCGAGGAGCATAAAAGGAGCAGGTTGATGAGAGCCAGAGGTAACAGGATTTTATTAATTGTTGTTTTGGTGATCCTATTTTTGACGGCAGATGTCAGTCCCGCTGGAGCCGCTTCCCCTTCCGGGGGGATCTGCAATGGACCGGATGAGCCGATCATGGTCCTGGTGCTGGGAACAGACCAGCAAAACCGGGGTTATATGTATGGATTGGCGGATTCGATCATGGTCTTCCGGGTGGATTTCCAGGGAGAAAGGGTGGAGGTGATGAGTTTCCCCCGGGATCTGTGGGTGGAAATCCCGGATGTAGAGGAAGCGGATCGGACTCACGGCAAGCTCAATCAAGCCTATTTTTTTGGCACCAAGGATATGGGATATTTTGAGGGTGAGGGATACGGGGCAGGTTTGATGGCGGAGACTCTCAATGTAAACTATGGATTGGATATTGATCATTATATAGTGATCAATATGCGGATTTTTGCGGAGGTGATTGATGCCATCGGAGGAATCAAAGTTTACAGTCCTTCACCCATCTATTCCCAGCATCAGACCAAGCCTATCCTCAAGGCGGGCGGCTATGTTTTTGGCGGCAAGGAAGCCCAGCTCTACGCTCGCTACCGGGATCCCAGAAATGTACTGGACAGGACAGACCGCCACGCGATATTACTGGAAGCAGTCTGGGAGCAGATATTCAGCCCCCAGACTGTGTTCAGGATCCCGGAATTGGTGGGCTCGTTCAAAGGCAATGTGCTGACTGATATGCATTTAGCGCAGATCAGTCAGCTGTTGTGCATGAGCTTCCGGGTGGGCGAGGATGGCACCACTTATTATACGATTCCCCGGGATGAGCTTTATCATCCTGATTGGGTGGGGTCGGTGTGGCTGGAGAAGGAGCCGGGCACCCTGGCGGAGCTGTTGGGAAAGTTTCAGGACGGAACACTTCCCCTAGAGCCGGCACAGGAGTAATTGCGCATAGGCAAACACACCTGTCAAGTTCTATAGTAAAAAACCCCTCAGAAATGACATAATCTGAGGGGTTTTAGCTTGGACCTAGATGTTCCGGTTGAACCCTTAAGAGCCGTAACTTAATAGATTTTCCTCAGAGCAGGGAGTAAATTGGACATATTCCACAGTGCCCAGTTTTTCAATTTCCACACGGATGGCATCTTCGTCTGCGCTGCGCTCTTTCATGTCAATATAGAAATAGTCCCCGCTTTCATCGTAAGTTAGGGCTAGAGAAACAATCCAGCTGCCAGCCTCGGTGACGGCGTTGGTGAAGGCAGCCAACTGGCCCATTTCGTTGGGCAGCTTGGCTTCAATCCTGGTGCCGGCTTCTCCTCCCCCGGTTACTTCGATAAAAGTCTTGAAAATATCTGTATCTGTGATTATCCCTACCAGCTGATTGTCTTTCATCACTGGCAGACAGCCGATATCTTCTTCAACCATGAAATGGGCTGCTTCTGAAATGCTGCAGCTGTCATCCACGGCTTTGACCGGGTGGCTCATAATTTGATCCATGGTCACTTTTTCTAGGAGGGAAGCTATTTCATATACACTCAGGGAACTCACCCGGGAAGGCTCAGCTTCCAGCATATCGCTGTGCGAGACGATGCCTACCAACTCATCCTTCTTGTTGAGAATGGGCAGGTGGTGAACATCGTTTTTTTCCATCAGGCGCATAGCTTCATTAAAAGTGGTCTTCAGTTGGGCAGTTATAGGTTTTCGTGTCATTCTGTTTTTGACTCGCATAGATCCTTTATCTCCTTTACTCATTAAGCGTTTTTCCAGGTCCTCTTTATTGATCATCCATTGCCCCCGATACTTTCCACCCAGTTTCTGGGCAGCAAGTTTGTTTTCTGACACAAGCTGACGTACCCGGGCAGGGGTGACCCCCAACCGAACTGCCGCTTCCTGGGTGTCAATCCAATCCTTTTCAACCATCAATAACTAATCCTTGCGCTAGCGTAAATAACTTAATTGAATTATAGGCCTATCGCTAGCGAAAGTCAAGGGTAAAATAATGGATTTGTGTGGGCAGAATATCAATCGGAGGAATGAAACAGCCTGGGCGTTAAATAATTTTTGGTTTGACGGTGAGAGTGTATGTTGCTTTTGCTGCCGGGGAGGGGGTTTAAAGCAGTTTTGGTTGGCTGGGAGGTAATTTTCCTTGGAGCAGGATGTAGGGGCGGCAGCGGTGACCTGGTCTTTTTCTGCTCCAGGCATTATTTTCAAATGTAGATATCCCTGGTACTGGTATTTACGGCGGAGGATCGCTGCGGTATTGATTAATTGATCCTGGATGGCGGTAGGTTGATGAGGGACTGCGGAACTGAGAAAGATCCCGTCAACTGCGTCTGATGTTCTAAGCACCGTTCAGTTTCTCCTGATTGAGCAGCTGAGGGTATGGAGAGATTTAGATAGTCTGGGGTTTCCGGGGACCCGTCGGATTGAGAGCGGGGCGCCAACAGCGCCAAGTTCATCCTGCTTCCTGATGCGTTTTACCGGGGGAGAGGATGAGTTTCCGCTTGACATTTGCCATAAACTTGGTTAAAATACTTATGGTTATGATAAGTATCATTATCGAAAGCATAACAACTGTCAAGGAGTACAGCGTAAGATGTCCCGCAATAAGAAAATCACCCTGTCACAGGCCATTGCGGACTATCTGGATTCAGTCCAGCTTTCCCGGAGCGAAAACACCGCCCGCACTTACAGCAATGCGTTGGATTCTTTCATCCAGTCGCTCCAGGACCACAACCGGGAACCAGCAGAAGAGCCTGTAGAAAAGATCAGTGAGGATTTCATCGCTGAATTCGCCGCTGACCTGAAAGGTTATGCGCCTAACACAGAACAGCTCTATCTGACGGCCGTAACCGGGTTCTACGAATTTCTGGCAGCAGAAAGATTGGCCGAAGTCAACCTCCCTCGCTTGCGGATGTTGATCAAAAGGCGGTCAAGACGCCCCGGACAGCGGCTGCCTCAGTTTCCTAAAGGGGATCTGGAAGATGTGATCGACTATGCGAAGAGATTGCATCAGCAGCCCGCTGAAGGGAAAAGGCGAAGACTGCAGCTGCTGCGTGATCGGGCTTTTATCCTCACCCTGGCCGATACCGGACTGCGGGTTCACGAAGCTTGCAACCTCAGGCGCGGAGACTTGGATTGGAATGAGGCTAAAGCTGTGGTTGTTGGAAAAGGCAACCGCCAGGCTGTGATCCGTTTCTCCCGCCGCGCTATAAACGCTTTACAGGATTATTTGCAGGCCCGGGCGGAAATGGACGGTGCTTTCGGCCGGGCTTTGAGTTCTTTACCTCTATTTGCCCGGCATGACCGCGGTGCAGGAAGCCGTGTGGAGCCGATCAGCACCACTACAGGGAGAAATATAGTCAATCACCGGGTCAGAGAAACCCTGGGCCCTAAAGCTGTAGGGACGATCACGCCTCATTCCTTCCGGCATTATTTTGTGACCGAAGTGCTCCAGGGGTCCGGGGGAAATTTAAAGCTAGCCCAGAAACTGGCCCGCCATAAAAACATCCAGGTCACCCAACGGTACGCTCATCTCAGTGATGACGAACTGGACCGGGGATACTGGGAAGTCTTTGAGGAGAAATGAGAAAAATTTCCTGTAACCGGCGGTCAATCAGCCGTTATCCTGCTGTTCTTCATCCTGTTGATTGTCCCTGGTTTCCTGGTCGTAATTCTTAACTTTCTCGGCCAGTTCGCGCAGCCGGTCTACTACAGCCCTGTTTACTGTCCCTGCGGGAAATTTGCCGTTGGATTGACGAACACCCGCTTCTTTTCCTGTAAGCAGAGAAATTCCTTGATCAACGGTATCAACCGCATAAATATGGAATTTGTCGGTGCTGACTGCATCCCGGACCTCATCCCGCAGACAAAGGTTTTTTACATTGCTCCGGGGGATGATGACTCCCTGGCTTCCGGACAATCCTCTGATTTGACAGGTTTTGAAAAATCCTTCAATTTTTTGGTTGACCCCACCGATCGCCTGCACCTGGCCGTTTTGGTTTACTGAACCAGTCACTGCCAGATCTTGTCTGAGCGGGTATCCTGAAAGGCTGGACAGCAAGGCATACAATTCAGCGCTGGATGCGCTGTCGCCATCCACGCTGCTGTACTGTTGTTCGAAAGCAATTCTGGCGGACAGTGCCAGTGGAAAATCCTCCGCATACCGTCCTCCTAAATAGCCAGTCAGGATCATCACCCCTTTATTATGTATTTTTCCCCCTAGCTTAGTTTCCCTTTCAATATTGACCACTCCTGCTTTTCCCACGTGGGTTGTGCAGGAAATCCGGGAAGGTTTGCCAAAGGCATAATCTCCCAGGGATAGATAGGATATGCCGTTGATCTGGCCGATTTTGGCACCCGTGGTAGTGATTAGTATTGTGCTCTCTTCTATCATCCGTTGAACAAGCTCTTCTAAACGGTCGGAGCGGTAAGTTAATTCCCTGAGGGCATAATCGACTTGTTCTGCGTCAACCAGTTTTTTTCCGTTCTGTTCGGCCCAATAGCTGGCTTGCTGGATGAGGTCAACGATTTCCCCAAAGCGCGTGGTTAAATAATTCTGCTGGGATACCATTCGTGAGCTTTCTTCAATTAACCGGGCAACCCCGGTAGGCGTGAAGTGTTTCAGGTCCTGTTCAGCACAAATGGTAGCGATGAATTGGGCATACTGATAAGCTGTTTCCTGATTGCGGATCATGTCCCGGGCAAAGTCGGCTTTAACCTTGAAGATTTCCTGAAAGTCATCATCCAGGCTGTAAAGCAGGTAATAGATCCGGGAGTCCCCTATCAGGAAGACTTTGACATTCAGGGGGATAGCTTCGGGGTTCAGGGATTGGGTACTGATCACGCCTTGCGAACGAGAAGGGTTCTCGATCTTGATTCGTTTGTTCTTCAACGCTCGTTTCAGGGCCGGCCAGGACGATTTCTTGGACAGCAAATCTTTTGCTTCCAGGAGCAGATAGCCTCCGTTGGCTTGATGAAGGGCTCCAGCCTTTATCATTTGATAGTTGGTTATCAGAGCTCCCATCTGGGCTTGGTGCTCAATCCGACCGATGAGGTTGTCCAGCGTGGGGTTTTCTTCCAGGATAACTGGAGCTCCGTGCAGTTTGCTGTTGTCAACCAGTAAATTAATTTTGTAGCGCTCAAGATGATCTGGTTGAAACTTCTGGGCTTTGTTGATCAGCTGCGCAGTCCCTGGAATAGATTCGCTGTCCTGATCCTGTCCGAAGTCTTTTTTTAACTGAGCGATGTTTTCCAGGAGGTTCTCTTCCACTGCGGTGAGATAGTTGGCCACAGGTTTATTTTCCCCATAGCTGTTTTTTAGTTCTTCAAAGGTTTGTTCAACCGCGTAGCGGATAGATTGCTTGTCCAATTCCTGAATTTCCTTCCTGGCTTTGATCTCCAGCTTCTGCACTTTTCTTAATATTTCCTGTAACTCCTGCTGTAAGTGCTGCTGGTTTTCTTTTACTTTCTTTTTTTCCTGATCGTCAAGCTGCTCAAGCTCTTCAGGGGTGAGCGGTTCTCCATCTTTTACCGGAACAATGGTGATCCCCTGGGGGGTCTGGATTAACTTCAAAGCCTTTTTATTGGCCCTGGCTTCTAATTGAGAAAGCAGCTTTCTTTGTCGTTCTAGGTATTTTTCCTGGATCGTTTGTCTCGCGCTGTTATATTCTTTTTTTTGAAAAACTTTGGGGATGATGGTTCTAAAGCGATCAATCATCTGGTTAATATCATCCCGCAGCTGATGTCCCCTACCTGCAGGAAGCCGCAGGGCCCGGGGATAATCGGGATCAGAAAAATTATAAACGTAGCACCAGTCGTCTGGAACTTTTTGAGTGGAAGCTTTTTTTTCTAAAAACTTCCGGATGGTTGTGCTCTTGCCTGTCCCCGGCGGACCCATAGCATAGAGATGGTAACCAGGGCTTTCAATGCCTATTCCAAAGGATATCGCTCTCACAGCCCGATCCTGGCCGATCACCTGGTCCAATACGTCCAATTTCCCGGTGTGCGGGAAGTCAAAAAGAGCAGGATCAAGGCTGTTCCGGACCTCTTCCTCGGTCAATCGATATTTATTTGCTCCCATTATGAAGTTCCTCTCGTTTTGATAAAGATTTATCCGGTGAGGTGTATGATAACCTGATTATAATAGAAATGAATAATTGGGGAATTGCCCTGCTCCCCATCAGCAGCTCAGGGACAGCATCAGCCGGGCAGCGAAAACCTATACGCAATAAAGTATGGGTGGTTTTGTCCCCCGCACGCTGTGCAAAACCAGGTTGCGGGATGATGTGATTAAGAGTAAACTAAAACAACTGTAAAACAAATAGATAAACAGTCCTCAGGAGGAATAGGCTTATGAACGAGATGATTAACCGGGTTATTAGAGCTGCCAGCCTGGACAAGAAGCTGTATCAAGAAGTAGAAGCTGATCCCAGTTTAAATCAGGAAGCATTGACCGTTGTGATTATTGTTTCCATCATCGGGGCTGTAGGAACGTTCCTGTCCGGAATATTCAGTGGACAGATAGGGAGCGCTTTATGGGGATTGGTCGTGACCATTCTCCTGGGGATTACTAGTTACTTTATCTGGTCATATGTTACTCATTTTATCGGGAAAAGCCTTTTTCAGGCTTCTTCTACTCCAGGTGAAGTGCTCCGGGTTTTAGGTTATGCAAGCGGTCCCCGGGCTTTGACGATATTAAGTTTTATCCCCTGTCTGGGAGGCTTGATCAGTCTGGTCGCCGGTATCTGGGCACTGGTAGCAGGTTTCATTGGTGTGCAGGAAGCTCTGGACCTGGATACCACAAAAACGTTAATCACTGTGGTCATTGGCTGGATCCTGATTTTTTTCATCAATCTGCTCGTAGGATCATTAATGGGTTTTGGATCGCTGGGATTAAATGCAGCTGTGAACTTCCTGCGCTGAAGGAGGCAGGAAGAAAAATTTAACTGCTCTCTCGCGCAGGAAAGAGCACCGACCCCGTTGGCAGCCGGAGCGCTGGCGGGGTTAGCTAATCTGATTTGGAATTCAGGGAGCGAGCGATTATGCGTGAAGTTGGAAGTGAACCAAAGCGGATCTTAACAGTTTATTACGGACTGCTGCAGCTGGCTCACCTCGGAACCCTGACTGCTGCAGGGTTGGCTTTTCTGAAAAGCGGGAGCATGCCGTTTCCTGCCCAACCGCCCACTGGAGGTTGGGCAGATCAAGCACTCCCCTTTTTGTTGGCGATGGGTGGTGTTGATGCTGCAGCTGCGGCCCTTGGTGTCTGGTTTGTGGTTAAATATTTGATCGCTGATGTCTGGAAATGGAAAATTGGGGTGATTTCTATAACCAGTGCCCTGACCTCAGCGGTCATCTTTGCTGCAGGTACAGGAGCCAGCGGAGCCTGGTTGGAACATCCCCTGGCTTATGGAGGGATGGTTCTCGTATTTGCTCCCCTGTTCATCCTCTATTATTACCTGGTGCGGGAAGCAGGTTAAACCTATACGAAGCGCGAGGGACAAAGCTGGTTGATTTGTTGAGTCCCGGATGGGTCCTGCTCTGATCTCAGTCAATGCTCTGGGGTCGATACCCCAGGTACATTTTCCGGAGGGATTTGACTTCCTCATCCTCCAGGCTCTGAACACTAGCTCCCATGGAACGGGCTAGAATGATCGCCTGGGCTGTCGCTTCTGCAGCTGTTGTCGCAGTATAAGCGTGCTCCAGGGTGTCGCCGATGGTGACCAAACCATGATGGGCCATGATCACGGCGATTCCGTCACCGGTTGCTTCACAGGTTAATTCAGCCAGGCGTTCTGTACCAGGTCGGGCATAGGGGGCAATCGGGACAGCTCCACCTAATCCCATGGCGGCCTCATTTAAAACCATGGGCATGGGCTCATCACCAATAATGCCAAAAACTGTGGAATTTGGAGCGTGGGTGTGAACGACAGCGCTGATATCTGCCCTTCGTCGGTAAAAAACCAGATGAAGCGCCATCTCACTGGTTGGTTTCCAATTTCCTTCTATTAAATTGCCCTGAGGGTCAACTACGCAAATATCTTCCGGTTCCCGAACCTGGTAAGGGACAGCGCTGGGGGTAATTGCGATCAGGTTTTGTACACGATCCATAATGCTCAGATTTCCCTGACCGTCAGCAACACACTTTTCAGCCATCAACCGCAGGCTGATAGAAATGATTTTTTCTCTTTGTTCAACGAGGAGCATGTTTTGTTCCTTTTTTATTAAGTTCTATAGTTGGTTTTCCCATCCCCCCTTCTCAACCTGGGGCAGTTCATTCCTGGCCAGTTCCTGGATTTCTGCAGCGCTGTCCAATTTCACCGCCTTTTTAACCAGCTGCTGAGGATTTTCCAGGTTTAGCCAGCTGCCTAAATTTTAACTGCGGTTGAATTAATTAGCAATTGTCTAGGGGTCTATTGTTTTAGTAATAACCACCCGGGAAATATAACCCTCGTCGGCAATGTAGGTTTTGGCCGGAAAAGGATCGAACAGGTCCCTGATTTTCTCCGGGGAAAGAAAATGACTGCGCATCAGGGCTAATTTTTCAGCCAAAGCGAGGATTTTTATAAACCAGAGATTGAAATTGGGTTCTTCTAAAATAATTTTGCCGCCGGGTTTCAACACCCTCCACAGCTCATCCGCCGTTAGCTGTTGATCGCAGACATGATGTAAAGCATCAATCATAATGATCCGCTCAAAACTCTGATCAGGAAAGGGAAGTTTCTCACTGTGGGAGGCAGCGGCCAGCAAATTGTCTTTGAATTGGGTTTCAACCAGCATTTTTAAGGAGAGATCAGCTACGATCACTTGCGGAGCCAGGTCGGTGAGAAATTGAGATACCCGCCCCGTGCCCCCACCGACATCCAGCAGCGCGCCCTCGATGGGCAGATCCGCCAGCTTGATGAGCGCATCGGGACGCTCTGCTTTGATAAAGTTTTCATAAAAGGGGGCTAAAATTCCAAAGTGATCAAACATGCAGTTATCCTTTTTCCTGATTCGGTTAATAAAACTATTATAGTTGATTTATTGACTAGCTGTGGGCTCTCGCTTATAATTTTTCCGCACCTTTCGCGGCGGGGGGAAGTGCTGGAATTGGCAGACAGGCATGACTTAGGATCATGTGCCCATGCGGCGTGTGGGTTCGACCCCCACCTTCCCCATTTGGAAAAAAGAGTAAAATTCATTAATCTGACAGCCTAATTTACAGGCCCTAATAAGTGAGGTAATTTTGAAAATTGAAAAAAAAGTCTTGGATGATCATCAGCTGGAGTTGGTTGTTGAAACCGATCAGGACTCCTTTGATAAAGCGAAGTATCTGGCTGCCAAGGAATTGTCTAAAGATAAAAAGATTCCCGGATACCGTCCCGGGAAAGCTCCGTATAAGCTCATAGTTAACCATTTTGGAGAAGGGGCTATTATTGATCAAGCCCTGGAAAACTATCTGGATGAGATCTATCCCCAGATCCTTGATGAAGTTGAACAGGAACCCTATGGGCCCGGACAATTGAAGGAAGTTACTTCCCTTGAGCCCCCGGTGTTCGAATTTGTCATCCCGCTGCAGCCCGAAGTGGATCTGGGAAAATATCAGGATATCAGAATCGCTTATGAGAGCAGTGAAGTAACCGACAGCGATGTAGATGAGGTCGTCAAACAAATTGTTTCTCAGCAGGCAGTAATTGAAGAAGTCGACCATCCTGCGGAAGAGACCAATATTGTGGATACCTCACTGAGCGGCCGTTTAGCCGAGGCCGAACCTGACGATGAAGATGCTCAGATTATGATCAACCAACCTCTGCCGGTAATGGTCAAAACTACGGAAGAAGACGACAGCAAAGAGTGGCCTTTCCCGGGTTTCTCCCGACAACTGCTGGGAGCCTCTCCAGGAGATTTCCTGGAATTAACCTACACTCATGATGATCGGGAGGATATTTCTGAGGAAATCAGGGGAAAAGAAGTATTGTATACGGTCAATATAGAAGGTATTCGAGAGCGGGTCCTCCCGGAGGTCAATGACGAGCTGGTCAAGGAGATCAGTGAGTTCGAAACTGTTGAGCAGCTCCTGGAAGAAATCCGTACCGATCTGGAAGCGAAATCCTTGCAGGATGATAACAATGAATATCTCAACCAGATTTTTGACGAAATCCTGAATGATGCCACCGTAAAATTCCCCCCTCAGATGCTGGAGAACGAGGTCAATGGCGAAATTCAAGAATTGGGTCAGCGCTTGCAGTCCCAGGGTATGGAATTAGAAATGTACCTGGAGATGCAGGAAATGTCTGAAGATGACCTGAGGGATCAGATCCGGCCTCAAGCAAAAAAGCGAATTGAGCGTGGTTTGATTCTGGGAAAAATAGCGGACAGCGAAGATTTGGACATCAAACCCGAAGAGATCACCGGTCAGTACCAGCAAATCCTTGATGACCACTTTGGAGAGGAGGATTCCGAGGAACGGAAAAATTTTATGGCCAGTGGGGAATCGATGAATTTGCTAAATCAGGTCAGTTCTCAGATGATATCGCAGCGGACCATGGACTACCTGATCGCACTGGCGAAGGGAGAAGACGCCACAGAGTATTTGAAACAAGAAGAAGAACCGGCAGAAGAAGAGAGCGAAAACGAAGAGCCGTCTGAAACTGAGGACCTCTCCCAGGGACACGAAAATATTCAGGAAGAAGATGAAGATAGTGAGGCATCAGAAAATTAACCAATACTCGGGCGATGCTGATTGTTTAACCCGGGATGTATAGCAACGGAGGTTTTATGAATGATATGATCCCCCAATCACTAATACCTATGGTCATTGAGAAATCCGGACATAGAGAGCGGGCTTATGATATATATTCGCTGTTGTTAAAAGAGCGAATCGTCTTTGTGGGAACCCCGATATCCGATCAGACAGCTAACCTGATCGTGGCTCAGCTTCTTTACCTGAGCAGTGAAGATTCCGAAGCGCCTATCCAGATGTATATCAATTCCCCCGGGGGCCAGGTATATGCAGGTTTAGCTATTTACGATACCATGCAGATGATTTCAAATCCGATAAACACCGTGGCAGTAGGAGTGACTGCATCCTTTGGAACGGTGCTGCTCACCGCGGGAACCAAGGGTCAGCGTTTTGCCCTGCCCCACGCCACGATGCATATCCATCAACCCCTGGGCGGGGCTCAGGGCCAGGCCACGGATATTGAAATTCAAGCCAATGAAATCTTGCGCTTAAGGTCCAAGCTTAATCAAATCCTGGCTGATCACACTGGACAGCCAGTGGATAAAATTAAAGAAGACACTGAACGGGATTACTGGCTAAATGCTGAACAGGCCACAGCTTACGGCCTGGTTGATAAAGTTTTAGAGCCCAACAAAAAAATAACTAAGGATCAAAATACCCAAGATAAAGAAGAATAAAGAAAGAAAAGCGTCCAGCCCGATTCCATCTGGAATCGGGCTGTTTTTTTAAATCAATCAACGAGAAAAGGGACCATGATTAAAATAGGCTCACAGATTATCAAAGGGATTATCCTGGATATGGATGGTGTCCTCTGGAGAGGTGATCAACCACTGGCGGACTTAGAAGATATCTTTTTCCAGTTGAAGGAGATGGATTTGCGGGTCATGGCTGTCACCAATAACTCGACCAAAACCCCTGCATTTTATCTGGATAGGCTCAGTCAATTTGGGGTTGAATTGGAAACTTGGCAGGTGTTGAACAGCTCAGAAGCTGCTGGGAACTATCTTGAAGAGCGTTTTCCGCAGGGCGGACCGGTTTATGTTGTGGGAGAAAACGGCTTAAATCAAGCGCTGAAGGAAAAAGGTTTCTATCATCAAAGCGAGATTGGAAAAGAAGAAGATTCAATTTTGGCTGTTGTTGCCGGGATGGATCGAGAATTGACCTATCGGAAAATCGAACGGGCAGCGGAGTTGATCAGGAGCGGAATACCCTTTATTGGAACCAACCCTGATAAAACTTATCCTACCCCGGAAGGTTTGTCTCCGGGAGCAGGAGTTGTATTAAAAGCGATTGAAACAGCTTCCGGGGTAAAGCCCTTGATCATGGGAAAACCCCGATCAGAAATTTTCCAGGTTGCGCTGGACCGCATGGGATGCAGTTCAGAGGAAGTTCTGATGATCGGTGATCGCCTGGAAACAGACATCCGGGGCGCTCAGCTGGCAGGCTGCCGTACCGGCCTGGTTTTTTCAGGAGTGACCACCAGAAAGGAAGGAGAAAACTTCAGGCCTCCCCCTGATTTAATGGCAGATAATATCATTGAGATGATCGCAATGTTGAGGGAAAAGGATGAAATCTCTTTATAACTGCAGCTACCAGGAACTGGGTAAACTCATAGATTCATGGGGTGAACCAACCTACCGTTTAACCCAGTTGTGGAATGGCTTGTATCAGCATTACTATGCAGACGCAGATCAATTTACTGTTTTTTCCCTCGAGCTCCGGGAAAAACTCCAGCGAAATTTCAAGTTCCATTCCCTGATAGAGGATCAGGCCATCTATTCCACTGACAAAAACACCCAGAAGGTTCTCTTCCGTCTGGAGGATGGGGATGCGATAGAGACAGTCTTGATGCGTTATGATGACCGGAACACGCTGTGTATTTCCAGCCAGGCGGGCTGCGCTATGGGCTGTGATTTTTGCGCTACCGGGCAAATGGGATTTAAGAGACATCTCACAGCTGGGGAAATTGTCGAGCAGGTAGTTTTCTTCACCCGCCAGCTGGCTGAAGAGCAAGACGCTCTTACCAATGTCGTATTTATGGGTATGGGGGAACCTTTTCATAATTATCAGGCGGTGATGGAGGCTGTCCATAGATTGACCCATGACCAGGGGATGAATATGGGGGCAAGAAGGATTACTATATCCACGGTAGGAGTTATTCCAGGAATCGAACGTTTCACCGCTGAGAATACACAAGTTAACCTGGCTGTTTCATTACATGCGACAAGCAATGACCTCAGATCTTCAATGATGCCCATTAATGATAAATATCCTGTAGAGGATTTGATGGCAGCCTGTGCAAATTATGTGGACCAGACAAACAGGAGAATAACATTTGAGTGGGCATTGATCAATCAAGTTAATGATTCCGTGGAGCAGGCTCGGCGTTTAGCTGATTTGCTTCAGGGAATGCTGGCTCATGTCAATCTGATTCCCCTCAACCCCACTGCTAGATATCCCGGTGAACCGACTGCTGAGGATCGGGCCAGGAAATTCCAGCAAACTCTTCGATCCCGGGGTGTTCCCTGCACCATTCGACTGCGGAGGGGAATTGAAATTCAAGCAGGCTGTGGTCAGCTGGCGAGCGACGCCAGCTGAAACTCAATCAGGGGGCTATTTTTTCCCGGGCAAAAACCTGAATAACGGTTTGATGGATCCCGATTTCGTTCGATAAAGCACAAAAATCGTGTTAAAATAAAGATGAAAAAGCGAGGTTTAGATGCCGAGTCAGACAATCCGGTTGATTTTTCCTTCCCGCCTGCAGGACGAACCGATCATCAACCTTATGCTCCGGGAATATTCCTTTACGGTAAATATTCTCCGGGCTAACGTTTCAGACGAAAAAGGGTGGATGGATATTCAGATTGCGGGGAAAAGTGCCGAGATTGAGAGTGCCTTGAAATGGCTGAGAGAAAAAGGTGTGGAAGTCGAAGTTTTAAGCAGCTGAGAGGCGCAAAGGTCAAATAAGCACCGCAGGTATAAACCTGGTTGCAAGGTTTCAGAGCCCCACCCCAGGTTTTCATTGTTTAATCAAGGGATTTTTTATGCCAGAGTATTTAGATGCATCACCCATTATAATTTCTGAACTAAAACGATATGTTGAGAAGGAAAACTTCTCAGCTGCTGCTGAGAAGTTTAGCAAGATCCATCCAGCAGATCAAGCAAAATTTTTCATTTCTCTATCCAGGGATGAAAGACGCCAACTGCTGACAGCGATGGAAATACCGGATATCGCTGATATTTTTGATGAGTTGGATGACCGGCAAACCCTGGACGCTGCAGCTAATTTGCCTCTGCCCTTCCTGGCCGATATCATCGATGATATGGATCCGGATGAAGCAGCTGACCTGCTGGGGGATTTATCTGGTCAGGATGTCCGGAAAACCATTTCACTCATGGATGAACCCGGTGAAATCCTTCCTCTGCTTCGCTACCCGGATGAAACAGCCGGTGGGCGGATGACCACGGATTATCTGGTCCTGGATCCGGGCGAGACTGCCCAATCTGCCATCCAATATATACGGACGACTTCTAAGGAATCCGACGTACCTTACTATTTGTTTGTCGTGGGGAACGAGGGAAATTTAATCGGGGTCACCGGATTGCGGGAATTGGTAATTGCAGATCCCGATCAAAAAATCTCGGATTTGATGAGCACTCATGTTATACAAATTGATGCGATGGAAGATCAGGAAGAGGCCGCCCGCTTGATGAAACATTATGACCTCTCTGCGCTGCCGGTAGTTGACCAAAACAATCTGCTGGTTGGTGTGATCTCCCACGATGATATTCTTGATGTCCTGGTGGATGAGAGCACAGAAGACATCTACCGGCTGGCCAGTGTATCTGATGCAGATATCGAGGTAGAAAGCAAAGTAATCAGTCAGCTGGGCGGACGGCTGCCCTGGCTTTTACTTAACACGATCACGGCTTTATTCGCCTCCTGGATTATCAGTAATTTTGGGGATTTATTCCTCCAAATAGCTGTATTGGCGTTCTTCCAGTCTGTGGTAGCCTCCCAGGGTGGAAGCGCTGCCAATCAAAATGTGGCGATGATCGTCAGAGGCCTGGCGCTGGATAGAATCAGTAAAAAGAGAATCTGGGCAATTATGCTTCGACAGATATTTGTCGGTTTGCTCATCGGATCTTTGATCGGTGTAATCGTGGGTGTCGGGGTGGGAATCTGGCAGGCAAATCCCCCCCTGGGACTGGTCATGGGTCTCGCTCTTCTGGGAAATATCCTGGTAGCCAGCATTGTAGGAACACTGGCCCCGGCTTTTCTTGATTTTATCGGCCAGGATCCTGCCATGGCTTCCACTGTCCTGGTCACAGCGATTACCGACAGCTTAGGATTTTTGATCTTTCTCAGCCTGGCTAAAGCCTTTTTGCCCTTCCTGCTGAGGTTTGTATGAGGACCAGAATTCTGGCTGACGGTATAAGGGAGCCTTTCTAAAATCAACAGAGTAAAGTAGAATTTCACCATGGAAGTACAAATAGCGATTTCAAAAATCAGGAAATATGCCGTTTCATCCAGCGGTGATACCGCTGAGGTCATTGAACGTCCTAACGGTGGGATGTCAGTTGTGCTTGCCGATGGACAGAGCTCAGGGAAGGGAGCGAAATGGGTTTCTTCTCTTGTGGTCAGAAAAGTGATCCAGTTTCTGGCTGATGGAGTCAGAGATGGAGCTGCTGCCCGGGCAGCTTCAGATGCTTTATTCACTGAGCGTGATGGTCGGGTTTCAGCTACCCTGAATATAATTTCAGCTGATTTGCAAACCGGAACCCTGGTTATTACCAGGAACAATCCAGCTCCGGTTGTCCTTGCCTATGGGGATAACATAAAAATGCTGACAGCTGAATCATGTCCTGTTGGCTTGCGGAGAGATACCCGGCCGATAATTACCGAGGTTCCCCTGGATGTGGGCTTAACCGTGGCAGCTTATTCTGACGGGCTGGTTTACGCTGGAACTTATTACGGCGATTCGATGGATGTGGCGACCTGTTTGAAAGTAGAGTTAGAAGAGGAAAACCCATCCCCGAAAAAAATAGCTGATTCCTTGATCGCTCATGCGTTAAAGCTGGATCGGGGAAGACCGCGGGATGATATCAGCATTGTGGTCTTGCGGGTCGTACCAGGAAGCGAAAATCTAATCCGGAGGATGACAGTTCAACTGCCTGTTAATAATCTGGGAAAATGAACCACAAACGGCCAGTAATTGCGGTTGTCGGACCCTGTGCAGCCGGAAAGACGACGTTGATTTCTGGGTTAAAAGATCACGGCTTCCGGGCCAGGCATGTTGCGCAAGAACACTCCTATGTTCCTCAGATGTGGGAGCTTTTGGTGGATCCTGATTATTTGATTTATCTGGATGTGTCCTTCCCGGTATCAAGGGAGCGGACCGATTCCAACTGGCAAGAAGCTATATTCAACAAGCAAGTGGCCCGGCTGGGTCATGCCCGTGATCACGCAGATTTAATCATCAATACCGATCAAGAAAGCCCTGAGGAAGTATTAACTTCTGTGCTCGAATTTTTAGACAGGAAGTGATCATGAATGATCTAAGCAATTCTAAGGAAGATCGGGACCAGGTCCGGGATCGCCTGCAGGAACTTGATCACCTAAAGAACAGTTTTGTTGCCCTGGTCAGTCATGAACTAAGAACTCCAGCTAATTTGATCTCCGGTTATTTGGATTTAGGACTGGAAGCGCTGCAAGAGGATAATCTTGAAGCTAAAGAATATCTGGAAGTTGCTCAAAAAAATACCCGAAGGATAATTCGCATTATCCAGGAATTAACCGATTTTGCCCGTTTACAACGGGGTAAATCGGTTGATCATCTGAACCCTATCCCAATTATGGAAGCGGTGCGGCAAACTGTTGGTTTGCTAGATCGTGATCTTAATCAGAAAAAGCTCGAGCTGACAGTTGAGCTTTCTTCACAGTTTGAACAAGCTTCCTATGATGGTGAAAGCCTGATAGTGATTTTCCGGAATATTCTCTCGAACGCAGCTAAATTTTCACCGGAGAGCGGAGAAATTCAAGTAATCGGAAAGGTTTCTGGGGATAAATTAATGCTGGAATTTATAGACCAGGCCGATCCAATTCCGGAGAGCAAAAAGGACCTGATATTTGAGGACTTTCGCCAGATTGAAAATTATCTGACCAGGCGCTATGAGGGAATGGGCTTGGGTTTGGCAGTTGCCCGCAGGTCGGCCAGGTTTTTGGGGGGAGATATTGAACTGCGGGTGCTGGATTCAGGGAACATATTTACTGTGATATTACCTGCACCCAAACCGCCAAAAATGAAATGGGGATAAATACAAAAATGCTCCCCGGGGAGCATTTTTGTATTTATTGAGGATCCTTTTCTTCTTCGACGACTTCCAGAAATTGCTCAAGAACATTTCTGAGCATAGGTTCAGGCAGAGCTCCGACTTGCTGGTGTACGACTTTTCCGTCAGAGACAAAAAGCATGGTGGGGATACCCTGCACGCCAAATTTCGCTGCCCATTGATTATGGCTGTCTGTATTTACTTTAGCTACTTTGACTTTCCCCTGGTATTCTTCGGCTATTTTTTCTAGGACCGGAGCTACCATTTTGCAGGGACCGCACCAGGGAGCCCAGAAATCAACAATCACAGGTATCTCTGAGTTCATCACGGTTTGTTCAAAGGCTTCATCAGTCACATTGATTGGTTCAGAATTCATTTCATTGTCTCCTCATTTACTTGAAAATTACAGTTACAGCTATTTGATCAGCATATTTTTAAAAAATTCGTGATTTGGAAAAGATTACAGGGTTTATTAAACCACAGATCAGATCCCCAAGTATCAATAATCTATTAAAACCGCTGAGGACAGAAAAGAACTGCTGCTCAGCTGCTCAGCTTTCTGATCGTCTAGTATAATGATGGCTATGAAAATGAAATTTGCTACGAGCCAGGTGGATTCTTACCGGGTGCAAACCAATGTTTATTCCGGTCCCTTGGATTTGCTCCTCCAGCTGATTGAATCTGCTGAATTGGATATCACCTCCTTATCTCTGGCCCAGGTCACGGACCAATATCTGGTTCATATCAGAAATTTACCGGATATGAAACCGGATGAAGTTTCCGCCTTTATGGTTATCGCTGTCAAATTGTTACAAATAAAATCAGAAGCCCTTCTGCCCCGTCCACCGCGACGGGATGAAGGTGAGCAGGATCCTGGAGATGAATTAGCCAGGCAGCTCCTGGCTTATAAAAGGTACAAGGAAATTGCTGATATCCTCTCGGAACGGAAAGAATCTGGCTATCAATCTTATCTACGGCTTTCCCCTCCCCTGGAGTTGAAAAGCAAGGTTGATCTTGGTGATTTCGGGGTAAAGGACCTCTGGAAAATGGCCCAGGAGGCATTGGATCAAAGAAATGATCAGAAATCTATCAATACAGTAGTCACCAGGCCAAAAATTACTCTGCAGGAAAAAGTAAATGAAATTTCCCGGCGGTTCCGCCTTTCTAAACGTCTAAGGTTTACTCAGGTCCTTGATGAAGCTTATTCAAAGGTTGAAATTGTCATCTCGTTCCTGGCGGTCTTAGAGCTTATCCGCGGAAGTTATATCCTGTGTAAGCAGGATGAGATTTTTGGCGAGATTTATTTGGAATTGAATGAAAGAAGAGAAGACCGCAGGATAGAAATTGAGAATGCGGATTTGGATTATTAGGGAAAGAAAAAATAAAAATTTATAAAGTAATAATGTCTATACGCAATTATTGATGCGAAGAGGTAGACTGTCGGCCAAGACCGTCTTTAATTTTGAAGGTTAGTGTATTCCTTATGGATAACAGCAAGATCTCAAATGTGCATTCAACCTTTCCCCTTTCCCGTAAAGCTGCTGACGCGCTTGGTGACCAAGCCGAATACGACTACTCCTTCCTGCATACTGCCCGGAGGCTAACTAACTGGCTTCGGGAACATTACCCACGCAAGAGTTCTCCAGTCTCACCGGGTGAACTAACTGCTGCAGGTTTGATGGGAAAAATTATCTACAGCGTGATCGACTATTATCTTGTTGAGCAGAACCCGCAGTTGTTCAGGAAATATTCCTCTTACCTTTCAGAAAAACTTGATCCTCCCCTGCCCTACGCCGCGCTGGTTGATTTTGTCAAGCTTTTCCCTCCTGCTGCTCTACTGACCAGCCGCCAGTCTCCAGAAGAGTACTTATCCTCTCTTCAAAAAACCCCCAGCCGCTTCCGGCTGGAAACATTTGGTCTCCTGCTCTATATACTGGCTGATAAAAACCCCGCTTTTAAACCTTATTCCTTGTTGTTTTCTGATCAGACATTTAGCTCGTCAGCTTCCTACCACCAAACCTCACAAGCCGCACTTTCTTTCTTTGATAAACAACCTGGTTTTCACAGGAACCAGAGCCTTCTGGCTTTCCTTAAAAAACCTTTTCTGGAAAACCCGTATTCAATTTCCGGGCAGCTCTCGTACATGCTAAATCATTGGAGTGAATTTATTACCCCCGGGATGCTCCTCGGTGCCCACAGAAGCCTGGACTACATCCGGGAAGATCATAAAACCGGCGGCGGGAAAGCAGCTCCCATCGAGGCGCCCGATTATTCCTCTCTTTCTGAAGATGCTCTTCCTGAGAAGAGTGATTTTAGCCCTGATCAAGACTGGATGCCAGAAGTCGTCCTGCTGGCCAAGAATATTTATGTATGGTTAGAGCAGTTGTCCAGATTCTACCGCCAGGAAATATCCCGCCTAGATCAGATCCCCGACGAAGAATTGCAGAAATTGTCTTCATGGGGCATCTCGTCACTCTGGCTGATCGGCATCTGGAAAAGGAGCCCTGCCAGCAAAAAGATTAAGCAACTGTGTGGAAACCCAGATGCAGAAGCTTCAGCCTATGCGCTTTTTGATTATGAAATCGCAGACTCCCTGGGCGGCAAGTCAGCCTTTCGGGAACTGGAAAGGCGATCAAATAATTTCGGGATCCGCTTAGCGGCCGACATGGTTCCCAACCACGTTGGGATCGACTCCAGATGGGTCCGGGATCATCCTGATTGGTTTCTGTCCCTCGCTGAAAAACCTTTCCCCTCCTATTCCTATCAGGGCCCGGATCTTGTTTCTTCCCCTGACCTGGGAATCTACCTGGAAGATCATTATTACGACAAGTCTGACGCCGCGGTCGTATTTCAGCGGGTAGACAGAAAGACGGGTAACACCCGCTATATCTATCACGGCAACGACGGCACAGCCATGCCCTGGAACGACACCGCGCAGCTTAATTTCTTACAACAGGAAGTCCGCTCAGCGGTGATTGACAACATCCTAAAAGTCGCGCGTAAGTTCTCGGTAATCCGCTTTGATGCCGCCATGACGCTCACAAAAAAACATTATCAAAGACTGTGGTTCCCCGAACCGGGGGATGGCGGGGCAATTCCCAGCCGCGCGGAGCATGGTCTATCCAAAAAAGAATTCGATCGCTTGTTCCCCTGTGAATTTTGGCGTGAGGTTGTGGACCGGATAGCAGCTGAGGCTCCCAACACGCTCCTGTTAGCGGAAGCCTTCTGGATGATGGAAGGTTACTTTGTCCGCACCCTGGGGATGCACCGGGTCTACAACAGCGCTTTCATGAACATGCTTAAAGATGAACTCAACGCTGAGTACCGGGAGTTGATCATAGAGACTCTGGCCTTCGACCCTCAGATCTTGAAAAGATACGTCAATTTCATGAATAACCCCGATGAAGAAACCGCCGTTGCTCAATTTGGCAAAGGCGGGAAATATTTTGGCGTATGCTTGTTGATGACCACTATGCCTGGCTTACCGATGTTTGGTCACGGACAGGTTGAAGGTCTTACCGAAAAATACGGTATGGAATACCGGAAGCCCTATTACGACGAAGAAACTGATAAAGATTTGGTCCGCCGGCACGAAAGGGAAATTTTCCCTTTACTTAAAAAAAGGTATCTCTTCGCAGGGGTAGATAGTTTTGTCCTTTATGATTTTACCCAAACTGATGGTAAAACTAACGAGGATGTATTTGCTTATTCAAACTATGCTGGAGGAGAATGTGCCCTGATTATCTTCCACAATCAATGGGGCGATACTCAGGGCGCTGTCCAATATTCAGCTTCACCTCACAATCCGGACCTGGACTTAAACCAGGCATTAAACCTGGGGCTTTCCCCGGGGAATTTTCTAACCTACCGCGACCAAATCACAGGCCTTGAATATATCCGCCCAGCTGACCAGATCCTCTCTTCCGGGCTCTCTATGCACCTGGGGGCATATCAGTATCATGCCTTTGTTGACTTTAAACAGCTGTCCGCCGAGGATGAAACCCTTGACATGGTGGCTAAAAACCTCTCCGGTCGGGGTGTGCTGGACCTCAAAGCTGAAATAGAGATCGCCTATTTTGAAGCAATCCTGGAGTTCATGGAAAATTTGATCACCCCTCAGCTGCTGAATGCTGTTTTTTCGTCATCTCTCCTGACAAGCAGTGAAGAATCAGATAAACAAAATAAATTTGGCAATCTTCAGGACAAAATTACTGAAGAACTTCAGGCCAGGGTTCAGAAATTACCCACGCACTATCTGGAAATAAAAGCAGAACAGCTTTCCCCTCCCACAGTTTCCCCGCTTGAAATCATCCATGACCTCTGGCTATTAAAACAACCACCCGTAACCTCAACCTCTGCGTTTGAGGAGCTCGTTCTCCTCCTTTTTTCGATAACTCTTCCCCTGATTCCACGATTGAACTCAGAAGGTTTGGATAAGCTAATCGATCTCACCTCCAGGCGCCTTGCGAATTTTCTCAACCATACTTCTCACGGTCGGATTTCGCTGGCTTTGAAATCCATCTGCGCCCCGGCTGATCCTGAATTAACTGCCCCCCCCTCATCTGAACTGGATCTAAGCAGGTGGTTCACAAGCGGACCTGAACGGGAATATTTAAATGTCCACGAATATCAAGGGGTCCTGTGGTTCCAGAAGGAGGCATTTCAAAGCCTTGCCGCCCTGAAACTTATCAAGAACGCTGTTCAGAAATATTTGACCCTTTCCTGCCTGCCAGCAGCCGATCCCGTACCTACCACCACCCTCACTGAAAGTTATCAACTTTTGATTGAGCAGGCAGAAAAATCAAATTATCAAGTCAACCAATTGTTAACTTCGCTATCCAGACACTGACCCCAATTTAATTCCAATCCCGGGTCTGATCAACAGCCAATTTTATGCGTTATCAACCACATCAACTTCAGGTGCTCGAATCCCCTCTTTCTGCAAAGATCTTTTTAGAAGGTCCGGCAGGGACAGGAAAAACAACAACGGGTATTGGCAGACTGTCTTTTTTAATCGAATCCGGGGTTCCTGCTCATACCATCTTGCTGCTGCTTCCGCAAAGGACGTTAGCATCCCCTTACCTGAAGATGCTTGAATCCCCTTCTTCGCCAGCGGGCACCACAACCGTGCCCACCACTTTCGGGGGGATTGCCAGACGGATGATAGCTCTTTTCTGGCCTAAGTTAATTGAGCAGGGCATTTTTGATCCAGATTCCGGCCCACCCACATTCTTAACGCTGGAAAGCACTCAGTATTTCATGGCTCGCTTGGTTCAACCGCTGATGGAAAACCAGGCTTTCTTTGACTCAGTTACTATGCAAAGAAATCGCATTTACAGCCAGATAATAGATAACCTCAACAAGGCTGCTGTCGTTGGATTTCCTCACCAGGAAATTGGAGAGCGTTTGAAACTGGCCTGGGTTGGGGATCCGGGTCAAACCAGAATTTATGAGGATGCCCAGTATTGTGCTAATGCATTCCGGGATTATTGTTATCAGCATGCTTTACTGGACTTTTCTCTCCAAACAGAACTTTTCACAAGGGTGCTGTGGCCTTCTCCTGAAGCAAAAGCCCATCTGACCGCTAAATACGATCATCTAATTGCGGACAATCTTGAAGAAGACGCTCCCGTTTTTCATGACTTGCTGGAGGATTGGCTGCCGGCCTTTGATTCTTCGTTGTTAATTTATGATTCAGAAGCTGGATACCGGAAATTTCTGGGCGCTGATCCTACTTCTGGCAAACGGTTCCTATCCGACGAAAGTAAAAACTTTTATTTTTCGGATTCATTTGTCACCCCGGAAAATTTAATAACTTTATCCAATTCGCTAACCCACTCGATCTTGTCAACCGCCCCACCCCCGGACAATAAACTCCCTGTCCCTGTTGAAGATTATTTTCAAATCGGATACAGCCACTTTTATCCAGACATGCTGTATTGGACAGCAGAAAACATCAAAGATCTAATCACCAGCGGCTGTCCTCCCTCGGAGATTGCTGTACTCGCCCCGTATCTGGGTGCATCTTTGCGCTTTTCTCTGATGCAGCTTTTGACAGAAAGTGAGATCCCGGTGACAACTCACCGACCTTCACGGTCGCTGAGAGATGAGCCCATCACCCGGGCCTTGCTAACAGCTTCTACGCTCGCCCATCCTGATTTTTCCCTGTCTCCCTCAGCTCATGAAATAGCCCACTCTTTCTTGCAATTTTTTCCCCAGCTGGGTCTTATCCGCGCTCATCTGCTGGCCAAAGCAGCCTATGATGCCAAACCGAGCGGGTTTCACTTGCGGGGATTCGATCAGCTGCCATCGGATCTCAAAGCCAGAATCACTTATCTGGGCGGGAGCCGCTACCAGTTGTTTTTTGATTGGCTCCAGAACTACCTTGATTCGTCTCCCCTTCCCCTGGATCACTTTCTCCGCCAACTTTTTGGAGAAGTCCTTTCTCAACCCGGGTTTGGCTTTCACGATTCTGCGCAAGCGGGCGCAGTGACTGCTAAGTTGGTAGAATCTGTGCACAAATTCCGGCAGTCAGTATCTGGTATTGACCTCCAGGATGAAATCAGATTGGGAAGAGAATATCTAATCATGGTGAAAGAGGGTGTAATTGCCTCGCAATATATCGAAGAGTGGAAATCTCCTGGGGAGGATGCTGTTTTTCTGGCTCCAGCCTATACCTTTCTGATGAATAACAACCCGGTAGATTATCAGTTCTGGCTGGACGGGGGATCTCGAGGCTGGTACGAGAGAATTTACCAACCTCTGACGCATCCCCATGTATTAAGCCGGGATTGGCCGCACGGTAAATCCTGGACTGATGATCAGGAGATGGACCTCCATGAAGAAACTCTAAACCGCCTGGTCAGTGGTTTAATTAACCGCTGCCAAAAGAAGGTTTACCTCGGGTTTACAGCCAGCGACCAGCGCGGGTATGACCAGAAAGGATTGCTCCTCCAGGCTATCAACAGGGTTTTTATCCATCAATTTAAAAAACCAGTATCTTTGGAATTTAATTCCTAATGAGTTCTTACCAGCCACGGCCGTCTCAAGAAAAGATCCTCTCTTACCGCCAGGGAACTATGGGGGTGGCAGCAGTTCCTGGGAGCGGTAAAACCTGGACTCTCTCACGGTTGGCTGCAGAACTCATTGACCAAAACAACCTGAAAGAAGACCAAGAGATATTAGTCGTCACGCTGGTAAACTCCGCTGTGAACAACTTTGCTCAAAGGATAGGCGCCTTCCTAAGCGACAGGAACTTGATCCCTTCCCTTGGTTACCGGGTCCGCACCCTGCACGGCCTGGCACACGATATATTAAGGGAGCGCCCTGAACTTGTCGGCCTCGACACCCAGTTTAACATCCTGGATGAAAGAGAAGCTGAGCGAATCCGCAGAAAGGCGGTGGAAAAATATTTACACCAACAGCCCCACTGTCTGGACGGTTATTTGCTTGACGATCTGGATGAAAAGAAAAGAGACAGGATTATATCTGATCAACTGCCTGAACTCCTTTATCAATTTTCTGTGCAGTTTATTAGGTCGGCAAAAGATCTGGCGCTGACCCCCGACCAAATTCGGACGCTAATGGAGAAAAAGCCCGGTCCCAGACTTGTTGATCTTGGATTATCTTTGTATGAAGAATATCAATCCAGTCTTGCTTATCGGGGAGCTGTTGATTTTGACGATTTGATTCGGCTTGCTTATCAAGCCCTCCGCCAGGATTCTGCTTATCTTGCACGTTTGAGAAATCAATGGCCCTTTATCCTGGAAGATGAAGCCCAAGACAGCAGCGTTATGCAGGAAAAGATCCTGTCCCTATTAGCTGGCGAACCCGGGAATCAAAACTGGGTTAGGGTTGGTGATCCCAATCAAGCTATCTACGAAACATTTACCACAGCAAATCCACAGCTGCTGCTGGACTTCATCCAGAGCGCTGAACATTCCCATTCTCTGCCCAATTCTGGGCGGAGCACCCAAAGCATCATAAACCTGGCCAATTATCTGGTTGTCTGGGTCAACAAAAACCATCCCTCGAGTGCTATAAAAGGCGCCCTGGCTGCCAATACCATCCTTCCCACACCGCCGGGTGATAGTCAACCAAACCCCCCAGATAAGCCCGAGAAAATTCATCTAGCAGAAAACGATTTCTCTCCCCGCGCGGAAATTCAATCGGTTTGTAAGTCTGCAGCTTCCTGGATCAAAGAACATCCTGAAAAAACCGCAGCAATTCTTGTTCCGCGCAACACCAGAGGAAAGGAAGTGGCTTCTCACCTCCGAAGGGCACACAAACTGGAACCCATTGAGCAGCTTAACTCGACATTGTCAACCAGGCAAACTGCAGGAGCCTTGGGCAATATCCTTTCCTATCTGGAGAACCCGGCCCGCGCCAACCAACTGGCCAAAATTTATCGGGTCTGGCGCAGAGCCGATCGGGAAAAACCTGAAGTCTGGGAATCCGTTCAGCGCACATCCCGGTTGATCTCGAAATGCAAACATCCTGAATCCTTCATTTACCCGGACCCGGGTGAAGATTGGCTGGAAAATCTACCTGACATCTCGGGAGCAGACCTGAACAGTATGAAGAAATTTCGCCAGCTGATCAGACGATGGCAGGAAGCCGTGCTGCTGCCCATTGATCAACTCGTTCTTACCCTTTCAAATGACCTTTTTGATTCCACAGTTGAACTAGCCATTGCTCACAAGTTGGCCCATTATCTAGGACAGTTGGCAGATAATCATCCTGAATGGGAACTGCCAGCATTAACCGACGAGCTGCGGGTGGTGGCACGTAACGAACGTCGTTTTTTTAGTTTTACCAGCGATACTGGTTTTGACCCCGATAAACACAAAGGTCAAATCGTTGTCACCACCATTCATAAATCAAAAGGATTGGAATGGGATCGGGTTTACGTAATGGCGGTCAACAACTATAATTTTCCATCAGGCGAGCCTTACGATTCGTTTATCTTCGAAAAATGGTTTATCCGCGATCAATTAAATATCCCAGCTGAAGGAACCGCTCAGTTGAAAAGGTTGATTTCATCATCCGACTCAGCTGCACAGGAAGAGGGGGCCGCCAGCAGCCAGGCCAGGACGGAATACATTCGAGAAAGGCTTCGGCTGCTCTACGTAGCTGTTACCCGGGCCCGGGAAGAACTTGTTATAACCTGGAACACCGGCCGGAGGGGCCAATCCCATCCAGCCCTGCCTTTAGTTGCTCTTCAGGAATACTGGAAGTCTGAAAGAAATTAATTTTAATTAGGGATGCAAATATGCCATTTTCCGAAGAACTAGTCCTCAGTCAAAGAAGTCTGCAGGATTTCATTGACTGCCGCAGGCGGTTTAAATTGAGATTCCTGGATCGTTTATCCTGGCCAGCGGCGATCTCCACGCCCATCGACAAATACGAATATCTCTCTGAACTTGGCACCAGATTTCACCACCTTGTCCATCAGCATCACAACGGTCTTGATGCATCCAGCCTGTTAAGTACCCTGAGGGATCCCCGCCTGCAGCGCTGGTTTGAAAACTACCTGAAATTCTTTTCACCGGGTGAAAAATTTCATGCCCAATCAGAAATTTCTCTGTTTACCACATTAAATCACATCCGCTTAGTCGCAAAATTTGATCTGGTTTATTCTTTATCAGATGAAACCATTCACATCGTTGATTGGAAAACTTCTCAGAAACCGCCAGATGAAAACTGGTTAGCCCAAAGGGTTCAATCGATCCTCTATCCCTTCGTCCTGGCTGAAGCCGGGAAAGATCTTTTCCCCGTCCTGCCCCCCTCCCCCGAGAAAATCACCCTGACCTATTGGTTTCCTGAAAATCCGCAAAGGCCTGCCCTGTTCCCTTACTCTGAAGAACTACATGCTAAGCATGCTGATAAATTAACAGCTATCCTGGAATCTATTCAATCGGCAATCCGCGGGGACTTTGGATGGGATAAAACAGAACAACTCGACCGCTGTCGTTTTTGTATCTACCGCTCACATTGCGATCGAGGGAGTCAATCAGGAGACCTGGACCAGTATCAAGGTTTATTTGACGAGGATCCGGAAACTGACTTAGATAGTATAGATTTAGGTCAAATTGGAGAAATCCGGTATTAACGAAAAAGGTTATACTGGCTATACGCAATTACTATGAAATGGATTTACCCTGAACCAGTAGAAGCTCAGCCGGAACTTGAGACCTATCTATCCGGTCATCCCCTGGTAACCAATACTCTGATCAGAAGAGGTATCAATACTCCCGATCAGGCTCGATCGTTCCTCCATCCTGAACACTACCAACCCGCTCCCTCCACAGATCTTCCTGACCTGGACAAAGCCGTCGACAGAGTACTCCGCGCTGTCTCCCGCCAGGAAACAGTCGGCATCTGGGGGGATTTTGACGTCGATGGCCAAACCTCTACAGCTATCCTGTTTTCTGCCTTTCAAAAACTTGAGCTCAAAACTTACTATTATATTCCCCTCCGGGAGACTGAATCTCACGGGATCAACATCCCCGGCCTCCAGCGGTTTCTTGAACATAACCTCGATCTGCTGATTACCTGCGATACCGGTGTTACAGAATTTGATGCTGTAGAGTTTGCCGTAAGCCAGGGCGTAGATGTGATTATCACCGATCATCATGAACTTCCACCGCGCTTGCCAGAAGCTCTGGCGATAATTAATCCCAATCGTCTTGCGGAACAGCATCCGCTTTACACACTTCCCGGCGCGGGAGTAGCCTATAAATTGATTGAACAGATTTATGCCCGGTTGGGTAATGACCCCACCCCCTATCTGGACCTGGTTGCCCTGGCTGTTGTGGCGGACGTCGCCCTCCAAAAAGATGACACCCGTTATCTGCTGCAAAAGGGACTGGAACAACTGCGGTCTGATCAAAGACCAGGGTTATCTGCCCTCTACGAACAGATAAAGCTTGATCCTCAAAAAATAACTGCTCAGGATATTGGCTTTCAGATCGGACCGCGACTTAATGCCCTGGGCCGGCTTGATGACGCCAATCCTGGAGTAGAAATTCTCACCACTGCTGACCCCATTCGCGCTAAACTTCTGGCTTTACGGCTGGAGAGCTTGAACAAACGCAGGCGTCAGCTCACAGATGAGATATTTCAATCTGCCCTGGATAAATTAACCAACCACCCCGAACTCCTCAATGATTATTCGGCGTTGATATTATCCGATCCCGGATGGCACCCAGGCGTTATAGGTATTGTAGCCAGCCGTCTGGTCGAGCGATTTCAGAAACCAACCTTTCTGTTTGTTGAGGAAGGAGATCAGGCCCGGGGCTCAGCCCGCTCCCTGGAAGGGATATCCATCATCGATGCTGTTGCTGAGCAATCGCCCATCCTGAATACATTCGGCGGGCATCAGATGGCTGCAGGGATGCACCTGCCAACGAAAAATATTCCTGAGCTGCGGAGACAGCTTTCCTCCTCAATCCAGGCCCAAATCGCTGACCTGGAATTCGAACCGGCACTTGTCCTAGACGGTCAGCTAAGTTTGCATGAGCTGTCCCTGGATCTTGTTGATGAAATTTCCCGATTGGCTCCCTTTGGCCCCGGAAACCCTCCCCTCACCTTGTGGTGTTCGAATTTAACCCTGGCTAAAGCGGTCGCCATTGGCAGAGATCGTTCACACAGGAAACTCACCGTAGAAGACAAAGACAGCAACCAGCAAGAGGTCCTCTGGTGGAACAGTTCGGATCTCCCTTTGCCTGCAGGGCGATTTGATCTGGCATTTACCATCAGCGATTCTACCTTCCGGGGAGAGCGGCAGCTCCAGCTTACCCTCACTGACTTTCGCGAACTGGAAGATCCCTCCTCCCTAAGTCCTGACGCTCCGCCCCGGACTAAATTCATCGACTTAAGAAAATCGCCCCGCCCTGATGCCGCTTTGGAGGACATTATCGCCGAACACAAGGATCTTTTTATCTGGGCAGAAGGCTATCCCCCTCCTCTGCCGCAAGGATTCGGGAGAAAGTCCTTTCAACCCTCTCCAAATCTTATAGTCTGGACAATCCCTCCCTCCCATTTATTGCTGAAACGGGCTGTCGAGGAAGTAAACCCCTCCACTGTCTTCTTGTTCGCCCAGCAGCCTCCGTTGACTAAAATAGAATCTTTCATCAAAATCCTGGTGGGTGTAATCAAGCCATCCCTGACCCCAAACCGGAACTCTACCTTGGACCTGGAAAGGTTAGCCGAGGCAACGGCTCAATCAGAATCCACCATCCGCAAGGGTTTAGTCTACCTGGAAAACCGCGGCTTTCTAAAGATCCTCAATTTTACAGACAGCCATGCGGCTGTTCTCCCGGGAGATAATACAGCCGCTGCCTCCCTGGAAGACAGCAAACATAGATTAATCACTAACTTCAATGAATCAAAAGCTTACAGATTAAATTATCTATCCGCCCCCAAGGACCTCCTCCTATGAACAATTTTGACTTAATCATCAACCGCCGGGAAACCGGCAGCGTCAAATGGCTAAAATATCCTCCGGATGTGCTGCCCATGTGGGTGGCGGATATGGACTTTTTATCTCCTCCGGCGGTAACAGAGGCGCTGTCTGCTAGGATTAATCTGGGTGTTTTCGGCTACCCTCAAATAAACAATTCCACAAAGGACGCCGTCGTCAATTGGCTGGATAAACGCCATCAATGGCAGGTTGATCCAGAAGAGATTATTTTTCTTCCCAGTGTTGTGACAGGTTTCAATCTGGCTGCTCACGCTGCAACCCGGCCCGGGGATGGGATCCTGATCCAGGAACCAGCTTACGGTCCTTTTTTTGATGTTGCTCAAAATGCTGGGATCGACCAACATTCAACCGCCTTGTCCCGAGATAATTCAGGCCGTTTCCGGCTAAACCCTGATCAATTCCTGGCTGATATTCAAGATAATACCCGGCTGTTTATGCTGTGCAATCCTCAAAATCCAACCGGGAGGGTGTTCAGCCGGGAAGAATTAGAAGTGGTCGCCAAAGCCAGCCTGGAACGCGACCTGATCGTTTGCTCTGATGAAATCCACAGCGACATCACCTATCCACTCCACAAGCACATACCTTTTGCTGCTCTCGGGCCTGAAATTGCTGACCGGACCATTACTCTGATATCTCCCAGCAAAACCTTCAATCTCGCAGGATTAAAATCAGCAGCCGCTGTGATCACCAACCCCGCACTGAGAAAGAAATTTAACCAGGCCCAGCAAGGCCTGGTGAGTAAAAATAACATTTTAGGTTTGATTGCCCTGCAGGCAGCTTATTCGCACGGCACACTCTGGCTGGACCGTTTATTGGAATATTTGAACCAGAATCGGTTGATACTTCTTGATTTCCTGGACAGGGAACTTCCCGGGCTTCAGTGTTTTTCTCCTCAGGGAACATTTCTCGCCTGGATTGACTGCCGGGGCACAGACCTCAGCAGCCCCCAGGAGTTCTTTCTGGAAAAGGGTCGGGTTGCCTTTAACGACGGGAAATGGTTTGGGGATAACTGGGAGGGGTTCATCCGACTTAATTTTGCCTGTCCCAGAGCACAGCTGTTAGAAGGGTTGGATCGTATAAATAATGCCCTTGCTGATCGATAACTAACCTGCACCGTCAAGGCTCGCGGGTTTGTTTTCCCTTTTATTGGATTGAACGATCGCCCATAATTTACGGATCACTTTTTCCAGTTCGCTGCTCAGAATGCGCTCATCTTTGCTGGTGTAATCATTTTCGTTATCGAAAACAGCAAAGGGAATTTGATGTCCCTGAATATTTAAAAATTTCCCTTCAGATTTTTCAATCTTGTCCCAGTCATTCTTTCTGTATAATCTGCGCATTTTTTCCTCAGGCAAACTGTGCTCCAGGATGCTTCCCGGTCGATCAGGATTAAATCTTTTCCTGTTTTTTCGCAGCGATTCCTCCCAGGAAACATCAATGTAGATCACCGCCAGGTCTTCGAGGATCTCCGGAGATAAATGGCGGAACGCTCGCCGGAATCCGCCATGCTCTTCGCCGCGGGAAAACTCAATGATCGCCGTGGTGTCTTCATGCAAATCTGGCTGTTCCCTGAGCAATTTCTGATATTCTAAAGAAATCCGCTCCACCAGCAAGTCCCACAAGTAAGTTTCCTTGAAATATCCTTCTTCATCCGTATGCAATCTAGGCTTACCCATCTGTTCTAAAAGATGGTCTTCTTCAAACCACGTCCAGAGCATGGGAAAGTCATCGATTTCTACTATTTTTCCCATATGAAAGGATTCTTCCCGGGTCTGGTGGCTGATTTTATTCAAAAAGGCAATTATTTCACTTTTCCCTGCCGCCGGCCTAGCGATTAACAGCAAAGTGCTGAAAATACTATCTGATCCTTGCATCTTGTTCTCCTTGGTTAACTTGTTTCCTGAGACGGGATTCAAGGGATTATATCCCTTATTCCTATCACTTGGAGTGACCTAATCATCTTTATAGTAAAATTAAGGCCATGGACTCCTTATCTAAAAAATTGCAGGCTCTCGGCGTAAAACTTGGCACCTCGGAGTTAGCATATCCCAAACCTGATCCCGGGAGCCCAACCCTGGTTGATATTTTACCTGGAAAATGGCTCTCAACCCCTTTTGGAGAAACTTTTGTTGTCTCTCAAGACTATCCTCTGGATCACACCCAGGGTGAAGTCAGGATTTATCCCCAGTCCCCCCTGGATCCCATCGGTCTCTGGGTTGGAGACGAGGGTCTATCCGGCGTCCCCCTGGATAAATTTATCTTTATTGACACAGAGACTACGGGTCTTTCGGGCGGGACGGGGACTTATACTTTTTTGATCGGTGCGGGCAGGTTCCTGGATAATGCCTTTCGCCTGAATCAGTACTTTATGCGCGACCCAGCCGAAGAAGCCGCCCAATTAGCAGCGCTGGAAGCTTTTCTTGCCCCTGCTCAGGTGATAGTCTCTTACAACGGAAAAGCTTTCGATCTTCCCCGGTTAAACACTCGCTTTCGTGCCCACGGGTGGCCCCCGCCCCTGGAAGATGTCATCCACCTCGACCTACTTCATCTCACCCGGCGTCTGTACAGTTCCTTGCTGGAAAGCTGCACCCTGGGCAGCATAGAATATTCTCTGCTGCAATTTACTAGAAAAGAAGATGATGTCCCTGGATGGCAGGTTGCAGATCTCTTTTTTGACTATCTCCAAACCGGGGATCCTTCACCTCTTACCAAGATTTATTACCATAACGACATGGACGTAGTCTCCATGCCTGCCCTGCTTAATCTTTTATCCCATCGTCTTGCTAATCCATTCCAACCGGGTTTTGAGGATCATCCCGATTTGTTGCCCATCGGAAAGTTCTACAAACATTTGGGAAAATTTGATTTTGCGGAAGAGATTTTGTCAGAAGTCATCAGTTCTAAGCTCACCCCGGATAATCTGTTTTTGGAAGGATTGAAAGAACTTTCCTTTATCTACAAAAAAAAGAGGTTGTATGATCGGGCAATTCCTCTCTGGGAGCAGGCTGCTGGCCACGGTGAGATTTACGCCTCCATCGAGCTAGCCAAGGTTTATGAACATCACCTGTCATCTCCACCGGAAGCAATTCATTGGACACTGACCGCGCTGGACATTTGCCGCGGCGATAATCTTCCTGAGCACAAAGCTCAATCTCTTCTACCCCAGCTAAAACACCGCTTGCAAAGACTAAAAACTAAACATAAAAAATCCTGCTAAACATGGAGGACAAACCGATGAAGATAATTATAGCCGGCGGATCGGGTTTAATAGGCACTCAGCTGAGCAATTTCCTGGCTGAGAAGGGTCATCATGTTGATATCCTGACCCGCTCTCCAGATCAAGAAATATCAGCCCCGGATTCGATCAGGTTAATAAAATGGGACGCCAGAACTTCTTCCGGTTGGCTGGCTGCCGCAGAAAAGGCTGACGCTGTGATCAACCTTGCTGGAGAGAACATCGCCGGAAAAGGGTTTTTCCCTCAGCCCTGGTCGCCAGAGAGGCGCAGCTCAATCCTCAAGAGCAGAGTCCAGGTAGGTGAGGCTATCACTCAAACCCTTAAGGAAACAAAGCATAAACCCGCAGTGCTGATTCAAGCTTCCGCCATCGGTTATTACGGTTCTGGCCACAGCGATGAGAAACTCACTGAAAGATCGCCCGCCGGTTCTGGTTTTTTACCGGAAGTATGTGAGGCCTGGGAACTTTCCACCAAGCCTGTGGAAGATCTGGGGGTCCGCCGGGCAGTTTGCCGCCTGGGCATTGTGCTGGATCCGCAGGGAGGTGCCCTGCAGCGGATGATCCTCCCCTATACCTATTTTCTGGGTGGGCCCTATGGGAATGGAGAACAATGGTATTCGTGGATCCACATCCATGATGTCATCCGGGCCATCTACTTCCTCCTTACAGATCACAGTGCATCCGGTGTGTTTAATCTGACAGCCCCGGAACCTCAAAAAAATCGCGATTTTGCGCACCTTCTGGGCAAAGTACTGG
Organism: Anaerolineales bacterium; assembly: GCA_034520505.1. GTDB lineage: Bacteria > Chloroflexota > Anaerolineae > Anaerolineales > UBA11858 > B10-G9. Next base: position 23,870 of record JAXHNK010000004.1, on the reverse strand, counting down.
GAAGACCTTCGCTGGTTCCCGTACCTGGTTTTATCCTGCGCACACTTTTTGGCGAAGTTTCTTCTGTAGTGCTTGAAGGACAGCGCGTTTATCCCGAAAGACTTCAGAAACATGGTTTTTCATTTGCCCATCCTGAACTTTTTCCGGCCTTGAAAGCTCTGCTTGATTAATACCCCACCCCAGATATTGGTGAGCAGAGATCACTCCCCCTGGTTGTCTCCTCTGCCCCGGATCAGTAATATCCAGCTTCCAGTCTGGATAACTGCTTCGTCCTGGTTTTGAACTTCTATTCCAAACTTTACAAATCCATTTTCATCTCTACCTGTTTTCTTCTTCTTGAGGACAGTATAGCTGGCATAAACTGTATCATCTTTGTAGACTGGTTTTCTAAATTTCCATCTCACTGAAGTCAAGGCCAGTGCTGCTCCCTCGTAAAATCCCAACCGGGCTGCCAAACCGCTGACTACTGACGTGATCAGCAGGCCGTGTGCTATTCGTTTTTGATAAGGAGATTCCCAGGCATATAATTTATCGGTATGGAGAGGGTTAAAATCTCCAGACAATCAGGCAAATAACATCACGTCATGCTCAGTTATCGTCCTCCCCCCGGGGTGAAATCCTCATAAGTTAGATGCTTTTGAGTTTGCTCTATCATCTATGTTTCCCCTGCTCTTGATCATCAAGGGCGTCTAACCCTGGCAGGTTCTCCCCCTCCAGCATCTGCAGTGAGGCTCCCCCTCCGGTTGACACATGGGTAATTTTCTCCGTTAGCCCTGCTTTGCTGACTGCAGAAGCAGAATCTCCACCTCCGATGATGGAGACAGCGCTGCTATCTGCAACCGCTCTGGCGATACTAAAAGTCCCTTCAGCAAAAGCAGGGAATTCAAAGACTCCCATTGGGCCATTCCAGACAATCGTTCCGGCGTCTGCCAGGTAGGCCCGGAACAATTTGATGGTTTCTGGTCCCACATCCAGTATTTGCCAGCCGGCGGAGACATCACCGGTATCAATGGTCTTTTTCTGGGCATCTGCGGAGAACTCGTCGGCAATGACAACGTCCACGGGTAAAACTATTTTATCCCCAGCTTTTTTCAATAAATCCTTGGCGGTATCCAAGACTTCATTTTCAACGAGTGAGTCGCCTAGCTGATATCCTTTAGCTTTGAAAAATGTGTTGGCCATCCCCCCACCAATCAAGATTTGATCTACCCTGCTCAGCAGATTGCTAATCACTCCTATTTTCCCACTAATTTTTGCGCCCCCCAGGACAGCCACAAATGGTCGCTCAGGGTTTTTGATCGTTTTGTCTAAATATATAATTTCTTTTTCCAATAAAAACCCAGCCACCGCCGGCAGGAAATTAGTGACCCCGACATTGGAAGCATGGCTTCTGTGAGCTGTTCCAAAAGCATCATTCACAAATAATTCTCCTAAGGAAGCCAGCTTCTCAGCCATTTTAGGATCATTCTTTTTTTCTCCGGGATGAAAGCGGGTGTTTTCCAGCAGAAGCACTTCTCCAGGTTTTAGATCCGCGGAGGAAGATTCAGCCTCTTTACCCATACAGTCAGGCACAAACGTCACTTTGTTTTCCAACTTTCCATCCAAGTACTCCGCTACCGGTTTCAGAGAAAATTCTCGCTTCGTTTTCCCTCCTGGCCTTCCCAGATGGGACATTAGAATAACTCCTGCGCCGCCATCTAACAGATAATTAATAGTTGGTAACGCTGCTCTTATCCGCGTGTCATCAGCAATTTGCTCCCCTTCCAGGGGAACATTAAAATCCACCCGAACCAACACCTTCTTGCCATTAATTTCAACGTCTTCTATGGTTTTCTTCCGGAACATTTGTCCTCCTGATTAAAATCAAAACCCCCGGTTTACTGCGCCCGGGGGTTTATGTCTGTTTTTTACAGCCGATCTGCGATCATGGCGGCCATGTCCACGGTCCTTGTTGCATAGCCCCATTCATTATCATACCAGGAAACAATCTTAACCATGTTCCCACCCATTACGTTGGTCAGCTCAGAATCGACAATGGATGAATGAGGATTACCTTTGTAATCCATCGATACTAGAAGTTCATCAGTGAAACCGAGAATGCCCCGCATCGGGCCCTCTGCCGCTTCTTTCATCGCTGCATTGACTTCCTTCACAGTCACATCTTGTTCTAACTCCACAACCAGATCCACAATCGACACTGTAGGCGTTGGCACCCGGAGAGCATAGCCGTCCAATTTTCCGTCCAATTCGGGAATTACCTCTGAGATAGCTTGGGCTGCCCCGGTGGTTGTGGGGATAATATTAAGCGCGGCGGCCCGGGACCGTCTAGGTTTTTTGTGAGCCAGATCCAGGATATTTTGGGAGGTGGTGTAAGAGTGGATTGTAGTCATCATGCCTTTCACAATCCCATATTTGTCATTTAATATTTTGACTGGCGGAGCAAGACAATTCGTTGTGCAGGAAGCGTTCGATAGAATATCATGCTTTTCATTATCGTAAAGTTGGTCGTTCACCCCTAACACAATCGTCAAGTCCTCCCCTTGAGAAGGAGCGGAAATAATCACTTTTTTTGCTCCTGCTTCCAGATGCGACTGAGGGCCTGGATCAACGCTTGTGTCTCTGAACACACCGGTCGCCTCAATAACAATGTCCACACCCAGTTCGTCCCAGGGAAGCTTCCTGGGGTCTTTTTCTGCCAGGACGATTACTTCCTCGCCGTCAATAACCAGGTTGCCATTTTTAACTATTACTTCACCATCATAGATTCCATAATTGGAATCATATTTAAACAATCTGGCATTCGTTTCCGCATCCCAGAGGTCATTAATTGCTACTACCTCCAGCGCATCACCGTGGTATTTCTTTACTGCTTTTAATACCTGACGCCCGATCCGTCCAAATCCATTGATCCCTACTTTCGTTTTCATTTAGTTCCTCCAAACAAATTATTGGAATTGTTATTTCTTGTAATTAAGTTTACTACATTCTTTCAAATAATTAAAGGTCCTGTCCTTTCGGCTAATAAATCAACCAATACTTCTGTTAATCTACTTGAATCATGGCGCCAGGGAAATTCTCTATCCACCAGATCAGCAGCATAAACATTATATTTTACAGACAGCTGCGGATCTATTTCCACCCCTTTTACCCGCGAATTGAACTGCTGCGGAGGCATATCATTAACCACCACAATATCAAATAATCCACCTCTGAGATGGTTTTCAATCACCTGCAAATGATCCCCGCAAGTAAACTTTTCGGTTTCCCCTTTTTGAGTTGCCAGGTTGCAAACGAACACTTTAAGCGCCTGGGTTGAACGCATTGCCGCGGAGATATCCGGCACAAGTAAATTCGGCAGGATGCTGGTATACAGACTTCCCGGACCGGTAACGATCATATCCGCTTGCAGTATAGCCTGTATCGCTTGAGGATTGGCCGCGGGTTTTTCTGGTTTTAGCATGACTCGTTTAATTACCCCCTCTACTTCGGGTATCTGGCTTTCACCTTCAACCCGGATTGTTTTTCCCGAATCGGCTTCAGCAATATCGGCGGTCAGCACCAAATTTTCTAATGTCGACGGTATCACTCGCCCGTAAACGGCTAACACCCGCCCGGACTCCGCGATCGCGTTTTCAAAGCTCCCGGTTATATCAGCCAAAACACTGATGAACAGATTGCCAAAGGAGTGGCCTTCAAGAGAGCCGTTCCCCTGGGAAAACCGATATTGAAATAATTGCGTTAGCAATTCCTCATCATTAGACAGCGCAGCCAGACAATTCCTGACATCTCCCGGGGGAAGAATTCCTAATGTTTCGCGGATCCTTCCTGAAGATCCTCCATCATCCGCAACGGAAACCACAGCCGTCAAATTTCTGGTCACCAGTTTTAATCCCCGCAGCAGGGTCGCTAATCCATGGCCGCCTCCTACAGTCACAATGTTCGGTCCTTGTTTCTTTGCCCGGTGCCTTTCCAGGCTGTCCACTACCTGACTGCCAGGCCTGATAAATGGTCCCAGGATGGAGCGATTAATATTGATAATTCCAACACTTAATCCTCCCACCCCTAATAAGACGAAAATTATTATCCTGACTAATCTCGGCAGCGTCTGCAGGGAAGCCGCAGAAAGGATGGGCAGCCACCAGGTATCGGGGGATTGCCGGTAAACATCCAGGACAAAAAGCGCAAATCCCATAGCTAAAAAGGTCGTCCCGATAAAAACAACCAGCACCCAGCGTTTTACCCCCAAACCTGGATGGAGCCAACGAAGGATGTCTTGAATGTTTTTGGCTAATCGTCTGTTCCAGGGTTGATTATTTTGGGAATCATTTAAGTTCATACGGACAATATTAGCAAGCCTAACCCTCTTAGTCAACGTTTAGAACAAATCCTGGCGCTTCATATTTCCCCCTCTCCGTGAATTATATGCGTTAAATTCCCTGGTTTGTACTATACTTATTGCTGTATTCATCCTCGGATTGTTAACCTGCTGACAAGCTGATCTAACATATTACCCATGCCAGAATCTAACATCAGACCAGATTGGATTTATCCCCAACCTCTTCCCGAGCACATCAGTCAGGAATTTTCCTCATTTCCTTCCCCTTTTCAGCAAATACTTTATTCGCGAGGATTTGAATCCCTGGAAAAAACGGTGGATTTCCTTCAAGCCGGAACAACGAAACCGTCGTTTTCCTCAGATTTATCAGGCATAGACAGCTTTATCAAGATCATCAGAGACACCCTTGATCATGATGCAAAAATCACGGTTTATGGTGATTATGATGTCGACGGTTTAACTTCTTCCGCTCTGCTTTTGGAAGTTTTAAAAAAAATAGGTGCCCGTGTAGAAATTTATATCCCTGACAGGGAAAAAGAAGGGTACGGGCTAAACAAAACAGCTCTTGAAAAATTGGCCGCTAAAAAAACCACAGTTGTTATCACTGTAGATTGTGGGATCCGGGCCGTTTCAGAAGTCGCCCATGGAAACAGCCTGGGGTTGAGGATGATCGTGACCGATCATCACCTACCCGGAGATGAACTGCCTCCCGCAGAAACAATCATCAATCCTCATTTAAACAATCCCGCCGGCCAGTTCAATAGGCTCGCCGGCGTTGGGGTCGTTTATAAATTAGCAGAAAAACTCAGTGATGCTTTCCCGGAAATTAATCCTGAAAATTATCTCGATCTAGTTGCTCTGGGCACCATTGCTGATATGGTTCCTCTGATCGGCGAGAACAGGGCTCTGGCCAAAGCGGGAATATCCCAGCTAAACCGTACGCAACGTCAAGGTCTTTTCTCCCTGATTAAAATTTCCGGGCTGGAACCGTCTCAAATTAAATCGTCTGATATCAGCTTCCAGTTAGCTCCCCGGTTAAATGCGTCCGGCAGAATAGGCGATCCGCGCATTTCCTTGGACCTACTCTTAACCCAGGATCCAGTACAAGCAGGTGTACTGGCCCAGCAGCTGGAGTTCTATAATTCCCAGCGGAAAGACCTCACTATCCAGATAGAAAAAAAAGCCGAGGAACTGGCTTTGACCTCCGGGCCTTCTTCTCTCAGCCTCTTTGCTTTTGATCCAGATTTCCACCCGGGCGTTGTAGGAATCGCTGCCGGGCGGTTGTCTCGAAAATATTATCGCCCTGCTGTAGTCGGCTTTCAGGGAGACCAGATAACCACAGCGTCATGCCGGAGCATCGAAGAATTTAACCTGATCTCTGCTCTTGAGCACTGTCAGGATTTACTCCTCGAATATGGAGGACACCAAAAAGCCGCAGGGTTTAAAATTGAAAACCAGGATATCCCTGAATTTATCCGGAGGTTCTCTGCTGTCGCCCAAGAGGAACTTTCAGATCAAAACCTCATGCCTGTTTTGCAGGCTGACGCCCTGGTTTCCCTCAAGCACCTGAACTACGAATTGCTTGATTTCCTGGACCAGCTGGAACCCACCGGCGAGATGAACCCCCGCCCTCTGTTCATCGTAGAAAATGTTACCGCAGCTGGAATTAAGCAAGTTGGCAGCGGGCAAAACCATCTGAAAATGACCCTTACAGATCATGATGTCAGCCTGGACGGAATCGCTTTCCGCCTGGGGCACCTGGCAGATCAAATCGAAAATCCTGTCGATCTGATCCTGGAATTGGAGGTTAATCAATTCAGAGGAGAAACCAACCTTCAAGCCAACATAAGGGATATACGCAACCACTAATTTCGCCAGCACCGATATTAGTCAACAAACCGGTACTTGACCAAAGTCCAGATGGCCTCAAAGGCATCTTTGAGACCTATCTTTTTGCCTTCCTGGTAATCCCGGGGATTAAAAGAAATCGGGACCTCGTAAATTTTTAATTTGCGTTTAAGAATTTTGGCGGTGAATTCCGGTTCAAAATCAAATCTTTTGGCATGAATGTCCATCCCTTCCACAATTTCTTTTTTAAAGACCTTGTAGCCGGTTTCCATATCTGTCAAGATGGTGTCATAAAGGATATTGGTCAGCAGGGTTAACAATTTATTAGCAACCATATGCCAGAACATGGCCACCCTGCGAGGCGCTCCCAAAAATCTTGACCCATATACCACATCTGCCACCCCTTCCTCCAGCGGCTTTAACAGGTTGGGGTATTCCCGGGGATCGTATTCCAGGTCAGCATCCTGGATGATGATCACATCTCCAACCGCATGATTAAAACCAGTCCGGACCGCAGCCCCTTTGCCCTGATTTTTCTCCTGATAGATTACATCAATCAGTTCATTATCTTCTAAATCTCCCAGAATCTCCCGGGTCCCATCGATCGAACCATCATCAACGATTACAATCTGGTCGGCTATTCCTGTTTCTATCACTCGCCGGACAATCTCCTCCAGGGTGTCTTCTTCGTTATACACAGGCATAACCACTGAAATTTTCATACACTTATCCTTTCAACTTTATTAACTTATCCTCGGGCACTAAACTAAAGGCGTGCTATAATTCAAGTGCAGATTACAACTTTTATATTATATACTAATTATTTGCAATAATCCTTGTGGAGATGAAAATGAACGCCACCCGATTTGAAAATCATGATCGTGAGTATCAGTACGGCCAAAAAGGAACCGGTCCTTTTTTGCCCCCACCGATGACCCAGATCAGTGACACAGGCTTATCTAAACTGTGGCTGCAGGATCTGGCTCTGAAAATATTCTATTTTCAAGGGTATTTAACCGGCTACGAATTAGCCGAAACGATCTCTCTGCCCTTCACATCCATCGTTGACAGCATCGTTGATTCGCTGAAAAAAGAAAAGTTCGTGGAAGTGAAAGCCTCCAGCATGGGGTTGGGTGAAGGTTCTTACCAATATGGAATAACAGAAGCAGGGATCAGCCGGGCCAGAGAAGCCATGGAACGCAGCCAATATGCTGGCCCCGCTCCCGTTCCCCTGGAGGATTATAACCGCGCCATCACACGCCAGAGCCTGGGAAAGCTCAATGTCAACAAACGTGTGCTCCGCCAATATCTTTCTGACCTGACCCTTTCGGACGAAATCATCAATCGGGTTGGACCCGCGATTAACTCCGGTAAATCTATCTTTATCTACGGCCCTCCGGGAAATGGTAAAACCAGCATCGCCCGCGCAGTAGGCCAGATGATCCGCAAGGAAAGCATTTATATCCCCTACGCCCTATATATTGAAGGCCAGGTGGTCAAACTTTTCGATTCAGTCAACCATGACCTGATTCCAGATGATGACAACACCGATTCAGGTACAGGTTCCCTGAAAACAGGCCTGAGGCGAGACCCCAGATGGGTGCACATCAAACGACCGTTCATTGTGGTCGGTGGTGAGTTAACCCTCACCGACCTTGACCTGGTTTTCAATGATGCTACCAAGTTTTATGAAGCGCCCTTCCAGCTGAAAGCCGCCGGAGGACTTTTGCTGGTGGATGACTTTGGCAGACAACAGGTTCGACCGACGGACTTGCTTAACCGCTGGATTGTGCCTCTGGAAAACCAGATTGACTTCCTCACCCTGCACACCGGAAGAAAAGTAGAAGTTCCCTTTAATGAGCTGATCGTATTCTCAACCAACCTCCCGCCCCGGGATCTTGTGGACGAAGCATTTCTCCGCCGGCTCCGTCACAAAATCTTTGTCGGCGATCCCTCTTTTGAGGAATTCCGCCGGATATTCAAGCAAGAAGCAAGCGCAAATAACATACCCTTCTCTGATGAAGGATTAGCTTATTTGCTTAAAAAATATTACATCAAGGCCAACAGAAACTTGCGTGGTTCTCATCCGCGGGAAATATGCCACCAGATTATTGACATCACAAAGTTTCTCAACGTCAATCCTGCAATGTCCCGCGAACTGCTGGATCAAGCTGCGGACGCTTTCTTTGTGGAACTCTAATCAAACAACCTGCCTGCCTTTCCCCTCATGCTTGAAAAGCTTCCCCAACCGGCAGTCATCGCTCACCGCGGATCCAGCGCTTACGCTCCCGAAAACACCCTGGATGCATTTAATTTAGCTATCGAGCAAAAAGCGGACGCGGTCGAACTTGACGTCCGCATCACGGCTGATCATCAGCTGGTTGTTTTTCATGATCACTCTGTTGACCGTATAACCTCAGGCTCTGGACAAATACACAAACTTACCTATCAGGACTTGGCCGTTCTTGAGTTCAGCTCACCTTACGGGAAGATGTTTCCTGACGCGAGAATTCCTTTGTTGGAAGATGTGCTCGCTTCCATCGGAAATAAAATACCGATAAATATTGAACTGAAAACCTCCCCTGCGTTTTCCACTGCGCTGTCCCGTTTGACCGCCAACTGCTTGAAAGATTTCCTCCCGGGTCCCAAGCTTATCCTGTCTTCTTTCAACTCTTTTGTTTTACATCAGATCCATCATTTGATCCCCGATCTGGATTTAGGTTTATTGATTCGCCGGGGCTCTTATCCTTTCTGGAAACACACTGGGGGACTGCGCCTTCTGCCCATCAAATCACTTCATGTTCCCTGTGATGATCTTTCTCCTTCCCGGATCGCTGCTGTCCAAGATCTGGGTCTAAAAACCTTTGCCTATACAGTGGATCACCCCCAAATTATCGCTGATCTAACTACAGCCAATATTGACGGCATAATTACCAATGATCCTCCTCTGGCCAGGCGCACAATAGACCAGATCTGTAATTCATGAGGTAAAATAGATTTTACTGGTATTATCTGCTTTCACAAACTAAAAGTTATGAAACAAACTCTTTCCAAAAATAAATTTATTTATCTGCTTCTCACTTTCGTGATCCTGTTTGGATTTTTCCAACCAGCGCCCTCAGCCAGGGCAGAAAGCAATCTTCACTCTCCCCTGGTCAAAGCTCAAAAACAGCTAGCCACCCTGACTCCCCAGGAAAAAGTCGGACAATTATTTCTGGTTACTTTCGAGGGCGCAGACACAAATCCCGGTTCCGATATCTATGACTTGATCACTAACTATCATATAGGCGGCGCGGTTCTGGAGCGGCATAATGATAATTTTCCCTCTTATGAAAATATGGCCGAGGAGAGCTGGGCTTTAATCAACAACCTGCAGTGGGTGGAATATAACAGCAGCAGAATTCCAGAAACTGAGCTCCACAACAACTCCTTAACCCCTCCCTCTTATATCCCGCTTTTTATTGGTCTATCCCAGGAGGGGGATTTTTCATCACATTCAACCCTATTAAATGGGATCAGCCCCATACCCAGCCAGCTTGCTATTGGAGCCACCTGGGAACCTGATCTAGCGCGGGATGTTGGTTTTCAATTAGGCGAAGAGCTGTCTGTGCTGGGGGTAAATATGCTGTTTGGCCCCTCCCTGGATGTCCTCTCCAACCCGAAGCCCGACCAGCCATCCGACCTTGGGGTGCGCTCTTTTGGCGGCGATCCTTATTGGGTTTCCAAAATGGGTCAGGCATTTATCAGCGGTGTCCACCAGGGGAGCGATAACCAGATCGCCGTGGTGGGGAAATATTTCCCCGGCTTGGGCAGTTCCGACCGGCTCCCGGATAAAGAAATCGCCACTGTGAGAAAATCTCTCGAGCAATTAAAACAGATCGACCTTACCCCCTTTTTTTCAGTAACCGGCGGCGCCCCCTCAAAAAAAGAAACTGTGGACGCCCTGTTAAATTCCCACATCCGTTACCAGGGATTGCAGGGTAATATCCGCTCTACTACCCGCCCGATCAGTTTAGACCCCCAGGCATTGGCCCTGTTGATGTCGCTGGAACCCTTAGGAAGTTGGCGGCAAAACGGAGGACTGCTGATCAGTGATAACCTGGGCAGTCAGGCACTTCGGCAGCTCTATGACCCCACAGGCAAAAGTTTCAATATCAGACAGGTAGCTTTGGATGCGTTCATCGCGGGTAATGATATTCTATATCTGGGTAATACCGGAGATCAAAACGCTCCCCTGTCCCTATCCGAGATTGAAAACACCCTGAACTTTTTTGCTCAAAAATATGTTGAAGATCAAACCTTTGCAGAACGCGTGGACAATTCTTTGCTGCGCATCCTGACCTTGAAATACACCATCTATGAAGTATTTAACATCAGCACAGTCCTCAGCACTCATAACCTGCTTTCGGGCATCGGATCTGGCAGAGCAGCTAATGAAGTCGCCCGGAAAAGTTCAACCCTCATCAGTCCCATCCTTGGGGAACTTAATAACGTCCTTCAATCACCTCCCCAGCTCAATGAAAGGATCATCATTCTAACCGACACGGCTTCAGAATATATCTGTGCAAACTGCGAGGAAGTTCACACACTCCGTAAACACAGCCTGGAGGAAGCTCTTCTTCGTCTGTACGGCCCCCAATCAGGTCGTCAGATCACGTCCGCAAATATTTCCTCCTACTCATACCAGGAAGTCATCAACCTGTTAGATTTTCCCCTGGATACAGAATATCTTGATCAGGCTCTAAAAAGCGCGGATTGGATAGTGGTCGTATCTCGAGATACCAGCCCGAACAGACCGTCCTCGCTAGCTCTTCACCGCCTGCTAGCCGAAAGACAAGATTTGATCCGGGATAAAAAAATAATTGTGTTTGCGTTGAATGCACCTTATTACCTGGACGCCACGAATATATCAAAGCTGACTGCCTACTTTGGTATATTCAGCAAGCTTTCTCCATTCATCGATGTGGCGGCGAGGTTATTATTTAAAGAAATCCCCTCACCGCCTGGAGACCTTCCAGTCTCCGTCCCAGGAATTGGCTATGACCTGATCACAGCTACCTCCCCTGATCCTGAGCAAACCATTCCTCTCTTCGTGGGAGGCAGGCCAGATGAGTCCAGTGAAGGATTGTCTCTGGAAGCAACACCAACCCCTTCTGTTTATGAGTCGGGGGACCTGGTTGAAGCTGAAACCGGCATAATTCTGGATCACAACGGCAATCCGGTTCCCGACGGCACCCCCGTCCAATTTGTCATCAATTCTCAAGGTGAAATTATCCAGCTCCCGCAGGTTGAAACCCAGAATGGGACTGCTGAAATCTCCTTTATCATTGAGCGAAGTCACGATTTAGAGATTCAGGCTGTAAGCTCACCCGCCCAATCTGATCGCGTATTGATTCGAGTAAAAGCTGATGCTCAAAACCAGGCAGGAACTGAACCGACTACGACTCAAAATGTGTCCACCCTCACCCCGACTCCGGTGCCTGCTGAGAACAAGGACCCCGCGAGTCCCGTCAGCACAATCCAAGAAGATCAAAAGGTTAAACTTCAGGTCTGGTTTTTGACCCTGATAACAATTACCGCTGTATCGATTTTTGCCTACCAGATCGGGGCTCTCCTGGGACAAATAAGATGGGCTATTCGCTGGGGAATATCCTCGTTTATCTGTGGAATGTTCGTCTATAATTACCTCGTTCTGGATCTCCCTGGAGCAGAATTTATCACCGGCAGCACTTATCTCAGCCTCCGGTTTGGGATTTCTGTTTTCAGTGGATCCCTGCTGGGATGGTTGATATCTTTCCTGGCACTAAAATATTTCCCCACTAAAAAACTTACTTCAAAATAGTTACCACAATGCTGACTGCAAACATTAAAAAAGCCAGCAGGACCAGGACCTTCTCTTCTGAGCCGCGGATAAAGTCCTGAATTTTGGGAACAGGCAGAGCGGCATTTGGATTCCGGAGCGGATCCCAATCCCCCAAAAGCGCTTTTTTAAATTCATCAACACTCTGAATTCTATCCCGCGGATGAACTACCATTGCTGCCTGTATGGCACGTTCTGTCCGCGGGCTTATTTGTGCATTAATTTCCCGGATCGGTTGTAAATCGCCGGGATTTAAGAATCTTTTCCTGGCCTCCTCAGGCGGCTTAAGCGATAGCAGGTGATACAAGGTCGCTCCGAATGAATAAACGTCACTCCGTGGATCTGTATGGCCGGTATCACCACCGTACTGCTCCAGCGGAGTATAATAAGCCGACCCATGCCCCTGGACCACGGTAATCGTCTTTTCGCCTGAAGCCAGCAGCTTAACCAATCCAAAATCGACTAATTTTATGATTCCATTTGGGGTTAGTTTGATATTGCTGGGTTTAATATCCCTGTGCAAGATAGCTGGTTTTTGATTATGTAAATAGATCAAAGCTTCAGCTATCTGACTGGCCCAGTTTAGAATTTCTCTCTCTGGAAAATATTTTTCCTTTCTCTTTGCTTCTTTAACCAGAGTTAGCAGGTCTTTACCGGGTACATAATCCATGACCAAATAATCTCTATTTTCTATAGAGAAATAATCCGAAACCTTGGGCAAATTAGGGTGATCTAAACGGGCCAAAATATTGGCCTCCCGCTTAAATTGATCCCTGGTCTGATGAATTACATCTTGTGGTAAGTTTTCTTCGTAAACGACAGCTTTCAAAGCGCACAGACGGCCGGGCAGGCGGAGGTCATCCGCCAGATAAACCCGCCCCATTCCGCCCTGGCCGATCACATCTCTGATCTTATAGCGCTCTTTGATAATTTCGTCTTTTTGATGTGGCTGCAGCATGATTTCCCACCGTTAATTTACTTGCTTATCAATTTTCTATTATAATCTATACAACTCAGTAAAACAGACATCCTTTATCGTCAGGAGTTTTTTACTGTATGATCCTCAACTCAAATCCTGTTCTTGTTGGCCAGGGCGGATCGCTTAACGGCTATCGCTGGACAATAACAGATCAGCTGACTATCGGGAGATCAGAATCTTGTGACATCACTATCTCCAGTCAGCAAGTCTCCCGAAAACACGCTCAAATCACAAACGAGCATGCTGTAGTATTTATTGAAGACCTCCAAAGCAAAAACGGGTCTTACCATAATGGAGTTCCAGTTACAGGTCGGATTCAATTAGAAGATGGCGACCTCATCCAAATCGCCCTTGCCCAGGAATTTATTTTTCTCAGCCAGGACGCCACTGTGCCTTTAAATGCCTCAGATTTCAAAGGATCCCCGCTTTCTATCACTCCTCAACTGCGTCTGGATAAAGATTCCCGCCGGGTCTGGATCGGACAAAAAGAGATAACACCCCCTTTGTCCTCGCTGCAATTCAGACTGCTCCAAATATTACTTGAGCAGGAAGGAAAAGTTATCAGCCGCAACCGAATAATCAAACTTGTCTGGGAAGATCAATCATCGGCCGGAGTCACTGATCAGGCTCTGGACGCCCTGATCCGGCGGTTAAGAGAGCGCCTTTCTTCTGCTTATCCTGGTCATGAATATATAGTCACCGTCCGAGGTCAGGGTTTTCGGTTTGATAATCCTTCCTGACCCACCTTAGCTTTCCACCTATCCAGCCGAAGTTACAAGAAAAAAACGCTGGGGCTGGACTACCAGATCCCAGCGTTTGATTGCTCCTGCCTGAATCAATCAATTTTGCCTGATGCTTTTTTTCATTGACTGCTTTAACACCAGTTGATGAATTTTTTTGATCTTCTCCAGTAATTTCCCTTGTTCTTTCTTGTCCTCTCCTTCCAGGTTGGGGACGCTTTGCTCCAGACTGCTGACTAAATTTGCCAGATAAGAAACAACCTCCTGGTTGATTTTTTCCTCATTCTCCAGGATCATGTTTTTTAGTTTTTCTTCATCATCAGCAGCTTCCAAGAATTGATCGATTAATTTATATTCCTCTGGGGTGCTCAGATCTTGAATAACGGCTAAGATCTCGGCCAATTTATTTTTCCTGGTTTCATCTCCGGCTGTTTCCGCTTTCTCCAATTCTGAGGAGAGCACCTGCAAAAATGTTTCATCGATGCTTCCGCTAAATTTCCTGATTCCCTCCTGGACAGATTCGGCTTCGAGCATTTTTTCCAGATTATCTCGGGCTGATTCCAGCCGCTCCTCAATATACTTGTCAATTTCCTGGGTCAGTTTCAAGATCAGATTTCTGCGTTCAACTAGTTTTTCCCGTTCTTTACCCTCAGCCTCTTCCACCTTTTCTGAAAACATCTGCAAAAATACATAATCCATGGCCGGTCTCGCCAGGCTGACATAAGCCCGCACCCTTTCATTACTGGCAGCGCTAATCACTAACTCCAATAATTTTTCTCTTGTCAAACCATCCCCCAGCTGTTCCAGCGTTTTCCGGGCTGCTTCTATCTCGGCAGATTCCCGGGCAATTTCCCTCCCAACTTCAGTTTCTTCCAGCAAGTTATCTTGAAGTTCCTGAACCTTTGTCAGGACTTCTTGATTTTGACTGGCAAGCATCCGCTGCACTATCTGGGAAAAAATAGAAAAGAATTCTCTATCAATCTTTTCGGCTTCATCCTTGATCAGCTTGATCTGGACCTCCCCCGTTACTCTCAGCAGTCTTTCTAACAAATCCATTTTCCCTTGCTGTTCTTCAATCATTTCAGGGGTTATGCCTTCTGCTGCCAACACTTTTTTAACGAGGCCTTCCATGGACATCATCGTCTGAGGCTGAAATAAATACCCCTTTCTTTTTTCTGGGGGTAAATTTTCGCTGACCTCCTTGAGCAGAGGTCCAATTTCGCTCTCTTTCTCTTCCATCGTTTTGTTCATGGTTGGGGGATAAAAAGTCAACAGCAGCTCCTCTTCTGGATCATGATAGACTATCGGCAAAGGGAGCTGTCCCTGAAACCCGCAGGACGCGCATTGAGCTATGTTTAATGTACCTGATAATAATTTTTCTTTATCTTCAGGATTGACCCCAACATCCAGAACTTGCTGGACATCAGCCACCAGCGGCTGCTGGCAATTTGGACATCTTGTTTGAATTTTTGGCATACTTTCTCCGTTGGTTATCTGTGTTTCGGAAGTCTCTCGACTTTGCTTATTTTTTCAGCTGTCAATTCTTACTGTTCCCGCGGCAAGGAAAAACACATTCTGGTTCCCTCTTCCTTCCGGGGTTCTACCCAGATACGTCCCTGATGGGCTTCTATTATCGCCCGGGTAAGGTAAAGACCCAAGCCGGCCCCCTGGGTGCTTTTGGCGGCCTCTTCAGCCCGGTAAAAGCGGTCAAATATGTGGGGAATATCCTCTTGTGCTATCCCTGGACCCTCGTCCTGGACACAAACCACGATCTGCTCCGGTCGAATCTGTCCGGAAATCTTGACTTCGCCCCCCGCAGGAGAATATTTAATAGCGTTAGAAAGCAGGTTGATTAACACCTGCCTTAACCTATCCCGGTCTCCTACGATTGTTGGAAATGATTCCGGAAATTGGGTGACCAGCGTATGCTGATCAGTTTGTGTCCGAAATCTTGCTGCCATTTCTCTGGCCAACTCATCCATCTTGAGATCCGTCTGGTTCAGGCTGAAGCCACCAGCCTGCAGACGGGATGCGTCCAGCAGATTTTCAATCAATTCTGTTAACCGATCTGCCTCTTCTTCAATCACTTCCAGGCTGTCCTGAAATATTTCGCTGTCCCAGGTAACATCTTTCCGGCGCAATGTCCCGGCGTAACCTTTGATCAAAGCAACCGGGGTTTTCAATTCGTGACTGACCACAGACACAAAAATACTTTTTAATTCCTCCGCTTCTCGGAAATGAGAGATATCTCTGACGGTAGCGATGATGTTGATCAATTTACCCTCGCCGGAAAGCAGAGGGGCATAAGTTATACCCACAGGGATTACATCTCCTGCTGGACGTTTTAAATCCCCTTCCACGTACAAATTTGCCCGAGGTGTCAATGGCCAACCCGATAATTCGGCTTCTTCTAAGCTTCTTCCCTGTCGCCTAGCAGCCCAGTTAATGATCTCCTCATGGTTTTTCCCTTTAATTTGATCCACATCTCGTCGGTACAAGCGGGCAAAGGCCAAGTTGCACCTTTCGATTTTATGATCAGAATTCATGATCAGAATCCCATCTGGAGCGGAGTCGAGTAGGGCGTCCAGGCGCCTTTTCTCCCGGGTGACCTGGGTATATAACTGGGCGTTTTGAACAGCTATGGCTGCCTGATCGGCAAAACTTTGCAGTAACGCCCGGTCATTTGCCGAAAATCCCCCCGAATATCCCCGGAAAACAAAGATAAGACCGATAACCCGTTTGCGGCTGACCAGAGGAAGCCCGACTCCAGTTAGCAAGTTAAGACTGGCTCTTTTGGTCAGCATTTGCAGCAAGCGGTTCACTGTGGGAAGTTCCCGGCCGGCCTGCTCCTGATCTTCTGGAACTTCAGCCAGCAAGGGTTCCACATTCTTTAAAAACGTTGGCGGAATTCCATAGGAAGCTCCAATCGCCCAGCCGCTGGTTTCCTCGCGTAAAGCAATTAATCCCGCACTACCTGCAAGCAGCTCAGTCGCTAACTCCAGGATCCGATCCAGCAGCTTTTCTAGATTAAGCTCCTGGGTCAGCTTCCGGGATATTTCCAGTAAATGATCGCGCTGCCTTATCCTGTTGTCAGGTAACATAAACTTACTTTTCCGAATGCTCCTCGCGAACAGCTGCCTGTAAGCATCAGTATTGTTTCTCTGCCAGGCGTACAGCATGGCTGAAGATTTCCAGGCCCTCATCAATTTCCAACCTGTTAACAGCGAGGCTCGGCGCAAAGCGGATGGTGCTCTCGCCACATCCCATGGAAATCAAACCATGCTCAAACGCTTCCCTGACAACAAGATCTCGTAATTTTTTGTTGTGGGTTTTAGTTTGCTGATCGTTTACAAAATCCACACCCAGCATCAATCCCATCCCCCGCACATCACCGATGGATTCATGCAAAGATTTAATTTCTTCCAGGGCGCCTTTCATGTACTCACCCATTTCCCGGGCATTTTCCAGATAGCCCTCTTCAATCAGCTCAATAGTCGCTAAAGAAGCAGCACAGGCCAGAGGATTTCCGCCGTATGTGTTCCCGTGAGCCCCCTCAGGCCAGGTCATTACGCTATCCTTAGCTATCATCGCGCCCAGAGGTAATCCCGATGCAATTCCTTTGGCGACACAGACGATATCTGGTTCTGTGTCAAAGTTCTCTACAGCCCACCATTTTCCAGTCCTGCCCATACCAGATTGAATTTCATCAACGATCAATAAAGCTCCATAGCGATCACACAGCTCTCTCAAGGCAGGAAAGAAGCCCTCAGCAGGCACCACATAGCCCCCTTCTCCTTGGATAGGTTCTACAAGAACGCCGGCTAAATCTTCCCCAGGAACAACTTTATTCAAAATCTGTTCCTCTATATAGCGGACGACTGTCTCCCCATAAGGCTCTCCAGGTTTCTCAGCCAGGGTTTTCCGGTAAGGATCCGGATAAGGAACATGAGTTACTCCCGGCATCAGCGGGTAAAATCCGTGACGGAAAACGGCCTTGCTAGCAGTAAATGCCAGTGAGCCGTAGGTTCTGCCGTGAAAGCCGCCGATGAAACCAATCATCTGGGATCTGCCGGTGTGATGTCTGGCCAGTTTGATTCCGGCTTCAACACTTTCCGTACCCGAATTGGTCATAAATGATTTTGCTTTTGCATCCTGAAAGGGAGAAATTTCAGCTAACTTTTCCCCCAACTCTACCCAGAGTGGATGATAAAAATCGGAGGAAATATGGATAAACTTGTCCAGCTGTTTCTTGACCGCGTCTACCACGCGTGGATGACGGTGTCCGGTTCCTGTAACTGCAATTCCGGCAATAAAATCTAAGAACCTGTTCCCATCCACGTCCCAGACTTCTACTCCCTCACCGTGGTCCATAACAAAGGGAAAGGCCCGGGGGTAAGACCGGGAAATTGTTGCGCTGTCCCTTTCGAGGATTTCCTTCGCTCTGGGTCCGGGCACTTGCAATCGCTTCATGATCTGCTCCTTTCTAAGGCTTTATAGTCTGGTTGCTATCATCCAGCTGCAAAATATTCTAACGGCAACTTCATTTTCGTCGTCGTTATTATATCATGGGGGCGTTCTCCCGGCTGGCGGATGGTTCAACTGCACAGGGATCGAAATTCGTTTATAATCTTAGCCTATGAATACTACAAAGACTTGGTTCAGTTTTGATTTACAGGCCAATGAGGGAAACGCCCGGGCGGGAACCTTTCATACCCCTCACGGGAAAATCAACACCCCAACTTTCGCTCCTGTAGGCACTCAAGCTTCGATCAAAGGAGTCACTCCAGATCAGTTAAAAGCCATTGATACCCAGATCATTCTGGCTAACACCTACCACCTTTACCTCCGCCCTGGCGATGAGCTGATCGCCACCCTCGGGGGACTGCACAAATTCATGGCCTGGGACAGGCCTATCCTAACCGATTCCGGTGGATTTCAGGTTTTCTCCCTGGGAGATATTAACTCTATTGACAATCAAGGGGTTACTTTTCAAAGTCACATTGACGGCTCCCGGCACCGTTTCACACCGGAAAAAGCAGTTCACATCCAAGAAAATTTGGGGGCGGATATCATCATGGCTTTTGATGAATGCCCGGAACCCTATAACCGGGAATATAATGAACAAGCTTTACACCGGACTCATCTCTGGGCAGAAAAGTGTAAACTGGCCCATTCCCGTGACGACCAGGCCCTTTTTGGTATCGTCCAAGGAGGGATTTTTCCCGACTTGAGGGAACAATCTGCCCGTTTTATCACCAGCTTGGATTTCCCCGGTAACGCGATCGGCGGTTTATCCGTCGGAGAAACCAAAGAAGAGATGAACCAGATTTTAGACTGCGTGAACCAACTCTTACCTCGCGAAAAACCCAGATATCTAATGGGAGTGGGCACCCCGCTGGATATAGTCCATGCCGTACTCCGGGGAATAGATCTGTTGGATTGTGTCCATCCCACCCGACTTGCCCGCCACAAAGCTGCCTTTACCCGAACCGGCAGAATGAATATTTCCAACGCTAAATACGCCGACGATCCCCGTCCTTTGATCACCGACTGTCAATGCTATACCTGCCAGTATTTTTCCCGGGCTTATCTCAGACATCTCACCAACCAAAACGAAATTCTGTCTGCCACTTTACTTTCCATCCACAACTTACATGTTCTACTCAGCTTAACTTCTGAGCTTCGTCAGGCGATTCTGGATGGGACAATCACCCAATATGCTGCAGATTTCTTCCATAATACGAAATCAGAGTAAATCCTATGACCTATTTTCAATCAATCATCCTGGGTATCATCCAGGGAGCCACCGAATTTATCCCTGTTTCCAGTTCCGGCCACCTGGTGATCGCCCCTTTTTATCTGGGATGGCAAATCGAACCGCGGGAAGCTTTCGTTTTCGACGTCCTCCTCCAGGTTGCTACCCTTTTGGCAGTCGGGATCTACTTCTGGGAAGATCTGTCCCGGATAGGCCGGGCTTGGCTTTCCAGTTTGATTAATAGAAAACCGTGGGAATCAACAGACGCAAAAATCGGCTGGTACCTGATTATTGCTACCATCCCAGCAGGTATCGCCGGGCTGCTTTTTAAAGACACCTTTGAAAATTCCTTCAGCAATCCTAATGCCGCCGCAGCTTTCCTGGTGGGTACAGGATTAATGCTTTTAGCTGCAGAGAACTTTTCAGAAAGACATTCCGAGCTGGATGACTTATCCTGGATCGATTCGCTCTGGATCGGCATCTTTCAAGTTTTCGCCCTGTTCCCTGGTGTTTCGCGTTCTGGGTCGACGATAACCGGCGGTATGCTGAGGGGTTTGACCCGGAAAAGCGCAGCTCGCTTTTCTTTTTTGATGGCGGTTCCCGTAATGCTCGCGGCCGGCACTTTAGCTTTATATGACCTGTTCAGCATGGAAAATTACCTCAACCGCTTGCCGGTTTATCTGGTGGGGTTTGCCACCGCTGCGGTTGTGGGTTATCTTTCCATCAGGTGGCTGCTTAACTACCTCAGCTCTAACCGGCTGACAGTTTTTGCTGTTTATTGTTTAATCTTAGGGCTGCTTACTTTGGGATTACAAATTCTATAACCATGAGTAAACGCACTGGTTCCACTCTATTTTCCTGGTTCTTTGCCTTTTTCACCCTCATGGGCTGCAGCGCTGCCCAGAATCCAGAGAGTTTTAAACCTCCTCCCCCGGTTAAAGTACTGGTCTCTCCTGCGGTCAGTGAAAATTGGTTGGACTTCATCGGGCAATGTTTTGAGGAATCAGGTCAACACGCATCTTTTCTTAAAGAGGATCAATCCTCATTGCCCTTTCCCGGTGAATTTGACCTCTTCCTCTGGTGGGGCGACCCCACATCTTATCCTGCAATCGAAGATGCTGACCTCATGCCGCTATCCCTGGGTACACTGGAGTTGAGTTTGATCGTAAACAACCAAAATCAACTATCCAATTTGAGCAAAACCGAAATATCCTCTATTTTTACTGGAAAGATAAACAGCTGGGACTCCCTGCCTGCCAGCGGCTTATCATCTCCTATTCAGACCTGGGTCTATCCCCAGGAAAACTCGATTCAGGATGTGTTCCAGCGTTCCTTGCTGGAGGATGCCGCGCCGGCGGGAACCTCTCGGGTTGCCCCTTCACCCTCTGCTGTCATTCAGGCCGTTCAAAAAGATCCCGCTTCGATTGGTTTTATTATTGAACACAAAACTTATCAGGGAATCCATTATCTAGATATCCAACCTGATATCCCTGGTGTGGAGCATCCTCTTTTGCTCTTATTGCCCCCTGAGGCAATCCCGGATATGACCCCGGTATTGAACTGTTTAGCAGAAAAGAACTAATTTTAAATTTCTCCCCGGACATTTATATGCCTGCTTGATCATCCAGGGATCCTGGACTGAAGCATTCCCCAACAAAACAGGCCGGAACCAAGTTCCAGGTCTGTTTAATCCCCAATAATTGTCTTTCCGGGGAATTTAATTAATCAGGATGTCACGAATTATGTTCACCAGCCGATCAGGCGTGGTCGGTTTGGTTAAATACCTCGCCACTCCCAAATCCCGCGCTTCAACTTTTTTCTTCACGTCCGTGATCGCACTTAACACCACGACCGGAGGCATGGGAACCAGGACCACTTGAAGTGAGCGCAAGATATCAAAACCTGATCTTTCTGGAATCATCAAGTCAAGGATCACGATATCAAACGGATCTTTTTTCCGATACCCCACTTTGATCCGCTCTTCAACTTCCTGCCAGGAATTAGCAGTTGTAACTTTAAATCCCGCCCGTTCCAGGGTTAATTTCAACACATCGAGCGTTTTATCATTATCATCAATAACCAGAACATGATACTTGCTCATCTGTTTCTCCTTCTTCCACCATCCAGCCGTTAACTTCAATTCAAGCCTGGCTATATTTGCAGAGATCTTGATTTTCAATTATCATCAGTTTACCATAAATCCTGTCTGTTTTAGTTATTTTTCCCTTATTCCTACTTATATATGAGAGTTGAACCACAACCCGTTTTCCACTGGAGACAGCCAATGAATTCACCTTCCTGCCCTGTTCGCATCGATAATTACCGATTTGGAGAAATCATCGTTGACGGCAATTCGTATAAAAAAGATCTGATTGTCTTCCCCAACCACGTTGCCCCGCAATGGTGGAGGGAAAAAGGCCACTCCCTTGCCCTCTCTGATCTGGAAGAAGTCTTTAATGACCCTCCTGACCTCCTGATTATCGGTACTGGAGCCTACGGCCGGATGAAGGTTCCTGTACATACTCAGGAGCAAATTCAGGCAAAAGGCCTAAAAATTCAGATTTTGAAAACCAAAGAGGCCTGTAAAACATACAACGATCTCTGCGACACCCAACGTGTCGCAGCTGCCCTCCACCTGACTTGTTGACGTGCAGAGGCACGTTTTGTTCCCCGAAGTGCCTATGCGCAATTATACCTTTGCCCGTGATCACCTTTAATATAGGCCGCTGTCCGGTTTGAATTCTCTCCGCTTTGTTGTTATATCCTTCCCCAGCGCAAGATCAGCCAAAACGGGTATGCTCCAGACCCTGCCCATCCCCTCCCTGCCAGGCTTTGCGGCCATCTTTCAATATAGTTGGGTAGAGCTCCCTGTTCAAGGTATAATCTACCAGAACTTCACCCGGAGGAAAGGACAGGTGCTTATGAAAGTGCGTTCAATTAAGAACGCCAGGAAAAATGATCAAAAAGAATTTATCCGTTTTCCCTTTGACCTCTACCGGGATAACCCCTATTGGGTTCCACCTATGCGGGAAGAGATCCGACTGCAGCTGGATAAAACTAAGAACCCGTTTTTTGAGCACTCGGAGGCTGATTTTTTTTTAGCAGAAGAAAACGGTCAGGTGGTCGGTCGGATCGCAGCTATCTATAATTCGCGATATAATTTGCCCCTGGCGGAGAAAGTGGGGTTTTTCTATTATTTTGAGAGCATCAATAACCTGGAAGTCACCCATGCTTTATTTGAGACGGTAACTGATTGGTGTCGGCAGCGTGATTTGTCTCAGCTTTATGGACCTAAAGGCATGCTGCAGGGAGATGGAATTGGTATTCTTGTGGAGG
Organism: Anaerolineales bacterium; assembly: GCA_034520505.1. Taxonomy (GTDB): domain Bacteria; phylum Chloroflexota; class Anaerolineae; order Anaerolineales; family UBA11858; genus B10-G9. The sequence goes on along the minus strand of JAXHNK010000004.1, from coordinate 1,016 downwards.
GTTTTGATTTGATGCCTGCAATGGGCATCCCTTACAACTACCCCTATTATGATCAGCACTTAAAAAAGATTGGATTCCGCAAATCCTCAGATTATTACTCTGGTTACTTGAAATCTACAGATAAAGTTCCTGAACGCATTATGCAGATTGCAGAAAAAGTCAAAGAGCGCCGAGGCTTCTGGGTGCGAAAATTCACCACCAAAGAAGAACTGCTGGCAGTCGCCCCTGAGATTAGAAAAGTCTACAATGCCTCCTTCTCCGACGGGGATGGCTTCAGCCCAATTACTGAAGAGGAGATGCAGTCTATAGCTCAGAGAATATTGAGCATAGCGGATCCCCGTCTGATCAAGCTGATCTACAAAGAAGATAAAATGATCGGATTCCTGTTTGCGTATCCCAATATCGGCGAAGGAATCCGGAAAGCGAAAGGGCGGTTCTGGCCTTTTGGCTGGTATCACCTCTGGAAGTCCTCAAAAAATACCCATTTCCTGGATATGAACGGGATCGGTTTGCTGCCCGGCCATCAGGGCGTAGGAGCAACCGCCGTTCTCTACCAGGAAATGGAAAAAACATTCCGCGAGTTTGATTTCGAGCACGTCGAGACTGTACAGGTCCGGGAAAACAACCGGGAAAGCCTGGCCGAAAACGCGGCGCTGAACGTCAACTGGTATAAAACCCACCGGGTTTATGAGCTTGATCTGTAACTGTTTTCTCCCTAACCCGTTTTAAACCATAAGCAATGAGCTGCCACCAGGACACTGTTATGCCCCTTCAAAAACCCGCACACCGACCACTTTCAACGTTCACCAAGATCATCTACGGGACCGGGGATTGGGGATTAGCGAGCTGGGGAACTCTTCGACAGATTTTTTACGCCATTTTCCTCACTGATGTCGTCGGCCTGGACGCCAGAATCGCCTCGGTCGCCGCCCTTATTGGGGTAATCTGGGATGCGATCAATGATCCTTTAGTGGGCATGATCAGCGACCGGGTCGAAACGCGCTGGGGCCGACGCA
>JAXHNK010000003.1:0-91108 GCA_034520505.1 Anaerolineales bacterium | reverse complement strand
CTGATCTGGATAACTTTAAAGAGATCAATGATACCTACGGCCATGCGGCTGGGGATGCGGTGCTGCAGGCGGTGGGAGAGCGGATGGTTGATATCCTTCGGGAGAGTGATTTGGTTGCCCGGTGGGGGGGAGACGAATTTACTATTCTGCTTTACGATGTGGGGGATACCGAAAGCTTACAAATCGTGGCAAATAAAATTTTTTCTGCTCTTGAAAAACCCGTCGACATAGACCAGCAGTCTTTAGTCGTTGAAGTGAGCATGGGAACAGCAAAATATCCCCGAGATGGGGAAGACATTGACACCCTTCTAAGGCATGCAGATGCGGCTATGTATGAAGCAAAAAAGACAACCGGAAATTCCTGCTGTTGTTTTGACGCTGATCATTAATCAGGAAATTGATCATTTTCGTTTTTAATCAAAGTTAGGGGATCGCATCGTCACCTGGTGAGAAGCATACATCTCTGGAAAACTGAAGTAAATCCCGAAATATATTTTCCTGGCGATTACGCATAGTCAATCATAGTCAATACGATACAATAACACAATTGTAAAACAACTAAAAACAAACTGGTTTTATAATACGCCCACTTGATGAAGTCTTTGTTGACAGAGACGCCCAGCTGGAGTGGCTCTACGGGCCCATCCCGCTGCTCAGAGACCGTCGTCCGATCGATCTCATCCGGAAAGGGGAATTTGATGAGGTCATCTCCATCCTGGCCGGTCATTATTCCGGTGCTTCCGCATGAGGCTCGTGTTTTGCTTCAAACGGAAATGGAAAAATAGCCGCCCTGTGTTAGTATACAAAAATGGAGGCTAAAACCATGACAAAGAAGCGTAAAAACTACACCCCAGAAGCGAAAATAAAACTTTTGAGAGAGCACCTCATCGAAGGCACACCTGTATCCGAGATCTGCGATCGGAACCAGCTCCAGCCCACTGTATTCTACCGATGGCAGCGCCAGTTTTTCGAAAAGGGAGCGCTGGTGTTTGAAAAGGGGAAAGATCGTGAGACAGCGGCATTGAAAAGGAAAGTGACCAAATTAGAAGAAAAAGTAGTCACCAAAAATGAAGTGCTTGGTGAGCTGATGGAGGATCACATCGAGCTAAAAAAAGTCTTGGGGAGATCTGAATGGGAAATGGGCAACCCGGGAAGAGCGTGATCGCGTGGTAGATTTTGTGCAGAAGTACACTGCAAAGGCTTCAATCTTCACAGATATGGTACCTGTAACTGCTGCGGTACGCTCTGTAGTAAATGCATTTACTGGTGGAGTAAGAATTAACACCATGCATGTGATAATGATCCCTCGGAGTCCTTAATAGGACTCAAAAGGGTGTCTCACTAGCTTCTTGTTCGGCGCCAGTGTCGCCAGAGTATGGAGAGCACAACGAGAGCGCACAGCAGGATGAAACCAGCGACGACGGCGAACGCCCATCCTGCCCCTGCCGTCTCCGTCGCAGGTACCGGTAACCCCGAGCCAGATTTCGGAAAGATTATGGATGCCTTCGCGTTTCGTTCGAGTAGCCCACTATGTAGGGTCAACTCCGCGTCCCACGGGCCATCGGGAATGCGCTGATCGAGCGCGATGCTCACCTGCTCGATTCCCCCAACGGCAATGGTGGTGCCGAGGGTGACCGGAAACGGGCCTGCATGGAGCCCTCCGGGGCCGTTCAGAAGCTCGAGTGAGCCCCCAATGTCGAGCGCCCGGCCGCCGGTATTGCGTACAGTAGCGACCACTGTGGGAAAGCCCTCAGGAGATCGCTGGGCCGTCAGTGACACAATCGTGAAGTCCGAAGCAGGAGCCGCGCCTGGTCCCACCGAGACGTAGAGGCGGATCCCTACCCGGTTGATCTGCAAGATTCCTGAAGTGGAGCCAGAGCGAACCTCGGCCCACACCGCAGCGAGCCGCTCCCCCGGTGCGGCATCAGGGGGCACGGTGATCATCACGGTGACAATCGCACTGCCGCCAGCCGGGAGATCCACGGTGGCGGGGAGCACAGAACTCCACGTCGACAGGTCGTTCGCGGTGCGACCATCGGCCCCCACGAAGTGCCCGTCTTCGATCGTAGCGCCGGCTACGTACAGCGATACGGTGACGGGTGCCCGCGTGGTGTTGATAACCTCGATGCGGCGACTGAGCACCGATCCCGGCGGGAGGTGGTCCACGATGTATAACTGAGCTCGTGGGTCCCTACCCGTGTCCCCAGGCACGGCAAGGAGCCGAACCCCGATGTATCCTCCGGGATCCGAGCCATCTAGATGAGGAGATGCCTGTACCGGCACTTGGACCACTGCGGCAAGAATACACAAAATTACAAAAAATAAACTAACTAATAACTTTCTATTAATTTATTGCATCTCCTTTTCATTTTTTTACCTTTTTGAATTAACCGATTCGTAACATAGTACAGTAATTCCTATATTTAATGGACTCACCCCTTTCGACAGATTTGCCATTATCGCTTGGAAGCTATATCTATATATTCGATTTATATATTCGATGCCGTTCCAGTTCTAGGATTTTGGGGTCACAGACAGGTTCTTTTCTAATAATTCTATCGAAAGCATGGTGAACAAAGACACTTCCGATGAAATTATTGGATTTTGCAGTAGAAAACTCACAACCTTTGCGCATGAGGCTTTTATTTTTGCAGCTTTTGGCACAGATAAAGCTAAGTCTATGGTATAGATTTTTTTGAAAATAGGGACTCTTATCGCATGATACAACTAGAAGTAGACATGTAAAAAGCATGTCCACTTCTAGTTTACGAGAGTTGTTCTATTATTTAAAAACCATTCTGTTGCACCCCTTAAACTGCTTTTTCGCAAGTAAAGCCTTCATATTACAACTTATCAGCACTGCCAACCAGCCGCGAGGTCTACATGGAGCTACAGGACCGAATGGGTGATCGTGGCAGTGTAGATCTCCAGCGGCCATGCCGCCGGGAACCGCCACAGTGATGGTCGGATTCCAGGTGGCCGAGTTGTTGCCGGTGATCCCTGTTGCCGTGACAGCCGGGACGGAACCGGTGAGGTCAACCGGATTGTTCGCAGTGTAGGTGGCGGTGCCGACCTTGGTGATAGTTCCAGCGTCGTAGCTGATAGCGCTAGCGGCAATCGTCGGTCCCGCCGCCGGTGTGAAGGCGGTGGAAATTACACTGGCAACCCAGCCTGAGCCGGCGGGAGCGCTTCGGGCATCGCTGACCTGTACCTCGCCCAGTTGCGCGCTAATGGTTCCGCCCTCTACGGTGTCGGAAATAGTACCGAAATCAACTACGCCTGCGGGGACGCTGATCGACAGTGCCCCACCGGTGATCTCAAGCGTCACATCCGTCGTCCCGCTCATCCGCGTACGCCGTTAAAGGAAGAGCTAGCGCCATTACAAGAACTAGAATTACTACCAATTTTTTCTTAATCATAAAACACATTTCCTTTTTGTTTCTTTACCTTTTTAAAATAACCGATATTTGAATGTAGTACAGTACTCCCTAAATTCAATGGACTCATCCCTTTCTAAAGATTTGCCGTTATGGTCTTCCGTCTACAGAAACTTCAGATATCTCCGGTATCTCCGGTTTTTCTATTCCTTCTCAAGTATATAGTTTTGCATTACGTCCGAGTTCGAATCTTTGTTATCTGAAACAGGTGTATAAACCGATGAGTTTTATTCTTTATTTCCAGCTTGTTCTGCTTTACCTGCAGCATTCTGTTCCTTCAGTTCTGCAGTTTCTGAAGCTTTCTCAGCTCTCGCCTTTCCTTCTGCTCAGTATCTGTCAGGTTTTGCTCTCCACACCGCATTCGGGAAAGGGAAAAGTACTGCACCGTTTGAAATCGATGGTGATGTCCAGCTGTTGTTCTTCAGCAGAAAAGGTGTCTTTTGTTATCCCCCATGGTTCAGGCAATCCAAGCGCTTTTTCCAATGTTGTTCGGTTCATTTTTATCTCCAGGTAAAGGGTTAATATTTGCTCTCTGTTCTACCTGGATTAGGATCGTTACCCATACTAACTACCGAAGGTTCACTTTAATTATACCAGGATTCTACGTCACCCGAGGAGGAAAAGAAAGGCTTTCGGATGAAAAACGTCTTTTCTGCTTCAAAAATGACCGAAAACAGGCTCAGAATCACTCATTTTGCCCAGAGAAACGATAGTTTTCCTTTAAAGATCGTTTATTTACTGATAAGGAAATGTAGAATCCGGAATATACATATTTACAAAATAGCTATTTCTTAAGGATTTGTAAGGTTGTGCAAGCTTTCTTCTGTAAATTCAGTCAAATATATCCTTAAAACGAATTAACTTGAACCTTCAAAAACCAAATATTTTCTTCTGGTCTGCCACTCCTCACTCTTTTCCATCAAGAAAGCTGAAATCAATCGCAGGCAGGAGGCTTCATTAGGAAAGATCGTCACAACGCGGGTACGGCGTTTGATTTCTTTGTTTAGATTTTCCAGCATGTTCGTGGTTCGTAACCTGCGCTGATGTTTTTCTGGAAAGGAAAATACCGTCAATCCCTCTGGGATATTGGCTTCCATCCAGTTCGCCAGGCGAGAAGCCGATTTCTCATATTTCTTGATTGTATCCTGTAGAAGACTCTCTGCCATCACCCGGTTTGGGGCATTGAAGATCCGACGGATATCCTCTGCGACTTCTGATTTTATGTCTTTCCTGGGTACATAAGCCTGTGCATTTTGCTGGAGGTGGAGCTGCCTTCAGTGAGAATGATTGTGTGACCCCAGGGTGGAGCTTTCCCCCGGAGTGAGCCTGGCAAGGGTCATTCCCCCTTCTTCCCTTTTGTGACCAGGAGCTTATTCCTGGTTTGATTTTGACACTTAAACCGGATCATAAAGTTTGGATCTTGGTGAGCGATCTAAGATTCAAGCATCGGTTTAAGAGGTAAGGAGCGCTGGCGACAGGGCGTATGTCCCGGGGGTGATTTTCTTCTTAAAAGGGTGGATTTGGGCTTGTTTTCGGCCTTCGTTGTTGAAAAATTCCCAGGTTTTGATATAAAAAGAGAAGATGAAAGACAACTTTATAAGATGTTAGACAACTAGGCGGGGAATGATGTCCAGGGTAGAAAAGATTGTCTCTGAGTTGAGACACCAGATAGAGGGAGGCGATTTTGCGGAAGGGCGCTTGCCCTCCGAGCCTGCCCTTGCCCGCCAGATGGGGGTGAGCAGGAACACGATCCGACAGGCATTAGCCGAATTGGAATTGGAGGGGATTTTGTTCCGGAAGCACGGATCGGGAACCTTTATCAATCAACGCGTCCTCAATATCGGGACCCGGTTGGAAGAAGTTTGGGATTTTGTAGAAATGATTGAGACTTCGGGTTTTTCAGCTGATGTCCGCCATGTAGAACTATCGTTAATCGTTCCCGGAGAAGCCATCGGTTCAGCCTTGAACCTGGGTGATGAGGAAGTTCTGCGCACGGCCAATGTTTTTTTGGCTGATAATGTGCCGGTGATTTACTGCGTTGATTACATTCCGGCGAAACTTGTCCGCAGCGCCTACGATGAGGAAGAACTCTATGGGCCGGTTTATACGTTTCTGGAAAAAAGGTGTCATCAGAAGGTGAATCATAACCTGACCGAAATCATGCCCGTGGTCGTGGACTCAGCACTCAGTCGTTATTTGCAGTGCGAGCAGGGCATCCCGGTCCATTATTTTAAAGAAACAGCCTTCAATGCTGATGAACAACCCTTGATGTATTCTGATGAATATTATCGTCCTGAATACTTTTCTTTTAATGTCCTTCGTAAGATGACGGGTCGTTAAGCCCATTTTCTTTTATTGGTAGAAACTAAAACGGATGTTCTCTCCACTGCTTACGTTTAGTGGTGCAGCTAGCGTTTTCATGTTGGTGGAGCGCTCTGGGAAATCGGATGTCATCCCCGGGACCGGCGCCGGGTTAAATTAGCCAAAACAGCCGGGAAAAAATTAATCATTATAAAGGACGATTTATGAGTGAAGAATTGATTCAGCAAACGCAAAAAGCCATTGTTGCCGGAGATGAAGAACAGGCTGTGGAGTTCACACGCCGGGCCCTGAAAGCTGATCTCAGCGCTTTTTCCATCCTGCAAGGGGGATTGATGAAAGGCGCAGAGATTGTGGGAGACAAGTTCGAGACCGGAGAATATTTCTTACCCCGGTTGATGATGACGGGTCGGGCTTTGAAAGCGGCCATGGAGGTCATTGAGCCTCAATTAAAGGAAGAATATGCCAGCGGTGAAGCTCAGCAGGATGATACCGGGGTTGTGGTTTTGGCTACGGTGAAATCAGATATCCATGATATAGGGAAAAACATCGTCTCTTCCATGCTGTCCGCCTCGGGTTTTGAGGTCCATGATCTGGGCGTAGATGTCCCTATCAAAGAAATCGTCAAAAAAGCCCAGGAGGTGGATGCTGAGATCATTGCCTGCTCTGCTCTCTTGACCACCTCTATGCCTTTTATGCGTGATCTGATGAATTTGTTAGAGGTCATGGGAGAAAGGGACCGCTTCCGGGTGATGGTAGGCGGTGCTTCTGTATCCGAGGATTTTGCCCGGGATATCGGTGCGGATGGAACTGCGGATCATGCCCTGGGAGCTGTTAAGCTGGCCAGAAGTTTTATTCGGGATCTGCGGAGTAATCAAGGAGCTGCCCAGTGATTATTGATTATTTTGATGTTTTGGATCGTGCTAACCAAGGTCCCTATATCGCTGAGGATGATTGGGATCTGGAAAAAGTGGCCATGACCACCCAGAAATTGGTCGAGAAATATAAATTGGAGTGGGATCCCGATCAGATCGTAACTGCAGATCCCGGACTGGCTGATGTGATTTTTGAAGCCGGTCTGGAGTTGGCGGTTGAGATTGGGGGCTATTCTCGTTCGACGGAGCGCATCCTGGAGTTTGACCGGCAGGAATTGGAAGCGGGTATGGAGCTTATGCCCCGGGAATTGGTCCTGGGAACCGGGAAGGATGCCCGGACGCTTTTCGCCCGGGAAATTGGCGATGAGCGGCCGCCCCTCATCTGGGCTGGAAATCCCGGCGCACCCCATCCGGAACACCTTTTTTTGCCGAGTGTGATGAGCTGGGCCCAGGAGCCGATCGTAGATTTGATCACCTGCGGCAGCCTGGCTGAGGTGGATGGGCGCGAGGTGCGGACGGGGTCCCCCATAGAAATTGTAGCTACCAGGAGGGAGCTCCTTTACCTGCGGCAGATCTTGAAGAGGGTCGGCCGTCCGGGGATGGGCATGCTGGCGGCCCAGAGCAGTGTGTCTGAGTTGGGCGATCTGGCCGTAGCCCATCCTGATTATTTGCGGCCCTCGGACGCCCATCTGGTTCCCATGCTGAATGAGTTGAAAATTGATAACCGGAACATCGCCCGGGCGGTGAATTCGCTGGAATACGGTATGCACAACGCGGCGCTGTACTGTGTCCTGGTGGGTGGGTTGGGTGGGGATGCTCCCGGATCTGCCGTGGTTAATGTCGCCTCTTTCATCATCGGGAACTTAACCAATCACAGCGATTATCAACTGCTTCATCCAATTCATATGCGGCATGTAGCGACTTCAACCCGGAGCGTGATGTGGGTGGAGAGCATCGTCCAGCAGGCGTTCGCCCGCAACGCGCCCTGTATCATTGTCTCGGATATTTACCCCAAGAGCGGCGCCATGACCCGGGAACTCCTTTATGAAACAGCGGCCAATGCCATTGTGATCACGGCCAGCGGAGGCCATTTGGAGGGTGTAGGGTCTGCGGATGGCCTGAAACCCAATGCTACCGGACTGGAATGCCGTTTGATGGGAGAGGTGGGGCGAGCAGTGGCCAGGCAGGGTTTATCCCTGGAAGAAGCCAATGAAATCACGGTCAAACTTGTGGAACGGTATGAGCACGTTTTTGAGGACCCCGCGGGCAATCCCGGGGTCAGATTTGATCAGGCGTATGATCTCGAAACCCTGAAACCCCGTAAAGAGTGGTTCAGGTTATATAAGGAGGTGAAAAAGGAACTGATAGAGATGGGCTTGACCCGTTTGAAGTAAGGGGAGAATACTGTGTTCTTCTAGATTTATATGGAGGTAAGTATGTCTTTCTATTTCATCGTGAATATCGTGATCGTGATTGTCGCGGGACTGATCGCCCGCACCGTAGGAAAGAAGACTTTTGAGGGTAGCCGGTTCGATTTTGATTATTCCACGCGTGATATAGTCATCCTGGCCGTCGTAGCTGCTATAGCCGGCGTGGTTAATACCGGTGTGGGTAACTTGTGGTACCTGGCGAACTCTTCCCTGGGACCCCTGGGTGGGGCTCTTCTGCAGGGTGCTTTCATGTGGGCTTATGTCCTGGTTGTTTGGCTGATCCGGAAACCCGGTGCGGCCCTGGCCCTAGGAATTATTGAAGCAGCGGTGGAAATCCTGCTGGGCAATGCTTCCGGCGTAGGTACCCTGGGCTGGGGAATCAGCCAGGGGTTGGCCATCGAAGTTGTGATGGCGATCGCCATGTATGCCAAGTTTGATCTGGTGGCAGCGCTCTGTGCTGGAGCTGCATCCTCTCAGTTCGGCACGGTGTGGACAGCCATTTTCTTCGGCTGGGATCCTGCTTATGCCAGCGATGTCTGGATGGCCGTTCCCATAAATTTGCTTTCCGGGATCATTCTCAGCGGATTGGTAGGTTATCTTTTGGCCCAGGCGATTGCCCGTACGGGCTTGGTCCGGTCAGCAGCTTAGCCTGACGATCGAAAATCTAAGGATTAAACGCGTGGGGTACAGTTTCTGTATCCCACGCTCATAAATTTATGAATCAAATCAACGCAGCAAACGAACCCATCGCAGAAATAAAAAACGTCACGTATACGCATTGGAATCAAGATCAGCCTACCTTGCATGATGTATCTTTGAAGATTCAACCCGGAACCCTTAATGTGCTGGTAGGGCCCAGCGGTTCGGGAAAGTCCACTCTGTGTGGTTTATTAAACGGAGTTATCCCCCACCTGCTCGGTGGCGAACTGCACGGGGATGTCTTTGTTCAGGGGAAGAATACCCGGGAATTAGAGGTCAAAAACCTTTCCCAACAGGTGGGCAGGGTGTTTCAAGATCCTGAAACCATGTTTGCCATGCTTTATGTGGATGATGAGATCGCCTTTGGCCCGGAGAATCTGTGTCTGGAGGTGGAAAGCATTAAATCCACCGTGGAAGAGTTATTGGAAATGACCGATCTGGTGGACCGCAGAAACAACCTGGTCTGGAACCTTTCCGGAGGACAGGTCCAGAAATTAGGGCTGGCTTCCGTCCTGGCAATGAGGCCGGAGATGATTGTCCTTGATGAACCTACATCCAACCTGGACCCGGGAGCGACGGAAAACGTACACGATTTGCTGCTCACCCTGCGCAAAGAGGGGATCACTGTTTTGCTGGTTACCAGAGAGCTGGATGAATTTCTGGCTGAGGCTGATCAATTGATTGTCCTGGAGCAAGGGAGCATTCACGGAGCGGATTCCCCCGGGAAGTTTTACGCCGAGATGGCAGGTATATGATTGACACCCTGGGTGTCTGGCTGCCGGAAACCAGTGAGATCGGTGTGGGTTTGCAGCAGGCAGCTGGAATAGAGAAACACCCAATTCCCATCACGGTGTCAGAAACGATCGATCTTTTCCAGGAGAAGGGCTTGCTCCAGAAGGGTTATTCTGTGAGCGAAAAAGAAGCAGAGCCCCGAGGAGATCGTTCACCACAGGTGCTTATTTCCGGAAAAAACCTCAGGTTTGAATATCCCGGCGGGGTAGAAGCTTTGCGGGGGATCACGTTCGATATCCACCAGGGAGAATGGTTGATGATCCTGGGGCGGAACGGAGCCGGGAAGAGCACCCTGGCTAATTTGCTCGTCGGCCTGAAAAAGCCTACTGGAGGCCGGTTGAACCTGTTTGGGAAGGAGGCTTCCCGGTGGGATGTGCAGACCCTGGCTAATCAAATCGCCCTAGTGTTTCAAAATCCGGAACACCAATTTTTGACGGACAGTGTCGCTGATGAGATAGGTTACAGTTTGATGGCCCAGGGTGTGTCTGATCCCCGGGAGATTGAGGGAAGAACGGATACATGGCTGGGCAAGCTGGGGCTGCTCGAACAGAAAGATACCCATCCGTTCGCCCTCAGCGCGGGGTTGAAACGGAGGTTGGGAGTAGCTACCATGCTGGTTGGTGATCCCCAGATTCTTCTGGTTGATGAACCTACCTACGGGCAGGACAAGGAGATGACGTTTACCCTGATGTCCTTGATGGAAGAGATCCGGGATCAGGGAGTTTCTGTGGTTATGATCACCCATGATATGCGGTTGGTTCAGGAATATGGTGAGCGGGTGCTGGTGATGAGTGGGGGACAACTGCTCTTTGACGGCTTATCTGAAGGGTTGTTCACCCGGGATAAGATTCTCCACCAGGCAAATCTGCGCCGGACGATCCTGCACAAGCTGCTGCGGGAGATGGAATTCCACGGGGCGCCGGTGGAGACCAGGGTCAGAAAAACGGCGGATTTAGAACGATTACTGAAATTACGATTATCAGGTGAGTAAATTATGAGTGAACAAGAACATGGATTGAATTACATAGCCAAAGATTCCCTGATGCACCGCATTTATCCGCTGACGAAATTGGCCTGGGTTTTTGTGGTCGCTGCAGGCTTGTTTTTTTACCGGACGCCCTATACAGGGGCCATCATGTTCGGGGTGATCTTATTTATGGCCCTGGTTGTTTCGCGGGTGCCGCTGGCTACATTTCTGGGCAGCTCCAAGTTGATCTTCGGCCTGGGACTGATCCTGATGGTTTTTCATTTCTTTGCTGATCCGGGTCAACCCGTTTACCGGCTTGGACCCCTGACCATCACGGACGGTGGACTTCAAGAAGGCCCCATTTTCTTTTTCCGCCTCTCTGTAGTGGTCCTGGCCAGTTTTGTCCTGATCTGGACCACGGATACCCGGGATTTAATGGTTTCTCTGGCCAATGCCGGAGTTCCCTATCGGTATGCTTTTGCTGTTTTTTTGGCCCTTCGTTTTCTCCCCCTGATCCAGCGGGAGGTAGAGGCGGTCAGATCAGCCCACACCATCCGCGGGCGGGCGGCTCAATCCGGATTGATTCATCGGTTTAAACTCTGGCAGAGGTATATGTTTACGGTCCTGGTTAATGGTTTGAGAAAAGCGGAAATGGCGGCAATAGCCCTGGAATGCCGCGGATTTGGTGCTTCTCGGCAACGTACGTATATCAAGCCGGTGAAGTACCGGCCGGTGAGCTTGGTGCTGGTCGCTGTCTTCCTCGTTTTTCAGGTAGGATTGATCTATTTGGAGCGGTCAGGGATTTTGGCCTGAAAATCAGAAATAGATTCTGAGCTCTTTTTGGTGTTCATCTTTACGCCAGGGAAAGAAATTTCTTTTCCCCCGGCGTTTTCTTTCCTGTTAGTTTTCCCGGAAAAAAAGACCTTCACCTCATTTGTAATCAAAATTTACGTCCGGAAAGATTCCTTTCCGGGAGATAGGAGGTCTACGAGGTGAATGAAATGGGTCCAGCGTTAAAGACCCTGATCGCGTCAGAAGATTCTGAATTAATCGGATTGGTCAGGGAGGCAGCAGAATTGGCAGATCACTCGGTCACCCGGGTAAAAGAAGGAGAAACCTTTTCGGGCGGGATTCTTTATCCCCCTATCACTGCGCAGAAATTGATCCGGGTCAGGGATCAGTTTCTGGCTGTCAAGAAGCTGAGGGATGCCCTGCAGGGCTGTCAGGACCGGCTGGAGCACATTAATAGGTTTTTCGTTATTCTTAGTTATTTCCTTACATATTGATTATGGAACTTGATCCATTTGGGCAATACCTGCTCTAATAATTCCTTGGGAGGTAAAAAAGCGATCCTGAGATGGTTTGTACCTTCTTTCTGCCCAAAACCGGAACCATTGACCGTGGACAATCCAGTTTCCTCGAGAAGGGTCAGGCAATAATCGTAATCCGTCGTCCCTTCAGGGAGAACGTTCAATCGCGGGAATAAATACAAAGCTCCTGTCTCCCCGTAACATTCCACGCCTTCCATTTCCTGAAACGCTTTCCTGATCATAACCGCTTTCTCATGAAGGTCGTTTAATATCTTTTTCTTTTCCTCCATATACTTTTGGTGCGTTTGACTGTTATCTGCGGGAGGTCTTATCATCAGATAGGTCAATAATTGTCCGGGCGTGTTGGAACATAAACTGACGGAAGCTTGTTTGTGGAGCAGTTCCGTAAAATCTAACGTGGAGCCAATAATCTCAGGTGGATTCCGCAGTTCTAGATATCCCCCTCGATGGCCGCATTCTCCCAAAAAACCTTTGGATACGCTGTGCAGGCTGACAAGGGGGACTGGATCGGTTCCCAATACTTTAGCAAAGGAATGGAAAGTGCCCTGATATACATTTTCTTGGTAGACCTCGTCAGCGATAATCATCAGGTGATGTTCTGAAGCGAATTGGATCACATCTCTCATGCTGTGTTCGTCTAAAACAGCGCCGGTGGGATTTCCGGGATTGATGACCACGATCCCCTTCACGTTCACCCCGTCTGCTTGAGCTTTCATGAATGCATCCTCTAAAATGGATCGATCAAAGGTCCACCCTTGTTTTTCATCTGGATAATAATTTACCTGCACCCCACCTACTTTTTTGATCGATGCAGAATAGAGCGGGTACTGGGGAACGGGGATCATGATTCCATCGTTTTCATCCGCAATCAAGATGTCGACCACGAACTTAACGCCTTGGCTGGCCCCGCTGGTCAGAAATATCTTTTCGGGATCAGCGCCGAGTCCGCTGGATGGCTCAAAGCCATCACGCTGGTTGATAAATTCTGCCACAGCTTCTCTTATAAATTGAAACCCTTTGCTTTCAGTGTATGCCCCCATCCCATGCTGACTTTTGGCGAGAATTTCCTCGCTCAGATCGAGGATGTCTTCTGCAATGAAATCATCCTCCCGTAAATTGCTGAAGGGGGTTTCTTCAAACAAGGACTTAATCTTCCGCTCTCGTTCAATCTTTGACGGATCCTCAACCAGGCTCAAAACCTGGCGCAGGTAAGTGATCGGCGTTTGCCCCAGGGCCTGGGGGTTCCCGATATGACAGGGGATGATCTCATGACCTTGTTTCGCTAATTCTGCAGCTCGCCGGGCTATGGGTCCCCTGACTGCGTATTCCATGTCAAGGATATTTTGATTAACGCGAACGGGTTCTCTACACGAGTTCATTATTTAATTCTCCCATGGCTGTAACTCTACTTTAATCAACGTCTGGGATGAAAAAAGGAAACTTCCAAACAAGTCAAAAAGACGCCAGCCGAGTGCTACGCGATATCTGGGCAGCCGCCAAACGAAGTCTTCCCCTGGGAAGACTTCGTTTGAAGGTAAGAAGAAACGGTCCACCGGGCATCAAACCGCGGGATCCTCAGGTTTTTCACTCCCCTTAGTTCTACCCTCCCAAGTATGCTTTTTTTACTTCCGGATCATTTAACAGTTCCTGGGAGTCCCCTTCAAGAACCAGGTTACCGCTTTCCAGCACATATCCTCTTTGGGCAAATTGCAGGGCCAATCGAGCATTTTGCTCGACCAGGAGGATGGTCGTCCCTTCGTCATTGATCTCCTGCAAAGCCTCAAATACATCCGCCATCAACAGCGGGGCCAACCCCATGGATGGCTCATCCAAGAGCATGACCCTGCGCGCGCTAACCAATGCCCGGCCGACGGCAAGCATTTGCTGTTCGCCCCCACTCAATGTGCCTGATTTCTGGTGCATGCGTTCTTTGAGGCGAGGAAAAATGGAAAATATACGTTCATAATCCCGTTTCACTGCCCGATCATCGGTCCGTGCGAATGCAGCCAGAGTCAGGTTTTCTTGGACAGTGAGGTTTCCGAACAACCGCCGTCCCTCAGGCACATGGGAAATCCCCAATTCCGTGACAACTTTATCAGGGGTAAACTGCAGGAGATCCTGTCCATCATAGACCATTTGTGAGCCGTCGTGGGGCGGGATCAGGCGGGAAATTGCCCGTAATGTGGTGCTTTTGCCGGCACCGTTGGCCCCAATGATGCAAACAATCTCTCCCTCATCTACCTCAAAGCTGATACCATGCAGGGCGCGGATGTTGCCGTAGGAGACAGATAAATTTTCCACAGTGAGTAACATCAGACCGAAACCTCCTTACCGAGATAGGCGTCGATGACCTTGGGATCGCTGCGGATCTCCTCCGGCGTGCCTTCGGCAATGACTTCGCCAAAATCAAGGGTTTGGATATATTCACACAGGTCCATGACGACTTTCATGCGGTGTTCAATTAAGAAGATAGCCAAACCAAGTTCGCTGTGCACTTCCCGGATAATTTTCATCATCCCGTTCAATTCTTCTGGATTCATCCCTGCCGTCGGTTCGTCCAAAAACAGGACTTTGGGTTCGGTTGCCAAAGCTCTGGCTAACTCCACGCGCCGTTGAGCACCGTAAGGGAGGTTGGTTACCAGCTGGTTCGCTTGTTCTGCGAGCTCCATAAGTTCCAGGAGTTCCATGGCTATTGCAGCAGTATCCTGCTCGTCCCTGACCCGCTTAGGTGTATTGAAAAATGCCCCGGCTAATCCGTATTTCAATTTTGAATACCGGGCTAACTTGACATGCTCGATGACGGTCATATGCCGCCATAAGCGCAAATTTTGGAAAGTCCGCCCCAAACCTTGGGAGGCAATACGGTTTGTCTCCAAGCCCTTAATGGAATTTCCATCAAGGAAAATATCCCCCTCTGTGGGTGTATAGATCCCTGTGATCAGGTTAAAAACCGTCGTCTTCCCCGCACCGTTGGGCCCAATCAAACCATGTATTTGCCCCTGCTCGATAGCCAGGTTGTAATTATATACCGCTCGCAAACCCCCGAAAAAATGTGTCATCTGAGAAACTTCAAGCAGCGGCATGGTCGATCCCTCCTTCTTTTTGTGTGTCCTTGGGCTGGAATAAAGCTTCGATATTAAATTCGCGGAAAGCAATCAGCCCTGTTGGACGGTAGATCATGATCAGAATTAACATCACCGGGATGATAATCCATTTGTAAATGCCCAGGGGGCGCAAGGATTCATTAATCAGGCTGAAACCCACGGCACCAACAACGGATCCGGTGACGGAGTTCAATCCTCCAAAGTAAACCATAGCCAGCACCTCTGCCAGCTTGCGAATATCAAACGTACCCGGATTGATATAGCCGATGACATGAGCGAAAAGCCCGCCGCCTACCCCTGCCCAGAAGGCAGCAAATAAGAAGGCGATCATCTTGGTCTTTTGGGTATTCACCGTCATCGCGCTGGCTGCCAGTTCGCCATCCCGTACAGCGTTAAGCCCTTTGCCCATGGTGGAACTCACAAAATTATTGATGATCCAGATGGAAAGCATGGTCCACACAAAAACTGTGGGCAAATTGGCGTAGTTGGGTTGATTGCTGATGCCCCGGGCTCCTCCCACGACCTCCAGGTTTTCAAACAGGCTCTTGACGATGAACATGAAGGCCAGAGAGATGATCGCCAGATAATCCCCCCGTGTCCGGAAAGAAGGGATGGCCACTAAGAGAGCTCCAATCGAGGATAACAGACCCCCCAGGATTAGGGAGACAGGAAATAAGAAGGGACCAAGTGCTGGCTGCATGAGCGCTTCACCAAACCGATTCTCGGTGACAAAAAATACCAGGGTAAATACCGAGGCACCGTAAGCGCCCAACGCCATAAATCCGGGATGGGAGCAAGAGAATTCTCCCATATACCCGTTGACGACGTTCAAGCTCAGCGTGACGATGATCGCGATCATCACTAAACGGGCAATCAATAAGCGGTAATCGCTGGTTACCGTCCAGAGATGAAGGACGCCATAGATCATACCCAGATGGATGATCGCCGTGATGATCAGCGGGGATTTCATCAATGCCCCTGCGATCTTGTTCCCTATCCCTTTGCTGAAATAGGCTACCAAAGCCGTAGGGATAAGATAGATGAGCAGCATATAAAAGATTGCTCCGGGAAATAACGCTGGCTTGTTGAGGACCAGAGATACACCGAACAGGGCAGGTGGTTTAGACAGTCCCATAATCCTGGAGAAGGGGTCGCCGATCAATATCTCCAGGGTCACAGAAACACTGAGGGCTGCCAGCCAGCTAATCAGGGGGACATCTTGGTAGCGTGCCCAAAGGGCAGCCCACCAATTTTTTATTCGTTCCCCCCATTCGAGGAAGTTTATGCTTTTTGGGGTTTGCATTTCCTACACCTCGTTGAATATAGTATGGACCGCCGTTTGGGATCAGAGCCGCAGTTGGGCGCTGAATGGTTCGCCAAAGAAACCATGAGGGCGGAAAGACAGGATGATCAAAATGATGCCAAATGCGATGAGATTCCGCATCGTTGAAGGGAAAATCATAGTTACGAATATTTCTATGAAGCCTAATAGAAATCCGGCCAGCGCCGCGCCCATGATGGAACCTCGCCCCCCCAGAATGGCCGCCACAAAGGCTTTCCAGCCAAAGAGGATGCCCATATTAGGGTCCAAAACCGGGTAGGCAATTCCAAACAGGATCCCCGCGGCCGCGGCCAAAGCCGAACCAATCGCAAAAGTCATCAGGGCGATTTTATTGCTGGAAATCCCCATCAGGGGAACGACAACATAGTCGTAAGCCATCGCCCGCATGGCCATGCCCCATTTCGTGCGTTGTACAAATTGGTGGACGAGCACTGCCAGAAAAAGGGAAACGATGACGATGAGGATTTTTTTGTTGGTCACACTTGCCCCTGCGATGTGGAATGTCTTTGAAGGAATTAATTCCGGGAAAGACAGCCGTTGGGGACCGAGAATGGCCAGGTTGCCCGTTTGCAGAATGATGCCGATCATCAAACCTGTGATAGCCGCTGATGCGCGAGGAGCTTCGCGGAGCGGCCGGTAGCCGATGCGTTCCACCACCATCCCCACCAAAGAATTCAGGAGCATGGTAAAGATCAGAGTCAAAACCAACACCAAGCCCAGCTCCATGCCTGTGGAAAGCCCCAGAAAATTTCCTGGGTTAAGGGCCAACAGAGCTGTGGAAACGAAAAAACCGATGTATGCCCCGACCATGAATATATCCCCATGCGCAAAATTGAAAAGCATCAAGACGCCGTAAACCATGGAATACCCAATAGCGATCAAGGCATAAAAGCTTCCCCATTGCAAGGCATTCATGAGTTGTTGTAAAATTACGTCCATACAAACCCTCCTCTTCGATTAGGGGGCAGGCTCTTTTTCCATCCCACCTGCCCCCTTCCTGTTTCAAGGATTGTGTTTTGGCTACCAACTGCCTGCTGAAATCGTTAATCTTCAGGACACGTCTGCTCGTAGACGCTCTTCGACCCGTCCTCCCCAATCTTGATGATCAACGCGCATTTGATGGGGTCGCCTTCTTCTGTGAACGTCATCGTTCCTGTTACACCATCGAAGTTCTTAATCCCCGCCAAAGCGTCTCGCACGCACTCGCGATCTGTTTCGATATCGCCGGTGATCTCACCGCATTCCTTGATCGCTCTTTCCACAATGTGCATCGTGTCCCACGTAAGGGCACCAACATCATCCGGCACGTAGCCATAATTCTCTTCGTACCCATCGATGAATACCTTGGCAGCACCCGTGGGATTTTCAGCCAGATAGTGTGAACTGTAGTAGAGGCCGTAGCAGTCCTCGCCGCACAAATTCAACAGCTCCGCAGAACCCCAGCTGTCACTGCCCACAATGGGTTGATTGAACCCCAGTTCGTGGGCCTGCTGCACGATGAGGGCCACCTCGTTGTAGTACTGAGGTGTGAAGATGAACTCGGCCCCCGACTCCATCATCTTCGTCAACTGCGCGCTGAAGTCCGTATCACCCGTGGTGAAGCTTTCAAAAGAGACCACAGAGCCTTCACCGTGAATATCTTCCCAACCTGACTTGAAGTATTCAGCCAATCCTTTGGGATAATCGCTGGCGACGTCATACAGCACGCCTGCTTTGGTGTAGCCGAATTCCTCGGTGACGAATTTGGCTACTGCAGGACCCTGGAAGCTGTCCAGGAAAGGCGTCCGGAAGACCCAGGGGCGGTTCAATGTCGTGTTGGGGTTTGTTGACCAGGGGCTGACCATGGGAGTCTGGCCGTCATTAGCCACGCCGCCCGCAGGTACAGCCTGCTTGGATGATTGCGGGCCAACAATTGCTAAAACCTCGTCCTGGGTGATGAGCTTCTGGTTCACGGAGGCGGCAGATTCCGCTTTGGATTCGTTATCCCCAATCACCAACTCTACAGGATACGTCTCTCCCCCGACTTCAAGCTCCCCACCGATCTCTTCCAGCCACATTTCAGCGGCAAATTTCGAGCCTTCTCCCACTTTGGGTATATCGCCGGTGAGGGGCGCATTGATCCCAATCTTAATTGTCGGTTGGGCAGCTTGGCCGCATGCGCCGATTACCAAAGCAACCGCAATTAAGAGCATGGTCATGCGAAGTAATTTTTTTGTATTCATAAGTAGGTCTCCTCAAGCTGAATAGTAGATAAACTTCTGGTAATTCAGCATACATGAATCGATACCTTTGGTTTCTTTATCCCGGTAGTTCACCTCCTTTCCTGGTTCTCTTGGCCAGGTTAAAACAAAAAGCCCGACAGCTGATCTCAGGCTTTCCTTAAGACCTCAGAAGCGGCTCGGCACTTGATTTTGTCTGGATATCCACCCCTAAACCAGTTAAGCATAGGGTTTTTTCCATGGATTCGACGTATGTGTCAACGGGGTGCGATCATCGTTGATTTTTTTCGTTCATTGTGGTGAGGTTGTTCTTTGAAGTATATGTTATCTGAATTTGGTTGTCAAATGTTTTGGTGCTGTCTTCGCCAGGTTTGACTCGCAAATGTGATGGTTGATAAGAAAAAGTTATTGTCCTGGTTCAGCACGAAATGGAAAAAAGGCCTTTGAGAGATAGACGCTTTTCAGCAGCCCACCAGGGTCATTCCTAATACCTGGTTCTGAATATTTCTGTTTTCTGACTTTTGTAAACGCCTCCTTGCTCTGGCTACTTTCAACTTGCTTTCAGGTACGGCAAGCACAAGTTCTTCCCTTCCACCCAATTTGTCTTTGGACGTGATGTGCCCTGCAGTGCAGCCCCTGATTGTTGGATTGTCAACACCCCATTTTTTGTACCCGTGGAACGGCAGGACAGGCAGTCCACGGGTCCGCGCCTTCAAGAGGGGGAATCACCAGCCGGGTTTGAACAGATGGGCTGGCTTGTGGGTTAAATTTTATCCAGGATGTCGTCAGCCAGAGCCCGCAGTTTAAAAAGGTTCCGCTGATCGAGCCACTGCATCATCACCCGCTGCACTCCGGCAGATTCCCACTCTTTGAGCTGGTCGATTATTTGATCGCCTGTCCCGACGAGATACCCGTCCTTCCGGAGATCGTCCGGGGTTTTTTCCCCCTGAAACTCTTTTTCAACTTGAGATGCAATTTGATCCGGATTGCGGTCATATATCACCCGGGTCATCAGGGAACGTCTCACTTCTCCAAATTCCCGCCCTTCTTCTTTGAGCAGGTCGTCCAGTCGGGCGGCCCTTTTACGATAGGTTTCGAGGGGGATGAACACCGCGTTCCACTCGTCCGCAAATCGGGCGGTCAGGGGCAGGGTTCGCTGGGGTCCGTTGCCGCCAATCAGCAGGGGAGGACCGCCGGGCCGATTGGGGCGGGGAAGCAGGATGCCGTCCCGGAGCTGAAAGTACTGTCCTTCAAATCTGGAGGGCTGATCGTTTTCCAGCAGTCGGGAAATGATTTCCAGCCCTTCTTCAAAGCGGTCAAAGCGTTCAGAAATCCCCAGGAGATCCCGTCCGAAGACTTCATGTTCCCTTTCCATCCATCCGGCCCCAACTCCCAAAATCAGTCTTCCTCCGGAAAGATCATCCACCGCAGCGGCCATCCGGGCAGTCATACTCGGATGGCGGAAGGAAACCGGAGAAACCAGCGGTCCGAACTCAATTCGCTCCGTTTCAGCGGCCAGCCAGGTCAGCGAAGTCCATAATTCCAGGGAAGGTTTGTCGGGCGGTTGAGGATTGGTATAGTGATCGGAGCGGTAAAGCCCGGCAAAGCCTGCCTCTTCGACGGTCCGGGCAATTCTTTTCCAGCGCGGCCAGGTAAGGCCGTCCTGGCCTTCGATCATTACAGCAGCTTCTATCATGGATACCTCCTTGAACAGCGAAATTTACCATCCAGCCTTTCCCTGTGGAGGAAAGGTCCAGCCTGTTAGGAGTTTGTCTTGAGCGCAGTGGAGATGCCGGCTAGTCCACTGGCTCTCAGTCAGACAGATCCCGTCCCTGCACCACCGCCCCGATCACAAAGAGAATCAAACTGGCAATCCAGGCAGGAATCATTTCCGCGGGGATAAAGTTGGAGAGCAGCAGGGCGCCGCTGGCAGCGGAAATCACGATCAGGGCCCAATCAAAGATCAGGAGCATGATCAGCAGCCCCAGGATTCCGCCGATGATCAACATCACCAGTCGCACCGTAGGATCTGTCAATTCGAACATCCTGTAGATAGCCAGGAAAATATAGGCTCCGCCCAGGATACCCGCCATTCCGATGGCTGCGGCCCGGAGGAAAACAGCCAGCAGAGCGCCGATCAATCCTACGACCAGGCCGATGATCACGATCAGCCATTCCGGCTGTCCTTGCATTGCCGTCAGGGCCCACTCCGTGGCAGCGATAAAACCGATCGCGCCGACAAAGGCCCAGTAAATTCTCCGACCGAAGAACAGCAGTCCAATTGCCAGGATGATTTGGAAGAGATTGGTAATCGTCATGGTTCGATTTCCTCTGCTAAAGATTTGAGCAGCATCCCCGGCGAGCCCGACGGGGATGCTTTGGGAATCAGCGCTTAAAGAGCATCATGACCAATTCAAGCAGCACCCAGGTCAGGAAAATATAGACCAGAATGGCGATGATCGATGTCAGTTCCAGCATAAAAGCGACAGCCAAGGTTTGATCCAGCTTCTTCGGGTGGTCCTGTTCCAACTGCCGGATATCTTTGTGCCGATCTTCATAAGCTTCGTGAAATTGGACCGTTCCCTGCTTTTTCCACCGATAGAGCTGATGGGCATGGGCTCTTTAATTATACTCTGATGAAATTATGATCCACACATTTTCTTTTTTCAGCAGATCCAGGACGATCTGTGCTTTTTGCTTGGTGGTTTATTTTCAGTGTTTTTTCATAAATGCAGCTTAAACTTTTAATCGGACTTTAAATTTGTCAAAATTTTGTGGTCCATTACACGGTTCCGAAGGAGGAACCTGTTTTAAGGGGAGTAGTAAAGGAATTACGCAAGGGACTAGCGAAAACCGTTGACGCCCCAACAGGTGTTCAAGAAATTATTCAAGACTATAAGTTTAGTCGATTGTAATTGGTGATTATTCATTTAGAAATCTGCGGACTTCATCCCTCTGGGATAGTTTTTCGTAAACACAAGTGCGGACGATGCGGTCCTGCAGCCAGCGATAGGGTCGCTCCACCTTGCCCTTCGCTTGTGGAGAAAGAGCATAGCTGACATCAACTCCCAGCAGGCGCATCATCCTGCGCCACTGCGTATCCACATCATCCGTTTCCAGCACATGTTTGCGCCAGAAACTGTCTCTGCCCTGAACAAAACGAAAGACCCGCAAGGAATCCACATAGTACCGCAGAGGAAGCCCATAGCGCTGGATCAAGGCCTGGGTCGACTGAATATGGGCCCAGGTCGTCTCTCTGGGAACGAAATCAGCGTACAGCAGCTTGCGGCTGAAGTCATCGATGGAAGTGATCAAAGTCCACTTCTCTTTCGCAAAGGGGGACCATTTATGCGTAGAAGCATCATGCTGGATCAGCGCGCCAGTGGATGATGTGATCACTTCCCGATCATGTGTTTTTCTCTTTTTCGCGGTTTATGACAGTGAAAAGGTTGACTTGAATATCCCCCCTTGTTATAATCTCTCTGCTTAGATTGGGCATCAGCTTCAGTCAATTTCTAAGCGCACAATATCATAAAGTTGGGTACAAATAAAGGGGAATTTGCACATATTACAAGCGGGTGTGGCCAAGTGGTAAGGCATCAGCCTTCCAAGCTGACATTCACGGGTTCGAATCCCGTCACCCGCTCTTTTTGTTTCGGGGGGAGTCTTTACCGGATCAGCGCCGGGCCCGTAGCTCAGCGGTCAGAGCGAGCGGCTCATAACCGCCAGGTCGCAGGTTCGAATCCTGCCGGGCCCATATTTTTGATTAGAAAATGACCCATTTTGTGCCAGACCGGGTCGTTTTTTTATTTAAATCGAGCCCCTTTTTTGTTATTCGTTGAGGATCTCCATGATCCTTTTTAGTTTTTCTTCTTCCGTGGAATGAGAAGGTTTAGGATCTGCTTGGCTGATTCCCGTGATCTTTTCTTTGACATCATTATTGGAAAGGATAGAGTAAATTTGGTCAGTCGTTGAGATGCTGGCGTGACTTAGATTTTGGCTCACCGCTTTCAAATCGGAAAAATCATATTTTCGACTGTTTAGCCAAATAGAGAAGTATAATGAGTGAAACGTGGAATCCCGGTATTCCATAACCCCCATTCCATCCCCCCGGATAGTTAACCTGGATTTTTGCGCATAACCTTCCACTTTCGTGTTCAAGTTGTTCTTCGGGGGGGATATGGCGGAATGTGTCAATGATTTTGGACTGCGGAATAAATAACTTACTTTTTATGTGCGATACAAGATATAATAAGACATGTAAAAGATTTCCATCGGTAGATAATTGGTGTTGAGAGGAATCGCCAAGATGCCCAAGCGTAACAATCCGCTACACAATCAAAATGAAGAGAAAGAAAAACGGGCGGCCGAGTTGGCCCTTGCCTATAAAGAGCTTGCCCTTCAAAATGAAGAGAAAGAAAAACGGGCGGCCGAGCTGGTCCTTGCCAACAAAGAGCTGGCCCTTCAAAATGAAGAGAAAGAAAAACGGGCGGCCGAGCTGGTCCTTGCCAATAAAGAGCTGGCCTTTCAAAATGAAGAGAAAGAAAAACGGGCGGCCGAGCTGGTCCTTGCCAATAAAGAGTTGGCCTTTCAAAATGAAGAGAAAGAAAAACGGGCGGCCGAGCTGGTCCTTGCCAATAAAGAGCTTGCCCTTCAAAATGAAAAGAAAGAAAAACGGGCGGCCGAGCTGGTCCTTGCCAACAAAGAACTTGCCCTTCTAAATGAAGAGAAAGAAAAACGGGCGGCCGAGCTGGTCCTTGCCAACAAAGAGCTTGCCCTTCTAAATGAAGAGAAAGAAAAACGGGCGGCCGAGCTGGTCTTTGCCTATAAAGAGCTTGCCCTTCAAAATGAAGAGGAAGTAAAACGGGCGGCTGAGTTGGTCCTTGCCTATAAAGAGCTTGCCCTTCAAAATGAAGAGAAAGAAAAACGGGCGGCCGAGTTGGCCCTTGCCTATAAAGAGCTGGCCCTTCAAAATGAAGAGAAAGAAAAACGGGCGGCCGAACTTGCCATCCTTTATGAAGAATTAAACTTCTCTCACGAACAACTGCTTGAGGCATACGATACCACCATTGCAGGCTGGTCACATGCAATGGATTTGCGGGACGAAGAAACTGAAGGCCATACCCTGCGCGTGACTGAAATGACACTGAAATTAGCAAGTAAAGCAGGAATTCCCAAAGAAGAGATGACCCACGTGTTGCACGGCTCGCTTTTACATGACATTGGCAAACTGGGTGTGCCCGACCACATTCTTCGTAAGCCAGGCAAACTGACTGAAGATGAATGGGTTCTCATGCGTAAGCACCCCACTTATGCCTATAAACTCCTTTTTCCAATTGCTTATCTTCAAAAAGCGCTTGATATCCCTTATTGTCATCACGAAAAATGGGATGGGAGTGGTTATCCGCGCGGTTTGAAAGGCGAGCAAATTCCACTGGCAGTGCGTCTCTTTTCAGTAATAGATGTTTATGACGCCCTCGGCTCTGATCGTCCTTATCGTAAACGTTGGCCAGAGGAGAAAATAATTGAACATATCAAATTGAATTCTGGAACGCACTTTGATCCAAAGGCAGTGGAATTATTTTTGGAGATGCTGAACGAAGAGAAAAAGAACGCGGGCTAGCCCGATCTTATTCAAATATATATATAGCCCAGTAGGAATAAAGCCGTGATCCGCCAGGTCGCAGGTTCGAATCCTGCCGGGCCCACTGTCGTAATACGCCGTATTGCTTTCGGGAGAATGGTTTTTACCCATTCTCTGTTTTTTTTGCCGCAAGCCTGCGTGCGCTTGGCTTTTTAATTCAATCTTATTTCCTCTTTGCAATACTTGCGAGCACACTGGCTGACCGCCATCCTTGATCTCCCCCTAAAGCCTCCCGGCTTGCCCCTGAACAACCTGAGGTCAAAGAGGATCATTGCCCGCGGTTAGTGTCTGCCCTGGATATCGGTCCCCAGGACAAGTTGAAACCATTTATCCTGAAAAGCGGCGAGCGATAAATCCACACCCTCTTATTGAAATAAGGATAAGTAAGCTCCGTAGCCGCGGGCATCCATCTCCTCCCGGGGGACGAAATCCAGGGCGGCGGAGTTGATGCAGTAGCGCAGCCCGGTCGGTTCCGGGCCGTCGTTGAAGACGTGACCGAGGTGGGAATCAGCCAGAGCGCTGCGTACTTCTGTCCTGGTCACTCCGTAGCTGTTGTCCTCCACCTCCACCAGCACATCAGCTTCGATCGGCCGGGTGAAGCTCGGCCAGCCGGTGCCCGAAGTAAATTTATCGGTGGAGCTGAACAGCGGCTCCCCGGAAACCACATCGACGTAGATACCTTCCGCTTTGCTGTCATAGTATTCGTTCTGGAAAGCCGGTTCGGTGCCGTCCTGCTGGGTGACGTAATACTGCATCTCGGTCAGGGTTTGCTTGAGTTCTTCCGCGGAAGGGCGCTGGTATTCGTTTTCGGGCAGGCCTGTCTCATCCCCCCACACCCGCTCCAGATACTGATCGCGGCCGGATCCTGCCCGGTAGCCCTTGTACTGCAGGGTTTTTTTCTGGAAATAATCCTGATGATATTCTTCCGCTTTATAAAACGTTTCCGCCGGCAAGATTTCAGTCACGATGGGTGAGTCATAACGGCCGGATTGATCGAGTTCCTTCCTGGAGCGCTCTGCGGCCCGCTTCTGACCGGTGTCGTGATAAAAAATGGCCGACCGGTACTGAGACCCCCGGTCGACGAAAGACCCGCCGTCATCCGTGGGGTCGATCTGGCGCCAGAAGACATAAAGCAAATCCTGGTAGCTGATCACCCCGGGGTCATAGGTGACCTGGACGGCCTCATAATGCCCGGTGTCTCCCTGGATGACCTGCTCATAACTGGGGTTTTCCAGATCGCCGCCGGTGTAACCGGAAACCACATCGATCACCCCGTCCAGCTGCTCAAAAGGAGGTTCCATACACCAGAAGCAGCCGCCGCCAAAGGTAGCCAGGGCTGTTTTCCCTGACGGTGTGTTCCCGGTATTGATGGCAGGTACGGCCTCATCGCCGGAGGCGCCGAAGCTGGTAAAAAGGAATAAACCTGCCGCAATCCCGGCGAGGATCAACAATCCTAGAGCGATTCTTTTCATAGGAACACCTCTCATAAGGTCCGAATCTGGGGCCTTGATATCCATCAAATGTAAGAACACTTTACCACGGGGGCAGATAAGTAAGGTTAACACTATATAAAAAACTTTGGTTTCCGCCCTTCAGCCGGGCTTCCCCCGTCCGCTTTCTTATCTAATATTTATCTTTGCTCTTTATAATCGGAAGCGTCAAACAGTGCGCCCTGAAAAAAACAGTTTCAATGTCCCCGGGCGTCAGGACCCTTTCATGGTGCGCTGTCACTGGTTTATCGGTAGAGCGCCCGGGGGCAGAAATTTCCCATCAAAAAAATAAAAATGCAGGGGAGAAGATAAAAATGAAAACTGCGAAATCGATCTCTAGCTTCAGCCTGGGACGAACGGCGTTCCTGGGTTTAATCCTGTTCCTGGCCGGCTGCGCCGGGGGAAGTGTTGACCTCCCGGAACCAGCCGCGGTCGATTTTACACCTTCCGCGGCGACTCTGACAGCCCCGCCCCCGGCGACCGTGACCTCATCCCCGGCGACCGCACATCCCACTGCCGAGGCGCTCCCCACCGCTGAAGACGCTCAGGAGCCAGAATCGGCTGCTTCACTGCCGGACCCCGGGGATTACCGCTGGACCCAGGTGGCGGAGAGTCTGACCAGGCCGGTTGGCCTGATGTCAGCCGGGGACGGCTCAGGGTGGCTTTTTGTCCTCGAACAGCCGGGCCGGATCCGCATCATCGAGGACGGAAAATTAATCCCCAATCCCTTTTTGGATATCCGGGATCAGGTCGGGGATTCGGGAAATGAACAGGGGCTGCTGGGCCTGGCTTTTCATCCCCGCTATGAGGAGAACGGCTATTTTTTCATCAATTACACGGATAATCAGGGAGATACAGTGGTCTCCCGCTTTCAGGTCTCGGCGGATCCTGATCAGGCGGATGCCGGCAGCGAAGAAGTGGTTTTAACCATTGCCCAGCCTTATGGAAATCACAACGGGGGGCAGGTTTCTTTTGGGCCGGAGGGTTATTTGTGGATCGGCACCGGTGACGGCGGTTCGGGCGGTGATCCCCAGGGCAACGCCCAGAACCTGGACACCCTGCTGGGAAAATTACTGCGGATCCAGGTTGATCAGCTGCCCTACACCATCCCGGAGGACAATCCTTTTGGTGATGAGATCTGGGCGTACGGGCTGCGCAACCCCTGGCGCTTCACCCATGACCCCCGGACGGACGAACTGTATATCGCGGATGTAGGTCAGAACCAGTGGGAAGAAGTCAATTATCTGCCGGCCGCTGCCTCTGGAGGCGTTAACTTCGGATGGAACTACCGGGAGGGCGCCCATCCCTTTGAAGGGTCGCCTCCGGATGACGCCCGTCTGATCGATCCGGTGGCTGAATATGACCATTCCCGGGGGTGTTCAATCTCCGGGGGTGCTGTTTACCGGGGAAGTTTGCCGGCCTGGCAGGGAGTATATCTGTACGGGGATTACTGCACCGGGACGGTGTGGGGTTTGCTTCAAGGACCCGACGGCCAATGGCAGAATGAACAGCTGTTTCGCTACTGATTACCGGATAACGGCAGTCAGTCAGGACGCGGCGGGTGAAGTGTATCTGCTGGATATCAGCGGCGGAATTTATCAGCTGGAAAAGAAATAAAAGAATCCCCCGGACGACGATTAACCCTGAAGGCTGACCAGCCTTCAGGGTTTTTTTGGGTTAATCCTCTGAGTACATGGCAATACCCAGCGTGCCCGGACCGACATGGGTGCCGATAACCGGACTTAACTGATACGTTTCCAGGTCCTGGCAGTCCACGCACTCTCCCAGCCTGGCCCTGAGTTTCTCAGCTTCTTCCGGCGCCTGGGCATGAACCACCCCGGCATGGATCGGTTTGCCGTCAGCCTGTTCTTGGACTAATTCCAGCAAACGCTGGAGGGCTTTGCCCCGGGTCCGGATCCTCTCCAGAGCGTCAATTTTTCCCTCCCGGTCAAAGGTGAGGATCGGTTTGATGCGCAGGGCGGTGCCCAGGTAGCGGGAAGCCCCTCCGATCCGTCCCCCCTTGTGCAAATATTCCAGGGTGTCGACGACAAAAAAGGTTTTCACCCGGTCCGCAATCTGCCGGGCGAGATCAGCCGCTTCCTGCAGAGAAGCCCCTTCTTCAATGGCTCTGGCCGCCGCGATCACGATCATGGCCAAACCGGCGGAGGTGATCCGGGTGTCAACAATTTCCACATCCAGGTCGGTGACTTCTTCAGCGGCGGAAAGGGCTGAATCCACCGTCCCGCTGATCCCGGAAGAAATCAAGGGGACCAGCACGCCGTCATAATCCTCCCTCAGTTCCTGGAAAGCGGCCAGAAATTCCCCTGCGGCAGGCTGGGACGTGGTGGGCAGGGGACAGCCGTTGGTCAATCGGGTGTAGAATTCATCCGGGGTGATCTCCACGCCGTCGCGGTAAGTCTGTTCTTCGCAGTGGATCTTCAGGGGGAGCACCCGGATGGAATACTGCTGGATCGTTTCCGGGGATAAGTAGGCCGTGCTGTCGGTGAGAATAGCTAAACGGGGCATAAGTCCTCCTTGTGAAAAAAACGAAAAAATTCATTAAAAAAACTCTTATTGATCATAAACAATTTTGGTCACCCGGCGGGTGAATTCGCTCACCAGGTGCTGTTTTTCTTCGTCCATGGTTTTCAGCGTGGTGTGAAACTTTCCGCTCTGTTCGGCAAGATAGGTGGAAGCCCGATCGTTAACCCGCTCCAGAAGTGCCAGGGAAATGCCGATTCCGGGCAGAGCGCTGAGGTCAATCTCCCCGGGAAGCCCGAGTTTACCCAGCTGATCCAGAGGTTTGATCTGCTCGGCCCGGTCGCGCACCGAGTCCAGCGCCAGCACAATAGCGGTGCTCACTTCGGTCAGATAAACCAGCGGTGATTTCTGGTGGGAAAGGCGGTTGAGCAGTTCGCCCAGGAAAGGTTCGTA
This sequence comes from Anaerolineales bacterium, assembly GCA_034520505.1. GTDB lineage: Bacteria > Chloroflexota > Anaerolineae > Anaerolineales > UBA11858 > B10-G9. The sequence continues at coordinate 62,525 of JAXHNK010000003.1, read as the reverse complement.
GCTGTTTTCCTGATTGTTTTCTAACCGGTGCAGGATCTCAGCGGTGGTTTCCTCCCAGGCTGCGGTTTCTTCATTGTCCCTGGTCCGGGAGTATTCAGAACCCAGAGCTTTTTCCGTGGGTAGGAAATAAACGGTCGACCGTCCGGGACCGCGATCGCCTTCCGGGAGATGGTATTCGGATTTCACATATCCGTGCTCCTCTAACAGGCGCAGTTTTTCATAGACGGTCACTTTCCCCAGGTTGAGCTCATCCGCCAGCTCGGTGTAGTGCAGGGGACGTCCCGTCCGCTGGTAGCTGATCAGGAATTGGTCCAAGAATTCAATTTGCCGGGGGGTTAATGCGGTCATTTCCTTTCCTTTTCCGAAAAATACGAAAGAATTATATCATGAAATGTCGGGAGGGACAACCGGCGGAAAAACAATGCCGGCTCTTTTTCGCTTCTGCCCTGGAGGAAGGACCAGCACCCCGGAGTGTATGGTTTGTGCTAAAATAACCGGGACCAAACTACCTGAGGCCGGCAGATCCTTTCTATTGCTGGGACAGCCATCCATCCTGTAAGGCGAACAAGATCGCCGATTTGAGGACCCTGCCATGATCAACCAAGCTGCCTTGATTTTAATCTTAGAAGCCATGGGGATGTATTTCCTGGTGCTGGGGGCGCATTCCCTGCGCAAGCGGTTTGGCCCCGCCCATTTTTATGCATTACTGGGGGGAGTGACGGCGATCATGTCCTGGGTCACGGATGCCGGACTGGCGGTCGATGTCGGCGGGATCACTTTTGTGGTCGGTTCCACCGTCTTTTACACCTCGCTGCTGTTGAGCGTTTTTGTGGTCTATGTCTTTGATGGACCCTATCATGCCCGGGTGGCGATTTCTACGGTGCTGGGGGTGTCGATCCTGATGCCCCTGATCGCGGCTGTCCTGCACCAACAAACAGAACTCATGTTTAATTCCTCCCTGATCCAGATCCCGGAGCCCAGCCTGCGGATCAATTCCGCTTCGGTGATCACCACTTTTATCGACCTGATTTTCCTGGGCATCGCCTGGGAATTTTTGGGGAAATATGCCCTGAGGATCAACCTCTGGCTGCGCACCTATCTCACCCTGCTGGGGGTGCTGCTGCTGGATGTGGTGCTGTTTGCGACCGGCGCTTTTGCGGGCACCCCGGATTATTTGAGCATCATGAGCGGGACCCTGATCAGCCGCCTGCTCCTCTCCCTTTTTACCCTGCCTTTCCTCTACGGGTATCTCCACTGGCAGAGCAGGAAAGAGGATGTCATGATTGTCAACCGCTCGGTGCTGTCCATCCTCAGTGATTTTTTTGCCCTGGAAGAAGAACTCACCAGGGCTCAGCGGGAAATTGAAAAGCGGAAAAAAACCGAACTGGAGCGCGATCAGCTTATCAAGGAATTAAAAGAAAGCCGGAAAAAGTATAAAGAATTGAGCGAGCGGCTTCATCAGGTGTCAATCACCGATGAGCTCACCGGGATCGCCAACCGCCGGTTTTTCAATCAGATGCTGGAAACCGAATGGAAGCGTTCCCGGCGAAACGACGAACCGCTTTCTTTGCTGATCATGGATGTGGATAATTTCAAAGCGATTAATGATCAATTTGGGCATTTGAGGGGAGATCAGTATCTGCAGACCGTGGCTCAGGCCCTATCCACTGCCTTCCAGCGGCCGGGGGATCTGCTGGCCCGTTTCGGGGGTGATGAGTTCGCGGCGGTTTTACCGGCAACAGATCAACAGGGCGCCATCCGGGTCGCAGAAAAATGCCGGCTGATCCTCAAAGAACTTGAGTTTACCTTCGGGAAGGATCAACACCAGATGGGGGTAACCCTCAGCGTCGGGGTGGTGACCGCCCAACCGGATCCCGCTGTCAGCCCTGAGGCCCTGCTCAATACCGCAGATCAGGCCTTATATAGGGCCAAGGAAAAAGGCAAAAACCGCCTGGAAATAGCGGTTGTAGGATCCTAGCTCCACGCTGATAGCAGGCGTCCGACCTTCCGATCGGGTCCGACCTTCCGATCGGGTAAGATGCTTTGATTTCATCACGTCCGATTAAACACGATATCCTTTTTTTGTGCGGGTATTTATGTGGCATTAATCTTCCCCGGGTAGTATGTTCAGGAGGGCTGACGCTTACCCCGTCAATTGCTCAAGGGCAGCTAGTCAATCCAGTGTACTGAGATGATCATTTTATGCTGAAATTACTGAAAAAAACACTTTTACTATTCATAGCCCTGGTCCTGAGTTTGGGAGGTTTTCTTTCTTCACCGCGTCCCCTTCAGGCAGCAGCTGTCCCCGCGGATCCCTCCGGAAGCGATCTGCCCGGTTTTCAATCACCGGTGGGGGAGGGATTCCCCTGCCTGGGATATTATTATGCTCAGCTGGTGATGGAAGATGAATGTTGGCCGCTGCCGGATGGTTCTCTCCCCACCCAGGAGCCGGACCCGGCGCTGGCGGAGGTTCCCTATCGTTATCTGAGAGTGCTGAATGCCAAGGTCCCTCTCTACTGGTCGGTGGAGGATGCGGCAGCGGGGAAAAATTCCCCCCGGCGCCTGCTTCCGGGATTTGATTTTGTCAGCGCCTACAACCAGGTGAAAAAAGGCAGCCGCTGGTATTATTTGACCGCGGCTGATTTATGGATGCCGGGGGGAGAGGCTGAATCCTGGAACTCCCTTTCTTCCTTTCAGGGGAGGGAATTTCACCAGACCCCGGATCACGGGTTCGGCTGGGTGCTTTACCCGGTGGAAAGTCAGCGGGAGCCCGGGGCGGGGAACCCGGATGCCGCTGGAAAGACATATTCCCGCTACCAGATGATCCCGGTCTATCAGACCCGGGAACTTGAAGGCGTTCAATGGCTGCAAATTAGTCCCCGGGAATGGATCCCCGCCCAGAAAGCGGCCTGGGTGATGCCGGACGCTTCCCGACCCCGGGGGGTGGAAGGCAGCCGCTGGATCAAAATCAACCTCGAGCAGCAAATCCTTACGGTCTATGAGGATCAGCAGCTGATCTATGCCACATTAACGGCTACCGGGGTCCCTGGATTCTGGACCCGTCCGGGATCGTTCCAGATCGAGTCCAAGGTCGAGGCGGAAACCATGCGGGGGTCATTTGCCGCGGACCGTTCGGATTACTATTACCTGGAAGATGTCCCCTGGACGATGTACTTTGACCAATCCCGGGCGCTGCACGGCGCCTACTGGCATGATCAATTCGGCACCCCGCAGTCCAAGGGTTGTGTTAACCTATCCCCCGGTGATGCCCATTTTCTTTTCTTATGGGCTGAAGAGGGGGATTGGGTTCACGTCTATGATCCTTCAGGAGAAACCCCCACGGACCCCGACCTCTATCAGGCCGGAGGGGCGTAGAAAATTTTATAGATCGTTTTATTCAGCGATTTAGCGTAAATCAGGCATTGTGGAACCGTGAACCGCAGTTTTTATTGGTAATTAGAGGTGCCCGTTATTCGTTTCTCAAGGAGGTAGTTAAGCATGAAAAACCAACGTCCCTATTTATTTATCGCAGCCCTGATTGTTCTGGCCGTGCTGGTCAGCGCCTGTCAGGCCGCAGCCCCCACACCGGAAAGGGTCGAAGCTGAACCTTCGCTGACCCCGGAGGTGGAAACCGAAACGCCGGAAGCAGACGCTGAAGAGGAGGAAGTCACCCCCTCACTTCAGGTCCAGGATCAGAAAATCACTTCTGGAGCAGTGATCATCCCCGAGGCAGTCAGTTCTGGCCCCGGCTGGGTAGTCATTCACGCTGATCAGGGAGGAAACCCCGGTCCGGTGATCGGTTACGCAGCTTTGCAAAGCGGAACCAATTTTGATGTGGAGGTTCAAGTTGAAGAAGATCAGGTGACAGCGACCCTATTTGCCATGCTGCACACGGATTCCGGGGAAGAAGGAACCTATGAATTTCCGGAGGCGGATCCCCCTGTAAAGGCAGCAGACCAGGTAGTGACTGTGCCTTTCCAGGTTTTGGGGGACCAGGCCAGTGGTGGTGAGGAAAGAATGGTTGAAGTCCTGGATTCGAAATTTGGTCCGGAGGAAATTGTCATCCAGCCGGGAACGACCGTAGTCTGGAACCAGACGGGTTCGATTTCCCACACCGTGACTGCTGACGATGGTTTGTTCGACAGCGGGAATATGGAGCAGGGCGACACCTTCGCTTTCACATTTGAGGAAGAGGGGACTTTTCCCTACTACTGTGTTTATCATGGCGGTCCGGGTGGAAAGGGCATGTCGGGGACAGTGATCGTGGGGGGCGGTGGTGAAGGCGGGACCGAGGTTGAGGCCGGCGAGGATGCGGGTGAGGACCCCGGTGAGGATGCGGGTGAGGACCCCGGTGAGGATGAGACCGATTCACTCTATTAAACCTTGACGATTGCTGCGGGTTTTCAGGCAGGATTCAACTAGGGAGGAAGGGAATTAAGATGACCGAGCATGGAGAAAATCATTCACTGAACGCTGAGGAAATGGTCCCTGCCTCTGAGGGGGAACCCTTGGAAGAGGGGGCTCAAAATGGGAGCAATCGCCCCGGCTGGCTGTTCCCGGCAGTTGGTGCGGCCGCTCTGGTCGTTGGTTTGCTGGGGGGATTTTTAGGGCGTCCGCTGGTAGAAGGATATCTCCCCGGTTCAGAAACCACTGGGGAAAATCAAGCCGGAGATCCGGAGGTGGTACCCCGCCCCACCCTTTCGGCTGACCAGCAAGCCCAGCGGCAGCTGGTGATGGAAACCCTGGTGGGGGAAACCCGCCATTTTAAAGGGGACCCCGATGCGCCGGTGACTATCATTGAATTCAGTGATTTTCGATGCGGCTACTGTGGATCCTTTGCCCGGGATGCGGGGGTGGAGATCGATCAGCAGTACATTGATCAAGGGCTGGTCCGGTTCGGGTACTGGCATTTCCCCATTCTCGGTCAGGGTTCCCTGCTGGCAGCCGAAGCCAGCGAGTGTGCAGCGGACCAGGATGCCTTCTGGGCTTATCATGATGGGCTCTTTTCCGGCCGGGTAAATGATTTTTCGGCGGAAAATTTAACTTCCCTGGCGGATGAGCTCAATCTGGACCCGACCGAATTTGCCTCCTGCCTGGAATCCGGCAAACACAGCAGCAGGGTGCAGGCTCAGCGCAGCCTGGCCCAGCAGATCGGTGTCCAGAGCACGCCTACCTTTCTGATCAACGGCACCCCGGTGATCGGGGCTCAACCTTTCGCCGCCTTCCAGCAGGTGATTGAGGAAAACAGAGAGTAGGCGGATGGATGCACCTGCTCCCTGGGGAGTCTGTGATGGGGATGTAGTCATCCCCGGATTTATTAATCCTGGTTTGAAAGCCAGATGGTCGGGGGCTGGTGGAGTCACAGCCCTCGATTGCTGTTAATCCTTCCTCGGTTTGATGTCTCTGATCGGTTAAAATAGATGATTATGGATATTGCCTTAGTGAGGAGCCGGGGATGACCGGAAACTCTCCCCACCGGATCGGTGAGCTTAATGAACAGCCCCTGCATGCCGGTTTAAAAAACTGGTATGCCCGTCCGGGCGATCGGGTGGAAGTCTCCCTGGATGGTTTTGTGGTTGATATCTTCCGCGAGGAAGGTTTGATTGAGATCCAAACCGGCAGCTTTTCCAACATCAAAAAGAAAATGCACCGACTAACTGCGAATTATCCCCTGACCCTGGTTTATCCCATCGCGGCCGAGAAATGGCTGTATAAATTGGCGAAAGAGGAAGGGGAGGAAGACCGGAGGAGAAAATCACCCAAGCGGGGTCGGGTGGAAGAAGTCTTTTTTGAATTGGTCAGTTTTCCTGAATTGTTGGCTGAGGAGAATTTCACCCTGGAAGTCGCCTTGATCCAGGAAGAAGAGGTCCGCCGGTTTTCGGGCAGGAAAATGTGGTGGAACAACGGGTGGGAGCGGGTAGAACGCCGGTTGATTGAGGTAGTCAGGATCCTTTCCTTCTCCACTCCCGGGGACCTGGGAAACCTGCTCCCGGAGGATTTACCTCCGGAATTCACCACCCGGGACCTGGCAGGAGCGTTAGAAAGCTCCCGCAGTTTGGCGCAAAAAATGGCTTACTGCCTGCGGCGGGTGGGGGAAATTGAACAGGTGGGCAAACGGGGCCGGTCCTATCTCTACATGAGAGCCTGATCTGCAGCACCACAAAAAAAAACAAAAAGCATCCGGCGGCTGACCGCCGGATGCTTTTTTGGCTGCAGAAGGCCGGGGAAATCAGGGAAGGCTGTCCACCACATCAAAGGAAGCCAGGATAGATTCCAGGGCGTCGATATCGTCATCCGTGATGATCTGGACCTGAACGAGGGTAAGGAAGGCGGTGGGATCGTGGGTGGGGCGGGCGGCTAAGACCACTACGGCTTCATCGACCGCGCATTCCCAGAGGTCGTAGCTTCCTTCGTAAACTTCGTCTTCATAATCATAGCGCCCTTCCTTGATGCAGCTGTCTGTAAACCAGTGTTCGACTCCGTCCAGCAGCTGGATGTACCCGCCAATTGCCCCCCAGTCGCGGGATGCTGCAAAATCAACTCCGCTGGCGCTGTAGGAATTCTTAAACGCTTCTAAATCCGGAGCAGCCTGGAGGGAAGCAGCCACGAAATGAAGGTCGTCCCAATCAGCTTCCCATAATCTGCCGTCCAGTTCGTTCCAGGAAGCGGGGACATTGATGACCAGCGCGCCGGTATCATCTGATACCGTGATGGTGCCTCCGGAGGGTTGGGAAGTCGGGGGCTGATTAACTGCCGGGTCCGTGGGGGAATCAGGGGCGGAGACCACGGAGAGTGGACTCCCGTTGATCTGGCCTTCCAGCTCCACCCCCTCTGGAAAGCGGAAGACTTCTACGGCCAGGGTGCTGTCTGCACCCTGGGTGCGGATGATGTCGCAGTAATCGGACATGGTCCCGTCCGCGGCGAGCGGGAGATTTTCCATGCTGGCGATCATGTCTCCGCCGATCAATCCCGCCTCACCGGCAGGAGAACCTGATTTCACAGAATAGATCCAGATTCCTGAAAAGGTTCCGTCATCGGAGATCACGGCTGATCCGTTGATCCCCAGGGAGTCGAAGTCAGCGCCTGATTCCAGTCTCGCCAGCACATCCTGGGCGGTTTCCCGTCCGATCGCAAAATACTGGTTGGCTTCGGCGTAGGTGGCATAGTTCACCCCCACCACCTGCCCGTCGGCTGTGACCAGGGGTCCGCCGGAATTGCCGGGGTTTATGGTGGCGTCATGCTCAATGACTTGGCTGACAGAGGCCCAGCTGGTTTCTCCACTGGCGTTTTCCTTGGAAACGATTCCCTTGGTCAGCGTGTACTCGGGATCACCCAGCGGATAACCGGCTGCGTACACTTCCAGTCCAACCTGGACAGGATCCGAATACCAGGACAGATAAGGATAACCGTCTCCTTCCAGGTCAATCAGGGCCAGATCAGAGCATTCGGAAACGGCGATTATTTTGGCGTTGTACGCGGTTTCTCTCTCCCCACCCACCCAGACCTTAAGCAGGGCAGCGCCGGTTACCACATGGTTGTTGGTTACCGCCAGACCGGAGGGGTCAATGATGAACCCGGTGCCCCGGCCGGCTCCGACATATTCTCCAAAATCCGGGTCTACAAAGGTGCCCTGGGCTTCAATCTGGATCACGGCGGATTTCACATCCTGGAGGTTGGTCACCAACCCTTCGGGTTGGGTTGTTTCCTCCTCCGCTGATTCCGCTGGAGGCTCGGTGGGCTGTAGTTCCTCTTCCTGCGGTTTGGTGGGTGGGATTTCTTCCTCGCCTAACAGCAGACCCAGGCAGCCGGTCAGGGTCAGCGACAGGACCAGGGTGAGGGTTAACAGAAAAATGCGATTTTTTGAATTGAACATCATTAAATGGCCTCCAGATGAAGAGCTGATCACCTCTAAAAAGATAGGATAAGTTTGTTGCGCCGCAATCCCCTGTCCTGCTGGGATAAAGGGGTGAAAAAAGAATACCCTAACTATATCAAACATGGAGCTTTAGAACAATATGCCGGGTCCCGGAAAGCTCGATCTTATCAGAACTGTAAGCGGTCCCGGGGTAAAACCGCGCCTCATTGCACCGGCTTTATTTCCGGAACCGGAGGGAAACCTCATCCAGACGTTCCATTTCACGGCTGGTTAGAACGAGGTCCATCGCTCCCACACTTTCCTGCACATGATCAACTTTTGAAGCCCCGGGAATGCCGACGACGCAATCCCCCCGGGCGTTAATCAACCAGCTCAAAGCGGCCTGGGCAGGTTCGGCATCATGCTCCCGGGCGATCTCCTCCAGCACCTGGATTACCGGTTGGCTTTCTTCAATCTGGCTTTGCAGCATCCGGCGGCGTCCGAAAGGGGTGTTTTCCAGCAGGCGGGGATTATTGTGAAATTTACCTGTCAGGACCCCGGAGGCCAGCGGGGACCAGGCGATGATGGTCACCCTCAGCTCCCGGGCGGTTTCCAAAATACCGTTGGTTTCAATTTCCCGGTGAAGTAAACTGTACTGAACCTGGTTGGAAGCCAGCACCAGACCCCTGTCCTGTAAAGCCGAATGAGCCCGGCGCATCTGATCGGCGTTAAAGTTGCTCACACCCACCGAGCGGATCTTGCCCGCTTCTACCAGGTTGGCCATGGCCTTCATCTCCGCCCCGGGAGATGAAAAAGACCACGGGTTATGCACCTGGTAGAGGTCAATTGTATAGGGATGCAGGTTGTCCAGCCGCTCGCCGATGGTCCGGGGAATGTTTCGCGCTGTGCGCAGAAAGGGCATCCATTTGGTGGCAATGATTACCTGATCATCCTCGACCCCGAGGTCTTCCAGGGCCGCTGCCAGCGCCCGTTCGGACAGTCCCCGCCCGTACATTTCCGCGGTGTCGAACCAGTTGATCCCCCCCGCAGCCGCTGCCTGGACGATTTCCCTTTTCTCCTCTTCCGGCAGGGAGGGGAAGGCAAACTTAAACAACCCCTTTCCACCGGCAAACTGCATCACCCCCAATCCTAACGGCGAGATTTTGATCCCGGTTTTTCCTAATTCTCGTAATCTGCCCATCGGTTTTTCTCCTTCCTGGGAGGGCTTGGGAGCCCATTTTTTAGTCAGGATAAACTCGACCTGAATCCCGGAACAGGAAGTCAGGCTGAACTTTCTCGTCCTTTGAGTCTCATGCTTTGGGGAGCAGTAAATAAACCCCGAACCCCGTGATCAGGATCCCCAGGACCCGGGAAAAGGAAAGGGGAATGGCTTCAACCCCACCGATGCCAAAAGCATCAATGAGAAAGGAGAACACCAGCTGCCCCAGGATGACGCTGGCCAAACCCGCAGCCACTCCTGCCCGTTGAAGGGAAAAAGAGATCCCGGTCACGATGAATACACCCAGCAAGCCGGATACCGCTGTCATGGCGATCACGATCCGGGGCACACTCCCCATCTGGGGGCCTTTCCAGAGAAAGGATAGGGAGATCAGCGTTCCCGCAATCAGGCCGCCCATGGCGTTGATCAGGATTCCTGTCCGGAAATCCCCGATGATGCTCCCCGCCCGGCTGGCCAGGGTGGATTGAAGAGTGATGGCGATCCCGGTGAATAGGGCGACCAGCGCGCCGGTGATGATGGATGCTTTCATTAAAACTAACCTCCTGAATAAAAAATATTCCCCCGCTCAAACTGAATTACCCGAGGAACATCAGCCCCCCGGCAATGATCAGAAAAAAATGGAGCAGAGGTTGAAAACGCTCCTTCGCTATCCTGGAAGCGGTCCATCTGCCCAGGTACACGGCCAGAAAAACTGCCGGCAGCGAAAGGGCGAACAACCGGAGCACTTCCCGGGTCCATAAACCGGCCGCGGCATGGCCGGCGGCAACAGCCACCCCGGTGACCAGGAAATAACCCTGCAGCGTCGCCCGGAAGCGCTCCGGCTGCCAGCCGCGCATGACTCCGTAAATGACGATCGGGGGTCCGTTCGAGTTGTAGGCGCCCCCCAAAATACCCCCCAGGAAACCAAACAAAGCTGTCCAGGCGGGATGGCTGAGGCGGGGCAAAGTTGGACCCAGTAAATTATACAGCCCGAAGGAAATTAACCCTATCCCCAGGACTATCCGGATCGTTTGTTCCGGGGCTGTCGATAAGAAGTACAATCCGAGGGGAATTCCAACCAGGGTGGAAAGGATCAGCTGCCAGGCGGCTGGAAAATCTACCTGCTGCCAGGATCCCACCAGCATCAGCACGGCAATGACCAGCCCGAGAACTGCCACCAGAGGGACTGGCTGTTCTGGAGCCCACCAGCAGGATCAACAGCGGCATGGCGATCAGCGCGTTGCCAAAACCCAGGGCAGCGCGGACAAAAGTGGATCCGAAGATGATCAAGAAGAGAATTAGAATGAGGACAGGGTCAGCCATTGAAAAAATAGGATCTCCCGTTGGATGAGGTCATTGCGGTTTGAGTATAAACCGGATGGGGTGCTTTGACCACCTGGATGGCTTCGGGATCAGGAAGCTGTCCTGTCGTATTCGGCGGCTGCTGATCATCCACAGGTCCTCTCCCCGGGAAGGGGGATTGTTTTTCAGTGAGCTCCTTCCGGGGGAGCGCTGGCTGCTCAGCGCGGAATAATAAATCACCCGACGGGAAAGAGGTCAGGCCGGAGGATCATCCGGTTTACGGGTCAGATAACCGGTCACCAGCAGGGAGAACCCCAGGAGCAGAATAGGCAGGGAAATGGTCAGCAGGACAAAGAGAGAATTAAAAGCGTCGAAGAAGAAGAGGGTGAAAATCCCTTCAGCCGTGATCAGCGCCCCGCTGATGATTTCGTACGTCCAGGAAAAATAAACGAAGATCAGGAGCGCCAACCAGGGCAGGGCATTGGGGCTGTTGGCCAGCAGTCCTCTCCAACCTCCCCCGAAAGATTCAGCGCCCGAAAACAGGCTGAAACCGAACCAAAAAGCGGCAAGGATCATCAAAATCGAGCGGGAAACTTTTTTCACCTGCAGGGTTTGGGTATATTTTTTCTTATCCATCTGGCTCCTGTTCTTAATGCATTGATATCTGCTCTGTGTTCAGCTGGATTTCCTGCGTACGATGCCCTGCTCCCAGGCGTAAACTGCCGCCTGGGTGCGGTCAGCCAGCTGAAGCTTGGTGAGGATGTTGCTGACATGACCTTTGACTGTGTTGACACTGATGACCAGTTTGTCGGCGATATCGCTGTTGGACATTCCGCTGGCGATCAGCTTGAGCACTTCCATCTCCCGGTCGGTGAGTTCGGTGTAGGGGTTGAGTTTGTCCTGTTTAGCGCCGTGCAGCTCCTGGATCACGCGCGAGGCCACCTGAGGATCGAGGGTGGCTTCTCCTTCGGCTGCCCTGCGGATGGCGTCGGCTAACTTTTCCATCTTGATGTCTTTGAGGATATAGGAAATGGCTCCCGCCTGCAGGGCAGGGAAAATATGTTCGTCTTCGTGATAGGAAGTAAGGACCACTATCTTTGTCCGGGGGCTGAGGTTCTTCACCTGACGGGTGGCTTCAACCCCGTCCATTTTGGCCATAACCAGGTCCATCAAGACCACATCGGGTATGTGTTGGCGGACCAGGTCAACTGCTTCAATTCCGGATTTCGCTTCCCCGATCACCTTGAAGTCCGGTTGAGCGTCCAAAAAAGCCCGCACGCCGCTGCGCACCACTTCGTGGTCATCCACAAGTAAAACGGTGATTGTGTCAGTCATGATATATTTCTCCGTTGACTTAGTCTTCTCTGAGCGGCACGCTAACCTCGATGGTTGTCCCCTGGCCGGGTCGGCTGCGCAGATCCAGTTCTCCAGCTATCAAACCCACCCGTTCCTGAATGGATTTCAGACCGATTCCAAAGTTCTGTTGTTTGGCGTTAAACCCTACTCCATCATCCTGGATCCTGATCTTTACCCGGTCCTCGCTGTACGCAATCCGGATTTCTGCCCTGGCGGCCTGGCTGTGGCGGGCGACGTTGGCCATCGCTCCCTGGATGATCCGGAACAGGGTCTGTTCGACCTCCAGGGGGATGGCCCGTTCACCCTGAACCCGCAGGCTGATGGGGATATCCATCTGTCCTTCCAGCTCTTGTATATACCCCCGGACAGCGGTTGTCAATCCTTTTCCCTTGAGGTTGGCCGGCCTGAGTTCGTGAATTAGGTCGGTTAACTCCCGGCGCACGCTGTCAATCAATCTTTCTGCTTCCTGGATATTGGCTTCAGCCTGCTGATCCTGGTCTTTCAGCCGGGATCGTCCAGCAGCTAACTGGGCGGAAGCGGCAAATGTTTGCTGCTTTACGCTGTCGTGAAGCTCCCGGGCCAGCCGGTTGCGTTCTTCCATCACTGAAATCTCCTGCCGTTCTTCGAGCAAGTTTTCCATGCGTACGGCCATGTTGTTCAGCGTTTTCCCCAGGCTGCCGAGCTCATCCTGTTGGGGGTCATCGATCAGCACCGAAAAATCTCCCCGGCTCCAGGAACGGGAGGCTTCGCGGACCTGATCCAAACGGGAGGTGATGAACCGGGCGTTCAGGAATCCAAAAAGGATTCCGAATATTCCGGCCAGGCCGGTGATCACAATCAGGCTCATTCCGATCTGGCGGGATATTTGCTCCCACTGCAGGATTTCTGTCAGGCGGGATTTATGCTCAAAAGCCAGCACGCCCACCGTTTCCCCGGGGTTGTTCTGATCCGGGATGGGGACAGCTCCGATCAGGACATTGTCTTCGATCCGTTTGATCAGCTCCTGATAATCCCGGGAACCGGAAAGGGCGGCTGCGTAAGGTTCGCTCAAACCCTTGATGACCCGGGGATCAAAGGTCTCTTCACCGGGGAAACTTTCCGTCAGTCCCGGGGGGATGGTGCCGATAATTTGACCCTGGGCATCGAGGTAATAGATGGACAGGATGTTGGTGTTGCTGACGTTGATGATGAAGTTACCCAGCTCAATGGGTTTGATATTGACCACGTTCGTCGAAAATTCGCTGATAAAGTTTTTCAAACCGGCAATATTGGGAGGAGTAGGGGAAAGAAAACTGCTGCCGATGTTCACGTATCCGCCCAGCGAGATGTTCAGCCGGTTGATCCCCAGTTTTTCTGCCAGCCGCCGTTCGTCAACCCCTGCAAACTCATCAGAAGCTAATTCTGCGATAATTTCTTCCTTGGTCACCCGGGCGTCATGGACGATGCGGACGGAGATACCCGCAATTACGATCAACTCTGCCAGCAGGAGGGCAAGCACCGTGACGGTGAAATAGCTGACGGTCATTTTCCAGCGCAGCCGATTGAATTGATCGGTGAAATGTTTCCAGGCCTTCAGCATAAACATACTATACGTCAGCTTGATGGAGATTGCAAGCCGGGCAGGGGGGTGAGGGGTTCAGGTAAACTAAGTCCATCTTATCTCAAATCAAGGGCCTCCGCATCCCTTGCCGGGACGGTCCTAACCCCTCCTGGAGGAGGGTAAGAAAGGGTTCCCGGGTAGCTTTTCAAAGAGCCGGAAATCTTCTACACTGTTAACTGTCAGGAAAGACGTTTCTTCATTAATTTTCTTCTTCCGTGAGAAAGGTGGGTGGGCTGGATCCCCGTCCACCTTTCTGGGTTTAACCCCGGGGCCAGGATTCACCTCCACCCGCGCCGGGGGATGCTGCCGGAGGCAGCCGGCGGTTAACCTTTCCGGAACCAGCCCCGCTCACCAAATGTAAATTCCGGGCTTCAGTCCGGGTGAAAACCTGTTCAGAAATCTCTCTCCCGCGCAGCCGGGGCTTTCGGCGGATTTATTAGTTTTGTTAAGTGGGGAAAATGATCATGTTGACCATCTCTGCTGGGGTATAATCGAAGCAGGGTGAACATCCATCTGTCAGGCAGGATAAAAACAGCCTAAAAAGCCGGCCGGGATGGGTTTGATTTTCAGGAACGGTTCCCTTCCCGCCTCCTAAAAACCGGGGTCGGTCAGGTAGTTTCTACCTTAATTTCTGGAAAGGTTGATTCACCCCTGCCCATGATAGAATATTTTTTAACCGCCGCTGGAGTTCATTTAATTCAACCTGGCGGACAGGACGAACACCCGGCTGATCTCCATTTGGACCGGGGTCAGTTGAGGGGATATCGAGGCCAATTGTTGACCGGATCAGGGATGAGAAGGGGAGTGCCCCGCAGTGACTGAGCGATCCATTCTTTTAGTTGAAGATGACACCAGTCTGTCCTATGTGCTGTCCCGGATTCTGGAGGAGAGCGGTTATCAGGTGGTCAGTGTGCTGGGAGGTAATCAGGCAGTAGAACGCTACCGGCAGGATGCTTTTGATCTGGCCCTGGTAGACTTGATGCTGCCGGACACCGACGGTCTGCAGGTGCTGGAAGAAATCCTGGCCTATGACCCCGGGGCGAAGGTGGTGATCATGACTGCTTTTGGGGAGAAAGAAACCGCCGTTCGCGCTTTCCGGTTGGGGGCTGTGGAATATCTGGAAAAACCTTTTGATAATCAGACGTTGCTGGAAACCGTGGAGAAAATTGTCAGCAGGGAAGAATCCGGGCTGCAGGGGGATTTAAGGATGATGAGCCTGGCCAGCATTATTCAGATCAACTGCGAGGAGCGCAATCAATCCCGTTTACGGATACGCGGTCAGGGCAAAGAAGGTTTGATCTATTTTAATCACGGCGAAGTAGTTCACTCAGAAGTGGGCGAACTCCGCGGCAATCAGGCGGTGTACGAGCTGCTCAGCTGGGAAAGTGGAACGTTCCAGCTGGAAATGGACGTTTCCTCTCCCGTGAGGACGATCAATACCGGGTGGTCGGGACTCCTGATGGAGGGTATGCGCCGCATTGACGAGACCGGTGAAGGTTGGGATCCGGATTGGGAAGAAGAACCTGCGGAGGAAAAAAACGTTCCTCAGGTTAGTGAACATGAGCGGATAGCGAAAGCGTTGACCAGGATTTCTGGAGTTGAAGGGGTGATGATTTGCTCCCTGGAGGGAGAGCTGTTGGTGGTGGAGCGGGAAAGCCTGCCCGAACAGCAGCCGGAACTGACAAAATTTCTCGTCCGTCAGGCCATCTCCCTGGGTGAGATCATCAATGGAGGAGACCCGAAGCGGCTGGTCCTGAAGGGGAAAAATTCATTAACTTTGCTCGTCATCTGGGGTTCAGAGATCATTCACTGTCAGCTCTCAACCCGTTCATCCCTGGATGCGGTCTGGAATTCCTTTCAGACCACGATGAAAAGATACCGGTCAAATCATCGAGGAGGATAACCATGATATTCCCTAAAAATAATCCGGTGTACAAAAATCTCAACACTTCATTTGCTGATGTCAGTGAACTGCTGAAAAACCTGGAGGAGAATGATTTCACCGGCTGTGTTGAGGTTGTCTTCTGGGAGTATGATGGTCTTTTGTTGATGGACAACGGGAACGTGGTCAACGCCGTGGAAGAGATTGACGGCAGCACTTTCACCGGCCAGGAAGCGGTACAACGGGTGATCGATAAATCCCTGGAGAAGGATGGGGCGATAAACGTTTACCGGGTGGATGGGGAGATGGTGACCATGCTTTCCAGCATCGCCCGCAGTGAGATCGTTTACCGGAATTTGAGCACGGATTTCACCTCCCTGGAGGGATTAATTAATAAACTGCAGGGTGATGATCACACCGGTTATATCGAGGTTCACCTCGAGGGCGATCAAACCACAGGTTTTATCTTTTTGCTGGCCGGTAAAGTGATCAACAGCCTGTTTTCAGCCGGGGGAGAAGATATCACCGGGAAGAACATGCTGCCCCGCATTATTGAGCAAGCTTCCCTGCAGGGAGCGGTTTTTAACGTCTATCAGGCCGGCCTGGAAGAATCCATGGAAGAAAGCGAAGAGATTATGGCCAGTTTTGATTTTCCCCAGCAGCTTGAACTCTGGGGACAGGTCCTGGGGGCGGCTGAAAGGGTGGTCGACCGCTTGACGGATGAGGGCCATTTTTTGAACATCTTGAAGGATAATTTGATTGAGAACGCTGATGAATATCCCTTTTTAGATCCCTTTGCAGCCAAGTTCTTCTATCAGGATGGGGAGATTGATTACCGGGGTGAGCCCCATAAGGAGTTCAGCCGGGGGTTGGCAGAGGGGTTGGAAGGCGCCCTCAATACCCTGGATCAAGAGCTGCCCAACCGGGATATTTACGGCCTGGTTAAACGCCAGGTTGATCCTCTCGTCGATCAGAATCAAGAATTGATCAAAAAATTCCGGCTGGACAGGCTCCTGCCGGGGATGTTTACTTAATCACAGGTAAGGATGGTATTGTGCAAGCAGGGCTGCATCAGATCAAACAGGTAAAAAACGTCTACGGCTGTTTTCTGGCTGACAACCACGGAGAAGTGATCGCTGTCGATCCTCCCCTGGAACTGACTGGCAAGGAGTTGGGATTGATCAGCCTCCATGTGATCCAGGTTTTGCTGGGCCTGGAGACCTGGGGAGATCCTGCTGAAGAATTAGATTTTATTTATCAGGGGTCCCGGCTGGTGGTGAGGGATCTGGGACATTCAGCTCTGATTGTGATCTGTGACCCCGGGCTGGATATCTCGCTGCTCAGGATGACGATGAACGTGGTTTCCAGCCGCTGGGAACAGGACGGGAAGATCCAGAAGGAGCTGGAGTCTCATGCTGTCAGCCGGGATGTGGAGCTCCCCGATATCTTTGTGGAAACTAACCTGCCGGAGAACGGGGATTTATTCATCCCTTGAAATCTATTTGAGATTATAATTATTACAGTTTCACAGGAAGGAGAATGGTCATGGCGGAAGTATTGAAAGGTAATTTGTCTCAATTACCGCTCCTGGATATATTAAAGGTGCTCAGTTCCAGCCGCCGTTCGGGACGGCTGGAATTGGAACACGACGGAAAAACTGGGGAAGTCTATCTGCAGGACGGCAATCTGGTTCATGCGGTAACCGGCTCCCAGATGGGGGAGGCAGCGGTTTACAGTTTGATGGCCTGGGTGGAAGGGGATTTGCGTTTTTTCCCGGAAGCCGACGCGCCCGAAGAATCTATCAGCCTGACCACCGAGCAGATGCTTCTGGAAGCCGGTCGGCGGGCCGAGCAGTGGGAGGATATCAAAAAGGTGGTTCCCACCACAGATATGGTTTTTTCTCTCTCTCCTTCAGGGTCCACCAGCACCGTCAGCCTGAAACCCCGGGAGTGGCAGGTGCTGGCCCAGGTGGATGGGAAACGCAGTGTGCTGGACATTGCTGAGATCCTGGAAATGGATGAATTTGACACTGCAAAGATGGTTTACAGCCTGGTCACGGCCGGGCTGCTGCAGGAAGAAGCCCGGACCAACGTCGCCCAGCAGGAATTGATGGGTGAAAGTTTTTTTGAGCGGCTGCAGTCAGAATTTACTGAAATTATGGGACCCTTGGCCCCGGTGATCATTGAAGATGAAATCAGCATGCTGGGTGAAACCCGGAAAAATTTTCCCCGGCGAAAAGCGGCTGAATTAGTGGAAAGAATCAGCCTGGAAATCCAGAATGAAGAACAGCGAACCCGTTTTCAGGGCACAATGTTGAATGAATTAAATGCTTCCTAGATCGGGAACAGAAATGAAACTGGTGAACTTTTGGGCGCTGCATTTGACGAGGAGACTGAAATATGAAACTCGCTAATTTACGAAAATACATCATCGCCATGGGCTTCGTGGTTGTCTTGCTGGTAGCCACCTCGCTGGTGAGTGTGAATTTCCTCCGGACCAACCTGGATATAACGACCGATTTGATTGAACTTCAGGATGCGGTGCTGGCCACCAATAACCTGGAACGTACAGTCCTGGAGGAAAGGATCGGTGTCAGCCAGTATGTGCTCACTGGATTCAGCGGACAGTTGAATTTGATTGAAGAATCCCGGCAGGAGTATGACCAGCGCTGGGAAGAAGTGGTCCGGGTGCTGGAAGATTCCAATCCGGAGGGGGTTGCTGCGGTCGCTGACGCACATCGGACCTATTCCGCCATCCTGGATGATGTGATCGCTGCCTATAAGGCAAATCCAGATGACAATACTGCGGCTGTAATTAAGCTCGGGGATGCCAGGACTTTTGCCAGGAACACATTGTTCCCCGCCATGGATGAACTGGATGAGACCCAGCTCAACCGCTTGCGGGAATTAACCGATCGGGAACGGGAGCGGGCTGCCAGGCTGTCTATAGTGTACACTTTCTTGAGCGTGCTCAGTTTGGTGGTCGGTGTCTTTATCGTGGTGGCTGTCATCGTCGCCCTCCGGGTCTCCGGCCGGATGATTTACTCCATCTCCCATCTGGTAGAAGCTTCGGACGCCATCAGCCGCGGTGACCTGGATGTACCCATTGATGTCAGTGTGGGAGGGGATATGGAGCGACTGGCTCAATCCATCGAACGGATGCGGACCAGCCTGAAAGCAGCGATTGAGCGTCTGCGGCGGTGATTTAACCGGATGTTTGTCCGGAATTTTTCCGGGATCGAACCACCTGCTTTCTTGAAGCAGAGAGGAGTTAGTTATGGCCGGATTAGAATTACCTGAACAGTTATTACAAAAAATTGATGATATTCTGGATCATCTGATGGAGAAAGCCCGCACAGAGTGTATTCTCCTGGCGGACATCAGCGGGCAGTTAATTTCTGCTCAGGGTATCATGGAAAAGGGCGAACCGGCCACTGTGGCGGCCCTGGCTGCGGGAGATGTGGCGGCTATGGGCGAATTGGCCCGGAGGATCGGCGAAGACGACCCGCACGGTTCCTTCTTTCATGAGGGTGAATCCAAGAGCATCTATCTGCATAACATTGTCGGTAGTTTTATTTTGATTGTGATCTTCAGGTCGGAAACCCCGATCGGCTTGGTTCGATTGTTTGCCAAGCGGGCAGTGGACCAGCTCAGACCGCTTACGGAAGATTTTGAGCAAATTATGGGCGAACCCGGTCCCATTAACCCCGATGATTTTACCCGCGGATTGACCCAGGAGTTGGAAAACACTTTTTTGGATGACTGATGGGAATCTAGGGTATGTTCATCAACTGGAAGCTGCGTGAAATTAACCTGAAAATAGTCTACTACGGGCCGTCACTCAGTGGGAAGACTACCTCTTTACAGTACATTCATACCCGGATCAACCCCGAACGCCGGGGTGAAATGGTCACTCTCAAGACGCGGGAGGACCGCACCCTTTATTTCGATTTCATGCAGTTTGAAATGGGAAAAGTAGCGGGGTTAAAACCCCGTTTTAACCTCTATACAGTTCCCGGTCAGATTTATTACCGCAGCACCCGCAAGCTGGTGCTCAAGGGAGTTGATGGAATTGTCTTCGTGGCTGACTCCCAGCAGAAACGTTTGCGGGATAACATCCGGGCGGTTAAAGACCTGGGACAGGATTTGGTCTCCCTGGGGTTTCAACCGCAGAATATGCCCATCATCCTCCAGTGCAATAAGCGGGATTTAACGGATATCGTCCCGGTGCTGGTGATGAAAGAAAAGTTAGGGATGAAAGGGGTGCCCACCTATGAAACGGTGGCTACAGAGGGCACGGGTGTGGTCGAGGGGTTGAAGAAAATTATCAATCATGTCGTGCACCATGCTCAGGATCGTATCGGAAACCGATCGTGACCAGGAGAATTCAGTGAAAAATTTCCTCAATCAGTTTCAGCAGGTGTTGGCAGAGATGAATCAGAGCGGGGGTTTTGAACGCTCGGTGCTGGCAACAGATGAGGGCCTGCCCATTGCCAATGCTCCCCAACTGCCCAACGGGGAAGTGGACACAGCGATGGTTGCTTTGCTCGGTCAGGTCAGCACGCAAATCAGGGGTGAGCTGGAAATGGCCCCGGTGGACGAGGTCACGATCCGGGCGAATGACCGGGTGCACTGGGTTTGCCGGCCGGTGGATCTGGGCCGGGATTATATTATCCTCGGTGTGCTGGTGCCGCCGGAAACATCCTACCGCCGGGAAACCAACCGGGCCATCCACCGCATCCAGGACCTGGTTCTGTCCTGAAGCGGATGAGTTCCTCTCTATGAGTTTTTGTATATTACAGTTTCCGGTGCGATCGGAAAGAAATAACCTGATCACTGATTACCTAATTTAGTTCCTGGGCTTCTCCGGCCAACGGCGGCCGGGGATAAAGCTCCCGGTAGGCTAGAAGTCCGACCACCAGATAGGCCAGTGTTTTGGGAATCATCAGCATTCCCAGCAGAGGAACCTGATGTACCCAGAGGATCACGGGAATGTAGCAGGCGTAAGAGAACAGGATGGAAGCGGAAATGGCGATAAAAGTGCGGTCTTGAGCTTTGATACCGTCGATCAGGAGCAGGGCAGCGGCTCCCAGACCCAGGATCATCAGGGGGATATTCCGGATCGTGGACCAGGGCTGAACCGGCACCACTCGGTCCCACTGGTTGAAGGGCAGGGTCATCAATCCCAGGCGAACCAGCCCTGCAAACAGCAGTAGGGCAGAAAAAAGTCCGTGTTGGGAAGCAAAGTGGGTCCTCCAGATTTCCAGCATCACTATGTAAAAAAGGGTTACCGTGAAGGCGGTAGCCAGGGCGCCCAACCCGACCAGGCTTCCCGAAAAGCCCAGAAAATCAACCCGGGTGCTGAGATCTCCCTTCAAGAAAGCCACTACCCGGAAGCCGACATGTCCGGTGTCTCCCAGAGCCAGTAAACCAAAGGCAAGGATGAACAGCTTCGCGGTTCTTTGCTCTGCCTCCTTGACTGCAGATCTATGGAGTAACATGGTGATGACCAGCCACCAGATTACTGTCAGGTAAGAGATGTTGAAAATAATTTCGATCCACATCAAGGCAGAATCAGACATCGAGAACTCCTGAAAAGATCAGTACAGGTTGGGGAAGATCATTTAATCATAACCTGGGAAGGGAAAGATATCCACTGCAGCAGGGTAAGGATCAAAATTTCTTCAGAAGGATATCTCACTCCGTTCAGTTTGAGAATAAATATATCTGCGGGTTGTAATCCCAGGCTTGAACGCAGCCAAGGCAGAAATGCCTCTCAGAATAGCACCGCCGCTGAGGGATCAAAGGGGTCACCGATTGCAAATCCCAGGATCCGGGTTATCTTTCCTTATACCCCAGCAGACGCAGCGCGTTGAGCACCACGGCGATGCTGCTTCCCTCGTGAAAAACGACGGCCCATCCCAGCGGAAACCAGCCCAGGACCGAACTCAGGATCAGCAGTGCGATCACCCCCAGGGAGATGATTAAATTTTGCTGGATTACTCGCCGGCTGGCCCTGCTCAGCCCCACGGCAAAGGGCAGTTTGCTCAGGTCATCAGCCATCAGGGCGATATCAGCGGTTTCTAAAGCAGCCGCTGTCCCGGCTCCGCCCATGGCAATTCCCACGGTGGCCGCGGCCAAGGCCGGTGCATCGTTGATCCCGTCTCCGATCATGCCGATTTCCCCGTATTCCCGCTCCAGCTCCTTGACCGCGGTCAGTTTGTCGGCGGGGAGCAGGTTGGAACGGATATCAGTGACCGCCAGTTCTTTCCCGGTCTTCTCGGCAGCCCGGCGGTTATCCCCAGTCAGCATGACAATTTTTTTGATCCCCAGGTTCAGCAGGGAAGTTAACGTTTCCTTGACCCCCGCCCGGGAAATGTCCGCCAGGGCGATCACACCCAGATAGTTTTCTCCCCGGCGGACGGTCATGGTGGTTTTTCCTTCTTCTTCCAAGCGCTTCACCAGCCTGATAACATCCTTTCCGGGGTTGTGCTCGCTTTTTTCCCGGTGCAAATCGAGGGTGCCGATCAACACCTGCTGGCCGCCTATTTCGCTGCCCACCCCCCGGCCGGAAAAGTTTTCCAGCAGTCCCACCGCCGGTAGGGTGAGGCTTCGGGCCCGGGCTTCGTCAACCACCGCCGCGGCCAGGGGATGGCTGGATTCGGTTTCTACGGCCGCGGCTGTCCGTAGGAGCTCTTCCGGCGTTGTGCCGTTGATGGGAATGAGATCGGTAATCTGAAATTTGCCCTCGGTCAGGGTGCCGGTTTTGTCCAGGGCCAGGACCTGGATCCTGCCCAGGTTTTCCAGGTGGACCCCGCCTTTGATCAACACCCCGTTGCGGGCGGCCTGGGCGATTCCGGTCAGAACTGCTGCCGGGGTTCCCAGGGCAAGGGCACAGGGAGAGGCCGCGACCAGCAGCAGCATCGCCCGGTAAAAACTGTCCTGGAACGACAACCAGCCGATCAGGGGGGGGACGGTGATCACCAGCAGGGTCAGGATCAGCACCGCGGGGACAAACCAGGAGGTAAACCGGTCGGTGAATCGCTGGGTGGGGCTTTGCTGGCTCTGGGCTTCAGCCACCAGATCCATCACCCGGGCTAACGTGTTATCCTCAGCGGCCCGGGTGACCTCGATTTCCAGGCTTTGATCCTGGTTGACAGACCCGGCGAAAATTTCGCCCCCCGGCGTTTTCCTCACCGGGACGCTTTCCCCGGTGATGGGACTTTGATCGACCGTGCTCTCCCCGGAGAGGACCCTGCCGTCCACTGGAATCCGTTCGCCGGGACGGACCAGCACTCGTTCACCGGGGTTTACGGTTTTCACCGGTACCTCCAGGATTTCACCTTCCCGCCGTACCCGGGCAGTCTGGGGCAGCAGCTCTCCCAATGCGTTAACCGCGGTCCGGGCTTTGTTCAACGCATAATGTTCCCCGGCATGGCCCAGGTTGAAAAGAAAGAGCAGAAAAGCGCCCTCGGCCCATTTGTCGAGAACCGCTGCGCCTCCGGCGGCGGCCAGCATCAGAACGTCGGTGTCGAAGTTCCCCTGGAATAAACCGGGCACTGCCCGCAGGAATAGGCTGATCCCCCCGCTCAGATAAGCCAGCATCAGCAGGATCTGGGGGAATGGATCGGGGAAAGCCCAGAACTGATCTCCGCCCCAGCCCAGAAGGATGAGGATTCCAGTTACACCCACCAGGACCAGTTCAAAACGCTCCTCGATCCAGCGGGGGAAAAAGGCGGCTGCTCGTTTATCAGCGCTCTCAGCTGGGGCTGCTTCCGGCCAGTTGACCGGCCTCACCCCCATCTTTCTCAGGGCAGAAGCGATCTTCTCCGGGTTTAATTTCTTTTTTTCATAGGCGACAAAGGCTAATCCGGCTGCGTAATTTACCCGGGCGTGGAGCATCCCCGGCAGGTTTTCCAGCGCCCGGCGGATCCCCGGCGCCTGATCGGCGTTATCCAGCTCCTGGAGAGGTATGCTTTCATGACGGTAGCGTTTGACCAGGTCCAGGCCGGTTTCCCGGGTGATCCGGCGGACAGTTTCCAGGGAAATTAGATCGGGCAGGTAGTGAATGTGCAGGATCGGCTGCTCACGCTCTCGATCCAGGTGAGTGGACAGCACCCCTTTATGCTCCTGAAGAGTATGCTGAACCTGGTCCAGACAGCGGCCGCATTCCTGCTCCAGTCCGGGCATGATCAGGGGGATTTCAATGGAGACCGTTTTTTCTCGCATGCTGTTTCCTTAGTTTTCTGTAGGCTGGGGGAAGTTTTAATGATGAAGGATATGATCCAGGCTCCGGCGGTAGAGGTCGGCGACATGATCGTCATCCAGGGTGTAATAGGCTTCCCGGCCGACTTTTCGCCGGCGGACCAGGTGCATTTGCCGCAAAGTGCGCAGCTGATGGGAGACCGCTGATTCGCTCATCTCTACCTTCCGGGCCAAATCCCCCACGTTGACCTCATTATCCAGCAGCGCGGCGATTATCCGCACCCGGTTGGGGTCGCTGAGCGCGGCGAAAAGATCGGCCATCCTGTGGGCGACAGCTGGTTTAAGGGGGGAGCGGCTCATCTTATCCTCCAATTGATGAAAATATGTTCAATTGTTCATATTTTACCCGGAAGGGGGAGGTTGTCAAGTGCGGGTCCGATCGGTGTCGGGCCCGATCGGTTCCCGGGGGGTGCTTCAAGTTCCAGGCAGGATTCGCTGCTCTTTGATGGGGTCAGGGCCTGGTCTTTACCGCCGGTTGGGGAGGTTCAGGGGCAGATCCCGGACTGCAGGATCCACCGGTTCCTTTGTCCTCTTTCCGTTATAATACATGCTTGTTATTTCTATATTTATCCAGGAATCTGTCCATGCCCGAATCTACCCAAAACCCCTCACTGCCCCCAAAAACGAGGTCTATGCCGCTGCAGCTGGGGGTGATTAGCTTTGCCCGCACCGTCATTTACACCGGCCACCGGATGGTTTTTCCCTTCCTTCCCGCCCTGGCCCGGGGCATGGATGTCTCCCTGGAAACCGCTGCCCTGGCCATCACGGTGCGTTCCGCGCTGGGTATGCTCAGCCCCCTGCTGGGCTCTCTGGGGGACACCCGGGGACGGAAGTGGGCCCTGCGGGCCGGGCTGGGCTTGATCGCGGCCGGGACCCTGCTGGTGGGGTTTTTTCCCACCTTTTTATCCTTTCTGGTGGGCAGCATGCTCTTCGGGATGGGGATTGTGATTTTTGACCCCTCCATTCAAGCCTATGTCAGCGACCGGGTTCCCTACCGGAGGCGGGCACTGGCTATGGCCGTGATCGAGTTCGGCTGGTCGGGCGCGTTTCTAATTGGTATACCCCTGGTCGGCCGGGTGATTTCCCGGTCCAGCTGGTCGACTCCTTTCCTCTGGGTCGGAGGGGTGATGGTGCTCTCCCTGATTTTGATCGATTGGGCCCTGCCGCCGTCGAGCGTCCCCACTGGACAAAAGCTGGATCTCAAGGCGGGGTTGAAAAAAACCATCCGCCACCGTCCTTCCATGGCCGCTGTCGGGGTAAGTTTCCTGATGATCACCGGAAGCAGGGCGATCATGATCGTTTACGGCGCCTGGTTTGAGCATGTTTTCCAGATGACCGAGCAGATGCTGGGGGATGTTTCTTCGGTAATTGGCGCTGCCGGCATTACCGGACTGGTGCTGGTGGGCTTGCTCACAGATCGGCTGGGTAAAAAATTTGCCCTGGGACTGGGGCTGACCGTCAATCTGCTCTCAGCCCTGTCCTTTCCCTTACTGGAGGGCAGATTGGTGTTAACCGTCAGCAGCCTGTTCGTTTATTACCTGGCCTTTGAATTTGCCCTGGTGACTGCCCTTTCCCTGGTCAGCGAGCTGCGCCCCGGCGCCCGGGCGACGTTGATGGCTTTTCACGCTGCCGCCGTTTCGGCGGGCGATGCCCTGGGCTCGTTCCTCGGCCCCCGGCTTTATCAGGGAGGGATGATCATGAACAGCGCGCTGGCTGTAGGTTTAAACCTGCTGGCTTTGGCTGTGCTGGTCCTTTTAGTAAAGGTAGAAGACTGAGGGTAAACTTGCGGATTGTCCGGTGATTTTAGCGGAAAAGGAATTCCCGGATGTGCTATCATTTCTAAATACGTCCACTGACCCATCCGGAGGCTGCATCAGGTTGATCACATTTCTCTTAGAAGCGGTGCTGGTTTCTCTGTCCGGGGTGATGGCCCCCGGCCCGATCACTTCCCTGACCGTGGGCTATGGAAGCAAAGATCCCTGGGCTGGAGCCTGGGTGGCGGTCGGCCACGGGTTGGTGGAATTCCCCCTGATGATCGGGGTGTATCTGGGGGTTGGAGCACTGATGGATCTGCCCTGGGTCCCCGTTGGAATCGGCCTGGTAGGGGGATGTTTTTTGCTGTATATGGGAGTGGGCATGCTCCGGGGTTTGAATCAGGAAAAGATAGATCCCCTGGGGAGCGCTCGTTCACCCGTGGCAGCGGGGGCTGTGCTCAGCCTGGGCAATCCTTATTTCTTTATCTGGTGGGTGACGGTGGGCGCGGCTTTGATCCTGCGCTCGTCCGAATTTGGCTGGTGGGCTTTTGCGGCTTTCGCGGTGGGACACTGGATGTGTGATCTGATCTGGGATACTTTTCTTTCCACGATGTCCTTTCAGGGCGGTCAATTTTTCGGGCGAAAATTCCAGAAGGTGATTTTTGCCCTCAGCGGGGGCTTTTTGATCCTGTACAGCGGCAGGCTGTTCCTTGAAGTGCTCCAGACGATCCTCCAGCTGTCAGGTTAACGGTCAAAATAAGTATATAATGAGTATATCCAACCATGGAGGAGGAGAATGAACACCAAAAAAAGTTCCATCCTGTTCGCCGTCAGCCTGCTGGCCGCCCTATCGCTGGCCTGTGCTGTTTCCCTGGACCTCGGGCAGCCGACCACCCAGCCAGGCGATCAAATCGCCACTTCCGTCGCCGCCACCCTGGCAGCCCGTTCGGCGGGTGAGGAGCAGCCCACCGAACTCCCGCCGCCTTCCCCCACATTCACCGTCCATCCCACGGTCACCGCTTCTCCCCCCGAGCCGGACATCGTCTACCGGGGGATCAGCTTCTCCTTTGAGCCCTCTGCGGCCCTCTCGGTCAACGCCGAGCAGGTCCCCGGGCAGGGTGATCCGGAAAATCCCTGGAGCACCCCGGATCATATCCGCTTCACCTTTGTGGGATATCCGCTGGGAGATACCTTTCACGAGCCGGTGATCCATGTTTATTCCGTGGATGCTTTTGAGGCGGTGAACCCTGATGTCGGTCAGCGGCTCGACCATTTACAGGGGGTGCTGGACTCCCGGCCGGCGGATCCCGAGGTGGGTGTGGCCCATTTCTTCAACGCCGCCCAGTTCATCCGCGCCCAGGAGCAGTATCTCCAGTTTCAAAACGGGAGCGGGGTCCGGTTCATCTCCCAGTACGGGCAGGCCGCGTCCCCCATCGGCTGGCCGCATTTGTTTTACACTTTCCAGGGCCTGACCGCAGACGGCAGATACTATGTCAGCGCCGTCCTGCCCGTCACCCATCCTTCTCTCCCCGAACCTGATGACGTTACCATGGACGAGGATTTCTATGATAATTTCATGAATTATGCCGCGGAGAAGGAGATCCAGCTTGACGGGGAAGCGGCGGATTCTTTCCAGCCTTCTTTGCTGATCCTGGACGAGGTCATGGAGTCCCTGCGGATCGAAGGGGAATAGGGAAATAAACAGGTTATGGCGGTGTTCAAATCGATATGCTGAATTTGGCGGTATTGCTGTGATCTTGATCTGATGCCAGGGAGATGTTTTCCCGCTTAACTAATCCTTTCAAAGTTGTTTATAAGTTGCATCTATCATTAACGGAGATAAGAAAATGGCAGACGAAACAAAACAAAAAAAATCAATCAGCGAGGAAATTACCAGAAAAGATTTTTTGAAGACCGCTGGAGTTGTTGGGGGAGGTGTTGCTGTATCTGTTGCAGCGGTTACAGCAGCAAGATTAAGTCCCCCCCCTGAAACACCAACGGGCGCGGATACAATCCGGGATATTCCTGAATTTAAATCGGTCCAGGTAAGCGAAGAATCTGATGTTCTCATCAGAATGCAAGCAGAATTAAAAAAAGCGCTGGCAAAGCCGGTTGAAGAAAGAAAATGGAAGATGGTCATTGATACAAGAAAATGTGTTGGATGCCACGCTTGCACGGTTGCCTGTATTGCCGAAAATAAACTTCCCCCCGGAGTCGTCTACCGTCCTGTGGTTGAGGAGCAAATGGGAGAATATCCGAATACTCAGCTCAGGTATTTTCCGCGTCCTTGTATGCAGTGCGAAAATCCTTCTTGTGTTTCGGTTTGTCCTGTTAATGCAACATGGAAAAGACCGGACGGAATTACCCAAATTGATTACGATAAATGTATCGGCTGTCGCTATTGTTTAACGGCCTGCCCTTACGGCGCCAGAACGAGCGACTTCGGCGAATATTACACTGAAGATACTCCTGAATTACAACCCTATGAAACTCTTCCTAACAATGAATATGGGAAAAGCTGGAATCGTGAAGGACATAATTCACCAATGGGTAATGCGCGTAAATGTCATTTCTGCTTGCATCGTTTGAATGAAGGTGAGCTTCCTATGTGTGTTACAACTTGCATTGGAAGAGCAAATTATTTTGGCGATGCAAATGATCCCGACTCACTCGTTACGGAAATGGCACGTCAACCGAATCAGGTTAAGCTGCTCGAAGAAAAAGGCACAAAGCCAACAGTAATTTATTTGTTGTGAGGTGATTATGCTGACAAAAACTTATAAATATGTATCACGTATTTGGTTGATTGTTTTTATCATCGGATTAGCTGGTTTGATTTTGAAATTTGCAACAGGAGAAAAGTTAGCTGGCTACGGAAGTTACGTCCCCTGGGGATTGTGGGTTGCACTTTACTTCCATTTTGTTGGAATTTCGGGCGGTGTGTTTGCAATTGGAACGCTTGGTTATGTTTTTGATCTTACTGGATTCAGGGAGAATTTCCGGGTCATACTTGTTGTTTCAGTCGCAGCAGTGATAACCGGGTTGTTCTCCATCTGGTTAGATTTGGGGCAGCCTTTCAGATTTGCCCGCATTTTGTATGCACCAAACTTTGGTTCGATGATGGCGTTTAACGCCTGGATGTATTCTTTGTTTATCGGTTGTGCAGCTGGATTATTTTGGCTTTCACTGAAGAAAGAAAAGCAGACCGATTTACATGACAAATCTCGCTGGATGCTTCCATTAATGGGTTTGGCATTTATGTTTTCCATAGCTTTCCCGAGCCAGAGTGGCGCTTTCTTTGGTGTTGTTGATGCTAAACCGTTTTGGAGTTCACCACTGCTGCCGATATTGTTTTTAGTATCAGCTATTACTTCTGGCGGCGCAGTTTTATTACTGGTCTATACTTTTCTTCATTATAAAGAGTTTGACTTATCACAGCAGCCATTTAAAATGCTTCGTTATGTTATTATTGGCGGCATTCTTTTTTACTTCCTGGCAGAATTTGCCGAATACAGTTTAGTCTTTTGGTCGCCAAATTCACATATAAGAGAGGCAGTTGAATTAATTCTTTTCGGACCATTCTGGTGGGTCTTCTGGTTTGTTCATCTGGGCGGTGGATTAATAGCTCTTTATGTATTGTGGAAAGGTAAAACTTATCAAACTGTGGGAACAGGTGCCTTTATAGTGGCGGTTACATTTGTTTCTGCAAGATTAAACGTACTTGTTCCTGGTCAGGCGGTCGCTGAATTAAAAGGTTTACAAGATGCTTTTTACCATGAGAGATTACGATTTGATTATTCAGCAACGTTAAACGAGTATTTAGTTGCGCTGTTTATCGGAGCTTTTGGAGTTGCGTTGGTTTATTTTGGAATAAAACTTCTATCTTATTTCACACAAAAGAAATTAGGGACGTCATTATGAAAAACAACAAAAAGGATTCATCCCGCAGAGAATTTCTGGCTAAAGGTGCTTTACTTGGAAACGGTGTTCTGGCAACTGTTTTCGGTAAGGGAAAAATATCGGCTCAAACGCAGCAGGGAATAATCAATAGCAAACGACCCGATGCTGAATATACTTTGAACAAACCGGAAAATTTTATTTATTCTGTATGTCTTAATTGTAATACCGGCTGTGGAATGAAAGCAAAAAATCAAGATGGTATTCTTGCCAAGATTGATGGGAACCCTTACAACCCCTGGACAATGGTGCCGCACCTTCCAATGAAGACTGATCTTGATGAAGCCGCGAGGATTGATGGCGGACTCTGTCCAAAAGGACAAGCCGGTGTCCAAATCGCTTATGATCCTTATCGAATAAGGAAAGTATTGAAACGTGCCGGTAAGCGTGGTGAAAATACGTGGGTTGCAATTCCCTTTGAGCAAGCCATATCAGAAATAGTTGAAGGTGGAAAACTATTTGCCGATGTTCCGGGTGAAGAGAACAGGGTTGTTGAAGGCCTTAAAGATATTATGGCTTTGCGCGATTCAAAAGTTTCCCGGGAAATGGCTAAAGACATTGACGAAATTTGGGAGGAAAAAGACGGAAGCGAGAAAAAACGACTGGTAGAAAGATTCAAGGAAAAACATAAAGGGGATCTCGATAAGCTAATTGATCCTGAACATCCTGATTTAGGACCGAAGAATAATCAATTTGTAATGGCGTACGGAAGATTGAAAAACGGAAGGAAAGATTTCTTTAAAAGATTTCAATCTGCTTTCGGAACAACGAATCTTCACGGGCACACTACAGTATGTCAGGGGTCACTCTACTTTACCTGCAAGGCAATTAGCGAGCAATATCAAGGGGGTAAATTTCAGGGAGGCAGCAAATTTTATTGGCAGGCGAGTCTCGAACACGCCAAATATGTTTTATTTGTTGGAGCTAACTTATTTGAAGCTAATTACGGTCCTACAAACCGAACAGTTAGATTGACAAAAAATCTTGCGAGCGGATACACAAAAATTGCAGTTGCTGATCCAAGATTCTCAAAACTTGCCAGCAAAGCAGATCAATGGCTTCCCTTAAAACCCGGTACGGATGCAGCGCTTGCTCTCGCAATGATTCAATGGATCATTAGCAATAAACGTTACGATGAAAAGTTTCTCCGCAATGCAAATAAAGCAGCCGCTCAAGCTGCAAATGAAACGAGCTGGACAACAGCGCCTTATCTTGTGGAAATAAAAGATGGAGAACCGGGCAAATTGATACGTGCTGCCGATTTTGGTTTGAAATCTCCTGAAAAAAGAATATTTAACGGTTCGGAGTATGAGGAGAAATTCCTGGTTGTTATGGTAAACGGTAAACCAACCTGGGTTGATCCTAATGATGAAAAGAACCCGGTTTACGGTGACCTTTTAGTTGATACAGAACTTAGCGATAAGGAAGGTAACAAAGTAAAAGTAAAATCCGGGCTGCAAATTCTTAAAGAATCTTCGGAAGAACATTCGATTACCGAATGGTGTGAAATTGCCGGTGTTAAAGAGAAAGATGTAACTGAAGTTGCAAAAGAATTAACAAGCTATGGCAAACAAGCCGCAGTCGATATTCACCGCGGACCTGCACAGCACACGAATGGTTTTTATAATGTTCTAAGTTGGATGTCGCTCAATATGTTGATTGGCAATTATGATTGGGCGGGTGGAATGTCCAAAGCAACCACGTATAAATACGACGGTTCGAAAGGCGGTGTCTTTGACTTAAAGAAACAAGATGAAAAGATTTCTGGTTTTGGGATCAGCTCAATTCGTCATGGTGTTGATTACGAAAAGACTACGATCTTCGAAGGTTATCCGGCAAAAAGAAATTGGTATCCGCTGTCATCAGATATTTATGAAGAAATAATTCCAAGTATCGGGGAGGCATATCCATATCCCGTAAAAGCCTTATTCTTTTATATGGGAGCTCCAACCTATGCGTTACCCGCGGGACATACAAATATTGATGTGCTTGCCGACGTTGATAAACTTCCTCTTTTCTTTACAAGTGACATCATCATTGGTTCCACTTCAATGTATGCCGATTACATCTTCCCTGATCTGTCATATTTAGAACGCTGGGAATTTCAGGGTTCTCATCCCAATATGGCGGCAAAAGTTGAAAATGTGCGGCAGCCTGTAATTTCACCCATTCCTGAAAAAGTGAAAGTTGATGGTGAAGAGATTCCGTGCAGCCTGGAATCCATGTTTATGGCCTTGAATAAAAAGCTTGGATTGAAAGCATTCGGGAAGAACGCACTCGGTGAAGGGTTGGATATTACGAAACCGGATGATCTATATCTAAGAGCAATTGCGAATCTCGCTCACACAGAATCAGCAGTACCTGAGGCAGATGACCGCGAGCTTGAGGTCTTTTCCCAGGCAAGAAGGCATCTTGATAAATCTGTTTTTGACGAACAAAGATGGAAACAAGTTGTCGGAGAAGACAACTGGCGAAAGGTAGTTTTTATTTTGAACCGCGGAGGCAGGTATGAGGACCACAATAAATCCTTTGAAGGTGATAAACTGGCTCACCGTTTCGGGGCTTTATTAAATCTATATCAAGAAAAAACTGCGACAAAAAAATATGCTGCAACAGGAAAACCCTATTATGGTTATGCAAAGTATCTTCCGATAATGAATTACGCCCAGGAAACAGTCGAGGAACTTTCGGAGGGATATGAATTTAGTATGATAACGAACCGTACAATTACGCAGACAAAATCCCGAACAATTGGGGCATACTGGCTGCAGCCGATTATGCCCGAAAATGGAATAATGATTAATCCTAAAGATGCTCGACGATTAAAATTAGAAAAAGATGATCTGGTTAGAATTACAAGCGCTACAAATACCGAAGGTAGATGGGATTTTAAAAATGGAAAAACCAAAGACATCATTGGTAAAGTAATTCCGACCGAAACTATGCGACCTGGAGTAATATCCTTTGTGCTCGGGTTTGGTCATTGGGCAACCGGTGCAGATGATTTTGATATTGATGGTGAAACTATTGAAGGTGATCCCAGAAGAGCCAAAGGCGTGCACGCAAATGCTGCAATGTGGACGGATTCATCATTACGAAATAATACTTGTATGGTGGATCCTGTCGGCGGTAGTGTTTCGTTCTATGATACCAGAGTGAATCTCACTAAAGTTTAATCTAACTTCGTTTCAAGGGTACCATCACTTAGTTTGCATAACACGATTTCAGGTGCCAGGATAATCAAGCATTTTCTCGGCCATTGGTTTTTATGGATTTCTTCAACCCAATCGAGATTTATTCCGGGCTCCAGTCTGGTCGAATCTTTTCCTCGATCCAGCCCCGCGTTTGAGTTGGGATCCTTCTGCGATCCCAACTGTGTCCCTTGATGGCTTTCCAATGAGGTTGTTTGGGATGATATCCACGTTGGCTGCGGTTCCATATTAGCTCTAAGCAAATAATAGATTTTTGCCCCTGATGATTTTGGCTATCTCCGTTTAATTTTGATCACTTTCCAAAAGGGTAGATATCTGGTATCGTTGAAATTAGGTTGCCAAAGGCACACAGAGCGAGCTGTTTGTAGGTGTTCACGAGTGCTCCTTAAACCTGGTCGTTTGAAAGGCACTCTGTTCTACTCCAGCTTATCATTTTAATGATCTTGTTGTTGTACTAATGAGTTGAATCTAAGAACTAATTTTCCGGGGATTACAACCCAGGTGCGGCCGCAAAATTATTTTGAGTTTGTCACCAAGCTGATGCTGTGGATCGGCCTTAGTTTTGAGATGCCTTTAATCGCTTTTGGGTTGGCTAAAATGGGGGTGGTGACTGCGGGGCAGCTGCTGGCTGGGTGGCGTTATGCCCTGGTGAGGATTTCCGTGCTGGCCGCGACCATTACCCCCACGGTGGATCCCGTTAACATGGGGCTGGTCATGCTGCCCTTACTGGGTTTATATGTTTTCAGCATCATTCTGGCCAGGACAGCGAGGAGGAAGTAAGATGGAAATATTTGATATCGGCAGTCCGGAACTGATGTTGATCCTGCTGCTGGCGGTGTTTGTCCTCGGACCGGAGCGGATTGCGATCACGGCCCGGAAATGTGGGAGATTGATCCGCGAGGTGAAAGCCTACTTCAGCAGCCTTACGGATGAGCTGAAAACAGAGCTGGATGTGCTGGAAGAAGTGAAGGATGTGAAACGAGATCTTAAAGATCTGAGCTGACAATCGAATCCGAGACCTTCAACCTAAGGTAGAACGTGGTGATTGCTGCTATGGTTGAGGGGCCGACCCTTCCCTGGTGGATAACGGGGAAAGTGAGGGTAGGGAACAGAAATGTCCCGACCTCCCGATATCTGCTGGTGAGCGGATTGAATTGGAAAGGATACAAAGACAACGAGCAGCGTAAAACGCTCGCCAGTTATGTATCCTGGTGGGCGTTTTGTCATTGAAATCAGGAAGGAAAGAAAAGGAGTCCAACCAAAAGTATGATCAGGGTTGAGAATCTATCCATCAGTTATGGAAACGAGCGCGTGATAAAAGACCTTTCGCTGCAGGTGAACCCTGGAGAATGGGTTTTGATTACCGGACCATCAGGCTGCGGAAAAAGCACATTGGCCCAGGCGCTCAGTGGTTTGATCCCTCATGCCATATCCTGTCAGCTGGAAGGCAGCATCCTGGTGGACGGGATGAACACCCAGGATGCCTCGCTGGATGAATTGGCTTGCAAGGTGGGCCTGGTTTTTCAAAATCCCAGTTCCCAGCTGTTCCATCTCACCGTTAGAGAAGAGGTGGCTTTTGGCCTCCGTAATCTGGGAAAAGATGAAGCAGAAGTCCAGCGCCTGGTAAGTGAGACCCTGAAGACGGTTGGTATAGCCCACCTCCAAGAAAAACGCCCGGATCAACTTTCAGGCGGGCAGAAGCAGCTGGTGGCAGTTGCCGCCGTGCTGGCCATGCAGCCCCGGATCCTGATCTTAGATGAGCCAACTGCTTCTCTGGATGTCTCCAGCACGAATCAGGTGATCGATGCCCTGACCAGGATGAAGGAGGAATATGGGGTCACTATCCTGATGGTCGAACACCGACTGCAAGGCGCTTTCCCTCATCTTGATCAGGTGTATGTGATGGATCAGGGCCGGTTTGCAGCCTGGGGAAGCCCCGATGAGGTGCTGGAAAATGCGGCCATCCGGGATCAATACGGCCTGCGCCGTCCCGTAAATCAACCGCTTAATTCCTGGGCCAGCCTGATCGAAGGCAATGGGAGGGCAGCGCAGCGTCCTGGTCTTCCCCTGCTCTCTCTGGAAAAAATCAGCGCTGGTTATGGAAGAAACATTATCATCAAGGATATTGACCTTACCCTCTATCCCGGTGAGTTTGTCTCCCTGGTGGGTGATAATGGTTCAGGGAAATCGACTTTGGCTTTGACCGCTGCCGGATTGGTTAAACCCCGATCAGGAAAAATTTACTTCCAGGGCAAAAAACAACCCCGACCCGGTCTGGATGTTGCCCTCTTATTTCAGGATCCCCGGGAACAGCTTTTTGCTGATACGGTAGATGAAGAAGTGGCATTCGCCTCCCGGAATTACGGTCGTTTTGACCCTGAAAGACACCAAAAAGTGCTCAGGGAAACTGATCTTCGGCTGTTTGTCGACCGCCGACCGATTACCCTTTCCCTGGGACAGCAGCTGCGCACCGCGCTGGCTGCCTGTGTGGCGATTCAACCCCGGCTGGTGATCCTCGATGAACCCACATTGGGTCAGGATTGGGGTCACCTGGAGCAGCTGATGAATTATCTCCGGCAGCTAAACGAGCAGGGAACAGCAATTTTACTGATATCTCACGATTACAAACTGGTCCATCATTATACCGATCGAGTGCTGCTGATGGAAGAGGGGAGGATTACCATGAGGGGATCTGTCAGCTAGGTAATTGAAGAAGGAGTGTTTATTATGAACTATTCCACGAGAGACCTGGTGACCCTGGCAGTTTTTGGCACCCTGTGGGGGATTTCGGAAATGACACTGGGTACTGTTTTGAAGTCCCTCAGGATCCCGATCAGCGGGGTGATCCTGGCTGCCATCGGGCTGACCATTGCCTTGATCGGCCGGGTCTTTGTGCCGCAGAAAGGCTCAGTGCTCTTCATCGGGGTCATCGCTGCGCTGCTAAAATTATTCACCCTGGGAGGTGTGGTCATCGGACCCATGGTCGGCATTATCACAGAAGCAGCAGTGGCGGAGGCAGTGCTCTCCCTTAAAGACCGGCCCAACCGGGGTATCATGGTCCTCGCCGGAGGAGCAGGTGTGCTGTGGGTGCTGGTTCAGCCCTTTATCACCAATCCGCTGCTTTTCGGGCGCGGGATTGTGGATGTCTGGCTGGATTTGCTGCGCAGCGGCAGCCGGCTGCTGGGACTGGGTACAAATACCGTGTTGTGGATTGTGGCTGGGTTGGTGATTATTTATTTCCTGATCGGAGCTCTTGCCGGTTGGACAGGTTGGACGCTGGGAGGGCAGCTCTATCAACGGCTGGGGAGGAGCGGTGTGGAGTTTGAGGAAAAGTCAAGTTCGAGGAGAAAAGACGGATGATCAGAGGAAAAGCTTTTTATGTTTTGTTGTTCGGTCTGTTGTTGATTGGTTGTTCCGGATGTATCCCCCAGGTAGAGGAAGTCAATCAGCTGCTGATCACTGGAGATGGGAGGGAAGTCATTTATACTGTTGAGGAGATGCAGACCCTGGGCGCAGCCCGGTCAGAGTTTGAAGGTGAGACTTATGTCGGGGTCCCTCTGATAGCACTGCTTCAGGAAAGCGGTTATGCATCAGGAGAAATCTCCACGGTGACCGCTGTAGCTGCGGATGGTTACAGCGTGACCTACACGCCGGAAATTTTCCAACAAGAAGATGTCCTGGTAGCCTATGCCCGGGAAGAAGGTCCCCTGGATGGTGATCAAGGCACTTTCCGGATGGTGCTTCCCGGTGAAGAAGGTAAACTCAACGTTCGATTGCTTGCTGAACTGCAGGTGAGATAAAAGATGCAGCAGAAGTTAGAGGAGGAGGGGATGAGCATGAATAGAAAAGGTTTTTCCCTGGGGACGGTGGGTCATCTCGGAATCTTTTCCTGGGCCCTGGGTATGGTGATGCTTACTCCTGGAAAATTAATTCTTTACGCAGCCGGATTTTGCCTGCTGGTGCTCTTCTTGATTTATCCTGGAATCTGGCGCCGGCTGTTGGCAGGACGACGCCTGATCCTCCTCGCCCTGTTATCCGTTCCCCCTGTTTTCTTTTTAGGCGACGTGGATCTATCTTTCCTGGGAGTGGGATTTTCCTCAACCGGGGTCCAGGCTGCTTTGCAGATCACCTCCCGCTTTCTGGTGGTGATCGGTGCCCTGGAAGGGCTCACTGCCAATGTCGAAATTGCTGCTCTGGCGGGAATTTTGGAACGCCTGGGATTAAAGGGGCTGGGTTTTTCCATGGGAGTGGCTTTGAATATCATGCCCTGCTTGAAAAGATCATGTACTCAGACCTGGCGCTGCCTGAAGATGCGCGGCGGTCTGAGAAGAAAGTGGTGGCGGGGGATCAGGCTCTTCGCGCTGACCACGATTTCCAACGCGCTTCTCCGGGCAGAAGAAATCGCGCTGGCCGCTGAATCGCGGGCTTTTTCACCGGAAAAAACCCGTCCCCTGCCTCTGTTGGTCAGCACCTGGGACTGGGTTGTGTTTCCCGCTGCGCTGGTTGTGATTGTGTTCTTTGTCATTTTAGCCTGAGGGCTGATTAAATAGAATGGGAGGCGTTATGGCGATACCCGTAGTGACTATCATTGGAAAATCAAAGGCAGGGAAAACTACCCTGATGGAGAAGATGATCGGGGAGCTGAAAGCCCGGGGCTACAGGATCGGGACCTTAAAGCATCATTCCCACGCTGGTTTTGATGTCGATAAACCGGGGAAGGACAGCTGGCGGCATGCCCGGGCGGGAAGCGAACATGTGATCATCGCTGCGCCGGATAAAATTGCTTCTTATCGTTTATTGGCAGAAGAGATGTCCTTTGATCAGATCCTGAAGGAGTTTTCCGCGGTGGATTTGATCCTGGTTGAGGGTTATAAGAGCGCTCATCAGCCATCCCTGGAGGTGGTTCGGGAAGAAATCGGCCTGACGCTGATCAGCGATCCAGACCAGCGTCTGGCGATTGCAGCGGATGTGGACCTGGAGGTCGATGTTCCTGTCTTTGACCTCAATGATGTTGACTCATTGGCAGATCTGGTAGAGAGTACTTATCTGGAGAATAAATGATTGGTTTTTCTGAGGCTTACCGATTGACCCTGGATTCGATCGCCGCGCTGGATGCAGAATATGTACCGGTGATGGAAGCTGTTGGCCGGGCAGCGGCAGAGGAACTGACCGCAGCCATCTGGTCGCCGTCGCTGGATGTTTCCTTAAAGGACGGGTTTGCGGTCCATTCCGAGGATGTCAGCCGGGCTTCGCCCCGGCATGAAGTCCGGCTTGATCTGGTGGGCAGCATCTCGGCTGGTGGGGATTGGGAGGGGGTTGTACAGAAAGGACAGGCGGTGAGGATTCTCAGCGGTGCTCCCCTTCCAGAAGGTGCCCAGGCTGTGCTGGCGGAGGAGTTCACTCGCCGAGAAGGAAAACAAATCATCGCCCTGAACACGGCCAAACCGGGGAGAAACGTGCTCCCTAAAGGAGCCGATGTCAAACCCGGTCAGCAGCTGCTTAACAGGGGTGAAATCCTTCAGCCGACTCTGGTGGGTTATTTGGCCTCTGCGGGCATTGCCGAGGTTCCGGTCATTCACATCCCCAAGATTGGATTAATCGCCACGGGAGATGAAGTAATTGCTCCGGGAAAGCGTTTGGAAGCAGGCAAATTATTTGCCAGCAATCTGGTTACTCTGGCAGCCTGGTGCCGGAAATTTGGGTTTCAGGTCTCCACCAGAGTAGTTCCTGATGATGAAGAGAGATTGCGGGACAATCTGGTTAAAGCGCTGGAAGAAAATGACGCTGTGCTGACCAGCGGTGGAGCCTGGAAAGGGGAGCGAGATCTGGTGGTTGATGAGCTGGAAAACCTGGGTTGGGATAAAACATATCACCGGGTGCGGATGGGGCCGGGTAAAGCGGTGGGTTTTGGATTGGTGGGCAGAAAACCAGTTTTTTGTCTTCCGGGAGGACCGCCGTCCAATCATATGGCTTTCCTCCAGCTGGCCTTGCCGGGAATTATGAAGCTGGCAGGCTGGGCCAATCCCGGTTTGGCCATTTATCCGGTAATTCTGAACGAGACCATCCGCGGTCAGCGGGCTTGGACCCAGTTTATCCATGGGCAATTGGGGTCAAATAAAGGGGGAATGGAGGGGATGAGCTTCACCCCACTTGATTATGAAAGCCGGCTGCAGATGATGGCTCACAGCGATGCAGTGGTCAGGATTCCCGAAGGAGTGGTGAGCATAGAAGCAGGATCGATCGTTCCGGCTCAAGTATTCTGAGCATATTCAGCACCGGACGATATTACCCGGGATGGTGATAGAATGAAAGTAAACCAGCTCATCAAGAGGAGGAAAAAATGGCCTATAAAATTGCTCATCTGGCGGCGGATCAGGCGCGTTTGATCGAGGAATTAGAGGAAGAGCTCGATGTTTGTGCGATCGCCATGGAGCCCGGTCTGGAGATGGCCCAGCTCTCCGAAGAAGCGCTGGAGAAGGTCCGGGCCCTGGAGCAGAAGCTGAACGTCAGGCTGGTGGTTTATAAAGAGTGCTGATCGTCGAGCCAGCTCTCACCACGGCAGACCTCAAACCCCGGAAGCTGTGACCTCTGCCTTCACAACCGCCGGGGTTTGCTGAACGGGCGTTTGCCCGCTTCCCGTTCTGAATTCCGATTCAGGTTTTCCCGATTTATCTCCCGGAGCGGAACGCCGGGGAGGGCCTGAGCTGTCCCGCAGATTTTCCCCGGGCGCTCACTCGGTAGGGAAGGTGACCTCCACCGTCATCCCCCAGCGCAGATCCGGATCGGTTTCATCCAGGCTGATAACCACGGTGTAGATGATATCTCCGGCCTGGGTCTGGAAAGATTGACTGATCCGGTCGACTTGGCCTGTCAGGCTGGTTCCGGGCAGCGCGTCGGGGGCGATTTCGACCGCCTGACCTTCGGTGATCTTGACCACTTCCAGCTCAGTCAGGTCGCTGGTTTCAATCCTGAATTCGCTCAGATCAGCCAGTTGAAGGGCTGGCGCATCCGGCCCGATGAACTGTCCCGCTTCCAGGAATATGTCGGTCACCGTCCCCGCGAAGGGCGCGGTTAACGTATAGCTTTCCAGCCTGGCCCGGGCCGCCTTCACCCCGGCCTCGGCTGCCGCCACCCGGGCTTCCAGGACGGCCTGCTGGTCCGGATCAAAACCCTCATCCTGCAGCAGTTCATAATCCCGCTGGGCTTCGGCTTCAGCAGCCAGGGCAGCGTCAAGGGCAGCGCGGACGCTGTCTATCTCCCGGACCGCTTCTTCTAAATCGCGCCGGGCCTCATTCAGCTCTTCCCGGGCTTCTTCCACCTCATCTTCAGCCGCCTGCCGGTCTTGGTTTTCCTCGTCGACATCCTGATACTTGTCCAGCTCATCCCGGGCATCTTCCAGATCTTCCTCACGCTCCCGGACCTCGATCCGGGCGTCGTCCACAGCCTCTTCCAGGCGGTCCAGGTTCAGGTCTTCCCAGGCCCGTTCTGCCTCCGCCCGCCGCAGCTGGCTGCTGAGATAAGTCTCCCAGGCTTTGGCGGCGGCCAGGTCTGAGGTGCGCAGAAAATCAGCGTAATCCTGCCGGGCGCGGATCAGCTCCAGCTCGGCCGTTCGCAGAGAAGCCTCTGCCCCCTCGCGGTCGGCCAGCTGCATCAGTATCTGCCCCTGACCAACCCGCTCACCTTCCTGGACCATAATCTCCTCGACCCGGCCCTGGGCTGAAAAGTTGAGGCGGATATCACGGACGGGAAAGACGTGCCCTTCCGCGACCACAAAGTCCAGGCTGATTTCTGCCACAGGTTCCGGGGTAGGGGTCTCTTGTTCAGCACAGGCGCTGAGGAGGAAAACCGCGGCCAGCACCAGCACCACAGCGGTCATCAGTTTTTGTTTGTTCATTTTCAATTCCTTTTCCTTACTCTTATGTGCGTTTGATCCTGCGGGATGAGGATTGTTCAATCCGCAGTAGGTTTTTTGGTTATTCATAGGCCAGCACCTCGCGGATGGTCAGCCGGGCTGCGCTGCGGGCGGGCAGCACGCTGGCCAGGGAGGACAGCAGGATCACCAGCCCCAGCCAGATGAAATAGCCCGTGGGCGTGAAGACTACGGCGATGGGCGTGGCAAACACGGCGCTGCTGACAATAGCGGAAAGCAAATAGGTGAAGGGAACGGCGAGGATGATCCCCAGCCCGAAGGAAATCAGTCCAATCAATAATCCTTCCACGATCACCATCCGGATGATCTCTAAATCGGTCGCCCCGATCGCCCGCATGATGCCGATCTCCCGGGTGCGCTCCAGCACGTTCATGCTCATCGTGCCGGCCAGACCCATGGAGCCGACCGTGGCGGTCAGTAAAGCCATGATCAGCAGGAAGGTGATCAGGATATCCAGGCTTTCCGCGGCGCTGTCCAGGGTAGTCAACCCGGGCGTGGCCTGCTGGACGTGGAAACCCTGTTCGCGGAAATAGGAGTCCAGGGCTTTGGCCATCGCCTTCTGGGACTCGCGGTCGTGCTGTTCGGTGACGATGCGGTAGGAGAAGGAGCGGTTGGCCAGGTTTTGCTCGCGGGAAATATATTCGTAGGGGGCGTAACCGAGCACCCCTTCCAGCCCGATGAATTTGAACACGCCGATCACTTCCCAGCGTTCTTCTTTTCCCCTGATCTTCAGGGGGATGGTGTCCCCGATTTCCAGGTCGGGATAATAATCGTAGATCCCCTCGCTGATGTCCAGCTTTTTCTCATCCCCGGGTTGAATCCAGCGTCCTTCCACCATTAAGGGCGAAACCAGCCCACTTTCAGCGGGGGGAGCCAGGATGGTAACGTTATCGGCCGTGGACCGGTCGGGGAATAAGATCTCCGCGTTGCTGAACGCCCAGCCTTCGACATGAGTCACCCGGGGATCCTGGTAGGCATAGTGTTCGATTTCTTTCAGCCGGTAAGGGCGCTCGAAATCCAGGGTGACGTCCGCCAGGAAGTAATTGCCGATGTCTTCTACGTAATCGTGCAGGGTAACCCGGACGTTGAACACGGAGATGAAGATCGCCCCGCCCATGGTCAGGGTGAAAAGGGTGAGCAGCAGCCGGCCCCGCTGCCGGAAGGTGTTGCGCAGGGAAACCAGCATCTGCCGGGGGATGCGGATCCCGCGGTCCGCCAGGGCCCGGGCTGCCTGGATCTGAAACCGATCAAACCGGGATCCCTGTTCCGCGCCTTCCTGATCTTCCTCGCCGGAGCTGCGGGCCTGGTCGCCGCTCAGCGCCTGCTGGACGGTGACCCGGGAGCCTTTGATTACCGGGATAAATCCCGCAACCAGTGGGACCAGGATGCCCACCGCGATCTGCAGGAGGAGGGCGAGGGGCACAAGGCGGTAGCCGAGCAGGGAAAAGCCCATCATGCCCGCGATGTACTGGGAAAGGGCATAAGCCCCCTGGCCCCCGGCCGGGACGGCGATCAGCAGGGCCAGGAAGCCAAACACCAGCAGCAGCACCAGGTACATCCGGAAGATGATCTGATTCTGCCCCCCGATCAGCTTCATCACCCCGATGTGGCGGGTGTGCTGGGTGAGCAGAGCGCTGAGCGTGTTGGCGATCAGCGAGCTGGAAAGGAATACGATCAGCACGCCCAGGGCCATCAAGATGCCCAGGATGGCGTTGATCGTCGGTTCCAGGGGGTGTTCGTGGGTTTTGGACCGGAAGGTGCGTCCCACGGTGTAACCGTTCTTTTCAATTTTCTCGGTGAGGTCAGCCAGTACCGAGCGGATGTGTTCATCGTCGTCCTGACCTTCCACTTCCACGGTCGCGAACAAACGGTTGAAATGGTCCGGCTCGTCATAAAAATTCAGGGTATCCGTGGTGATATAGGCCAGGGGCGGGGAGAGGAAATCGATGGCGCCCGTAGAGGAATCCTGAACCACCCCGGCCGCTTCGATTTCTTTGCTGGTTCCGTCGCGGAGCAGGATTTCCAGGGTGTCACCGGGGGAAATCTTGAACTCATCAAGCACATCGCGCTCCAGCAGCATCTGTTCCTTCTCCGGGACCTCGGCGCCGCGGACCGGCTGCAGCAGGTTGATTTTATTTTCGGCGAAACTTTCCAGGGCCACCACATCAACCGTGGTCCATTGGGTCTCTCCCGGGGGACGGATCCGGAGGCTGAACACCCGCCGCGCTTCGGCATCTTTAATTCCCTCAAAATTGCGGATGGTGTTCAGCAGGTCATGATCAAAATCGTCCATCCGGATTTCGATGTTGGAGGGGTTGTTGGCCGCGTAGCTGACGCCCATATCCTCAGAAATAATCTGATAGGTGCCGGCGATCACGCCGATGGCGAACACGCCCACCGCGACAGAAATGACCACCAGGATGGTGCGGGCTTTGTTGTCGATCAGGTCGGAAAGTACTTTTCGCCAGCGGGGGCGCATCATGTTCTCCTGTTCATGTCTGGCTCGATCCTCTTCTGGAGGGGCCGGAACTGTTATCCAAAGAGTCCTCTTTTCTTCTTTCTGCGGTCAGCGCTTTTTCTTTCCTCGAGTCTTTTCTGGACAATTTTCCCCATCGCGTTTTCGGTCAGCGGGGACGCATCCATCAGCCAGCGGAAATCTTCCCGGGAGAGGACCAGCAGATCTACCGGGCCTTCTTCCGCCGCCCGGACGCTGGCGATGGATTTGCCGCCCTGCAGCAGTTCGATTTCACCGAAGAAATCGTTGCGCTCCAGGGAGGAAACCACCAGGTCGTCACGCCGCCGCCCGGTCAGCACGATATCCACTTTCCCCTGCTGGATCAGGTAAAAATTTTCCACCGGTTTCTTGTGCTCGATGATGGTCTCGCCGGGGCGAACCTGCAGGGGTTCCACCCGGCGGCCCAGTTCTTTCATCACCGGATGGGTGAGCAGCGGCAGCGCCTGGGCGATGGTCTCATTGACCAGTTCTCCGTCGGAAATAAACACGGTCCGGTTGGCCCGTTCGGTCATGGTCGGGTCGTGGGTGACCATCACGATGGTCTTGCCCTGCCGGGAAAGTTCTTCAAATAGATCGATAATTTTGCCCGCGGATCGGGAATCCAGGTTGCCCGTGGGTTCATCCGCCACCAGGATCGGGGCATCCGTGGCCAAAGCGCGGGCGATCGCCGCGGTTTGCTGCTGACCGAGGGAGACCGCGTTGGGGAGTTTTTGAGCCTCGCCTTCTAAACCCACCCGGGCTAAGATTTCCATCGCCCGTTTGGGGCGGTCCTCGATAGCATGTTTACCGACATAATCCATGGGCAGCATCACGTTCTCCATTAAATTGAGCATGGGCAGCAGTTGGAAAAACTGGAAGACAATGCCCAGGTTGCGCCCCCGCCACAGGGAGCGTTTGCTCTCGCTCATGGCGTGAACGTCGGTACCGTCCACCAGGATTTGGCCGCTGGTGGGGTGGTCGATGCCGGTGAGCATGTTGAGCAGGGTCGATTTCCCGCTGCCGGATTTGCCGATCACGGCGGCAAACTCACCCCGCTGCAGGTCGAGATCCACCCCGCGCAGCGCGGTAAATTCCCCGGCGGAGTTGGTAAAAGTTTTCACCACCTCCCGCATCTGGATGATCCCCCCCTGATTGTCTGTCCCGGTCTGTAATTTTTTATGCTGGGTCATCGTTCTTCCCCCTCCTCCATCAGTTCTCCGTCCGCGATGGTGACATGGCGGGAGAATCGGGGCATCAGCCCGCGGTCATGGGTGACCATCACAATGGTGCGCTTTGCCTCGATCAGCTGCTCGAACAGCTTGAAAATATGATCGGCTGTGACTGAGTCCAGGCTGCCGGTGGGTTCGTCGGCCACGATCAGGGGCGGGTCATTGGCCAGCGCCCGGGCGATAGCCACCCGCTGCTGCTGTCCGCCGGAGATCTGGCTGGGGAATTTATAGGCGTGATCGAGGATTTCCACCTGATCGAGCAGCTCCAGGGCCCGTTCTTTGCTTTTCCGGGGGTGATAGAGCCCGCTCATATCCATGGGCATCATCACGTTCTGAACCAGGTTGAGCATGGGCAGCAGCTGGAAGGATTGGTAGATGACGCCCATCGTCC
Organism: Anaerolineales bacterium; assembly: GCA_034520505.1. Taxonomy (GTDB): domain Bacteria; phylum Chloroflexota; class Anaerolineae; order Anaerolineales; family UBA11858; genus B10-G9. Next base: position 18,080 of record JAXHNK010000003.1, on the reverse strand, counting down.
GCCCCCGCCAGAGGGTGAGTTCGTTTTCGCTGAGGTCCTTTAGATTCAGACTGTCTCCGTTAGCGTGCACCTGGACTTCTCCCCGGGTGAGCTGGTCGACCCCGGTGATCATGTTGAGCAGGGTGGATTTGCCCGCGCCCGATTTGCCGATCACGCCCAGAAATTCACCGGGGTAGACCTCAAGGTCGATCCCTTTCAGGGCCGGGAAGGCGCCTGCTCTGGTGTGATAATGCTTGACCACACCGCGGAGTTCGATCAGGGGAGAAGTTGATTCAACCATGGGCTCAAAATTCCAGTCGGGTAAACAACGATTTCAGTAAACGGGGCAGCGGGGCAATTTCCATCGGCCTAGGTCTCCCGGGTCATCACCAACCAGGTGGGCTTGATGATCAAATCAGTAAAAATTTCGCTCATCTTCTGGGGGGAATGGCGCATCTCGTTTTCCAGCCACCAGCGCATCAGGGAAAAAGCCGAGCTGACGATGTGGTTGGCGGCCACCCCGGCGGGGATGTTTTCCTGGGGGAGTTCTTTTAGCAGGATCTCGGCTTTGGCACAGGCCCGGTTCATCACCGGCTCGAGGACAAAACGGGAGCTGTCATCAAGCAGTAAAAAACGGAACGTCTCCTGATTTTCCTTGATATGCTGGAAAAGGGTCAGCCCGATCTGGTGGAAAAATTCCACCGGGTCCGCGATCATTTCCCCGGGGAGGGGGAGGTCGAGGATCTCGTAAAATTCGTCCAGCCTGTCCTGGGCCACGCTGATCAGCAGTTCATCGAGGCCGGTGTAATGGCGGAAATAAGTCCGGTAGCCGATATCGGCCCGGTTGGTGACATCCTGGATGGTGAGATTCTTGTAGCCTTTGTCCAGGGACTCGGCGATTAACGCCTCGCCCAACAATTTTTGAGTCCTGCGGATCCGCCGGTCCTGGGTCATGGTGTTTGGCACTCCCGATGCAATATGGCAAACGATAGGTCATAACTTTATCATCTGCGGCCCGGGCTGTCAAGCGCCCAGCGGGGACTTTGCCGATTTGTCAGATGAAGGGGATGCCTTTTCCGCCGATCAGGAAGACCGCTTCGTGCCGCTGTTTCTGGCGGTGACAGGATGGGGATCAACCCGCCAACGCTCTTCATTTGCCTCTCCCACCGGATTTGCTGGTAAGATACTATACAACTTACAGTTGATAGAGAAAACGGATCTAAAAGTCATTGCCGGAATTAACGGTCACTGCCCTTGAGGGTCCCCGGGAGGGGGAAGCACATGCGACCCCGACTGCTCCAAAGGAGAAGGAATGAGTTCGCTGAAAAAAATGACGGCCAGGTTAAAGCAGCCCTTTCAAACGGAAGACCACCTGGAGGTAAAACTCCTGCTGGTTTTCCTGGTGATCAATTTGATCGTGCTGGTCAACGCCTTGCTTCATGATCCGCTGATCGGTTACGATGCCCTGCAGCACCTGGATTATCTGGAAACGCTTTCTCACTTCCGACTGGTCACTCCTGAAGACTCCGCCGAGTTCTTTTCTCCCCCGGTGCCCTATGCCTTGCCGGCACTGCTGATGAGCCTGACCGGAATGAAAATTTTCTGGGCGGCCAAGGCAGCCCAGCTGCTGAACTTCGTTCTCTCCCTGGGAGTTACCTATTTCGTCATCAAGATCGGTCAGCTGCTCCAGCCCGGAACCTCCCTGAAATTCAGCGCGCTGGTATTTGTCGGCATTCTCCCTGTTTACTACAAGACATTTTCCCAGGTCAGGGGGGAGCCTTATCTGGTTTTTTTCGCCATCCTGATCCTCTACTACACCCTGGTGATCATCCTCAATAAACAATACACCCTCCGGAATGCCCTGCTCCTGGGTCTGGCCCTGGGTTTGAGCGCTTTATCCAGGCAGTGGGGGATATTCTTGTTCCCCGGAGTTTTCCTGGTGTTCGCCGCGGAATGGATCCGCTTTCCCCGGTTGAGGATTAAAGCGGCCAGGACCATGCTCATCCTCCTCGCCTTGATCCTGGTCGTCAGCGGCTGGTTTTACGCCACCCTTCAGGTCAGGTACGGTTCCATCCGGGCTTTTAACCGGTCCGGCAGGGAAACTTTTTCCCTGAAAAACCAATCCAAGGAATTTTATCTCGGACTCAACCTCCGGGAGTTTGTTTCTCAACCGGTCCGGCCCCACCTGCCCAACCTCTTTTTCCCCCTGTTCTATTCAGAAATCTGGGGAGATTACTGGGGTTATTTCACCCTGTACGGGGTTGACACCAGGGGACCCGAATATATCAACGGATATTACATCCAGCAGAACCTGGAGGAAGAGAATCCTCCCGCCTGGTTTGAAACCAATTATGAGCAAATCCAGGGTTACCTGGGGCGGGTTAACCTGGTTTCGCTGTTCCCTTCGGCTTTAGCCTTGCTCTCCCTGGCGGCCGCCGCTTCTGACTTGCTTCCCCGGGGTAAAAAGATCTGGAAGATATCCCTCAGGCAGGAGGTGAACGTTTTTCTCCTGCTCTCCATCGGGGTCACGATGGTCGGTTATATGTGGTTTTTAATTATGTATCCCAACCGGGGGAAAGGGGACACGATTAAAGCCACTTATGCTTTACAAATTTTTCCTTACCTGGCTTTTTTAGTCGGGGACCTGCTGCAGAAGGTGGAGCGAAAATCGCACCTGGTCTACTGGTTGATCATGGCCGGTTTGGGGTTGGTGTTCCTGCATAATTTGCCCGCTTCTTTCACCCATCATCATTTTCTGCGGTTTCTGTAACCGGACGGGGTCCTTCTGACCCGCGGCATAAACTAAGACACTGACGCGGCGGTCTCTCCCTGAATGTTCCCCGGCAGGGGGACCAACCCGTTAACGGGTCAACCCACTGCCACTCCTTTTCTGTCATCGCGAGGCTGTGCATCGGCTGCGGCGACCCGCTCGAATAAACAGCGAACAGACAGCATACACTGACTCCGGAAGCCTGTGCCTTCAGGCTCCGGGGTCTTTTCTCGAAAGGCTGACCAGGGTTTACAGAATAAGTGACTTCGAACCGCTGGCAGCATGCTGTTCAGGGACCGCTGCCTGCGGGATTTTTTTCACAGAAGATGTATAATAGGTATTCATTGTTCAGGACGGGGATTCAGCAAGAGTCTCCGTCAGCTGAATTGGATCATTTTCAGAGACCAAAGGATAAAACCATGGGAACCATAGTCAACCAAACAGAGAATGAAGAGAAACTTGTCCGTGAAATGAGGAAAGCCATTGAACATCGGGCAACCTGGATGTATCTGCTGCTCAAAGAAGCCCGGAAAAGGGGGTTAGATTGGGACGATTTTGCCCGCGCGGCGGTGAGGGAAACCGGGTGTATTCACGGGGGAAAGAGGCGGGAGAAAATGGAGGATCCGGCCAGCGTGAAGGAATTTTCCACCGTCTTTGCAGCAGGGACCAGCCGGAAGATCTTTGAGATGGAAGTCCTGGCGGCGGATGATGAAAAATATTACCTTGATTTTCACTACTGTCCGCTGGTCAGCGCCTGGGAGAAGCTGGGCGCTTCCCCGGAGGATATTGAACATCTTTGTGATATCGCCATGGATGGGGATCGGGGGATGGCCAGCCAGTTTCCTGAGATCGAATTTACCCTGGGAAAGACCATCGCCGAGGGCCACCCGGTCTGCCAGATTCGTTTCGATAAAGTCAAAGCCGATTAATCATTCGTCTTTCTGATCATCTGACCTCGGAGGTTTTCCGCCTGCTTTTGCCCGGGCCATATTGGCCTTCTCCTCCGGGGTCTTAATAATCAGGCCCCTGGTACGCTCAGCTGTTAATGAAATCACATCTGCCGCACAGGTGCCGGGGGTCTTAATCCTTACCCTGCATCCTCCAACACTCCCTCGATCAGCTCCACAGCCTCCTTCACTCCTTCCTCGCTTCGGATTTGCTCACCCAGGGCTGTCGCCTTTTCCCTCATCTCCTGGTCCGAGCAGAACCGCTCCAGGGCCGCCGCCAGCTTTTCCACCGTCAGTTTCCCAGCCGGGATCGGATCTGAACCCACGCCCAGCTCGGCGATCTTTCCACCCCATAGGTACTGATCAATAATGTGCGGCACCGCCAGGGATGGAATCCCGGCCCGGAAGCCTGCCGCCGTGGATCCGAAACCGCCGTGGTGGATCATCGCCCGCGCTCGTTTCAACAGCCACCCGTGCGGAATGGAACCGGCATGAAAAATCGATTCCGGGAGAGATTCGTCCTGAAGAACCTGGTGCCAGCCCTGGAAGATCGCCCGCAGCCCGGTTTCTTTAAAAGCCTGGATGAAGATCTCCGGCACTTCCCGGTCCACTATCCCGGTGCTCATCGCGCCCAGGCTGACCACCACCGGAGGGCTGCCCGCTTCCAGAAAATCCGCCAGGTCTGACGGCGGCTGCCAGTCCTCTGGCGAAGGAGCGAACCAGTAGCCCGTCACCCGGTGCCGCTCCTCCCAGAGCGGATTTCGTGGTACGACCTGGGGGCTGACCGGCACCAAGTTCAATCGCTTCGAGGTGATCCCTTCCGGACCCATCGGCGGCAGACCGACTTTCCGGCGGATTTTGTTCAGCGGACGGGACATCATCAGGCTCATCCCCGCTCCGGCCAGACTCATCGCGGACCTGGTGAGAATCGAAGCCTCTGGATCCCGGGCAGGGATCGCCTGGGGGATAAGGGTCACACTCACAGTCGGTTTGTCCAGTTTATCGGCTTCCATCTTTCCAGCCGCAGAGTGGGAAACCACCACCAGGTCTGACTCCCGGCAGACCTCCAGGAGATCGTCATGGGACTCTTCCAGGATTCGAAAGGAAAATTTCATCACCCGCCTGAATCCGACCAGCCAGTGCCAGGCGTTTTCACGGATTTGAGCCGCTTCTTGGCTGATGTCGATGTCCGGTCCCATAGGTATAAAGGGGATCCCGTAGGAGGTCACCAGGCCTTCCATGGTGGGATGGGTGCTCAGGGTTACCTGGTGTCCGGCTTTCTGGAGTCCCAGGGCGAGGGCGATATAAGGTTGAACGTCGCCCCGGGTGCCCAGGGTGGGGATGATGATCTTCATGGTGCAGCTCCTATTCTGTTGTTTTTATTGTGAAAGTCCTGAGACTTCAGGCTAACTATACCTGATTTTTCTTCAGGAAAGAATACCCGGAAGGGTGGTATTCCCCTGGTCGATGGATCGGAATGCGTCCTGACTTCAGAGATGTCCTGCCCCGCCCGTCGCTTGAGTAGACCGCAGAGCGGTAAAATTACCTCTGGGGTTATAAACGCGCCAACGCTTTAATGCACCAACGCGTAACCAGCTTTCCTTGACACCAGCACCATTATCATTCACAATGTTTGGTGCAGCTGGCTGCCAGTCATGAAAAGGAGAACCGCCCTTGAACGTCCTCAAACGCTTATTAAAATACGTCCGCCCCTACTGGTCCACCCTGGTCCTGGTCAGCTTCTTCCTGCTCCTGGGCACAGGCCTGCACCTGCTTCCGCCTCTGATCCAGAGGCGGGTCATTGACCAGGTCGTTGAAATCCGCGACCTCAGCCCGCTGCCCCGCCTGATCGGGATCCTGATCGGGATCCATTTTTTGACCCAGCTGGTCGACTTCGGGGATTTGTATTTTCGTCATGTGGTGGGTGAGAAGTTCATCTTCGACCTCCGGGTGCGGATCTACGATCATCTGCAGAGCCTCTCGCTGTCCTTTTACGAAAACACCTCTACCGGCGAGCTGATGTCCCGGGTTTCCAGCGACGTCAATGAATTGGAGCGCTTTATCACCCACGGGATCGCCCTCACCGTGGCGGACCTGCTCCGCCTGGTAGGCTACTCCGTTGTTCTTCTGGTCCTGGACTGGAAGCTGGCCTTGATCATGCTCGTGCCCCTGCCGCTGATGGCTGGGGGTTTGTACATCTTCAATCAGCGGGCCCGCCCGATCTACCGCCGGGTCCGGGACCGCATGGGCGATATCAACGCCAGCCTGCAGGACAAACTTTCCGGGATCCGGGTGGTCCAGGCCTTTGAACAGGAGGAGGCCGAACTCAGCGAGTTTCGCGAGGTCAGCCGCGGCTACCTGGATGAGCGCATCCTGGCCATCCGCAACTGGTCGACATTCTTCCCTGCCTTCCGCTTTCTTTCCGCCGTGGGTGGGGCCCTGGTGCTCGGTTTTGGTGCCCGGATGGTGGTCAATGGCCGGATGACCCTGGGCACCCTGGTGGCGTTTCTCTCTTATATCACCTCGTTTTACCAGCCCCTCCGCCGGCTGACCGAGGTGGACAACACCTTCCAGCAGGCCATCGCTGCCGGAGGGCGGATCTTTGAGCTGCTGGATCGGGATCCCGAGATTCAGGATGCTCCCGATGCACTGGAGCTGAAGGACGTGGAGGGTGAGGTGATCTTTGAAAACGTTCATTTCCGCTATGGGGATGATCAAGACACCACCCTGGATCCGGAGCGCGAGAACGTGCTGCATGAGATTTCGTTCGAGATTCAGCCCGGCCAGGCTGTCGCTTTGGTCGGCCCCAGCGGGGCGGGGAAGACCTCGATCGCCAACCTGGTCAGCCGTTTTTATGACCCCGACCGCGGCCGGGTGCTGGTGGACGGGCACGACCTGCGGGACGTGAAAGTCAAATCCCTACGCCGCCATGTCGGGGTGGTTCTGCAGGATACCTTTTTGTTCAACACCACTGTCCGGGAGAACCTGCGCTACGGCAAGCCCGATGCGGGGGAAGAGGACATGCTGGCTGCCGCCCGTGCCGCCCATGCCCATGAGTTCATTCAGGAGCTGCCTGAGGGTTATGACACCGAGATCGGAGAGCGGGGGGTGAAATTGAGCGGCGGCCAGAAGCAGCGCTTGAGCCTGGCCCGGGCTATCCTGGCCGATCCCCGGATCCTGATCCTTGATGAGGCCACCTCGTCGGTGGATGCCGAGGCTGAGTATCTCATTCAGCAGGCGCTGGAAGAAGTGATGAAAGGCCGTACGGCCCTGGTGATCGCCCACCGTCTGAGCACCATCCGGAATGCCGATAAGATCATCGCCTTGGAGGACGGCCGTATCCGCGAGGTCGGCAGCCACGAGGAGCTGCTGGCCCGGGACGGGCTGTACAGCCAACTCTACCGCCGCCAGCTCGAGCTGGCTGGGGACGATGAAGCTTGATTGAATGGCTTTGGAGGCGTCCTGGCAAGCCCGCTGGTTGAACCAGGCCCCCGGCGAACTCCCTCTGCTCATTTCCAGACTGGTAGTAAGCGGTTGTTTGGGTAAGCCCGGCAGGGAGACCACTTCGTCACGCTGGGTCTCGCGGTGACAAGATGGGGGCTAACGCATCAACCCGCCAACGCTTTAACACCCAAAAGCTCTTTATTGTCATCGAGAGGAGGTCAACGGCCGACGCAGCGATCTCCCTTTCCTCGTGATCCTGAGGGGGACAATCCGCCCACGCTTTACTCTTCCCTCTTCCACTTCCGCAGCCAGAATACCAGCCCCACAAGCAGCAAGATCCCGTTAATCCGCCCCCGCTCACCAGGCAGCATCCGCCCAGCAGCACCCAACGGCTGTCGAAAATCCCCTCCAAGGTGAGGGGGAAGCCGTCCTTGTCCTGCGGATCGACCCGGTCAGTGAAGTTTTCCTCATCTGGGCTCCCATCCTCGGCTTCGGAGGGTGTAAAGACCTCCTCGTCTTCCTCTTCGTGGAGTGCCTCTGGATAATAGACGGGATCCGTGCTGGACTCCGCGATCCCTTCTTCCTCAAGCAGGGTTTCCCACTCTTCCTCCGTGAAGGTTCTCTGACCGAACAGGCTGCTCTCATCCGCAGCGATCAATTCTCCCGCGGTCAGGGTCGTGGTATGTCCGGTAGCCCTGTGGGTCACGTCCATGATCCCTTCCTGGACCATATGGCCGGAGATTTTGCTTTCTGATGGTATACGATCATCACATTCGTCCCCCGCAGGCCGCAGACCGTCACCCCGGTGCGCACGCTGACCTGGGAATCTCCCCGCCAGCCTTTAAAGAAAGTCCGGATCAAACCTTTGATCAGATCTAGACCGACTTTTCGTTTAACATCTTGATAGGACACCTTGAAATCAGAAAAACACAGAGTTGAGTCCTCGCCAATATTGATCACCGAGGGGACGGTATTGCGCTGTTCATCCCGATCGGCCAGCTGCACCCGGGCCCGCGCTCTTGGGCCCGTCGTGATGCATTCCACGATCCGCACATAGCTTCCCTTAATGATGCGGGCCCCGGGAGGGAAGCTAATCTGGATGGCGGGGGTCCCGCTGATCGTGCTGCAGCTGATGTATCCCGGGGTGTGGCGGGGAGCTTTGACCGGGAGGCGTTTGGTGCTGCTGGGATTGATTGCGGTGCCGCCGTTGTTTCTGGTGGGAGAGGTGGATCGGGTGGTGCTGGGAGTGGGGCTGTCATCTGAAGGGGTGCGGGCGGCTGTGCAGATTGCGCTCCGGTTTGTGGTGGTGATGGTGGCGCTGGAGGGGATGACCAATGCGGTGGAGATTGCCGCTATAGCCGGGCTGCTGGAGAGGCTGGGGTTGAAAGGGCTGGGGTTTTCGATGGGAGTGGCGTTGAACCTGCTGCCCTGCCTGCAGCAGTCCCTCAATCAGAGCTGGCAGACGTTGAAGATGAGGGGAGGACTGAGGAAGCAGTGGTGGCGTGGTTTACGGCTGTTTGCCTTGACAGCCTCCTCCTGCGCCCTGATGCGGGCCGAGGAGATCGCCCTGGCGGCGGAAACCCGCGGATTCCATCCCGAGAAGGCCAGGCCGATGGGAACCCAGAAAAGCCGGATGGATTGGGTGCTCTTACCGCTGGCAGGGATATCCTTGATTATCAGTTTGGTTTTATAATATTGCCACGAGGAGTTATGCTATGGACATCCCAGTCGTCACTGTGCTTGGAAAATCAAAGTCTGGAAAGACCACGCTGCTGGAAAAAATAATCGCAGAGGTCAAGCGGCGGAGATACAAAGTCGGCACGTTGCTTTTCGCTTTCCAGGTCCTCTCGCAAGGCGTACCAAATTAGTCTCCATTTTTTAGGAAGAAATCGTGAGTAAAACCTAGAACGATAGGGCCGTGTAGTATTTAGTGTGTAAATTAAGTAGCGGTTGATGTGATCCTCGTTGGAGTATCTGATAAAATGAATGTACATTTAGAATATATTATATAAATGTCTCCAAGGAGATTATTTGTGCGTGGTCAAAGTACCTCTGATAAGAAGTTAAGTGTTGGGATTCAGACAGATAGAAAGTATCGAATCGGACAGCTTGCCAGAATTGTAACGGAGATGACTGGTCTCTCCTGTACCCCAGCTATGATTTATAACTATGAGAGCAAGGGTCTGCTGGAAGAAAGCGAAAGGACAGAAGGAGGATCGAGGCTCTTTGATATTGACGATGTAAAACGCGTCGCCTGTATCAAAAATTTGCAAGAGGAGGGAAAATCTCTTAAAGAGATTGGTGATTTCTTAGAGGAGTGCCCGGGTTATGTCCAGGAATTTGAGGGCGCATCGGATTTATTGGAGACGAAAAGAAACACTATTCTTCAGGCTGCTAGAAAAATATTCCCGGAAAAAGGATATGCGGCGTCTACACTCGCGGACATTGCAGATGAGGCTGGTCTGTCTTCCGCTGCTATCTATCAGTACTTTGATAGCAAGGAAGCCCTCTTTAGGGAGCTCATTGAGGGGTTTTCTTTCAAGGATGTCCTGGAAGATTTAGTATTAACTATGGAGAACCAGCAGATTAAGAGTAAGGAGAGCATTCAATCTTCCCTGCTTCAGCTTGCAGAAGCTTATATTGATATGCATAGCTCGAATCAGGAACTGTTTCGCTTATTTATTGCAGAAACACGGGAGTTTCCGGAAATTGGAAAAAAATATAACCGACAGCTGGTTAAGCCTCTGGAGGAACTAACAGAACGGTTTATTCGATTGGCGATGGAACAAGGGCTGTTCCGACAGGTAAATCCAAAACTTGCGACACATGCTTTCTACGGTATGTTTTTAATTTTCCATGTCACTCAGGATTTGCTTGAGGGTGAAGGGATTCAGGAATTCCCGGAGATGAACCGCACCGAAGAATTAGTGGATATCTATCTTAGCGGCCTTCTATCCTGTTGACAAAATCAACGAGGGATAGATAGCCTTGAATGCCCCCTGAAAGAGAGGGGGCATTTTGGTTTAAAATGCATGCCTTGATATCAATTCCACAGGCAAGCGGACAATGGATCATATTGCAAAGATATGACAAAAGTCACTAATATATGATATTGCCAATTATAAATTAGTATATATAATAGTGCTAATGCGCATTAATAATACATGGTATTGTGCTGTTTATTGTCGTGAGCAAATACCATCAACTAATTTATTTAGGAGGAATTGAATGAGTAAAGATGATTTTCTCAGTAAAGTCCTTTCTAAAGCCAAGCTGACCAGGCGGAGCTTTCTGAAATGGAGTGCTGCCGTAGGGGGTACCGCCGCTGTGGCCGGTGGGGTTCCGGAAGGCTTCAAACAGGCAATTCCTGTGGCTTTTGCTGAGGAAGAAGGAAAATGGGTTCCGGCCAGCTGCTGGCATGACTGCGGCAGCAAGGGATTCAATAAAGCTTATGTGGTCGATGGACTCCCTGTTTTCCAGGGAACTGATGATACGGTGGAAGATAAGCCGAACCGACCCCAACTCAGGGCTTGTGCCAAAGGTCGTGCCCAAAGAAATCACCTGCTTTCGGCAGGCCGCTTGAAATATCCCATGAAGCGAAAGCATTGGGAACCAGGCGGAGGCAACAAAGAATTGCGGGGAAAAGATGAATGGGTTCGGATTTCTTGGGACGAAGCTTTGGATCTGATGGCCAAAGAGATGCTCCGCATCCGCGAGGAACATGGAAACAAATCTGTGCTCTGTGTTCGCCCCGGTGAACCCACCGAGCGGCTGATGTCTGCTTTTGGCGGTTATGTCAACGGCTGGGGAGAGCACTCCGGCGGTACTTTCTCGGCTGCTTGGCACCTTGGATGGGGTATTCCATTCTCTGAGTTGGAAAATGACCGCTTGGATCTGGAGAACACTGAGCTCTTCGTGCTCTGGGCTTCCAATCCCGCCTGGAGTCGCGCTGGCATTCCTATGTACGATATGACCCGTTATAAGAAAAACGGGGCCAAAGTGATCGTGGTGGATCCTTTTTACAGCGCAACAGCCCAAACCCTTGCTGATGAGTGGATCCCCTGCAGACCGGCTACTGACACCGCGTTTTTCTTAGCGATGGCTTATGTACTGCTAACCGAGGATGACCCTGAAAAAGACCCGCTGATCGACTGGGAATTCCTCCATAAGTACACAGTTGGGTTTGATGAAGACCATATGCCAGAAGGGGCCAACCCCAAAGAAAACTACAAGGATTACATCCTGGGCACCTATGATGGGCAGCCTAAAACCCCTGAATGGGCTTCAGAAATCTGCGGCACGCCGCCGGAGCAAATTCGCTATCTAGCCCGACGCATTGCTACTACCAACAAGGTGGCTTTCAGAATGTCTCCCGCTCCCGCCCGTGTACATAATGCGGACAGTCTCCCCCAGGCTGTGATGACCCTGGGCGCGATGACAGGACACATGGGTAGATCGGGCAGGCAGTTTGGTCATGACTGGGGCCACTCTTTCCTGGCGGAAGGATATCCTCTCTTGGTCGGAGGCTGGATGCTGACCCCGACGAGCTATGTCAACGGAGAACCGTTTGAAAATCCGCTGGCTTCCGGTTTTAAAGGTTACTTCGGAGCCTTCTGGAGGAACGAGCGCTTTGAAGATGACGATGTCTGGCTGATTAACTACAATGAGCTCTGGCATGCTCTAAATATCGGGGAATACACGGTCGGTAAAGACAAGAAACGTGAAGTCGACATCAAGATGATATACCACGTGTACAACAATAAGATGAACCAGTTCCCCGGGACCATGGAATCGATCGAGGTTCACAAAAAGGTTGACTTTGTGGTCACCCAGAACCTGTTCCTTAACCCTACAGCCCAGTACTCTGACCTGGTCCTGCCGGTTCAGTCGCACTGGGAGAAATACGGCTACGTAAGGATGGGCTACCGGAATCAGATCATGTGGACCAGCCAGGTGATGGATCCGTACTTTGAGTCCAAATCTGACAGCTGGATCAGCCGTGAGATCGCAAAACGCCTGGGCCTCGACCCCGACAAGGTCATCCCCTGCTCCTTCAAGCAAAATGTCTTTGATCATGTGGCCGCTTGTGGTGTGATCAAGGAAGACGGTTCGGGTTACAAACCTCTGGTGACCATCACTGAAGAGGACATGGAAGAGTTCGGGTTTGAAGGCGAACCGCAAGAAGGTCAGATTTCCCTGAAAGAGTTCAAAGAAAAGGGAATCTACCATATCGAGCGGGAGAAGGGTGACAAATACGAGCACATCCCCTACAAAGACTTCGTCGATGATCCGGAGAACAACCCCCGAAACACCCCCAGCGGAAAGTTTGAGATTCACTGTCAGTCCTATGCTGACTACATCACCAACTGCGGCTGGGATGAAAAATCCCCCATCGGGAAATACGTTCCCCCGCTGGAAGGCTATGAATCAACATTCGAGGATTGGGAAAACAAGGTCAAGGGGGAGTACCCCCTTCAGCAGTACGACCTGCACGTCCTCAGGCGGGTGCACTCCACCCTGGACAATGCACCTTGGCTGCAGGAAGCCTTTTTGCAGTCTTTCTGGATGAATCCCATTGATGCGGAAGCCCGCGGGATTGAAAATGGAGAAACTGTTTTGATCCGCAGCCGCTACGGGAAAGTCCTGCGCAATGTCACAGTCACCCCGAAGATAATGCCGGGTGTTGTGGCACTGGGTCAGGGCGCCTGGGTCAATATTGATGAAGAAACAGGTGTTGACCGCGGCGGATGCCCCAATGTGCTTCATGGTTCTGTGTCCACAGGACAGGGACACATGGGTCTCAACAGTTGCAACGTTGAGGTGGAAAAATGGGAAGGTGAGCCTCTCAAGTACGATCACCAGCTCCCCCCCTTAGTACCCCTGAAGGAGGCATAAAAAGTGGTAAAACAATACGCTTTTTACTTTGACGCAAGCGCCTGTATTGGCTGTAAGACCTGTCAGATTGCTTGCAAAGACAAGAAAAACAATACCCCGGGGGTTAATTTCCGCCGGGTGGTAGAGTACGGTGATGGGGGCTGGGTTCCTCATCCAGTTCATAAAGAACTGCTGATGCCATCGAACTTCTTTGCTTACTACGTTTCCTCAGCCTGTATGCACTGCGAGGAACCGATCTGTGTTGAAGTCTGCCCGACTGGTGCGATGCATAAGCGAGAAGACGGCGTGGTTCTTGTTGACGAAAGCAAATGTGTCGGCTGCCGACTGTGTGAACAGGCCTGCCCTTATGGAGCTCCACAGTTCAACGAAGAGAGCGGAGTGATGACTAAATGTGATCTCTGCATTGACTTCCTGGAAGCAGGTCTACAGCCCGCATGTGTTGCTAGCTGCCCGCAACGGGCCCTTGATATCGGTGAGCTGGAAGAACTTAAGAAAAAATATGGGGATGTAAACGCTATCGAGCCGTTGCCTGATGGGCAGTACACCAAACCAGCAATCGTGATCACCCCCCATCCTGATTCACAGAAGAGTGGTGAGGGAACGGGGAAGATCCTCAATCCGATGGAGGTATGATATGGTTTTCAATGACTGGCCTCTGGTAATTTTTTCCATACTTGCCCAGCTGGCTGTAGGAACGTTTGTGATTCTGGGTGTGGTCCGCCTTATGACTGACAGCGAACGCCGGGAGACAGCTTTTTTCAGATTGCTTAACCGGGGTTGGATCGGCAGCTTCGTGGTGGTGTCTATTGCCCTGCTGATCTCGCTGTTGCACCTGGGTTCTCCCCTCAATGCTCCCTTGACTGTTCTCAACCTTGGTTCTGCCTGGTTGAGCAGGGAGGTTCTTTTTGGGTTGCTGTTTGCTTTGTTTGCCGGCCTGATGGCACTTTTTCAGTGGCGGCAAATTAGTACACAATCAATCCGAGATCTGCTCTATGGTCTGGGGACCGTGTCAGGCTTGGGGCTGATCTTCAGCATGAGCATGATTTACCGCTACGTCGAGACACAGCCTGCCTGGAACACTCCTTATACTACAGTGATGTTCTTTCTCACTGCCGGCGTGTTGGGAAGCCTGACGGTGATTGTTCTGATGATCACCAATGCACTCTTTTTGAAGGAAGACCTCAAGGAAGCCTGGTATGGTCGATTCCTGCAGGGAACAATCATGACCAGTCTGATTCTGATCGGATTGGACGTGCTTGTTTATTTCTTCTACGTATTGGGATTGTTCAATGGTATCCCGGAAGCGCAGGCCACTGCACAGCTGCTGACCAATCAGTTCAGTATACTGTTTGTGCTGAGGATTTTGTTTGTGCTCCTTGGGGCGGTGTTGGGCGGCTTGCATCTGACCCGCCTGATGAAAACGGAAAAAGCTAAAAACCTGATGGTTGCCACGATTTTTGCGGCTTTCTTACTGGTGCTGACCTCTGAACTGATTAGCAGGTTCTTGTTCTATGCGGCAAACGTAAGAATTGGTATTTAGGCTGGATGTGTTAAAGCTTTCCTCCTTAGGTGGTCTGTGGGCAGCGTAAGCTAGTCCCACAGACCTCTTCTGAGGAAAAAATAGCAGCCGTTTGATGGTGAAAACAAAAGGTGAAATAGTATGGTAAATGAGTACCTAAACAGAGAAGCACTGTTGGAGTCCCTTGCCGGGGAAATTCTGTTTTTGGATCTGCTGGGCAAGCTCTGGATTACCTATCCTGCGGACAAAAAGCAGGACTGGTTCTTGTCCCTCCTGGATCAGGACCTGTTCTCTGAGGTCCCTTTTGCAGAAGAACAGCTCCAGGTGAAGAAGGGGATCCGGCTGATTTGCGAATGGATTGACGACGTACAGGGATTACCTGAAAAGGAGATCATGCTGGAGTTAAAAACCGATTATTCCGGTCTGTTTAACTGCGCCAATGATATTATCGCTCCCCCCTGGGAATCCGTGTATCGAGACAAACATCGGCTGGTCAAGCAGGATCACACGCTCAAAGTGAGACGGTTTTATAAGGAAAATGGGCTGGTGTTGTCTGATCTACAGAATGAGCCGGACGATCATATTGGATATGAACTGCTCTTCACGGCGTATCTGACCCGAAAAATGGCTCGAGCACTGGAACAAGATGACCAGGGTGCATTCCAGACTTTCCGGAGGGTCAAAGGTAATTTTTTGAAAAAACACCTTCTGCAGTGGGCTCCGATCTTCAGCGGCCAGGTGGATCGCTACGCCAAGACCAAGTTTTATCAGGGATTGAGTTGGATGCTGCTGGGTATCAGTCGGGAGTTAGCTGATCTCTACCGGATTTCCCTGCTCACACCCGAAGAGCTGGAGCAGGCGGCTGTTTAGTCACTGCGGGATCAACTGACACTTCTTGTGGTAATGGTTTTATGAACTGGTTATCGGTTGCGGGAAAATTAGCGGATGCCGTGAATTCCGGAATCAGCCTGGACGCTGAGCGGTGCTTACATACCGTCGATCGATTTTCTGATTGCCAGGCCTGTTTTCAGGTCTGTCCTGTACAGGCGATTCGCCCCGGAAGCCCTCCAACAGTAGATGAATCTTCTTGCGAGGAATGCTTGGCCTGTCTTTCCATTTGCCCGGTGGATGCTTACCAGGGCAAAGATGCTTTTCCAGCGCTGATGCGCTGTGTTTCGCGGTTGCAGGGAAAGTCTGTAGAAATCATCTGTGAACAGGATTCGACCCCCCATGAAGGGAGCTGTTCGGAGCGGATCGGACTGCAGATCAAAGGATGTTTTGCGGGATTAGGGGTGGGAGCTTGGATAATCCTGGCTCTGTCTGGGTTAGAGTCCCTGCATCTGCGCCTGAGTTTCTGCGAAAACTGCCGGTGGCGGGCGCTCAGGGATTTGGTCTCTCGGCAGGTTCGGGTAGCAAATCAGATCCTGGAAAGCTGGGGTTGTGAGGAACGTGTTGAGGTGGAGGGGAAAGATCCTGGCACCATTTCTCGACCGCTATGGCAGGCAGGGGCTCCACCGCTTTCACGGCGGGAGATGTTTAAAATAGTTACAAATCAAAGCAAGGTGTCACTGGCTTATACTCTTGGAAATCGGGTAAAAGACTCTTCAAAGAAGCCGGGGCGAGACCAACGCCGACTGGCTTTTGTAGTGGAACACCTTCTGGACCGAACGGTTGAGGGTCGACAGCTTCCCCCGGAAGTCAATATGGGTAGTCTGGAAGTTGGGGAGCATTGTACAGCTTGCTGCGCCTGCGCCAGAATTTGTCCCACTGGAGCGCTGAAGATTGTGTCAAATCGGAAGGAGCAAAACTTCCAGATCCTCTTTTCACCTTTGGCCTGTGTTGGATGTGAAGCCTGCATGCACTCTTGCCCTGAGGATGCAATTTGGGTCAAACGAACTCCTTCAACGGTGGACGTATTTGGGACGGGTCATTCGGTCACCTTGCTTTCTGGAAAGCTGCAGAAATGTGAGAAATGCCGGACCTTCTTTGCCGGATCAAAGACGGACACGCTTTGTCCGATCTGTGCAGGTCGGAAGAAAAATCCCTTCGGAAGCACTATAGTAATGCGAAAGGATAAAGCCAATATTAGTTAGTGATCAAAAGGAATACGACATGCCAAACCTGGGACCTACCGAACTGATTATTATTCTGGTCATCGTGCTGTTGCTCTTTGGCGTGGGCAGGATCAGCAAGATTGCCGGAGAGATGGGTAAAGGGATCAAGGCTTTTAAGGAAGGAATCTCCTCTGAGCTAGATGTTGCTGACGTAATGGACGAGGACAAAAATTCCAGCTGATCCGGGTCAGAGGATTGTAGAGTGGGAGTGTAATCAGACAGAATGAGTTCTCAAAAAGGTGGTTCATTCTGGAAAAAATATTTCGGGGCTCTGGGCCGGGCGCACAAGAAAGCGCGACGGGAACTGGATGATTCTCTCCCTCTGCTGCAGCATTTAAATGAACTGCGCACCCGACTTTTCAAAGCATTCCTGGCTGTGTTGGTGACTACTGGGGTGAGCGCTGTCTTTGCCGACCAGGTAATCGATTATTTGGCAAAGCCGATTGGAGGAAGTGAAGCGCTGGTCTCCATTGAAATTACCGAGAACATCGCCATCTTCATGCGGGTTTCATTGCTGAGTGGTTTGGTGCTGGGTATGCCGATGGTGGTTTATCAGATTATGCGGTTTATGCTGCCCGGTCTGAAGAAAAATGAAAAAAGCTGGCTGTTCATCGGGGTTCCCTTTGCAAGCTTGCTTTTCGCCAGCGGGGTGGCTTTCGCCTGGTTTGTGATGATCCCCACTGCGGTCCCTTTTTTGACACAGTTTCTGGACATCACCACCCAGGTGCGTCCCCAGAATTATTTTGAATTCATCACCAAGCTGATGCTGTGGATTGGGCTGAGCTTTGAAATGCCGTTGATCGCTTTTGTGCTGGCTAAAACTGGTGTGCTGACCGCTGGTCAGCTTGCCAGAGGATGGCGATATGCAATGGTGGGGATTGCTGTCTTGGCAGCGACGATCACCCCGACAGTTGATCCCGTGAATATGGGGCTGGTGATGCTGCCCTTGTTTGGCCTTTATCTGCTCAGCATCGGACTGGCCTGGGCAGCGAGGAGAAGATAAAATGGAAATCTTTGATATCGGTGGACCCGAACTAATACTGGTGGGACTGCTGGCTGTGTTTGTGCTTGGCCCGGAGCGCTTGATGCTCACCGCCAGGAAAGCTGGCCGGGTGATCCGGGAGACCAAAGCTTATTTCAGCAGTTTGAATGATGAGCTAAAAGTCGAGTTGGATATGTTGGATGATATCAAGGATGTGAAACAAGATTTGGAAGATCTGAAAAAATAAATATTTGTTCCGAGATTTACTGTCTAAGGTGAGAAAAATTCCTCGCTATGGCAGGAAATTCGATTTCTCCAGGTGATGTCTGTTTCGGAGAATGCGGGTCGGAAGTAGAAATACTCCGGCCTCCCGATATCCGCTGGTGAGCGGGTTGAATTGGAAAGGATCCTATTGCCGATTATGTGATCT